>NZ_JAHQCW010000030.1 GCF_019042275.1 Diplocloster agilis
GACCCTCCGCAAGCCCCCGGAACCGGACCGCTCCCCCTTCAAAGAAGAGCCGCCCCCAAGTTCCGAGCCTCCGGCGGTCCGCCTCCGCGGCTATTTTCGATCTATATCCAATACCCACTCTCCTGGGTCCGCCTGGATGGCCTCGGAGCGGTCGGAGCTCTCCGTTAGTACCTGGCAGAGTTTGGAGTGGACACGGATGAAATGGGACTTTTGATTGAAATAGGCGGTTTTTTCAAAGGGGAAACGGATGATCTGGGGATATTGGAAGCCTGCGCCCAGCTCCAGGATGAGAAGGTCGTGATTGAGGGTTTGGGACAGCCATTTCAGGTATGCGTCCCATTCCCGCTCTCCTTTTTCCTCTTCCGTGAACAGGGGAGTTACGATTCTGGCCTGATCGAATGGGGCGTGCAGCATCTGATCATCCTCTGCTAAAGAGACGATGTAGTAATTCTTTCCGGTTAGCAGGTTGTTTAGTGTCTCATAGACACATTTTCGCGTTTTCTGGTCGGATTTTGCGGTAATTTCTTCTCCGATTCCGATCAAAATCCGATCGGACCGTTGTAAATATTCTCTGATTTTTGAACTCATAATGCCTCCTGTTCTGCATATAATGAAAAGGGAAATGTCAGATTTTCCCTTTCGGTTTATGGATTATTACCTATATATCCCTGAATTTTAACGCTTTAGCGTAGAGAATTCCACAATCTTTTTGGGGCCAATTGCATTTTACCATAAACTGTACTATATTTATACCGTAGTTTTAATCTGTGTTTCTTTAGGGAGGTAAGTGTTATGAAATGTCAGGTGGTATTGGAATACGCTGGACGCCAGGTGTGTGAAAAGGAAGTCATTGATCACGTAAAGAGCATTTGGCTGGAAGCCGGCAACAAAGTGAAGGATATCAAAACAATGGATGTCTACTTGAAACCCGAAGAAAATATGATTTATTACGTAATTAACGAGACAGAGACCGGCAGTTTTCCCATGTAACTACATAGTTTCCGGATGAATTTTTATATGATCTGGTTTTCATCTGATATGGATCTGGTATGGGAAAGAGTTTAACAGAATAGGAGTGGGTGTCACACGAACACTTTGCGTCCCTTTCAGGGACTGTGTTTTTGCGGCACCCACTTTTTATGTCTGTGATTTAGAGGCCTTTATCCAGGTCAAACCAGAATTCCACACCATTCTCATAGTTCTGTACGCCGCATTCCTTGTGGAAAGATTCCATGATGGCTTTTACTATGGAAAGGCCGATTCCGCTGCCGCCGTATTCCCTGGTCCTGGCTTTGTCCACTTTGTAGAATTTATCCCAGACGTGTTCGATATCCTCCGACGGGATCGGGATTCCTGTATTAAATACGGAGATTCTTACATTTTTATCCATAGGAATCATCCGGATTTCAATGATTTTCTCGTTGGCTGCGTGATGGATCGCGTTGCTCAGGTAATTGGTAAATACTTCTTCCACCTTGAACTCGTCCGCCCAGACATAGACCGGTTCTTCTTCCTTGAATATCACTTTGATCCCGTTCTGGCGGATCAGGATATCCGTGGACATCAGGATATTCCGGATCAGGGAGGTCATGTCGAACCGCTCCATCTGTACTTTGTCATTGCCGAATTCCAGCTGGTTCAGGCTTAGCAGGTTCTTGACCATCAGGTTCATCTTGGAAGCCTCGTCCATAATCACTTCGCAGTAAAAGTCCCTGCTCTGTTCATCGTCATTGATGCATTCCTTTAATCCCTCCGCGTATCCCTGAATCAGGGCGATAGGCGTTTTCAGTTCATGGGAGACGTTGGATAGAAATTCCTTTCTCATCTCGTCGATCTGGATTTTCTCCTGTATGTCTTTTTGCAGCTCGTTGTTGGCCGTTTTCAGTTTGGAAATGGTGTGCTCCAGTGTCTCCGACATCTGATTCATATGGTGGCCCAGTATATCGATCTCATTTTTGCAGACCCTGTGGTATTTGGCGTCAAAATCTAACTTCGTCATTCTTTCCGATATCTGCGCCAGCTCCAGAATCGGTTCCGTGATTCTCCTGGAGATCAGCCAGATGATCAGCGCGCTGACCACGATAATGACCAGTCCGATATACGCCATAAAACGATTGGATATCAGAACGCTTTCCTGTATGCTGGATACAGGAGAACGCAGCAGAAAGACATCCCCTCTGTCCAGCATTCCCCACATTTCCACATATTCCGTTTTCGAATCCGGATCTATGAACTTGTGAACCTCATAAGGCTCTTTCCCGTCCATGGTAAAGTTCGGATCCGTGATATAGTCGTACAACTGATCCCGCAGAGTGGATTCTTCCTCGTTGGGACAGTATTTTAATGCACCTCCGTTGGGCGTAACCACATACATGGATATATTTCCCTTCTGAAGCCGCACTTTTAAAAGCCCCAGGCTCTCCGGTGAGGTGAAGTTATTCTCGCTGGCCGCACGGTTTAATTGCGTGTAGGTTCCCACCAGGTCATCCTGCTTCTTCAGAATATAATAATCTTCCAGAAATACATTGTTGATAACCCAGCCAATTAACAGGGTGGACGCCATAATGATGATAAATATGACGGCCATCTGTATCTTCAATGAATGTCTTTTCATTCTATCCTCCATGCATGCACTGTCCCGCATATCCGGATCAATCCCTTACAGATATACAATGGATGCGCCTTTCGTTCATCCTTCCACCTCGAATTTGTAACCCATCCCCCATATGGTTTTGATAAAGTCTCCTTTGCCGCCCAGCTTGCTTCTGAGTTTCTTTACATGGGTATCGATCGTTCTGGCATCGCCGAAGTAATCATAATTCCAGACATTATTCAGAATTTTTTCCCTGGATAAAGCCCGTCCCTGGTTTTCCATAAAATAAGTGAGCAGTTCAAATTCCTTATAGCTTAATTCCACCGCGCTGCCGTCAATGGTCACGATGTGGGCCGCTTTGTTCACTTCGATGCCGCCGGCGCTTAAGATGTCGTCGGACACGATAGCGTTCGCTCTTCGAAGAATCGCCTCGACTCTGGCTACCAGGATCTTGGGACTGAACGGTTTGGTTACATATTCATCCACTCCCAGCTCAAAGCCCTGCAGCTCATCCCGCTCATCCGCCCTGGCAGTCAGCATAATGATCGGCACCCTGGAGTATTGGCGGATCTCCCGGCACACCTGCCATCCGTCCATCTTCGGCATCATTACGTCCAGGATAATCAACGCGATGTCCTTCACCTTGAAAAACAGATCTATGGCCTGGGCGCCGTCTTCCGCTTCCAGAACCTCATAATTTTGTTTGGTCAGGAAATCACTGACCAGCTTGCGCATTCTGCTCTCGTCATCCACAACCAGGATTTTCAGTCTTTCCATGCCAAAGCCTCCTTCTTATCTCATTCTTTTACGTAAGTAGTAACTTTCTCTATTATTACATCTTGAACCGGTTTATCTTTGACTCCGGGTTCCGAAGTCTCTACCGCAGCGATGGCGTCCACCACGTCCATTCCCTCGAACACCTGTCCGAACACCGTGTGTTTGCCAAATAACCAGGGCGTTCCGCCTTTTTCCTTATATTTATCTATGATCTCCTGCGGCCATTCCATGGCTTCCATCTCGGATACCAGGGACTCATCATATTTTTCATTCTGCACAATAAAGAACTGGCTGCCATTGGTGTTACTCCCGGAATTCGCCATACAAAGCGCTCCGCGCCAGGGATAAAGGCTGTTTGAAAATTCGTCCTCAAACGGCTGCCCCCAGATGCTCTCGCCGCCGGTGCCGTCCCCCTTGGGATCGCCACCCTGAATCATGAACTCATTGATCACCCGGTGGAAGGTCAAACCGTCAAAATAACCGTCCTTGGCGTGGGTCACAAAGTTCTCCACCGCCTTCGGCGCCATATCGGGGAAAAGTTTTATCTGAATCGTTCCGAAATCTTTCACCTGAAGTTCCGCGATCGTATCTCCGGCCTTAGGCTCCTCGAACTGATATTCCACGTCGATGCCCAGATCTTCCGCCGACGCGGCCTGTCCATCCTTAGCCTCGCCGGAATCTGACTGGCCGCTACCGCTGTCCTGACCCTCGGAAGCCGCTTCCGCCTCAGAGCTCTGCTCCGTCTTCCCCGTGTTGTCCGTCGAGCCGTTATCCTTCTTGTCATCGGAACCGCAGGCTGCTGCAAACATAGTCATTGCCGCCAGTATTGCGGCAACTAATAATTTCTTTTTCATCTTTAAAGTCCTCTCTTCTCTTTCTTCTGGGTTTTACTGTATCACACTTTTTTTCAAAATTCCATCCTTCTGTCCAACTGTTCAGGGAATTTTCACAAATATATGACGTATCCGCCCTCTTGCACTATTCCCGTTCACCTTCTATAATAAGTTATACCGTTCGGCGCCGTTTTGCTGCGCCTTACACGAAGGCATCGACGGATCTCAAAGGAAGTGACCGACATGGAAGAATATACGCCCGCCTACTTTACAACCGGAGAATTTGCAAAGCTGTGCGGCGTCACCAAACATACCCTGTTTCACTACGACAGCCTGGGTATCTTCTCCCCCGCTGTACGGCTTGACAATGGTTACCGGTATTATACCGTAGCACAGATCGAAGTATTCAATGTCATCCATATGCTCAGGGAACTGGATATGCCGCTCTCCGATATCAAAGCCTACCTGGACCGGCGCAGTCCCCAGGAACTGGTCAGCCTGTTAAAGACAGAGGAAGAAAAGCTGCACAGCCGCTTAAAATCCATGCAGCGCATGGAAAAACTGATTCACAGAAAAGCGGATCTCACCTGTCAGGCCATGCAGCTCGATCTTGACTCCATAGGCCCTGTTGCCATGCCTAAGGCTTATCTGGTTCTGACCGAATCTGTTCCGCTGACCAACGACCAAAATGTGGCGCTGTCCATGACGAACCATATCCGCTACTGTGATGCCCATAATATCAGCAGCCCCTATTCGATAGGTTCCCTGATCCGCCAGGAGGCCATAGCCGCCGGACGTTTCGGAGACTACAGTTTCTTTTACACACAGCTGATGGGAAAGCCCGGGAAAATCCCTGTGTTCGTAAAGGAAGCCGGCACCTATCTCACCGCCTATCACACCGGCGGCTATGAAACGCTGTATCAGACCTACGAACGGATGATGGCTTATGCGCACAAGAACGGTTACCGGCTCGGAGAATATTTTTATGAGGATGTATTGCTGGATGATCTGTCAGTAAAAGGATATGAGAATTATGTACTGCAGATTTCGATCCGTATCGAGGAGATACACCGCTCTCAGGAATGCTGAATTTACCGGGGGCAGCTCCTGCTTCTCCTATTATATCCTTATTTTTCAAAGCTATTTATGGCTATATGCTCGATGGAGGTAAAGATATGGGGCATTTCGGTTTTTCGTATATCGGACTTTTATTTTTGCTTTTGCTGTTTATACCGAACATTATTTGGACAAAGAAAAAGCCGGAGGGTTATACTGCTGATGGAGAGAATCCGGTTTTAAGTTTGTTTGAACATATTGGCCAAGTGTTCGTGTGCTGTTGTTCTTTGATCTTTTCGGACTTTAATTTCCTGGATTGACGCCATGGACCTGGTGGTTAGCAGCGGCGTTTACTCTCATGATTTTGTATGAAATTTGGTGGATCAGATATTTTCGCAGCGATCGAAAACTCAAGGATTTTTATAGTGGTATTATGTGCATTCCACTTGCAGGGGCAACATTACCTGTCATGGCATTCTTTTTACTTGGAATATACGGAAAGGTTATCTGGCTATTGATTTCTGTACTTGTATTAGGAATCGGACATATCGGAATACACCTGAAACATTACAAGGATCTGAATATAAACATGAAGCAGATAAACTTGCAGAGATAAAATCAAATACAAAAGCGAGGTGCTATACCATGGAAGAAAACATCATAGCAAAGCTGACGTCAAAGGATGACAAGTACGCCTGCGCGATAGCTGCTAAAATCATATCAGAGAGCCAGGAAACAGATGCGTGGTATGAATACTTTGATGACTTTGCATCGCTGCTTGATCATCCTAAATCATATGTGAGAAATCGGGCGCTGCACATCATTTCGGCAAATGTCCGGTGGGACGAAGAAAACCGTTTCGATTTCAATATTTCCGACTTTCTCTCACATATTATGGATGAGAAGCCGATTACCGCCAGACAGTGCATTCAATCTCTTTCGCAGGTAGGAAAGGCAAAGCCACAGTACATTCCTATTATATTGACAAGTTTACGAAACGCCGATCTCTCAAAATACAAAGACAGTATGCGCGGGCTGATAGAAAAAGATATAGCGGAAACGGAAAAAATACTGAGAACAGACTACTAGAAAGGTATGGAGACTACTATGTGTAAAGAATGTTACTCCGATAAAAACAGAATAACTCCACTACTAAATCCCCTGGATTGTTTAGAAAACCATACGCAATATATTTGTGGAACGTGTGGGCGTTGTATTTGTATAGAGCATGACCCAAACAGAGGCTTACAAAGGTGGAATTTCCCTTTCCGATCATTAGAAATTGCTAAACTTTATTTGCGAACCGCCGACTATACAACCAAAAAGGCATGCGGTATTTATGAGATAGAGAATAGCAAAGGCAAAGTATCCTATAAAATCTTTCCAGGGAATGAGGATTTACTGTTATTTTTGAAAAAGAATAAGGACAAGAAATGCAAACGAATGACGCCTGTCTTTACTGTTGGAGACTATAAAGAATACCCGCATACCGAAGTACGGAAATTGACTTCTGATGAAATCAAACGATATATGAACGAACGCTGAACTGCTAATTTGGCGGGGACAGTCACAAAAACGGATACAAACTGCTGGAAGTGCGCTCATAGTAATACAAAATCCTGTGAATAAGAAAGCTTATCATTGAAAGCCTTCTGTTCACAGGATTTCTTATTCTTTATAAGGGAATTACTATAAATAAAACGCAAAGTCTTTATCTAACTCACAGATCACCGCTTAATTCTGATCCGCCTCATCACCGGCAATAAAGACACCGGCTCCAATAACGGAAGAGGATACGGCTGAAACTATGATCACTACGACAATCACAATAAAAATGATCCCGATCAGAAAAATAGCCAGAAACGTGCTTCCTTCCGATTCCTCGGAGCTTTGCGCCTGTTCACTTCCAGCCTCCGCAGTAACAGCCTGAGCCGGCTGATCCGCTGCATAGACTTTCTTTACCCCAAGCGTAAAGGTAGCGATACAAACCCCAATCATCAGAATAAGAAACATCCATAATAAGTAAAGAGAACTTTTCTTCCTTGTTACCTGAACTGCTTCCATTGGAAAACCCCATTTCTATTTTTCTATTTTCTCTTCCTATCTTCTCATAAACTTCATGTACTATTGTATAGTATTTCCCCAAAAGTTTCCAGCCCAAACGAAAAGTTTTTAAAAAATCTCTGCTTTACTCTTTCTTTATGCTGCTTTGACAGTGATAAGAGCACTGGCTGCAGCAGCCGCTGCAGCCGGATTGCTCCCGGCCGCTATGGGTTTTGCAGGATGAACATCCCGCGCACGATCCCTTGTGGCGCATATAGCGGATCGCAAGTACATACAGTACCAGAACTGCCAAACCAATGAGAAATGTCGGTATATTCATAAGAAAACCTCCTTTTTAACGGGCCGCTTCTACGCCCTGGCACCTGCAGGCGCTCCGGCTTTCCTCTGTTTAGCCGCAGGCCTGAAGATCAGATACAGGAATCCGATCAGAACCAGAATCGCAAATACGGTGCCTGCGCCGAAGCTATACGCTCCTAAAATCAATCCGCCCAGCTGATTGATCATCAACGCAATGGCATAGGCCAGAATAGTCTGATAACCGATCGCGAACCAGGTCCACTTCGCACTGGCCATTTCCCGCTTGATGGCTCCGATCGCCGCGAAGCAGGGGGCGCACAACAGGTTAAAGGCCAGGAAGGATACCGCCGCCATGGCATGGGGGAACATCAGGCTGATCTGGGCCAGCAGCCCCGGATCGGTTTCGGATACTTCGCCCAAGCCAAACAGAACGCCTAAGGTCCCCACTACATTTTCCTTCGCCACAAGCCCGGATACGGTAGCGACGGCAGCCTGCCAGTTGCCGAAGCCCAGAGGCGCGAAGAGAGGCGCCAGGAAAGATCCGATCACGGCCAGAAGGCTGGCGGACTCCTCTACCATTCCAAATCCGCCGTCGGAGAATCCAAAGTTGGACAGGAACCAGATCACGCCGCAGGCTACAAAGATTACGGTACCTGCTTTTATGATAAATGCTTTGCCTCTTTCCCACATGTGAATCCATACGCCTTTCGCGGAGGGTATATGATACTGTGGAAGCTCCATGACAAAGGGCGCCGGATCTCCTGCGAACAGCTTTGTCTTCTTTAAAATAATTCCGGAAATCACGACCGTAATCACTCCCAGGAAATACAGCAGCGGCCCCATCAGAGTAAACTGCGGGAACATGGCCGCGCCGATCAGCGCGATGATCGGGAGCTTCGCGCCGCAGGGGATAAAGGTCGTTGTCATGATAGTCATCCGGCGGTCTTTTTCATTTTCGATAGTCTTTGTAGCCATGATGCCGGGCACTCCGCATCCGGAAGAAATCAGCATGGGAATAAAGCTCTTGCCGGACAAACCAAATTTGCGGAAAATCCGGTCCATGATAAAGGCCACACGGGCCATATAGCCGCAATCCTCCAGTATAGAGAGGAAGAAGAACAAAATGAGCATCTGCGGAACAAAGCCAAGCACGGCGCCCACGCCGCCTATGATACCATCCACGATAAGACCATTAAGCCATGACGCCGCTCCCACGCTTTCCAGCCATGTACCGACAGCCGGCTGGATCCACTCTCCAAAGAAGGTGTCATTGGTCCAGTCTGTTACGATCGTACCCAGCCAGGACACTGAGACGAAATACACGATACACATCACCACAAAGAAAATCGGCAGCGCCAGAAAACGGTTGGTAACCACCCGGTCAATCTTATCGGAGGCTGTCATTCCCCTTCTTTGCTTATGTACACATTTTTTCATCAGGTTCGTGATGTAGTCATATCTCTCATTCGTGATGATACTCTCGGAATCATCATTAAGCTCCTGTTCCACCGATGAGATGATCGTCTCCAGCTTATCCTGTGCCGTCTGATCCAGCCGGATCTCCTCCATCACCTTCTCATCCCGCTCAAACATTTTCACCGCATACCAGCGGGTATGTTCCTGCTTCACAATACCTTCATTCAGATCCGCGATCGCCTGTAAGGCTTCCTCCACCGGTTTGCCGAATTCATGTCTCGGAGCGGACGCCTTATTGGCGGCTGCCAGGCGGATGGCTTTCTCCGCCGCTTCCATGGAGCCTTTTCCTTTCAGCGCGGAAGTCTCCACCACCTCACATCCAAGCGCGGCCCCCAGTTTCTTCACGTCAATCTTATCTCCAGACTTTTCAACCAGATCCATCATGTTTAAAGCGATGATCACAGGTATTCCAAGTTCCAGAATCTGTGTGGTCAGATACAGGTTTCTCTCCAGATTCGTCCCGTCCACCAGATTGATGATTGCATCCGGGCGTTCGTTGATCAGATAGTTACGGCTGACCACCTCTTCCAGCGTATAAGGGGACAGGGAATATATTCCCGGAAGGTCCGTGATCACAACATCTTTGTGCCCTTTTAACTTCCCCTCTTTCTTCTCTACCGTAACTCCCGGCCAGTTTCCCACATACTGGCTGGAACCGGTCAGATCGTTGAACATCGTTGTCTTGCCGCAGTTGGGATTACCTGCAAGAGCAATTTTGATACTCATATATTTTTCCTCCTTCTGAATCACAGCATTCATAGCCGCTCCATAGTCCATCACACATCCATTTTGTTAGCTACAGCTAACCATTATCCTGTAAAATAGAGTCCCGCTTGCACAGAAAATATTTTGCAAGCAAAACTCCTGTATTGGCAGCGTCTTACCGCCCGCTAAGCTACTTCAATATTCTCCGCCTCGTTTTTACGAATCGTCAGCTCATATCCCCTCACATTTACTTCTACCGGATCGCCAAGAGGCGCCACCTTACGGACATAGATCTGCGTCCCTCTGGTGATCCCCATATCCATAATCCTTCTTTTCAGCGCTCCCGTCCCGTTTAGTTTCATAACAGAAACGGTTTCTCCGCATTTTACGTCTTTGAGTGTTCTCATTCCCTTACCTCCATTTCCTCATTTTCCGCATAACCCGCGGCCGCATTTTTCCTAAAATCAGCATGCCGTCAGGATACGGTTTGCCATAGACCTGCTGATCGCCACCCGGGTGCCCTTTACATTTACGATTACATTCCCATTCATTTCTGAAACTACCATAGCCGATGCGCCCTCAACGAACCCCAGATTACGCAAAAACCGCTTCGTGTCATCCTTTCCTCTGATTGACACCACCGAAACTTCGACTCCCGTTCCCGCCATGGAAAGCGGAATCCGGGACGCATAAGTCTGCATCGTCTGATTCGTCTGAACAGATGTTCCGCGACCGGTATGTGTAGAAAGTAATGCTGCATGTTCCATACGATTCACCTCAGATTTACTATTTGAATGTTCCAGGCTGTCTTTTAAATCTTCCAGACTGCCCTTTCATGTTCCAGTCCGCCGTTGTTAGTTAATGCTAACTCGTTCCGATTAAAAAAATAGAAGGCATCCACAACGTTCTATTTCTCTCTGTGAGCTTTGATTAGCAGCGGCTAATTCTTTTGTCGTGATAAGTTTACCTCTGCTAACTCATTTTGTCAACCCCAATATGGAAAAATTTGCTTAATCAGTATCCGGTTGAAAAAACAGAAGGCAAATGATAAGATATTAATAAGATAAATTAGAGAGACCGGAAAATCATAAGAAGAAAGGCATACCTATGAAGCTACAGGAATCAGGAGAAAATTATCTGGAAACAATTTTAGTTTTGAAATTAAAATATGGGGCGGTGCGGTCCATCGATGTAGCCAATGAATTATCGTATTCTAAGCCCAGTGTCAGCCGCGCTGTTTCCGTATTAAAAAGTGCGGGGCATATCACGGTCGATGCGAAAGGGATGATCGAGCTTACAGATTCCGGACGCGAGATTGCGGAGACCATCTATGAACGGCATCAGCTGCTGACGCAGTATCTGATGAATATCGGTGTGGATGAGAAAACAGCTGCGGAAGACGCGTGCCGGATCGAGCATGTGATCAGCCCTGTCACTTTTGAAAAGCTGAAGCAGCATGTACAGAAAACGAACCGGTAAGTGGACATCACGGCGGAAACCATACAAAAAGGTGTAGACATTTTTTTAATTTTATGATATAGTATTTTTAGTTAGTTTATGCTAACTAAAAATTACACATACTCTTCCAAATGTATGACGCAGTTCAAAGCAAGCGGCTGCAGTATTTTATCCACTGCAGCCATATATTTTCACCATTAGTTAGTTGTTGCTAACTCATTTTATCAGGAGGTGCTTCCATGAGTGTTGTTATTATCGGGGGAAATGAACGGATGGCCTGTCAATATAAGGATATTTGCAAGCAATATCACTGTAAGGCCAAAGTATTTACCAAATTAAAATCCGGACTTCGGGAACAGATCGGCAATCCGGATTTGGTTATTCTATTTACATCCACAGTCTCCCATAAAATGGTTCGCTGCGCTCTCGCGGAGGCGGATAAATGTAATTCCGCGGTGGAACGCTCCCATACCAGCAGCGCTACCGCCCTCAAGGGGATTCTGAGCAATTACTGTGATCCCTCATAAGTATGGATAAAACTGGGGCGGCCGTTTCCTGTTCTCTCCGGGCTTCTATTCTTTCTGGGCTTCTATTCTCTCAGCCAGATCGTTTAGATATACCCATCGTTCCATTTTTTCTTCCAGCTGCGCTTCCGCCTGCTCTTTTTCTTCCAGCACAGCGGATAGTTTCACGGAATTCGTGGCGTTTGCCAGCATTTCCCGCTCCAGTTCCCCGATCCGTTTCTCCAGCTCCCCGATGGTTTCATCAATGGTTTCGAATTCTTTCTGTTCTTTATAGGAGAACTTCAGTTTCGCCGGTGCATTCTGTTTCCATTCTTTGTTCTTCGTTTTCTTTTTGTCTTCCTGTCCCCTCGTCCCGTTCTTTTGTGTCTCTAAGGCAGCGTTCTTTTCGTTCCTGGTCTCGAGATAGTCCGTATAGCCCCCTTCATACTGCGTTAACTGCCCTTCCCCTTCAAAAGCAAAGATCCGGTCCACCACATTATCCAGGAAATACCGGTCGTGCGATACGGTAATCACGATTCCCAAAAAGGAATCCAGGAAATCTTCCAGTATCGTAAGGGTCGGGATGTCCAGATCATTTCCCGGTTCGTCCAGGCAGAGTACATTACAGCCCTGGCAGATCACCTTCAAGAGATAGAGGCGTTTCTTCTCACCGCCGGACAGCTTTCTGACCGGTGCATACTGCATATCCGGGGTAAACAAGAAGCGCTCCAGCATTTGGGATGCGGAAATCCTGCCTTCCTTCGTGGGAATATACTCCGCCACCTCTTTGATGTAATCGATGACCCGCTGCTCCGTATCCATATCCGGAACCTCCTGGGCAAAGTAACCGATGCGTATGGTTTCACCCAGCTCCACTTCCCCCGAATCCGGTTCGATGATGCCTGCCATGATTTTTAACAGGGTGGATTTGCCGCATCCATTGGGTCCGATAATACCAAGGCGCTGGTTTTTCAGAACAATATAGTCAAAATCATCCACCACGTTCCTGCCGCCATAGCTTTTGCTGATATGATGCAGTTCCATCGTCTTTTTCCCCATCCGGATTCCGACGGAATCCATTTCCACCTTCGAATCCTGCAAGGGAGCGGTACCATTTTTCAGATCCTCCAACCGCTGAAGCCTGGCTCTTTGTTTCGTGCTTCTGGCGCGGCAGCCTCTCTTTGCCCACTCTAGCTCCATCCTGAGTACGCTCTGACGCTTTCGCTCCGAAGCCATCTCCATTTCCTCCCTGATCGCTTTGAGCTCCAGGAATTTGGAGTAATTTGCATCGTAGCTGTAGAGTTGCCCGTGGTCAATCTCCAAGATCTTATTGGTTACCTGGTCCAGAAAATATCTGTCGTGGGTAACCATAATCACAACTCCTTTATACCGGTTCAGATACTCTTCCAGCCACCCGATCATATCACTGTCCAGGTGGTTCGTAGGCTCATCCAGCAGCAGTACGTCAAATGAGGAGGCCAGAACTTTCGCAAGGGCGACCTTCTTTTTCTGTCCACCGGATAAAGACTCTATCCGTCCGTCATGATCCGTAATCCCCAGACGGTTCAGGATACTTTTCGCTTCGCTTTCCGTGTTCCAATCCTGTTTGCTGTTTCCCTCCGTCACATAGGATAGCACCGTGGCCTCTGCCGGAAAGACCGGGCTTTGTACCAGGTACGCGGTCCTCAATCCGTTTTGCGTGATAATCTGTCCCTCATCCGGCTTTTCCAAACCCGCCAGCATGTTCAGAAGTGTCGATTTTCCTGTTCCATTGATTCCGATAATGCCGATCTTCTCACCTTCATGGATACCACAGGAAACGTCGTCAAAGATCGTTTTTTCTCCATATATTTTACTTACGTGCTCTATATTCAATATATTCATCGGTGAACTCCCTTTGCTTTCTACTCAATATCAAATATCATAAGGGATTTTCACCGGATCGTCAATCCCCGGGGGATTTGTATTCTTTAGGGGCTTTTGTATGGAAAAAAATAAACCCTGATAAAATCAAGGTTTATATAGTGGAGCTGAGGGGAATCGAACCCCTGTCCGAAAGCCCATTCACTTAAGCTTCTCCCATTACAGTCATCTCTTTAGATTTCCCTCGTCCAGGCGCCTGATGACCGGCTCGGGGACTCGGTAGCTTCATAAGTTCTTCCATTTCCGCAAAGCTTAGGAAACGAAGTGCCCCGTGAACGTTGATGCCGGGGTCTTAAGCCACGGGAACTTAAGTCCGACAGCTGCAACTAGGCAGCGATTGCTAAATTATTGTCTTCAGCGTTTATATTTAGTTTCCGGATTTTAACGCAGCTCCGGACTGCGAATGGCTTCTTAAGCTTCAAAACCCCCGTCGAAACCAGTACAACCCCTGGTTTTAAGCTGAAGTTCTAAAGAGTATGCTTATTATATAGCACTCTGCCACACTTGTCAACGACTCTTTTTCACTTGCCTGTCAGGGCAGTCAAAGAGCAATCACAATTGCATTCCCTTCAAATTGCCACGCAGTACGTAGCGGTTCTTATTGTTTTTCCTGGTATTCCTGTTCCAGTTCTTCCGCCAGATAAGCATCACTCATGCAGTGCATATCGGAAATGCCATCCCGGATCAGCGGATAGACCTCGGAATGGTAGAAGAAATCCAGTGCCGCATCCAATGAGATGCCCTGCTGTTTGGCAAAGCACTCAATGACACGACTATATTTTTTCTGAAGTAAAATTGGATTTGCGTTCATATCATCTCACTCCCTTCAAAGTGCAAAAGCTCCAGTGCTTTCGCTGTTCGAAAACAGTTTTGCAGGTTCGTTCGTTCATAGCGAAGACGTTTGACGGCTTCCTTCTTGTCGATCAGTCCGTCAAAGAAGAGTTCCACTGTATTAAACACCTTATCGTTGGCAACGCCGCCAACCACAAGGTCATAGTCTGTCGCATCTTTTCCGCTACGGCATTTCAGAATAAAATCCAGCCAGTCCTCGGAATAAGAATCAAATTTCAGCGTTTTCAGTTCAGCTTCCCGGCTTTCCTCATACGCATAACGGGATATGATTCCGTCTTTTCCACGCCGTTTAAATTTACCGCACCATTTTGCCGCCTGCTCATACAGGGGCGTGACATAGAATCCACGCCCAAAATCCACATTGGGGCGGGAATGAAGCAAGTCCGGCTCTGCGATTTCCAAATAAGAACCATGATACAGAATCAAACTTCCACCCCCCTTTCTTTCATCACATCAAGGAGGTCGTCTACAATATATTCTCGGCTTTGCGTGTGCAGGATTTCATATTCCGGCACAATGTAACCGTTCAGAATATCGCTTTTCTCCGCAAATGCCTGATACACCCGTTCCGCATTTACGCCGAGCTTTGCGGCAACATTTTCAATACAAAATACGGCAAATTCCAGCTCTCTGGAGTTTTTGATTTTAACGTCCGGCATCATAAGCAGTCCCTCCTCTTTATTTTAGTCAAAACATCCTTGAAAATTGCATTAGCAATTTCCACAGTTTTATATAATTTACTTTCATCTCTACTTAAATTACCAAGTAAAACTCAGTGTCCACACTTTTTAATCATCATACCATAGGATTGCTCTTTAAACAAGGAAATGCCATTTAGCAAATTAAAGCTCTAAAATATCGCAATAGAATTCTTTTTCGAAATAGAAAAACATCGTTCCGGTACCCTTCCGCTATTCCTACATATATTATATTGTATCATCAGTGAAAGGATACCAAAAAATGCCTGAACAATCTTTTGTACAATATCGTCCGGCATGGCCCGGCTGTATTCTATGCCCACCCGGCAATAGCCGTCCCCCTGCCGGTCCTCCCCCCAGGCCGCCCGTTGGGCCGCCTCCCTGGGGACCTCCTCCAAGGCCTCCGGTTGGACCGCCTCCTTGGGGACCTCCCCCAAGACCGCCCGTTGGGCCACCCTCTTGGGGACCTCCTCCAAGGCCTCCGGTTGGGCCGCCTCCTTGGGGACCTCCTCCAAGGCCACCCGTTGGGCCGCCTCCACGCCCCCCTCATGGACCGGGGCCTGTGAGGCCTCCGGTTGGGCCGCCCCCACGTCACCCTAATGGGCCGGGGCCTGTAAGGCCGCCTTTTGGGCCGCCTCCCCGTCCTCCTCACGGACCGGGGCCTGTAAGGCCTCCCTTCGGTACCATATCAGACATGTTGGATGAGCCTTTTCCTTTCAGCATATCTGGTAACTAAACGCTAACAAAACAGGAGCATTGCCCGCCGCTGATCAAACCCCCAGCTGCGCCGCAATGCCCCTGTTATTTTTTCGTATCCATAATCCGCGTGACATCCGACAGGTCGATCAGATGACGCTGTACGTTTCCCTGATCCGCCAGTATATCCGAAGCCAGATTGATCCAGCTTTTGCAGTGATTCAAGATGATCGCGTCACTGGTGGCCACCAGCTCTTCCTTTTCCAATATCACATCCGCGTTCGGAACCAATTCCACTACTGTCTCAAAGCTCCGGCCCTCCATCAGTTCCAATATCCGCGCCCGCAGCCGCCCTGAGTTTGACACCGGTGCGTCCAGATAGAAGACGGCCCTGCCCACATGACGTTTTTCCAGCTGTGTCCCCACGAGCCTGACCGCCTCATCCGTTTTATCGATCAGCCGGTAGGTGCCCCGTAAGCCGGCCAGATCCCTTACGGTTCCGTCCATGCAGCGGATGAGCGTGGAGTCTGACAGCGCGGTTTCCAACGTAATGATCAGATTGAACCCATCTATACAAACCGTACGTCCATCCAGCATTTCCTCCTGATCCATCAGTTTTTCCACGCGCTGCGCAATAGCTGCCGCCGGCGACGTGGCCCGCACCAGCGCTAATCTCTGCCGCTCCGACAGCAGGTGGTGGTTTCCCACGAATACGGACGCCGATTTGATCGGATAGCCTCTCTCCAACAGCCAGAAGATCTCTTCCTGCGCTCTTTTCAGCAGACTGATGCCGGAGGCCTGATAAAATTCTCTCTCGTCTTCGGATACATAGCCCCGTCTCGTCTCTTTTTCCATCATATCCTTAGAGATTCTTTACCTTGAAATCCCGTTCGGCCTCCCGGCGCTGATCTTTTTTCGCAATGTCCTGCCGCTTGTCGTAAAGTTTTTTACCGCGGGCCAGCCCGATCTCCACCTTCACCAGGCTGCCTTTAAAGTACACCTGGAGGGGGACCATCGTATAACCTTTCTCCGTGATTTTTCCCAGTATTTTATTAATCTCATAGCGGTGCAGCAGAAGTTTTCTCGTCCGAAGGGGATCCTTGTTGAAAATATTCCCCTTTTCATAAGGACTGATATGCATTCCGTATATGAGCACCTCCCCTTTATCCACACGGATAAAGGCCTCCTTGATACTGCATTTGCCCATTCTCAGGGATTTGACTTCCGTTCCCGCCAGTGATATGCCGGCTTCGTATTTGTCTTCTATAAAATAATCATGGTATGCCTTTTTATTATTGGCGATCAGCTTCACGCTCTCCTTGCCCATCTTCCTTCTCCCCTTCCACAAGCTCAAAATCGATCGTGCGCAGAATCCGGTCCGCGCCGGTAACTTCTATCTTCACCTTCTGACCCAGCTTGTATCGTTTATTGGTCCGTTCACCGACCAGCTCATAGGTTTCTTCCGTATAATAGTAATAATCGTCTTTCAGCGCCGTAATGTGGACCATCCCCTCCACCGTGTTCGGCAGCTCCACATATAGTCCCCACGCTGTGACGCCGGAGATTACACCCTCGTATATTTCCCCGATCCTCTGTTCCATATATTCCACTTTTTTGAGTTTATCGGTCTCCCGCTCCGCTTCGTCGGCCCGGCGCTCTGTCTCACAGGAATGTCTGGCGACCTCATTTAAAATGCTTTCATAGTGGTGAATCCTGCGTTCCGTCAGTTCTCCCCTTAGATTCTCCTTGATAATCCGGTGGATCTGAAGATCCGGATACCGTCTGATCGGAGATGTAAAATGACAGTAACACTGGGCGGCCAAACCAAAATGCCCGGTATTCTCCGTGGTATAACGGGCCTGGCGCATGGAACGAAGCGTCAGCCTGCTGATCAGATTTTCCTCCGGGCTATCCTCGATTCTGCCTAACAGCTTCTGCAGCTCCTTGGGATGAATCCCGTCGGGAGATACTTTGATGTCGTAACCAAAATTATTGATAAACATGCCCAGCTTCTGGATTCTGTCCGGGTCCGGCTTGTCATGGGTACGGTATACAAACGGAAGTTCCTGCCAGAAGTAATCCGACGCCACCGTTTCGTTGGCGATCAGCATAAAGTCTTCAATAATCCTGGTGGCTGTATTCCGGTCGTAGGGCCTGATATCAACCGGATGCCCTTTCGCATCCAGGATAATCTTCGTCTCCAGGAAATCAAAGTCGATCGATCCCCTCTGCCTGCGTTTCTCCCTCAGTATCCGTGCCAGAGACGCCATACGCTCAAACATAGGCACAAGCTCCTCATATTCACGGATCTCCTCCTGGTCATGCTCCTCCAGTATTTTCTTCACGCTGGTGTAGCTCATCCGCCTGTCCACCCGGATCACAGACTCGGCAATCGAGTGATCCACCACTTTACCCTTGGCGTCGATGGTCATGATGCAACTGAGCGCCAGCCGCTCGGTTCCTGCGTTCAAAGAGCAGATTCCATTGGATAACTGGTGGGGAAGCATGGGGATGACCCGGTCCACCAGATATACACTGGTACCGCGTTTTAGCGCCTCCCGGTCCAGCGGGCTGTGTTCCGTCACGTAATGGGTCACGTCGGCAATGTGCACGCCCAACATGTAGTGGTCGCCTTCCTGCGTTAATGTGATTGCGTCATCCAGGTCTTTGGCGTCTTCCCCATCGATGGTCACCGTCTGCCACTCCCGCAGATCCAGACGTCCTTCCCAGTCCTTCGGGCTGACTTCATCCGGTATCCCCTCTACCTGCTGCATCACATCCACCGGAAAATCAACCGGAAGATCGTAAGCCCGCACGATCGCCATGATATCCGTTCCCGGGTCATCTATATGTCCGATGATCTCCGTCACCTTGCCCTCGGGGTTCTTATTCTTCGTCCCGTATTCCGTGATTTCCACCACGACCTTATGCCCGGTCACCGCCCCTTTGGAACGCTCCAGCGGCACATAGATATCCTTCGTGAATTTCTGATCGTCCGGAGTCACGTATCCGCACTTCTTTTCCCGTCGGAACGTCCCTACCTGACGCATGAAACCATGCTCAAGTATCTTCACCACCGCGCCTTCCCTGCGCTTCCCGCCCCGCTCCGGGGTCAGGACGATCCGCACCTGGTCCTTATGCGCAGCCCCGTTGGCAGCGGACTCCGGAATAAAGATATCCTCCTCCATCCCCTCCACTGTGACAAATCCAAATCCTCTGGGATGGCCGGTGTAAATTCCCGTCAGGAATTTGCCCTCCGAGCGGCTGTATTTGCCCCGCTTGGACAGATCCACCTTTCCCTCCGTCACAAGCGTGTCCAGCACCTCTTTTAGTTCCTCCCGGTTCTCTCTTGGTATCTGTAAAACTATGGCGATTTCTTTTATTTTCATTGGTACATAATTTTCACTGCAAATAAAATCGTACACGGTCTTTTTTCTCTGTTCGAATAATTCTTTTTCCATACCGTTTCTCCTGTCAGCCTGTAGCTATAAAAAAACACTCTTTTGCAAGAGTGTTTTTATCCATTAAAAGTTAATGTTTAAGACCGCTGCCATAACCATGAAACCAATGGCCATAAACTTTGTGGATTTCTCCAGAGCGCCTTCCACAGAACGTCCTTTGTTTTTGCCCCAATAGGTATCAGCGGCACCTGCGATCGTACCTAAACCTGCGGATTTACCCTCCTGTAATAATACAACCACTGTCAAAGCGATGCAGTCAATTACAAATATGATCGTTATAATAATTCTCAAAATGTCCAACCCGTACACCTCCTAATGATAAAACCATAATCTAGTGTAGCATAGACGTGCCGGATTTTCAACCATTATTTTACATCTTCTGAGCGTCCATTATTTTACATCTTCTGGCTGTCCATAAAGGGATTGATATACTCTCCGACCCTGCCCAGCTGTTCTTCGATGCGGAGTAACTGGTTGTACTTTGCGGTACGGTCAGACCGGCAGGGAGCTCCGGTTTTGATCTGTCCCGCGTTGGTAGCCACCGCTATATCCGCAATGATGGAGTCTTCCGTCTCGCCGGAGCGGTGTGATATAACCGCCGTATATCCCGCTTTGTGGGCCATCTCCACCGCATTGAACGCTTCGGTCAGGGTACCGATCTGGTTGACCTTGACGAGAATGGAGTTGGCGACTCCCAGCTTGATCCCGCTGGCCAGCCGTTTCGTATTCGTTACGAAAAGGTCGTCACCCACCAGCTGAAGGCCGCTGCCGAACTCATCGGTCAGCATTTTCCATCCGTCCCAGTCCTCCTCATGAAGGCCGTCCTCGATGGACGCGATGGGGAATTCCTGAAGCAGCTCTTCATAATAACGGATCATCTCCTCGGTGTTTCTGACGATCTTTTTGCCCTGCATCTGGCTCTCGCCCGGGAACACATATTTCTTGATCTCATCATCATACAGCTCGCTGGCCGCCGCGTCAATCGCGATCCTGAAATCCATCTCCGGCTCATATCCCGCTCTGGTCACAGCCTCTACGATCAGGCTTAAGGCTTCCCGCGCGCTGGGCAGATTCGGCGCGAATCCTCCCTCGTCTCCGATTGCCGTTGAGAGGCCCTGCTTTTTCAGTATCACTTTCAGATGATAGTATACTTCCGCGCACATCTGAAGCGCATGGCTGAAATTCACGGCGCCCACCGGCATAATCATGAATTCCTGCAAATCCACCGTGTTATCCGCATGTTTTCCGCCGTTTAATATATTCATCATGGGAACCGGCAGACGCTTGGCATTCATTCCTCCCAAATACTGATATAACGGCATCCGCAAAGCGTTGGCTGCCGCTCTGGCCACCGCCATGGAAGTACCCAGGATCGCATTGGCTCCGATATTGGATTTGTTATCGGTTCCGTCCTCTTCTAACAGCAGGCTGTCAATGTAGGTCTGTTCCAGAGCGTTTTCTCCCACCAGGGCGGACGCTAACTTTACATCCACATTGTTGATTGCTTTTTGTACACCGAGGCCCATATACCTTTTTTCGCCGTCCCGCAGTTCCACGGCCTCAAATTTACCCGTTGAAGCGCCGGAAGGTACGGATGCCCTTCCTGTGATCCCGCCGTCTACGGTCACTTCCACTTCCACCGTCGGATTCCCCCGGGAGTCCAGAATTTCCCTTCCATGTACGTCTGTAATCGCGATATATCGATCCATCATTTTCCTCCTTTAATTACATATCTTCATTATATTTCCCATTATTACCAAAACTTGCATAAATACACCTACTTTTTTTATGAGATGGAAAAGAGATTTTGGGGATGGTATTGTTATGGCCGGATCGCTTCTCTATAAATGAATTGACAAGTATTGGTCCTGTGTCTAAAATAAAAATATAAGGTTCGGACGCTGTACAAATCTGAAATCAATGGAGAAGAAATCTGATGAATAAGAAAAAAATCAAGGAATTTCTGTTATTGACCTTCAGTACCCTGTTGATCGCCGTCGGCATCTATTTTTTTAAGTTTCCGAATAACTTTACCTTTGGCGGTGTTACCGGTCTGGCTGTGCTGGTGGCCAAAACCGGACTGATTAACGCCAGTGATTTTACCTTTATCATCAATATGGTTTTGTTATTGATGGGCTTCCTGGTATTCGGGAGAAAGTTCGGGATTAAGACTACTTATACCAGCATCCTCTTATCGCTTTCCCTTTCGCTGCTGGAGCGGATCTACCCGATGAATGCGCCGTTCACGGATGAGCCCATGCTGGAGCTGTGTTTTGCCATCGCTCTGCCGGCCCTGGGTTCCGCGATCCTGTTTAATATCGGGGCGTCCAGCGGAGGAACCGATATCATCGCCATGGTTCTTAAAAAATATACCAACGTAAATATCGGAAAAGGACTACTGCTCTCGGATCTTTTGATCACCGCCGCCGGTTGTTTTGTATTTGATATCAAGACAGGCCTCTTCTCCTTCCTGGGTCTGACCATTAAGTCATTTATGGTGGACGGAGTAATCGAGAGTATCAATCTGTGCAAGTATTTCAATGTGGTGTGTAATAAGCCGGAACCGATCTGCGATTACATCGTCCATGAGCTAAACCGAAGCGCTACCGTGTGTGAAGCAAAGGGCGCTTTCACAGGCAAGCATAAATACATTGTCTTTACCGTCATGGGACGCCATGAGGCGGTGCTTCTGCGCACCTATATCAGGCAGATTGATCCGGATGCCTTTATTCTGATCTCCAGCACCAGCGAGATCGTCGGAAAGGGATTTCATAGTATCTGATCGCTGCTTTATCATAAGGGCACGTCTGGTTTATTTAGGAGGTTCCTATGGCAGAATCTTATATATCGGAATTATTACCGAAGGAATATATCAAACGTCATGAATTATTATGTTATTACAATGATTTGATCGTCGATATGTTATATAAGGCAGATAAACACCATTTATCCTCTGTGAGTATAGAATTAAAAGATGAAAATGACCTGCCGAAAGATGAGGAAGAAATGCTCGGTTGGATGTTCCAACATGGTTATGCAAAGGAAGGATACCGAATTACAAAAGCGCATATCTTTTTTAGCTTGCTGCGTGATTTTATTTTATATATGCATGAGTCATTTAATTGCTCCGAAAGGGGCAAGGTAACGGTAGCATTTACTATAAGCCGGAAACCCATGAAAGATGATTTATTCTATCTTTGCTGGCTCCTGGCCGATAGCGAAGAACTCATAGACTGCCTCTTAAATAAGGATATTTCCACCTATGACGTTACGAAGCTCTCCGAACTGAAAAAGCGGGATATCTTAAATAAAGCTTGCCGGCTTGTGAATAAGAAAGAATATGAAGACGTCCTTTATGATTTGATTTATAAAAGGAACTGTGATTATGGCCTTTCCTCTGTATGGGATCAGTCTATTCATTTAGTCACGGAGAACAAACATTATCAAACCACGAAAGGAAACTTAAATTTCGTATTCGCCACAAACGATATCTGGAATGATTACTGGGAATTGTACTATGAAAAATTGCCTTATATTATGAATATTGTTATAGAAGTAGCAACTCAGATTTTCGAGGAAATTCTAAAGCCCCATGAGGTATTCATTACCTTAAACAAGACCATCCGGGATATGAAATTTCTGCTGACCTATGACGATGATCTCGATGTTTCCGTGTATCAGGACTTATTTCAGCTCATCCATATTGAATGTAATAAATGCGGGAAAACTTATGATTTAAAAGATTCCGTATTAGAGGAGTTCATTTCGGAGTACTTGTATACCTGTCCTTATTGCGGCGCGGTTGAGCGGGTCGGGGAATATCATTATACGGAAATTTGATGAGGCGCGCACCCGCCGCCGCTTATGGACTAAGGATACGCCGTCCATGGGGCAGGCATTTGCAGGCCCATTTGAATCATCCACATCCGTTTTAATAAAGGGTATTTCTAATACCTGCCTATAAAACTCAATAAGTTCTTTTGCCTGCTCAGAAAAAATATTTGTACAATAGTATCCTGTTATCATATTCTCTGCCTCCAAAATAGAAATTTTCTGATAAACTTAGTCTTCCAATATTCCCAGGTAACTATCTAACCGCGCAATCACATATCCCTCAAATAACTTTTCCATTGCTTCTAAATTATGTTTTACATGATATTCATCAAAAGCATTGTAATATGAAATCCTATCTGTAAACTTAATATCAATCGGCGGATATCCTGCTTTCATCAATTCCAAATTCACAAGCAGCCTTCCCGTACGGCCGTTCCCGTCGATGAAAGGATGAATTCCCTCGAATTCTATATGAAAACGAGCCAGCCTTCGAATGATATGCTCTGTGCTGTTACTATAAGACTCCAGCAACTGCTCCATCTTGGGTTGAATGAGATACGGCTGCAGCGGCTCGTGCTTTGCTCCCATGATTTTTACCGGAATCCTTCTGTAAACACCGCGGTCATCCTTTTTATCAGCCAGTACCAGATAATGAATCTGTTTGATAATACTCTCCGACAACGGTACCTGCTCCTTTACCAAATCCAGCACAAAATCAAAGGCTTCCTTATGTCCAACCGCTTCCATATGATCTTTCAGCGGCTTTCGGTCAATCGTCAACCCCCGCAGCACCAGATCTGTCTCACGCAAAGTCAACGTATTTCCCTCAATTGCATTTGAATTGTAGGTATATTCAACCACAAATTCTTCTGTCAGGCGCTCCATTTCGCCTTCTGTCAGAGGACGTCTGGAATCCAATTCTATTTTCTTCCTGTCAATGATATCAAGCAGGCTTTCCACAGCCTTATACCGGCCATCTTCTGGTTTTTTCGCCTCTGCCGGGATCCTCCAACTGCGTCCTTCTCGAGTGACACCCGGAATCTTCCCTTCTGAACATAATATACGAACTCTTCTATCTGAAATGCCCCATTTTTCCGCTGCTTGTTTTACCGTCATATGCATAATGCTCCACCTCGTTTCAAACAGTAGTATACTCTGTTATCGGAACAATAGCAACGTTATCGGAATAATATTTTTCGTCTAACGGAACCCCTTTTATCGCGCTAACCGTCTCCAGGGCCCTTGATATCTCTCCTGCCATGAAATAAAAAAGGACTCCCGCCACACATACGGAAAGTCCTTTTTTATTTCTACCTGTATTTCATATTGCTCAGGATATCAAAACAGTCAAAAGTCGCAAAGTAATCCTCCGGAGTCTCTGCTCTACGGATCAGCTGGGTGGAGCCGTCCTCTTTTAATAAGATCTCCGCAGAACGCAGTTTCCCATTATAGTTATAGCCCATGGAGTAGCCGTGGGCGCCGGTGTCGTGGATTACCAGCAGGTCGCCCATGTCGATCTTCGGAAGCATGCGGTCCACAGCGAATTTGTCATTGTTCTCGCACAGAGAGCCGGTGACATCGTATTTGTGGTCGCAGGGCATATTTTCTTTTCCCATGACCGTAATGTGGTGATACGCACCGTACATGGCCGGGCGCATCAGGTTGACGGCACAGGCATCACAGCCGATGTACTCTTTATGGGTATGTTTTTCATGAATCGCGGTGGTGACCAGGCAGCCGTAAGGGCCCAGCATGTAACGGCCCAATTCGGTGTACAGGGCCACATCTCCCATACCGGCCGGCACCAGGGTCTGCTCGTAGACTTCACGGACTTTTTCCCCGATGACCCGGATATCATTGGGCTCCTGATCGGGACGGTAGGGAATGCCAATGCCCCCGGACAGGTTGATAAAGGTGATGTTGGCGCCGGTTTCCTGTTTTAGCTTTACGGCGGTCTCAAACAGGACCTTGGCTAAGGCGGGATAATATTCATTGGTCACGGTATTGCTGGCCAGGAACGCGTGGATGCCGAAGTTCTCCACACCCTTTTCCTTTAGAATCCGGAAACCTTCAAAGAGCTGTTCGGTGGTAAATCCGTATTTGGCTTCTCCCGGGTTATCCATAATATCGGTGCTGATCGTGAATGTTCCGCCGGGATTGTACCGGCAGCAGATCGTCTTGGGAATTCCTGTCGTCTTCTCCAGAAAGTCTATGTGGGTAATGTCATCCAGATTAATGACGGCTCCCAGGTCATAGGCGAGCTTATATTCCCGCGCCGGCGTGGCATTTGACGAAAACATAATATCCGGCCCCTGAAAACCTAACGCGTCGGCCAGCATCAGCTCCGTCTCGGAAGAGCAGTCGCAGCCAAAACCATATTCCTGCAGTATTTTTAATATAAATGGATTCGGGGTGGCTTTTACGGCAAAATATTCCCGGAATCCTTTATTCCAGGAAAAAGCCTCCTTTAGCGCTTTGGCGTTCTCCCGGATGCCTTTTTCATCGTATAAGTGAAAGGGAGTCGGATATTCTTTGATGATTTCCTTGAGCTGTTCCTTGGTTACAAATGTTTTTTTCTCCATCCTTTAGTCTCCTCATTGGCTTTATTTCTCGCTCCACTATAATACAAGGATGTGAGGATTGTCAATATTGGATTACCAGATCAGCAGGCAGGCGCCCCAGGTCAGTCCGGCTCCAAAACCGGAGAGAACCAGACGATCCCCCCTCTTCAAGCGTCCCGCACGGTTCAATTCGTCCAGCAGCATGGGGATACTGGCTGCGGAGGTATTGCCGTACTGTTCCATATTCATGGGGAAACGCTCCTCCGGTACGGCCAGGCGTTTTGCCACGGACCGGATTATACGGGCATTGGCCTGGTGAAGGATAAAGTATTGAATCTCGTCTTTCCCACATCCGTAGTGGTTCAAAAGACCGGTAATACAGGCCGGAACCTGCCTGACGGCAAATTTGAATACTTCCTGCCCATCCATGGCGATTTTTCCCGGCCGGCTCTCCCGCGCTTCCTGAAGGGGATTGCAGTTCTGCGGATTACCACAGGTGAGAACATCTCCCCGGCTCCCGTCGGAGAACTGGGAGAGACCCAGAATGCCCGTCTCTTCCTGATGCAATACCACCGCACCCGCTCCGTCCCCGAAAAGGACACAGGTCCCCCTGTCCGTCCAGTCCAGCAGCCTCGATAAAGATTCTGCCCCAATGACCAGCGCGTTTTTGCAGATACCGGCCTGCAGATAGGCATGCGCCGTATGTAACGCAAACAGAAAGCCGGAGCAGGCCGCATTCAGATCGAATCCAACCGCGTGAACCGCACCCAGTTTCTGCTGTACACGGCACGCCGTATTCGGCATCACTTCCTCCGTTGAGCAGGTGGCGACGATAATCAGTTCTAATTCAGACGGATCCGTCCCGGAATCTTCCAGGGCCAAACGTCCTGCCTCTGCCGCCATGGAAACCGTGGTTTCCTCCTTCACCAGCCGCCTTGCCCGAATCCCCGTACGGCCAGCGATCCATTCATCGCTGGTATCTACCAGTTTCTCCATGTCCGTATTCGTAAAAGAGTGCTCCGGAACATAACTTCCGGTCCCGATTATTCTAGATGTCATATGGTCTCTCCATTATTTTGATATTCAAACTATTTTACCATCAAAGTATATGACATGCAGCTGGGATTGTCAAGCGCAATGCGGGAAAATCAGCTTCACCCAAAAATGGCAGGCGTTCAACTACGGCGCCTGCCACTTTTTTATCTATCTCTTAACACTTTCTAATCAACCGCACATAGAATTCCACAGTTTTCACCAATGTCTCTATGGGCACCCGCTCATTATTGCCATGGATGAATCCCCGCTCCTCCTTTGACAAGGCCATCGCCGAGAACCGGTACACACGGTCCGTGATCCGGCAGTAATGCCTGGAGTCGCTGCAGGCCATCATCAGATAAGGCGAAACCAACGCCTCCGGCCAGGTATTGTGAATCACCTGGGTAAGCTTCTGATATTCCTCACATTCGGTATCCGAGCAGATCGAAGGGTTCATCCCCTCCACCAGCTCCACGTCAATATTCGGATTATGTATCGTCTGTTTCAGATAGGTCTGAATGCTGTCCAGCGTATCCTGGCCCAGCAGACGCAGATTCGTTCCCACCGCCGCTTTCGGAGGCAGCACATTGTATGCTTTACTCCCCTCCATCCTTGTGACCGCGCAGGTGGTCCGCATCATAGCGTTGAGTTCCCCGCCCGATTTCTTGCAGACCATGTCAAGCAGGGGCTTAAAGCACCACAGATTCGCAAACAATATCTTATAAGCGAAGCTGGAATGCCGCCCCAGCGTATCAAACATCTCCGCCACAGGTTTCGTCAGCTGGGACGGGAACGGATGGTTTTCTATATCCACCACGGCCTTGGCCAGTTCCCCGGCGATGGTATGGGTCGGAGGCGTGGAAGCGTGTCCGCCCTGGCTTTTGATGGAGAACTTTACATTTGCCAGGCCCTTTTCCGCCACACCGATCAGCGCGCAGGAACGGGTCACGCCCGGAAATACATTTTCCACTACGGCGCCGCCTTCGTCTACCACCAAAGCCGGTTTTACTCCCCGCTTTTCCAGTTCCGCCACCATAGCGGGACAGGAAGGCCCGTTGATCTCCTCATCGCCGGAAAAAGCCATATAAATATCCTGTTCCGGTACAAAACCATGCTCCATCAGAGACTCGGCTGCTTCCACCACTCCGCACAGGGTCCCTTTGGTGTCCAGTGTTCCCCGGCCCCACAGCACGCCGTCTTCCACCAGTCCCTCAAACGCAGGTTTTACCCAGCCGTCTTCCTCGATGGGAACCACGTCATAGTGGGACATTAAAACGGTGGGTTTATCGGAGGATTTTCCCTTCCAGTGATAGAGAATTCCTGTTTTTCCTATAAACTCCCTGGTACAGTTCTTATGGATGTTCGGAAAACGCTCCTGCAGCAGTTCCTGAAACTTCTTGAATTCGTCGAAATCCGTCAGGCTTTCATCACTGTGCGAGACTGTTTTGCAGCGGATCATCGCCTGCATATCCCCAACGATCCTGTCCTCATCAAGCTCCACATCCCCTTCATTCACAGGCATCTCCGCCTTTGGCTTGAACATCGCGGCACGCGCCAGGATCACCGCCAGAAAAACCACAACCGCCAGTAAAATAACACCTAAGATCCACCAACCCATGTAACATCCTTCTTTCTCTTAAAACTATTTTTTCTTGTCAACCTATCGCCTGTGCCTGAATCCGGGCATCTGTTAAATCATATTCTTTTTGTAAAGAATCCGGGCCGCGCCGATGGAGATCAGCGCCCCTACCGGAACCAGGACGCCCACCGAACCGGCCAGAGACGGTACCAGCAGGAACAGGATCACCATAAACACCAGAGGAGCGATGGATATTTTCCAGTTCTTACTCACATAAACTACCGCCAGACCGCCGAACAGGGCAGGCAGGATATTGTCAAACGCCGGTTTCAAAACCGGAGAATTCAGAATCGGAGCCAGCTGCGCCAGCAGGAACACCCCTGCCGCGATAATCAGCGTGGTGACGATAGAGGACGTGGCGATGGCGATGGTCGATATGATCTCCCCCTCCTCGCTTCCCGGCTTGACCTTGGCATTCTCCATGGCGTTCAACGCACAGGGGACCTTCAGGTTCGTAAGATTTCCCGTCACGAATCCCAGGTAGGAGCCTGCGGTCCCCAGCATCGGGATATAAGTCACCACCTCGATCGCGCCCACGGTCCAGAAGATGGGAGCCACACCCAGCAGCCCTTTCAAAACGGGGGTAAAACCAGGCCAGGCGTCATACCGGATGCAGATCGCCAGCGGTACGCATAAGATCACTACCGCCGCAGTCCAAATCCATAATTTCCCATAAAAATGTGTCTGCTCATCATACGCTCTTGTTTTCATATTATCCTCCCCTCCTATATAATCCACGGTGTAATCACGCAGGCAAAAGCCATCGCTCCCAGCATACTGACGGGAAGCGCATAGTTCTCAAGCCATTTCATCCGGAACTTCTTCACGCACAAGCCGCAGACTCCCATAAGCAGCGCGGAAAACAGTAGTACAAAGATCGGGATCCATCCCGCCAGCCCGTTGCGGATATCGGAAAACACCATACCAAGGAAAGCGGATATCATGCCAAGGAACAGCGCGGTTGAGAAAATATCGCTCCAGCGGCTGTCTTTGTTTTTCATGGAAACCAGCCCTTTTTGGATTTTCCTGATTAACAACGGCACCAGGATGATACTGGGCATGATTCCAAGCGTCATCACCCATGCAATGGCCGAATATACCTTCGGGTCCGTAATGGTCTCCGCTAAGGACAGGCCGAATACGGTGGCCGTCGAAGTGGCGGCCGGAAGCTCGTAAGTGATCGCGCCCACCACGCTTAACCTTACCCAGGGAAGCGGCAGGCCCAGGAACTTAGACAGCGTCACCACCCCCAGCAGGATCGACACGGCCGGAGCGATGGTAAATACCGCCGTGGATACGATGATCTTACGGATCTGCTTCATATCCATTCCGATCTCTTTGGCCCGTCTTAAACCCCTTATCAGGAAAAATACCGACTGGGCGATGACAAACAGAATCACTAGCGCAGCCAGCACAAATAAAAAGCTGCTGTTTGGATTAAAATTCATTTGTTTTCCTCCCTCTTTTTAAACGCATTCTTTTTTCATACAAATCTTTCTATTCCGGCCGGACCCTTTCCGCCTGCATACGGCGTTTAAAGCATTCCGACAGCATTTCGCACAGCTTGGACATGACGATGGGTTTGGACATATGTCCGTTCATCCCGCTCTCTATAGATTTCTTCGTATCCTCATCAAAGGCGTTGGCTGTCATAGCCACGATCGGTATACTCCTGGAATCCGCTTTTCCAAGCGTACGGATTCTCTTCGTGGCCTCCAGCCCGTCCATAACCGGCATGCGGATATCCATCAGGACCGCATCGAAATAATAAGGCGGATTCTTCTCGAACTGCTCCACCGCCTCTCTTCCGTCCCCCGCGGTCTCTACCTGGAACCCATTCATCTGAAGCAGCTCCACGGCAATTTCCATATTTAATTCATTATCCTCGGCCAGAAGGATACGCCTGCCGGTAAAATCATACTCTTTTTCAAGCGGCGCCGGTTTTTCTGCCGCTGCTCTTTCAATCTTACTCCCATAAGGCATGGACAGGGTAAAATAAAACTCCGACCCCTTCCCCGGTTCGCTTACGACCTCCAGGCTGCCTCCCATCATCTGTACCAGGCGCTGGGATATGGAAAGTCCCAGACCGGTTCCGCCATAGCGGGATGCCGTCACGGCTCCTGCCTGTTCAAAAGAATTAAAGATCCTCCCCAGCGCCTCCTGGCTGATTCCGATTCCGGTATCTTCCACGGAAAACCGCAGCATAACCTGCTGGTCGGATTCTTCCAGCACACGGATTCTTACGCTCACCCGGCCTTTGGCTTTTGTAAACTTTAATGCATTTCCCACAATATTAACCAGGACCTGATTCAGCCGCAGCCCGTCGGCCAGAACGTGCCGGCCGCTGCGGAATTCATTTTGCACACAGAATATGATCTGTTTTTGTTCCGCCTGGGTGCGCATCAGATCTTCCAGCTCGCTGATCAGCCTGTTCAGATCCGTATTTTCAAAATTCAGTTCCATTTTCCCGCTTTCAATCCGGGACATGTCCAGAATGTCATTGATCAGCGTCAGCAGATACTCGTTGGCCGATTCGATCTTGTTCAGGCAGTCCAGAGCCTTTTCCTTGTCATCCAGCACGGCTTTGGCGATCGCCGTCATTCCCCCTATGGCATTCATCGGGGTTCGGATCTCATGGGACATTCTGGAAAGGAAATCCGTTTTCGCCTGACTCACCGCATCCGCTCTCGCTTTCATGATAAAGGAAAATATGATTTTAACCATTTCCTTCAGCAGCCGGCGCTGCTCTGCGGACCATTCATAATCCGTATCCCATATTTCAAAAGACAAAGCGCCCGCGTAGAGTCCGCGGCTCCAGATACCCGCATGCAGGCAGGCCCCCTCTTTTGCTTCCCCCGACAGGTATTCCCGGCTGATTCCCTCTTCGTCATACCGGCTGCTGATGGCGTCTATTTCATCCTGATTCAAATAGAATCTGCGCTCCATATCCAGATCCTGCTGCTCTCTGGCCCATTGATAGGTGTACCGGTAGCTCAGATAATCATGATCCACCTCCAGCACCGTTACCCGGTCAAAGCCATAGGTTTTTCCGATCCTGGCCAGCAGCAGGAAAATAGCATCGTCCAGATTTTTGGCCTTTCCCAGCAGCTCCAGGGCAAAGGAAGTCAGATTTTCTTCCTTTTGGCCGGTAGGGCGTTTGATTTCATTGATAAAATGTTTCTCCGTATACAGCTGCGTCAGAACCGTGCCCAGCTCGTTGGACGTGTCCAGATAACAGGCCGCTTTCCCTTTTCCATTATTTTTTACATACTTCAGGGTGCTTTCCGCGCACCGGTAAAGCGCGCTGTATTCATCCACCACCGCGGTTACACACATTCCGATGCTGACAGATACTTTTATTTTATTCTCCTCGCTGCCGAACAGATTCGATATCAATCCGGCAATGCGGGGTCCTAAGACAGTCGCCCGGGCCTTATCACAGTTCTTGACGAACAGCATGAACTCATCCCCGCCCAGACGGATCTGAATATCATCCTCTCCGGTTTCGGCCAGAATGATCCTGGCCGCCTCCTGCAGAATCGCGTCCGCAAATACATTTCCCTCCGCCTTATTAATCTCCTGGAAATTATCCATATCCAGCAGCATCAATCCGCAGACTTCATCCGGACTCTTTTGTTCCATATATTTTTTTACCATCCGGATACCGGCTTCTTTGGTATACAATCCGGTCAGCACATCTCTGGATTTTGCCTCCTCCAGCGCAAACTCCTTCTCTTTCTCCGACTGGATATTGCTGATCTTACCGATGACGATCCGGGCATTCTGGTCGTTACAGGCCGGGGTTACGGTTATTCTCGCCCAGACATACTCTGTGCTTCCCACATACGGCGCCATCTGAACTTCCAGACTGGATACCGTCGTCCTGCAAAACAGTTCCCGGACCTTTTTCAGATACGGCTCTTTGATCTGCGTGCTGACCGCTTTCCCCAGGAAATCCGGAATCGTCCGCTCTATTCCCTGCTTATGTTCCCCGGTCTCCAGGGTTCCGAATGCCTTATATACATCCGTTGCCGGATCATATTCGAAAATAATGGTAGGCGCGCTCTCAATCGCGATCCGGAACCGTTTGCGCTCCTGATCCAGAGCCAGCTGCAGCCGTTTTTTATCCGTAATGTCAATGAGGATATGCTGTAGGGTCAGCTGATCCTTTCCCTCCCGGATCAGTTCGGTAGTACTGTATACCCAGACCATTTCCTCTTTACTTCTATGTATCCGGTATTCGCCGGTATAGCGGTCTCCTGGCTGTTTTAAGCTGCTGATCTGTTCATACACCGCCGGCCTGTCCCGCTCATCAATTTTATCGCAATAGCTCCTGACATCCATGGAAACAAAATTTTCGGGAGTATCCATGCCGAGAATCCGAACCGCCTCATGATTCGCCGTTACATATTTCAGGCCGTCGGCTTCTACCCGATACCGGATGATACCACACATGATGGAATCATAGATGCTGTCCAGAAGCTCCTTTTGTTCATGGATCTTAAGGTTTGCCTCCTCCATCTCCGTCACGTCCAGATAGATACTGTTAATGATCGTTTCCCCATCTTCGCTTTTTACTTTTCGTCCGCTGTCTATAATCCATTTCAGGCTTTTGTCCTTACAGGCCACCCGGTATTTGATCGCGTAATCCACACTGCCGTCTTCAAACGCCTCCACGCACTCCTGCAGCACTCTTGGAAGGTCGGGCGGATATACCGCTCCCACAGCCGTTCCGCCTGTCACCTCCAGAAACTCCTCTTTTGTATAGCCAAATAAACTGCACAGTTCATCGCTCACATAGAGATAAGAGTACATCTCATCATCCCGGCTGATCTTCAGCCCTCCCTGAATCGCGTCCAGAACTACCTGCATCTGATGTTCCCGCTGTTTTAGCTCCTCATACGCCTGAAGCTTAGCATCTTTCACCTGCTTATCCATACATGTCCTTTCTCAAAATCCGCAAAGATACCGCACAACACCGTCTTATTTAACATCCGGAAATAATCTCTCCAATAATTCTGTGCCGCTCTTTGTCCTGAATATATTTTCTTTCGCATGCAAAATCGCCTGCCGGTCCTCTTTCTGCTCATACAGATTCACCAGGAAATCCGCCTCCACCAAAATTTGGTAATCCAAGCCGTCCATATTGGAATAAGTATGATGATGCCCCACCAGATAACAGATCCGCTCGATCAGTTCCTCCCGGTAACCGCATCTTCTCAGCAGTTCTCCAGCCACAGGCGGTCCTTCCAGCTCCTGATAACGACCGGCGCAGCTGTTATATTTTTCTTCGCTGATTTTGATGCCGATGTCGTGCACTGCCGCCGCAGCCTCCAGGATATCCAGCGTCTGTGGGGGAATTTCCTCCAGCTCTCCGATCGTCTTAGCGAAACCATATACCTTCATGAAATGATTGATCCGCTCCGGCTGCCCTTCATAGTACTCCGCCATTTCTCTTATTACCCTGCTGACGTTCAACTTCTCGCCCTCCCTTGCCATTTGCCTTTGGTCTTTTGATCTTCTGACCCTTTGATCCGTAATATTTCGTTTCTAAAATATTAATAATTTTTTTGGTATTTTTTATATAAATTTTATATAGCCGTCACAGATTATACACAATATCCTTTTATACTAGGTCTCATACAAGCGAAAGCTTTTCAGATAAATCCCTCTTTCTCCCGGACCGGTGTAAACTGGTCCGTTTTTTTTATTCATGAGGATACCTGAAATAGCTTTTATTATAAATCTCTAATCCGGCACATATCGGAAAAAGCCTTGCTACGATATATACATACTACCACATACAAGGCCCTTTTTCACTAAATTTGTTTTAATTATGATTTTTCAAACTGTTTTCCTTAAAAAGCTCTACTTTGTAAAAACACCGCAAATTGTTTTGCCCTGATCCGATAATTTCTTTCCCGCTACGTCACCATAGAGCTCGAAATGGTTGAATCCTGCGGGTATTATTTCTGATAATAGCTTTTCTTTTGTAAAGAAATGGTCCCATATATTGTAACAGCTTATAGCTCCGTCAGAAACAACAACACATTGGCGCAGCTCTGTGGCATCCCCATCGTCATATTGATATACAGACTCCAAACAGATATGAGGCTTTTCACACCAAAAACCGCCTTCTTCGCAGTATTTCCATGTACGGCTTTCTTTGTTCCGCATAAGCGGTGTAAAAACATCAACAATAAATTTTCCATTTTTTCTTAACGCCTGATAAACTTTTTTTAACAAACACTGCCTTTCTGTAACCGGCAGCACAGCGTAGTCGCAATAGATTAATGTTATTACATCAAATTGATCTGTAAATTCAATCGTCATATAATCTTGATAATGGTAACGGATCGCGCTGTTGTGCAGCAACGCATGTTCTTTTGCATATGCAATAGAACGTTTTGAGAAGTCCACTCCTGTTACCGAATATCCGGCATTGTGAAAACGCTCTGCATACAGACCAGGACCACAGCCCAAATCCAGTAAAGACTTATATTGGGACGGCGGCGCGATTTGAGTAATCCATTGGACTGACTGGTCAAGAAATTCAGGTCTGCGGGTTGCCGCATCTTCCTGCGGATTTAGATGTGCCGCCAGCATTCCCTTGGATATATGCGTATCATTCCAAAATTCCCCTGTGCTTGGTGCATACAGTTGTGGTTTCTTTAAATAATCACTTAATTGGCTAATCATTAACATTCCTCCCAAATCAAAAAGGTGCACTTTCCTATGGAATAAAAGAAATGTGCCATATATTGCACACAGCACATTCTTAGTCAGGCTTTCTCCGCCTTGAATTTACTCATGGAAATTTACTCATCCGCCAGCTGATCCAGCAAGCGGATCAGCGACTCCGCAAAATGTTCGTCATCCTCCCCCGAACGCTTCGAAGGCCCCTTCAAATGATTTTTCCTGGACGCTCTTCTTGCCTGCTTCGCCAGATGCCGCTCCATCAGCATCGCGTCAATGTTTTCGTTGGTGTACCACTTCCCGCTCTGATGGATAGGATGCGCGCCTTTGCCCAGGGCCATCACCGCCACCCCATAATCCTGCGTCACTACCACGTCGCCCCGCTCCGCCTTCCGGATCAAAGTAAAATCCACGGCATCCGCTCCCTGATCGACCACAAACACTTCCGCCGTCTCAGACTTTATCACATGGCTGGTATCGCACAAGATCCAGACCGGAATGCCCCGCCTGCACGCTATCTTCTCCGTAATCCCCACTACCGGGCAGGCATCCGCATCAATCAATATTTTCATTATAACTCCTCCGAAACCTTCCCCAGTTCCCATGGGGCACTTTATTTGACAATTATTATACCATGCCCCGCCGCTAACGAATAGTGCAAAATCCTATCCTCTGTTTTCTCCCAATTCCTGCCCGATATTCAGAATATGGTCACCGATCCGTTCAAAATCCGTGAGCATCTCCGAGTAAAGAATGCAGGCTTCGTCCGAACAGACACCGGACTGCATTCGGACGATCTGGTTCTGCCGGTACAGCATCGTCATATCATCGATCTTTTGTTCCGCCGCGGCGATGCCGGTGATATCCTCCACATTGGTAGCCTCCATGCAGTCCAGCAGATCCATCGATTTCAGACAGATATCCCGCATGGTTGCGATCTCTTCTCTTGCCTGGTCGGAAAAACCTATCTGCTTCTCTTCCAGCCGCTTCGTATATTCACAAATATTCATAGCGTGATCCCCGATCCGCTCCACATTGCCCGCGATCTTAAAAAAGGCGCTGATTCTGGCCGAATCCTCCGGGTTCGCCTCGTATGTAATAATGTGGGAAATATATTTGGAGATCTCTTTGTTCAGATAATCTATATACTCCTCATTCTCCTCCACCTTTTTCAGCCTCTTTGAATTTCCATCCAGAACCGCCTGAAAACTCAAGCTGACATTTTCTCTTGCCATGGCGATCATTCTTTTGAGTTCTTTGCAGATTCCGTTGATCGCAATGGCGGAAGTCCCGATGTGGTATTCCCTTGCCCCATCCACCGGTTTGATAAATAAAAGGCGCTGTTCGCCGTCCTCTCCTCGTTCCTTGTCGGGAAGGATGCGGGTTGCCAGTTTCGCCATGCCGGTTCCGAACGGAATGAGCAAAAGGGTGGTCACAATATTAAATAGGGTGTGCATGTTGGCTATCTGCGCCGCCGGATTAGACGGTGTCAGAGACTGAATCAGCGCGGTGAGCGGCAATGTCATACAGACGACCGTAAATACCGCCGTTCCGATCATGTTGAACATCAGATGGATAATCGTGGTTCTCTTCGCGTTCCGGTTGGTTCCGATCGATGCTAACACCGCGGTGATACAGGTACCTATATTTTGTCCGAACAAAACGTAGACAGCGCTTGGCAAACCGATCAGCCCGCTGGTGGCCAGCGCCTGCAGGATACCGACCGAAGCGGAGGAAGATTGTATAATCGCCGTAAAAAGCATACCGGCCAGAATCCCCAGCACCGGATTGGAAAATCTGGTCATCAGATGTACAAACGCCTCCGAATCCCGAAGCGGCATCATCGCCGCGCTCATCATATCCATTCCTATAAATAAAATACCCAGTCCGGCAACGATCATGCCATAAGACTGAAGCTTCGGTTTCTTGATAAACACAACCAGCGCTACGCCTAGAAAGGCGATCAGCGGCGCCAGTACACCTATGTCCAGAGCAATCAGCTGTCCTGTGATAGTCGTTCCGATATTAGCTCCCATAATAATCCATACTGCCTGGCGAAGGGTCATCATGCCGGAATTGACAAATCCCACCACCATAACGGTAGTGGCCGAGGAGGACTGGATCACCGCCGTGATTCCCGCTCCCACCAGCACCCCCAGAAAGCGGTTCGACGTCAGGCGTTCCAGAATCCGCTTCATCCGGTTACCGGCTGCGGCCTCCAGGCCGGAACTCATCATCTGCATTCCATACAGGAACAGCGCCAGACCTCCCAACAGGCCTAAAAAATCCGTAATTTTCATTCTCTATCTCCCTTTCCTATGTACCTGGCATTTCCTTACGCATATAATTTCGTCGTAATTGTAAGGGGAGAATCAGAATTACGCAATGGCTTTCCAAATACCTTAACAAAAAATTTATCTCAAATTTGAGAAAATAAAAAAGAGAAAAAACAAAACTTACTGTTTTTCTCTCTCTGCTGTGATTATCATACCACAAAAACGCTGTTTTTTCAAGTCTTGCAGTCGCCATGGCTCTGCTGTATAACTATAGATACTATGATCCTGCCAATACCGTTTCCGGCGTTAACAGCAGGATGCAGAAGAATCCGTAACCTATCGAAGTCCTTAAGATTGGAGGATCCAACTATGGAATTCACTTTAGAAGAACTGCTTCCCCTGCTGCAAAAACGTGTCCGAAAATATACCGGCAATGACAGTACCTCCGTTCCCTACGAGACTGCCCGGGAGATACTCTCCTCAATTCTATACTGCATCGCCGAGTATGACCGGCATCTTCAAAATACCGGCCATGCGCTGGCATCTGCGGACGCGCCGGATGCCGAACTATGCTTCCGGCAGGGACTTGCGCTTGAAAAGGAAAAACTAAAAAACGCGAAAATCCTTCTGGCCAGGCTTCAGAAGCACCGTCTCCCCATCCCTCTGGCCGCTTATCAGGATACCCTGATGAAAGGGATCCCTGAGTTTTTCCCCTTCTATGATGTGGATTATAAAGCTTCCCTGGACGGGGGTACCATCGATTATCCGCTCCTTGTTCCGCAAGCGCCGGAGTTATCCGGAATAGACCTGATCTACGATTACCTGAAACACCTGCAGGCCGAAGATACGTTTCTCGGCTGCTTTCCCCTGCGCGCGGTACGGACGCTTCTGCGAAATTATGCGGCGGACTATCAGGAACTGCTGATCAACATCTGCGGCCTGGTGTTCCCGGACGCTCTTTCCTGTGTCCTGCTGAATCTCCCCGTCCACGACCTTGCGTTAACCCCGGAAGATGTGAACCATCTGCAGACCCTGGTCATCACCCATGAGCCGGATGCCTTGAATCTCCTGTTTCAGGATAGTCTTCAGGCACTTTTAAAAGCCCTGCGCCTGTCCGATCCATTGGCCCGGTCTTATTTGTCCGAAGCTCTTCCGGCACTTCTAAAAGACATGCAGTGTTATGCCCGGGAAAACCGTCTGCGCATCCTTCTGCCCGTCACAGCCTCTTACACCCCCGCTGTCTTTGCCGGCGGTTTCAAAGACGGCGATAAGATGGATGACAGGAATCTGCGGGCGCTCATCGAAGAACTGAAAACCTGCCGTTATCTGAAGGATAAGCTGCAGATCATCAGTACCCAGGTGGGAAGTTTGCGCGATCTGAAAGAACTGCTGAAAGAATGCTTTTGGGAGGAAGAATACCTTTCCGTATTCGCGCTTCTAAGCGACGCCGAAAAGGAATATCTGCGCCGGGATATCCTTCAAAGGCAGGATGACAGCTCCTCCCTGGACCCCTGGGAGCTGGCCCTGCTAAAATCAGAAATTCCCCCTGCTACACAATCGTAAGATCCGCTACCTTCGCCCCGGTAAAGCGGATCAGATCCTGCGGCGCCAGTATCACCTGCATTCCGCGTACCCCTGCGCTGACGGCGATTTCCCCGTAGAGTTCCGCCGTCTCATCAAGCCATATGGGATATTTTTTCTTCATACCGACCGGCGAACAGCCTCCGCGGATATAGCCGGTGGTTGGGAGCAATTCCTTCAGCGGAAGCATCTCTGCCTTTTTCTCCCCCGCTGCCTCAGCCGCCTTTTTAAGATCCACTTCCTCCGCAACCGGGATACAGCAGACAAAGGGGCCAAGCTTTGGCCCCCGCAGAACCAGCGTCTTAAACACCTGTTCGCAGGGCTGCCCCAGCTGCCTGGCTACATGGACTCCGGAGAGATCCGCTTCATCCACCTCGTATTCCGCCGTTCGGAACGGGATACCTGCTTTTTCCAGCTGCCTGATCACATTTGTCTTCGTCATAATATCCTCCCTTATGTCAGCATTTTTCTTTTCCAGATACCACTCAGATAAAAGCCCAGAGACAATACGGTACCGATCACCCAGCCAATCGGCCAGGACAGCCAGATGCCGGTACTGCCCATGGAAAGCAAAAGAGCCATGACATAAGACAGCGCCACTCTGAGAATCAGATCGGAAAACGTGGCCACCATAAACGGCGTCATGGCTCCGGCCCCGCGCAGAACCCCGTCCGCCATCAATTTCAAAGAGATCACAAAATAAAAGGGAGACACAATCCGCAAAAACCGGGTTCCTTCCTGAATAACCGCTGTTACATCCTCTTTGCTGGACAGGAATATCCGTAACATCGCCGGGCTGAACACAAAGTAAGCGATAAAAAAGGGAACGCAGATCAAAAGTATCATGCGTACACCCGCCCTGAACCCTTTCTGCACCCGGTCGCTTTTCATCGCCCCCATATTCTGAGCCGTGAAACCGGACAGGCCGTTGGCCATGGTCGTAAAGGATGTGATGGCAAATGTATTGAGCTTCACCACGGCAGAATAAGAAGCCATTACCGTGGACCCGTAGCCGTTGACCAGCCTCTGGACAAACAGGTTCCCGATGGAAATAAAGCTCTGCTGTAAAATACTTGGAACAGCTACGACGCTGATGCGCCCCAGCATCCGGAAACTGTAAACCGGATATGCCTGGTTTGTCTTAATTTTTCGCAGACGCCTGACCAGGGTCAGGACCGCCAGCAGCGAAGCCGCGTCCTGGCACAAGAACGTGGCCCACGCTACCCCGGCCACACCCATATGGAAGCAAATAACGAAGACCAGGTCAAATACAATGTTACTCACCGATGATCCGATCAAAAAATATAAGGGCGTCCTGGAATCACCCAGAGCGGTAAAAACTCCCGTGCATATATTATATAAAAACAGGAACAAAAGCCCCCATATGTATATCTTCAGGTACAGCGCCCCGTCCCCGAAGACGTCTGCCGGTGTGTCCAGCATCCGCATCAGCGGATTGCAAAACACCGTTCCCGCCACGGTCAGGATCAGGCTTAAGGCCGCCACCGACAGGATGGACGTATACACAGCCGTTTTCATATCCTCATATTTCTTTGCGCCGAAATACTGGGAAATGATCACGGAACTCCCGATATTCGCTCCGGTAGCAATGGCTATAAATATCATAGTAATCGGATAGGACGCCCCCACGGCGGCCAGCGCGCCGACCCCCACGAACTTCCCCGCCACCACGCTGTCCACGATACTGTACAGCTGCTGAAAAATTACACTAAACAAAAGCGGCAGGGAAAAACTCCATAATATCTTTCCCGGCTCGCCCTGTGTCATATCTTTTACCATATCTCTCCTGCCCTTCCTCACATAAATTCACCGTTCCCTATCATAGCACATTCAGCGGAAAAATCAATCCGTCCGTGAACCGTATGTCCGTGAAGTGTAAGCAGCATCTTCCTTTCCGCCGCTGTGCGGTCTCCCCCGGAGGGCTTTTATTCCATAGGGGTCTTTCCTATAAAATAAAAAATGATGATGCCGGGTTTTTCCGCCCGAACACCATCATTTTTATATACATTTTATAGATAACTCAACTCTTAACGGGAGTTCCCCATAAAGAACAACGCCACCGTGCCTGGGCCGGAATGAGCGCCGATCGTCGGTCCTACCGTATTGATCAGGAACGACTGTATCCCGAACCGCTCCCGAACCAGCCGCGCCACGAATTCCGCATCCGTAAGACAATCCCCATGGCTGATAAAAATCGTATCATTTTCAAATTTCCCGACTTGTTTTTCCATGTTATCCACCAGTGTGGTCAAGGATTTTTTACGTCCCCGCACCTTGGATACCGGAACCAGGTGTCCCTCATCATCCACATGCAGCACCGGTTTGATATTCACCATTGTCCCGAACACGGCCGCCGCCTTGGAAACCCGGCCGCCCCGATAGAGATGATTCAGATCGTCAACAGTAAAGTTATGGCACAGATGCAGTTTATTCTCTTCCAGCCACTCGGTAATCTCAGCCAGAGATTTTCCCTCTTTTTTCTGGCATACCGCTTTATGCACCAGCAGTCCCTCACCCAGGGACGCACACAGAGAATCCACGACCACGATCCGCCGGTCGGGAAAGTCTTCCTGAAGCTCTTCCGCAGCGATCCTGCAGCTGTTATAGCTGCCGCTTAAGCCGGATGAGAAGGAAATGTGCAGAATGTCTTTTCCTTCCTTCAGATATTTCGTGAACTTTTCTTTCGCCATATCCGGGTTAATCTGCGCCGTAGTCGGCATGGAACCATTTCTCATTCTCTTATAAAATTCGGCCGCCGACAGCTGATTTTCACGCTCATAGGTCTCCCCATCAATTGTATAGGATAAAAACAATATGTCCAGATCATTTTCACTTATATAACTATCCGGTAAATCCGACGTATTGTCCGTTGTAATGATAAATTCACTCATCTTCTCTTACCTCCCTGTCAATTATTCTGACACAATCATACCATGATTTTCAATCAGACGCAAATAAAAGATGCGTGCGAAGGGGGACATGTCCATTTTGATCGGGGACTGTCCCACGAGCTTAGCGCTCTTCCTGGGGAGCTTCGTATGCCCGCTGCTTATGGCTTGGAACCATGGGCGCTATACGGGGGACGCTCCGGGTGGCCGGGTTCTTTTGTATCTCCCTGAGGGCGCATAGGGCGGCTGAGAATACGCTTAGTGAAATTGGAAAGCCGGATTCAGGATGCACGGCGGACTTCACGTCCGACGGGCAAGAGCCTCTGAACCGGGAACACGTCAGGTGTTCCTGGTGAATAGGCTCGGTTCCTGAATCCGGCTTTTCGATTTCACTTAGCGTATTCCAGCGCTAGCCCTCCGCGCCCCCAGGGAGATACAAAAGAACCCGGTCACCCGGAGCGTCCCCCGTATAGCGCCCATGGTTCCAAGCCGTAAGCAGCGGGCATACGAAGCACCCAGGAAGAGCGCTAAGCTCGTGGGACAGCCCCCGATCAAAATGGACATGTCCCCCTTTAATAATTTAAACTGATGCAGGCTTGAAATATTTCTTGTAAATGTTTGAGGGATAAGGTAAACTAATCTTAGAAAATCGAATAAATGATCTGTTAAGAAAGAGGGGATGTGTATGAACTGCTTCTCTGTCCGGCCCAATATTTTGTATTTTGATCATTTTGATGAATTTACCAGAAAGTTTTTGATCGGTCCCAAGGATCTGCTGATCACGAATCAGAAAATCGCGGATACCTGGTTCCGGGAAAAAATAAAAACCGCCGCGCTTATTATACCCAGTGATTATTCAGAGGGTGAACCTTCCGATCAGATGGTGGAATACATTTATAATGATATTCGTTATACTGCCTATGACCGGGTGATCGCCATTGGAGGCGGTTCCGTCATGGATATCGCGAAGCTTTTCTCTTTGAAACAGATCACCCCGGCTCTGGACTTGTTCCAGAAATCCGCTCCGGTAATCCGAAGCCATGGTCTGATCCTGGTGCCCGCGACCTGCGGTACGGGCAGTGAAATCACCAACATTTCCAATCTGAACATGATCTCTTTACATACCAAACTGGGGTTGACGGATGATTCTTTGTATGCAGACTATGCCGTCCTGATCCCGGAGCTTCTGAAAACTCTTCCTTACTCTTACTTTGCAATCAGCACGTTTGACGCTCTTTGTCATGGGGTGGAATCTTATCTCTCCCCGGCTGCGACCCCTTTTACGGAACTCTATTCTAAGAAAACGATCGATATGGTCTTGAAAGGGTACATGGAAATAGCTGCCCGTGGACTGGACAGCCGCTTTGAGTCCCTGGATAATTATCTTCTGGCCGGGACATACGGCGGTATCGCCATCAGCAACGCCGGCTGCGGCCTGATCCATGCCCTGGCCCACCCGCTGGGATCGCAGCACCGGATTCCGCACGGCCAGGCTCTGCGTATCTTATTTACCGCGGTTTTAAAATGTTATGAAACTTATGTCCCGGATTCCAAGATCCGCACCCTGACCGCCTATCTGTCCGATCTGCTCAACTGCCCCCAGCAGAACGCCCTGGAACGGCTGGACGCCCTGATTCAGACAATCCTGCCGCTACAGCCGCTTAAGACTTATGGCGTCCGGCAGACGGATCTGCACACGTACGCCCGCAGTATTCAGAGCCTGCATCAGAAGCTTTTGAATAACAGCCCCTATCAGCCAACGTTAAAGAATATAGACGAAATCTACCGGTCGGTATATTGACCGGTAGATTTTTGTCATGAAAAAAGTATGAAGCGAAATCTGTCTTTTTTATAAATCGTCAACCAACGCGCTGCTCTTGGCATATGCCGTGCTGCGGGCTTCGAAGAAGTCTGTTTTAATCAGATTCGCATTGGAGAACTGGCTGACCCAGCTCATACTGGACGGCTCCGTATCGTGGCCCTCGTACAGTTTTTCAAATCCCAGGTTTGTACAGCGTAAGTTGCCCAGGTACTGGATGTAGTCGGTGACCATGGATTTCGTGAGTCCCTGGACCTCATCGCCGATGGCATAATGCCCCCATCGAATCTCCTGCTCGCAGCCTTCCCGGATCATTTCCCGGTATACCTCCACTCTCTCAGGGGTGAATAAGCCGGGTTCTTCCTTTTTAAGCTCCAGCAGAATATTGCGGAACAGCCACAGATGAGTGTTTTCGTCCCGGTTGATGTAGCGGATCTCCTGTACAGAACCGGGCATCCGGTTGTTCCGCCCCAGATTGTAGAAGAACATAAACCCGCTGTAGAAATAAACGCCCTCCAGAATATAGTTGGCTATGGCAGTCTTTGCAAGCGTGAACGGGCTTTGATCTCTCTGGAATTCGTTGTAGAGATCACCGATAAATGTATTTCTGGCCAGCAGATGCTCATCATTTTTCCACTGATAAAGCACCTCATTTCTCTGCTGCGGCTCGCAGATGGTGTCCAGCATATAGCTGTAGCTCTGAGAGTGCACCGCTTCCTGGAAGGTCTGGATAGAGAGGCACAGATTCACTTCATTGGCTGTGATATATTCTCCGATCGAGGGAAGGTTAGCCGTCTGGATGCTGTCCAGAAAAATCAGGAAGGACAGGATCTTATCGTAGGCCCTGCGCTCCGGAGCGGGAAGTCCCGGATATTCCTTCTTGTCCACTCCCAGATTGATCTCCTCGGGCACCCAGAAGTTATTCATGGCCTGCCGGTACCAGTCGCTGGCCCATGCGTATTTCATATTATTAAAATCATTCAGATTCGTAGTGTTTCCGCCGATCATCCGGCGGTTTTGTACGTCTATATCCCCCTGCGGGTTAAATAACGGTTTTTTCTTTAAGTGCTGCATTTTGGTTTCCCCTTTTACTGTAGATTTATTCTGTCATATTCTTACGCGGCGCCGGATTTTGGCCTGCCATATTTTCGCCGGCCCGGTTTCAGCAGACATCATGAGGAACAGGACTCACATTCTTCCACTTCCAGGCTCTTGGAACGGATGTAATAGATCGTCTTGACCCCCTCTTCCCACGCCAGCACATACAGATCCAGAACTTTGCGGAACGTATAATCATTGGTGATATAAAGATTCATGCTCTGGGCCTGGTCGATATGTCTTTGCCGGACTCCGCAGGCACGCACGGACCAGCTCTGGTCGATCAGGTGGGCGTTCTTATAGTACCAGTAGGTCTGGGGGGACAGCTCCGGAGCCACCCGGGGTACCAGCCCGTTTTTCTTCTCTTCCAGGAAATACCGGTTCATGATCGGATCCAGTCCGGCTGTGGTTCCCGCGATCATGCTGGTGCTGCTGGTGGGCGCCACTGCCATCAGATATCCGTTTCGCAGGCCATGGACGGCCACTTTGGCCGCCAGCTCCCGCCAGCGGCCGGAGTCGTAGCCCCGTTTGCTGAAATAAGCGCCGGTTTCCCAGTCGCTGCCGGAAAAGTATTCGTATCTTCCCTTTTCCTGCGCGATCTCACAGCTGGCTTTAACCGCCGCGTAGTTGATCTCCTCAAAGACCTTGTCCACAAATTCCAGATGTTGCCCGCTTTCCCACATGATTTTGTTTTGCGCCAGCATGTGGTGGTATCCGCTGATCCCAAGTCCGACCGGACGGTATCTGCGGTTGGTGATTTTCGCGTAGGGAAGCGGATAATAATTCAGATCGATGACATTGTCAAGGGCCCTAACGGCGCTGGCCGTGATCCGCTGAATCTCTTCCGGATTCCTGACGTCTATCCTTCCAAGTGACAGACTGGCCAGGTTGCAGACCACAAAATCACCCGGTTTTGTCCTGGTCACGATCACCGTCTCCCCATCTACGGTTTCCACCGACTGGTCGAGGCTTTCGATCCCGCTCATATTCTGAGCGATCTCCGTACAGAGGTTGCTGCAATAGATGATTCCCCGGTGGCCGTTGGGATTCGCCCTGTTGACATGATCCCGGTTAAAGGTAAAGGGGGTTCCCGTCTCCACCGCGCTTTTGATAATCAGGCGGATCACATCTTTGACCGGTATCACCCGCTTCACGATCCGGCTGTCATGGACACATTCCCAGTACCTGCGCTCCCACTCTTCACCGTAGCTGTCCTCCAGCGCATATCCCTTTGCCATCAGGATGTCGTGAGGACACATGAGGTACCAGTCCGCTTCGATATTCTCTTTCGCAAGCTTCCAGAACAGATCCGGATAGCAGACGGCCGGGAACACATCATGGGCTTTCATCCGGTCGTCGCCGTTGTTGGTCCTCAGGTTTAAGAATTCCGGCAGGTCCCGGTGCCACGCGTCCAGATAAACCGCCACGGCGCCCTGGCGCATCCCCAGCTGATCTACCGCCACAGCCGTGTCATTGGCCAGTTTAATCCATCGGATCACCCCGCCGGCCACACCGGGAAATCCCTGGATGCTGCTGCCGCTGGCCCGGACCTTGCCAAAATAAAGCCCCATGCCGCCGCCCAGCTTGCTGACCTTCGCAAAATTATCGATGCTGCGGTAGATCCCCTCCAGGCTGTCCGGTACGGTATCGATAAAACAGGAGGAGAGCTGATGAAACGGCTTGCGCGCATTGGAAAGGGTCGGCGTCGCCATGGTCACCTGCAGCTTGCTTAACATCTCATAAAAGCGGAAAACCCAGTTTCTTCTGTCCTGTTTCTCGGGAATCGCCAAATGCATGGCGATTCCAAGGAACATCTCCTGCGGCGTCTCCAATGGAATATTCAGCCGGTCCTTAATCACATATCTTTTCAGCAGCAATTCCAGCGCGGAATACGTAAACAGGTGATCCCGCTCCGGCTCCATGAAGTCTGCAAAGTCTTCGATCTCGTCTCTGGAATACGTCTGTAAGATATAAGGGCCGTACAGATTATTTTCGGTCAAATAGACCAGTTTCTCGTAGAAATTATGAATTCCCCTGTTCGCACATTCCGTTTTGACCTGTTCGTGAAACAGGAGCATCCGGAATCTGGCCGCGATAAATTCCCAATCCGGCGCTTCCTGAGTCGTCAGCTCCACCGCCGCCCGCAGCAGGGCATTCACGCTCTCCTTTTGTCCCATGCCCGGTTTATAAAATGCCAGAAACTTGGTCTGCAGATGAGCCAGGCCGTATCCCTCATCGGGATAATCCTGCTGGATCTGCCGCAGAACATCCCGGATTCCCGGCAGATCCTCTAAATATTCCGCCAGCTGATGTCTCGTCCTTCTCTTCTGGGCCCGCTCTTCCCGGTATAGGATGTAGCTCTTCATGACCGGATAGTAATTCCGCTCCATCAGCGTCTTTTCCACCATATCCTGTATATCTTCCACATGGACCGCACAACCGTCCCCGCACATCTGCTGTATTTTACTCTCTACCTGAGAGGTAATCTCATCCAGAGTCCGGTCATCCACCTGTTCCGCTACACTCGCAAACGCCGCCTTTACCGCGTTTCTGATCTTTGCCGCGCAGTATTCTTCTTTTGTTCCGTCTCTTTTAATAATGTCCATTCTCCCTAACCTCATCTCTTAAGCTTCACTATGTATTGTATGCACAATTCAATATACCACAAGATATAGTATATCTCAAGATCTATTTTAAATTTCTATCATACAGCAGAAACATCCTGTCATAATCATCATGTGCAATTCCTGTCTTTCTCATTCCCTTATGGAAACTTTATGTTTCTTTAAGAAATTTTCTTTTTATTTTAGAAAACCGACATACTTTCAACACAATTACCCTTTATAATGAATTTCAGATAGTTGATTCACACACTCACTATCTCCCCCCCTCATAAAAAAATGGCGGATGTGCGAAAGCACATCCGTCGCCTATTTCAGGGATAAATATTCCTGTCCTTCCTCTTTTTCTTGGAAAACTCCAGCTGTTATGCTATAATGTCGGCAATATGTAACCGGAAGGAATGGTGAGAATGGACGGCAACAAACGAAGGGCACAGATCATTGAACTGCTCTCCTTGGCAGAGGAACCGGTCTCCGGAGCCGCGCTGGCCAGAAAGCTGGGCGTCAGCCGCCAGGTCATCGTACAGGATATCGCGCTGCTTCGCGCCACAAATAAGGACATCCTGTCAACAGCCAGAGGATACCTGCTGTATCAGCAGGAAAATACCAAAGTAAACCGCTGTTTTCTCGTATCCCACTCTACGGATCAGATCGAGGATGAATTAAATACCATCGTGGATCTGGGAGGGAAAGTCCTGGATGTGATCGTAACCCATCCGATCTACGGTATCATAAACGTGGATCTGCTGATTTCCAACCGCCGGGAGGTCGCGGAATTTGTGGAAAAGATACGGACAAACCGCACCAAACCGTTGAAGGAGCTGACAAATGACATCCATTATCACACGGTAGAAGCGGATAACGAACAGGTTCTGGATCAGATCCAGAATGCCCTGGCCTTAAAAAAATACTTGCGCCCTTCTTCGTAGTGTGGTATTTTTATGCAATGAGGTGACAAGACACCTGTGTTTACATATGTAATGTAACCTTATGACTTAATACTTACACCTGTTGTTACAATTCAATTATGAGAGGGATCGAGGATGGAAAAGCTAAAGAAAATCTGTAACCGAATATTTATTGAAGGATTGTCCGGCATGGCACAGGGATTATTTGCCACTTTACTGGTGGGAACCATACTGGAGCAGATCGGAACGTTCATAGGCGGCAGTATAGGAACTTACATAATCGTAGTCGCCACCGTGGCGAAGAAGCTGACCGGCGCCGGAATCGGAATCGGAGTGGCAAGTAAGTTTAAACAGCCGCCGTTAGTCACCGTCTCCGCCGGAGTAGCCGGCATGATCGGGGCCTATGCCAAACAGATTATGGCGGGCTCCCTGCTGGTGGAGGGTACCTTCACACTGGCCGGGGTGGGTGACCCGCTTGGTTCCTTCGTCGCCGCTTATCTGGCTGTGGAAGTGGCCGGCCTGGTCGCAAACAAAACAAAAGTAGATATCCTGGTCACCCCTGTGACCACCATAGCGGTCGGTTCCATTGTCGGCCTGTCGATCGGCGTGCCCATCGCGGCATTTATGACCAAAGTGGGGGAACTGATCAACTGGGGAGCCATGCAGCAGCCGTTCCTGGCCGGCATCATCGTATCCGTGCTGATGGGAATCGCACTTACCCTGCCGATCAGCTCAGCCGCCATCGGCGTATCGCTTGGCCTTAGCGGAATCGCGGCCGGCGCCGCCGCCATCGGCTGCAGCGCCAATATGATCGGCTTTGCCGTCGCCAGTTTCCGTGAGAATAAGATCGGCGGCCTGGTCGCCCAGGGCCTTGGAACATCGATGCTGCAAATGCCGAATATCCTGCGAAAGCCGCTGATCTGGCTTCCGGCTATCATTACCAGTGCGATCCTTGGCCCCGTCTCCACCTGCCTCTTGCAGATGACCAACAACCCCACCGGTTCCGGTATGGGAACCTGCGGATTCGTCGGCCAGATCATGGGATACCAGACTATGGTACAGGAAGGCGTCAGCAGCGGAATCGCTCTGCTTCAGATCGGAATCATGCATTTCCTGGCTCCGGCCCTCTTAGCCCTGCTGATCTCCGAAATTATGCGTAAAATGAACTGGATCAAAGCCGGGGACATGAAGCTGGAGATCTAATATAACATCAACTCTTATTCTATAGGAGCATTTTCCTATGGAATAACAAAGAGGTCCGGCATAAGGACCGGCTTATGATATGCGCAGAAAAATAATGTTCTCTCCGCAAAGCCGGTTTCTTATGCAGGACCTCTTTGTTATGCAGGACCTCTTTGGCATCTGCGATAAAATTTTTTATGCAATTCCCTGCTGCTCTTCCTCCGCTCTTTGGGGGATGATTTCTTTTTTTACTATATCGGTTACCTGATTGACGCTCAATCCGGTCAGTTCCATAAAATCACAGAGCTCATTCAATTCTTTATCTCTTTTCTCCCGCAGAAGAGCCGCGTATTCCTGGTTCAAATCCACCAGTTTACTTTTCTCCCTGTTGACTACCGCCTTTTGTTTTTCGATTGCCTCCTGCATCAGCGCGATCCGCTCTTCGACCGGTTTTTTCGTTCTGGCCATATGATTCCTCCTTCTAAGATATGCGTTATTACATATTATAGTACGAGCCCTAACAAAATATTCCAACAACTTGGCTCCTCTGCAAAGATTGCAGGATACCAAATATTCCCCCACAGTGATATAATAATGGTATTTCATATTAGCAGCGCCCGTAAAAGCCCCGCTGACTAATATTCATGCATTGCATAGAAGAGGTAAAAACTGCCGCAAAAGCTTACAGCTAAAAAAGGAGAATTCATATGGAGAAATCTAAAGTTTATTTTACAAACATGCGTACCAAAACGGATGTAAATCTTCAGGAAAAATTGTCGCGCCTGCTCAAAAAAGCAGGTATCGGTACCATTGATTTTAATCAGAAATACACCGCTGTAAAAATGCATTTCGGCGAGCCCGGCAATCTGGCTTATCTAAGGCCTAATTATGCCAAAACCGTAGTTGACGTGATCCGGGAGCTGGGCGGAAAACCCTTTCTGACCGACTGTAACACACTCTATGTGGGCGGCCGCAAAAACGCGCTGGATCATATAGACAGCGCCTACACAAACGGCTTCTCCCCCTTTTCCACCGGCTGCCATATCCTGATCGGGGATGGATTAAAGGGTACCGACGATGTATTGGTTCCCGTCGCCGGAGGCGAGTATGTGAAGGAAGCCAAAATCGGGCGGGCCATTATGGACGCGGATATCTTCATCTCACTGACCCATTTTAAAGGCCATGAGCTTACCGGATTTGGCGGCACTTTAAAAAATATAGGCATGGGCTGCGGTTCCCGGGCCGGAAAGATGGAAATGCACAGCGCCGGCAAGCCCTTTGTAGATCAAGAGCTGTGTGTCGGCTGCGGCTCCTGCCGGAAAGTCTGCGCCCAGGACGCCATCACCATCTCCTCTAAAAAAGCCGCTATCGATCATGACAAATGCGCCGGCTGCGGACGCTGCATCGGGGTCTGTCCCCGCGACGCGGTAAATCCCGCCTCCGACGAATCCGAAGACATTCTGAACCGGAAGATCGCCGAATATACCAAGGCCGTCATTACAGGCAGACCGAATTTCCATATCAGCCTGGTTGTGGACGTGGCCCCCTTCTGCGACTGCCACCCGGAAAATGATCTGTCCATCGTACCTGATATCGGTATGTTTGCCTCCTTTGATCCGGTGGCTCTGGATGTGGCCTGTGCGGATGCGGTAAATGCGCAGCCTGTCATCAAAGGCAGCCTTCTCGCAGAATGCGACCACGAAGGACACGACCATTTCAGCGCCGTCAGCCCTAACACAGACTGGCGTGTGGCCATAGCCCATGCGGTAAAGCTGGGTATCGGTCAGGATACCTATGAATTAATCGAAGTTTCTTAACGACTTAATAAGATGTATGGTTCAAATATAGTTCATCCCCGGGTTTGGGTATGCCCGCCGCTTCGGGCTGGGGCTGCGGCCGTATCCGGGGATGAACTCTCCCTGATTATTTAAACAGGCATTCCCGGATCACCTTTGTCATCTCGCAGGGATTGCCTTCCTCGATCAGCCCGCCCAGACGCTCGAAACCGATCCGGTCGATGGCTTCGTCGTATTTTTGCATATTCAGCACACTCTGGCGGGTAGCCTCATATTGGTTCTCGCGGTAAGGGAAGATGTCTACGGAAATGAAACCGTCATAGTCTGCTTTCCGCAGGGCGTAGAACATCTCGATAAATTCGGTCAGACGCAGGGCGCCTACCATCATGTCGTCATCCCACAGATTGTAATTATCATTGGCATGGATCATGAACAGTTTGTGGTAGCGGGCGGCCACCTCGATGTTCTGGGCGACGCTTTGCTGTGCCTGAAATACATGGCCGGTGTCGATGGCAACGCCTACGTTGGGGCGGTCTACCTCCATGCAGACTAAAAGGGCGGTCATGGTGGTATCGATCAGGCAGCGGTTTCTGGGCTCTCTGATTTTACCTTCCAGAGTCAGCTTGATGTCGGGATTATAATCGGCCAGTTCGCGGACATTGCCGATCAGATAATCCCACTGTTTCGTGTAGTCGGTCTGAAGAGGATAGTCAAAACCATCCTGGCCCAGCCAGAGATTGACACTGGGACTGCCCACCAGGCTGGCATTAAAATCTATGTTTTGTTTGCACAGATCCATGGCTTCTTTCCTTACCGCCGGGTCGGCAGCGGCTATGGAACCCTTCTGATATTTGCGTTCACCGAAGACCTGAGGAAGAACGGAGGAGGCTACCAGATTCGATTTGGTAAGAATTTCATTTACCACCTCGGGGTCAGCGTAGGGGCCGCTGGGGGCCTGATAGAGATCCGCGCCGGATAATACCTGCATCTGCTCCAGACTTTTGATGACATCCGGGAATTCTACCTGATCTACTTTTGGGTCCTTGTATCCGCATTTCATAAATCTGTCTGAGGTCTGCCCCAGCGATCCGATAATTGCACTGTACTTTATCTTACTTGCCATATTATATTCCTCCTCAACTTTTTGTCTGCTTTTCATTTTTCATGAATTCAACTGCTCTCTTTTCCATGAATGAACTTGTTTTATTTTCCGGGAATGTGTCTGCTCTTATTTTCCTGAGAACTCTCCGATCACGCCTTTTTTTAAAATCATACACGCGTATAGCGCGTCCTCACTGGTTTGTACCGCAACAAAACTGTTTTTTGCCCTTTCATAGAACGCAAAGCGTTCCATCTGTTTCATTTCCTTGTACGCCCCGCTGAAGTCATTGGCCCGGATAATACGGTCATACTCGCTCCAGATCGGAGGCGTCCCCTCGTATAGCTCTCCGGGCGTCATCACATTGACCGGATCGGGTACGAAGACATCCAACGGCATTAGCTTTAAGATTGCTTCCAGAATTTCTGTGGCTCTGATTCCTTTTGTGTAAACACAGCGTTTGGACATTGTATAAGACGGAAAATTGATATCACCGATGACGATTTCATCCCCGTGTCCCATTTGCATCAATGCCAGCATCAGTTCTGGCGGAATTACTTCCGGAATATTTTTCAGCATATTCTCCTCCATTTAGTCCAGCGTTTTCCAGCCTCAATTTTTAGTTGTATGCGCATACCGCAGCGGTTCGCGGTATGCGCACATACTCTACACGGTAAGTATCCATTGCTTATTTTACTGTATTGCTTATTTACTGTATTGCTTATTTTATTGTATTGCTTATTTTACCGCATTTGCCCAATTGGTCTCATCATCCACGTTAGTGGAGTCGATTACATAGTGGCCCTGAATCTGATCCTTTTCGACCGTTTCCCCGTTGACTGCCTGGATCGCCAGCTCGATAGCCTTTTTCCCCATGCCGATGGGATCCTGGGATATGGTCACGTCGATGCTTCCCTGGCGGATGGCTTCCAGCGCGTCGGCCACACCGTCGATACCAACGATATAGATGTGTTCTTTATCACCGGCGGGTTTTAAAAGTCCCGCGCCTTCGATTGCTTTGAGCGAGCCCAGGGTACAGTCGTCATTGTGTCCGTATACGGCGTCGAATTCCGGTTGTGCCTGGATGATGTTCTGCATCACATTCAGGGATGTCTCCTGGTTAAAATCGCCTGCCTGCTGGGCCACTACTTCGATATCCGGATATTTTGCTTCCAGCTGCTTATGGAAGCCTTCTCCGCGGTCTCTGGTCGCCGATGCGCCCGCCAGTCCTTCGATCTCTACGACTTTGCCTTTGGGTTCACCGTATTTTTCCGTCAGGAACTCCGCGATTTTGTCGGCAGCGATGGCGCCCATGGCCACATTGTCTGTCGCCAGGAATGCGGTATAGCCGTCGCTGGTAGATCCGCGGTCCGCGTAGATCAGAGGGATCCCCGCGTCTATGGTTTTCTGCTGTGCGGTGACGATAGCGTCACTGTCAATTGGATTGCAGATAATGGCATTGGCTCCCTGGGAAATCAAGTCTTCGATCTGGGATGTCTGTTTCGCCGTATCATTGTCCGCATTGGTCTCCACAAGCTTCACACCGTTTGCCTCGGCTGCTTCTTCCAGCCCCAGTTTCATGGCTACAAAGAATTCGTTGGTCAGTGTTGATATGCTGGTACCGATCGTGATGTCCCCTGCCGCCGGTGCCTGATCTCCTGCAGAATCCGGAGTCGATGCTGCTGCCGGTTCTGCCGGTTTGGTGTCCTCCGTTGAACTGCCGGCCGTCCCCCCGGATGCCGCCGGTTCTTCTTTCTGGCCGCCGCAGGCGCTTAATGCTGCCATCACCATGGTCATACATACGAAAACGGTCAATACCTTTTTAAAACTTTTTTTCATAGTGCTACCTCCTTCTTTGGAATGCTCCAATACCTTCCTCATTTACTTTTTTATCGAAATAAAATCTATATAGGAAATCGTAACGGACCTGCCTGTTTTTCGGTTTACTTCGTACTTTTTTACTTTTTCCTCTGCTTACCGTGTAGAGTTTTTAATTTATAGCATGTCATCCCCAGATGTTTTGTAATGTAAACCTTACATATCGTTGTGTGATATTTCGCCAGGCTTCATCGTTCACTAAGAGAACAGGGTATTTGCCGCATGATTCCTATATGCCGATTCTATCAGCCCTAAATTACGCTAACTCATTTCTGTTTTTCAGAGTGTCCAGAAGTACCGCGATCAGGATCACGACTCCCCGTACCACTCCGGTATAGAATGTATTCACATTCAGAAGATTCATGCCGTTATTCAGAACACTTAAGATCAATACGCCTACCAGCGTTCCCTTCATGGTACCGCGGCCTCCTGCCAGGCTGGCGCCTCCGATTACGGCAGCTCCGATGGCATCCATCTCCAGGCAGTCTCCCGCTGTGGATACGGCCGTTCCCAGCCGGGCCGTCAGTATCATAGCGGCCAGTCCCGCTGTGAATCCGCTGACTCCATAGACACACATTTCGATCCGTTTCGTGTGGATACCGGACAATTCCGTCGCTTCCCGGTTACCGCCCAGCGCATAGATCCCCCGTCCGAAGGTTGTAAACTTCAGGACATAGAAGGCAACCAGGTATACCAAAAACATAATCAGGACGGCGATCGGGATAACACCCGCGATATAGCCGTTTCCGATCAGCTGGTAGCTCTTCGGTATGCCGGAGATCGTCTTTCCCTGTGTAAATACCAGTGTAAATCCCCGCCCGATGGACATCCCGGCCAGTGTTACGATAAAAGCCGGTACCTTGAGCCTGCTAATCAGTATCCCCTGTATGAATCCAAAGGCGGTTGACACGGACAGCATAATCAGAACTCCGATCACCACCGGCGCACCATTTTTCATGGCAGCCGCTCCCAGGGCGGCAGAAAGCGCCAGGACAGATCCCACGGACAGATCGATGCCCCCCGTGATCACGACATACGTCATACCCACTGCGGCCATCCCCATGGTGGTGGACTGCATCAGAATATTCATGATGTTCTTTACTGTCAGAAACCTGGGGGTACATATGGTCAGTATCAGGCACATAACTACCAGAGCGGCCAGTATGATGTTTTGAGAAAGGAATCCCGCCACTGGATTTTGCTTATTCTGTGCTATGACAGCATCTGTTGATTTCTTCATCTTTTTCCTCCGTTTCTCATCCTCCGATGGCATACTTGATCACCTGTTCCTGGGTTAGCTCATCGTGTTCCAGGATTCCGGTGATCCTGCCTTCATGCATCACCGCCACCCGGTCACTCATTTTAATCACCTCGGGCATTTCCGAAGAAATCAGGATTACCGAGCGTCCGGAATTCGTCACCTCATTGATCAGTTCATAGATTTCCGCTTTTGTACCAATATCGATCCCTCTGGTCGGGTCGTCCAGTATCATCACTTCCGGGTTGGTCAGCATACACTTACCGATAACCACCTTTTGCTGGTTTCCCCCGGAAAGGGTTCCCGTAATCTGCTCTTTTCCGGTGCACTTAATATGTAAGGCCTCGATTTGTTCATCTGCCATCACTTTTTCTTTCGGGGTGTCTATATAACCGAAGGCCTTGCGTATTTTATAGATCATGGACAGTACCGTATTGTTCTCAACATCCTGCGCCAGAATCAGTCCCTGTTTTTTCCGGTCTTCCGGAACCAGGTAGATGCCGTTTCGGATCGCGTCCCTGGGACTTTTGATGTCGATCTTCTGCCCGTTCATCAGGATCTCACCGCTGTCCTTTTTATCCGCTCCGAAGATCAGACGTACCAGTTCACTTCTGCCCGCTCCCACAAGTCCCGCGATCCCGAATACCTCGCCGCGCCTCACGGTGAAGCTCACATCTTTTACATACTTTCCCCTGTTCAGGTTCCTGACTTCTAAAAACGGCTCTCCCGGTCTGTTGGTCTTGGCCGGGAATCTCTGGGATATCTCCCTGCCGACCATCATCCGGATCAGCTCATTTTCCGATACTTCCTTAACCGGCTTCTCTCCCATGTCCTGTCCGTCTCTTAAGACCTGGACCCGGTCACAGCATTCCGCGATCTCCTCCAGCTTGTGAGAAATAAATACGATACCCACGCCTTTCTTTTTCAGCACTTCCATCGTGCGAAATAGATTCTGTGTCTCCTCCGTTGTCAGCGACGATGTGGGTTCATCCATAAGGATCACCTTGGCGTTATAGGAGAGCACCTTGGCGATCTCCGTCAGCTGCTGCTCCGCGATGGATAAAAGCCGGACTTCTTTGTGGGGGTTCAGCTTCAGGCCGTAAGCGCTTAGCAGCTCTTCCACCTGTTGATATAGTTTTTTGTATTGGACGGTCCCCAGCCGGTTTTTCGGAAGCCGCCCCATATAAATATTCTCCGCCACACTCATATTGCTGTGCAGTTTCAGTTCCTGGTGCACAATGGCGATGCCCAGTTCAAACGCGTCATTCACTCCCTGCATCTTCACAGACTGCCCTCTCACCCGGATCTCCCCCTCGTCCGGCTGGTAGATGCCGCTTAAGACATTTAGCAGCGTAGATTTTCCGGCTCCGTTCTCGCCCAGCAGCCCCAATATCTCTCCGCTGTTTACAGTGATATTGACATCCTGCAGGGCCCGGACTCCGGGGAAAAACTTGGATATATGACTGGCCTTTAACAACTCCTCCATAACCTCCTCCTTTCAGGCTCTAAAAGTTCCTGCTATACCATTTCCCAAACTCTCTTCTCCTTGCTCACTCCTTAACTTTATGATGAATTTATTTTCAACCGGTTGCTTTTCGCATTTGAGTATAATATAATTATAAAGATGTTTTTGCCGTATTAATATAATATTTTGGACTTTTCATATAATTATCAAGCCATTTTTGACAAATCAGAATATTGCAAAGCAAAACTCATGTTCTATCTGTACAAATTACACAAATCAATTACAAAAACATTACTCAAAAAGGATGAGGCCGAACATGATAATCAACGAAATACGCCTGAGCAACAACCGGCAGGAAATGATCGAGGGAATGACGCCGGAATTTCCCTACAGCGTCCATTACTGTAATATGAAGAATTATATCGGACATACCGTGCCCTGGCACTGGCATGAAGAAGTGGAATTTTTCTATATTTTAAAAGGCACTCTGGTATATACCACCAACAACAACCGCTATGCGGTATCGGAAGGTACCGGAGGCTTCGTCAATTCCAATGTATTACACACGGAAACTTCGCTGGATTCCTCTAACGACGTGATCTTTACCGCCCACAAATTCAGCACACTGTTCCTGGGCGGCTTTCTCAACAGCGTCTTTGAGCAGAAATATCTGAAGCCGGTTCTGAACTGCCATACCCTGGAGTTTTACCGGTTTGATCAAAATACAAAGGAGCACCGGCTTGTGCAGGCGCTCCTTAAGAAGGCTTATGACGTGGCTAAGGGTGAGGAATTGTTTTATGAATTCAAGCTGCGGGAGTATTTTACGGAAATCTGGAAGACGCTTTATCTGGAAAATGAGGAACTGATCTTCAGCAAACAGCCCCGGGCTCTGGCCGACAATGAGCGGATCCGGGATATGCTGCAGTTTATCCACACCCACTACACGGAAAAAATCTTGCTGGAAGATATCGCCTCCGTAGCCTGCCTAAGCAAGCGGGAATGTACCCGCTGTTTCAAAAAGAATCTGCAGATGTCGCCGATGGAGTACGTCATCCAATACCGCATTCTGCAGGCCGCCGCCATGCTCCGGGAGACGGACGAGTCGGTCGTAAACGTAGGGATGCTCAATGGCTTCTGCACCAGCAGCTATTTTGGAAAAACCTTCCGGGAATACTTCGGTCGGACACCACAGGAATACCGGAAACGGTACGCCGGCAGGTAACGCAGTCCCTGGAACGAAATGGAATGCGGAGCAACTACAGCAAAAGATTGCCGAAAGCCCTTCCCAGATAGTCCTTAAACGTCGCTTTGGCTACATCCTGGACAAACTTGATGTCCACTTTTCCGATTTCCTGGCCGTTCAGCAGGTAAACCGCCTGGCCGGCGATACCATCCTTGGCTACCGGCGCTTCGGTCTCGGGTTCCACACGGATCTCTTTGGTTACTCCGCTTAAGTCGGCGCCGTTTAAATCCAGATAGTGGAATTCACCTGAGTAGGCGATCCCTACCTGGTCCTCCACCCCTTTTTTCACCGCTACATTGGGAAGAGGGTCCTGATTCCGGTCTTCGTAGGTCCTGGCTTTTGCGAACCCGAAATCCAGCATTTTCGACGCGTCCTGGAACCGCACCTTGAAATCAGGAGCCGCCATAACCACCGCGATCAGCTGTACCCCATTGCGTTCGGCAGTGGCTGAGACGCAGTATTTTGCCAGACTCGTACTGCCTGTCTTCAGGCCGTTGCAGCCGTCGTACTGGCGCACCAGTTTGTTGGTGTTTGACAATGTGAACTGGGAGGAGCCCTGGTTCGTTACATGGGTGATATCCTCCATCCAGATCGAGGAATATTTATGTATTTCCGGGTATTTCGTAATGAGTTCCCGGGACATGATGGCTACGTCCCTGGCTGATGTCAGATGTGTGTCTGACTCGGTCAGGCCGCAGCAGTCCTCAAAATGAGTCTGCTCCATCCCCAATCCCTGTGCCCTGGCGTTCATCATGCCGATAAACTCCGGTTCGCTGCCGGCGATAAACTCCGCCATAGCTACGGAAGCGTCATTTCCGGACGCCACCACGATGCATTTGATCAATGTCTCTACGGTCTGTTTTTCCCCTTCTTCCAGGAATACCTGCGAACCTCCCATAGATTTCGCATAGGCGCTGGTGGTGACTTCATCCTGCAGATGTATTTTCCCTTCCGCCAGAGCGTCAAAGGTTAGGATCAACGTCATAATCTTCGTGATACTGGCGGGTCTGAGCCTCTCGGTACTGTTCTTTTCGTAAATCACCTGTCCGGTGGAGGCCTCCAGCAGAATTGCCGACGGGGCAGCCAGATCCAGTCCCTCTGTGGCCGGCGCCTGCTGGGCATTCTGGTTATCCTGGGACTCCTGTCCGTCCTGCGCATCTTCCGTTTCCTGTCCGCTCTGCTCCTCCTGGTTTTCCTGGCCTTCCTGTGCTTCCTGGCCTTCCTGCTGTTCAGGTGTCTCTTCCGCATATACAGGTGCCGCCGGGAGCAAAGATAAACACAGTCCGGCGGTTAAAATGAAAGTCAGAATACGTTTCATGTAATTCTCCCCTGTTTTATTTTCTACTACTAATGTAATAGGGATCGGGGAAAATTATGTCAAAAAACTAAAAAGAAGCCATAACACAGCCAACTCCACTGTGTTACAGCCTCCGCATTTCACATTATATTTACCGTCAATAAGAACAGATTCCGCTCTCATCCCCGTATTTATCCCGGATCTGAATGTAAGACTTAATCGCCTCCACGCAGCCTTCAAAACCTAACCGGCTGCTGTTCAGGCACAGATCATAGTTATTTACATCCTCCCACTCGCTTCCGGTGTAATATTTGTAATATTCCGCCCGGTGCTTATCGGTTTTCTGGATAAACCGCTCCATCTCTTTCTCGGTCATGCTGTTGCGTTCCATAGCTCTGGCCATACAGTAATCATGGGGCGCATGTACGAACACCCGGGTCAGTCTCGGCTCATCCCTCAGCACAAAGTCCGCCGCACGGCCGATCACAACAAAATCTTCAGTCTGCGCCAGTTCCTTTAGGATCTTTGCCTGATAGTTAAACAGATTATCATTCGATACAAACTCATCGCTCTCCGGCCCGATCAGCTCGCCTTTGTAGACGGTGCTGGCCATCTTAAACAGCTGGGAATTGCGCAGCTTCTCATCCGCCTGGGCGAACAGCTGCTCGCTGATTCCACTGTCTTCGGACGCCATTTTCATAATCTCCCTGTCATAGCAGGGAATTCCCAGGTCCTTTGCCAGCATATGGCCGATGGTCTTACCGCCGCTGCCGTACTGCCTCGCAATTGCAATAATCATATGACTCATGATGATTCCCCCTACTCTCCCAGATACGCTTTTTTCACCGATTCATTGTTCATCAGATCGGAAGCTTTTCCTTCCAGCGCAATGTTGCCGGTTTCCAGCACATAAGCCCGGTCGGCGATTTCCAACGCCTTCTTCGCGTTCTGCTCCACAAGAAGGACCGTAGTGCCCTCGGCGCTGACCTGCTTGATAATATCAAAAATCTCATTTACATAGATGGGCGACAACCCCATGGAAGGCTCATCCATCAGCAGTATCCTGGGTTTGGACATCAGTGCCCGTCCCATAGCCAGCATCTGCTGTTCCCCTCCGGATAACGTCCCCGCCAGCTGGCTTTTTCTCTCTTCCAGCCGGGGAAACCGCTTATATACCATTTCCAGGGAAGCGTTGATCTCCTCTTTGTTCTTTCTCGTATAGGCCCCCAGTTTTAAGTTCTCCAGAACCGTCAGGGATGCAAACACGCGCCGCCCCTCCGGCACATGGGCCATACCGAGGGATACGATTTTATGCCCCTGCAGTTTCGTGATGTCTTTTCCTTCAAATTCAATCCTGCCGTTCTTAGGCGGGATCAGGCCGGTTACCGTGTGCAGTATTGTCGTCTTGCCGGCTCCATTGGCCCCGATCAGCGCGATAACCTCACCCTGGTTTACCTCGAATGAAATTCCTTTGATCGCCTGGATGACACCATAATATACTTTCAGATCCGTAACTTTTAACATTGCCATGTCATCCACCTCCTACTCGCCCAGATATGCCGTAACAACGGCCGGATCGTGCAATACCACATCCGGCGTCCCGCTGGCCAGTTCCGTGCCGAAATTCAATACCGTCAAATACTCGCAGATACCTGCCACCAGCTTCATGTCATGCTCGATCAGCAGTATCGTTACGTCAAATTTATCACGGACCAATTTGATCGTCTCCATCAGCTCCGCCGTCTCATTGGGGTTCATACCGGCCGCCGGCTCATCCAGCAAAAGCAGCTTAGGATTCGTGGCCAGCGCTCTGGCGATCTCAAGCTTCCTCTGCTGTCCGTAGGGAAGATTGGAGGCCATAACCTGTGCCTGACCCTCCAGACCGAATACAGCCAGTATATCCAAAGCCCTTTGGTCCATCTCTTTTTCCTTCTTAAAATATCCCGGAAGCCGGAACATAGAAGTCCACAGAGAATACTTCGTCTCATTGTGCAGCGCTACCTTCACATTATCCAGCACCGTCATTTTCTTAAACAGCCGGATATTCTGAAACGTTCTGGCCACTCCGGTCTGACAGATCTGCGCCGGGCTTTTACCCACCAGATTTTCTCCGTCCAGTTTAATCGTTCCGTTGTTCGGCCGGTAAACACCGGTCAGCATGTTGAACACGGTCGTTTTTCCCGCGCCATTGGGGCCGATCAGCCCGTACAGCATCCCTTTTTCTATATTGATCGTAAAATCATCCACCGCCCGCAGGCCGCCAAAAGAGATCCCTAAACCATTGACTTCCAATAAAGCCATATTAATCAACCTCCTTTTGGTGACGCTTAAACAGATTCATCTCCAGAAGCCGTTCTTTGACTTCCGAGTTGTTAAAGAGCATCATAACGATCAATACGATGGAATATAACAGCATCCGGTAATCGTCCGCGCCCCGCAGCATTTCCGGCAGCACGGTCAGAATGACCGCAGCGATAATCGATCCCTTGATACTTCCCATACCGCCTAAAACCACGATAACCAGAATCTCAATGGATTTGTTGTAATCAAAGGTCGTAGGCTTGATAATACCTACGTTATGGGCATAGACCACCCCGGCAATCCCCGCGAAAAATGCACCGATGACAAACGCCAGCACTTTAAAACGGCTCACCGGTATACCGATGGACTCGGATGCGATATAGTTATCGCGCAGGGAACAGATCGCCCGCCCATGCCGCGATTTTACCAGATTTGTTATAATGACGATCGTCAGGATGACCAGGATAAACACCAGCGTATAATGCTGATAGTTGGAGTACATGGGTATTTTGGAAAGCCCCTTGGAGCCATTCGTAAACGGCAGCGCATTCAGGACAGATTTTACGATTTCACCAAAAGCCAGTGTTACAATCGCCAGATAATCCCCGTGCAGTCTTAAAACCGGTACGCCGATCAGGAAGCCGAACACCGCCGCCATCACGCCGCCTGCGATCAACGCCAGGAAGAATTCCGCATAGGACGGCAGTTCCATGGAAGTGGAAATCAGAGCCCCCGTATAAGCACCAATCGACATAAAACAGGCATGCCCCAGGGATAATTCCCCCAGGAAACCGGTAACCAGATTCAGGGATACCGCCAGCATAATATTGACTCCGACGGGAACGATCAGCGCCGTATACTGCCGGTTTAACATTCCGCTCTTCATCAGTATCGTGAGCAGAACATAAGAAGCAATAATAAAAGCAATCTCCAGAATAAATCCTTTGCTTATTTTCTTTTTCACGGTCCCCACCTACACTTTCTCTGTACTGTTTTTGCCCATGAGGCCGGACGGCTTCACCAGCAGCACCACAACCAGCACGCCAAATACGATTGCATCCGCAAGTTCCGTAGAAATATAAGCTTTGGAAATACTTTCAATGATACCCAGCAGGATACCGCCGATCATAGCTCCGGGCACGCTGCCGATACCGCCCAGAACGGCAGCCACGAAGGCTTTGATGCCGGGCAGGGCGCCAAGGGTGGGCCGCAGGGACTGATACTGGCATATGTACAGGATTCCTGCGACGGCCGCCAGAAAAGAGCCGATCGCAAAAGTCATGGAGATGGTTCTGTTTACATTGATCCCCATCAGCGATGCCGCGCCTTTATCTTCCGACACCGCTCTCATGGCGCTTCCCGCTTTTGTTTTATTGATAAATAGAGTCAGCGCGATCATGCAGACCGTGGTGACTATAAGAGTTACGATCGTCAGGCCGGAAACCGTAACACTGCCAAGCTTGACCGCCGGCACATTGATAATGGATTTGAACGGAATCGGGGTCGCTCCGAAAATCAACAGCGAAGCGCTCTGCAGGAAATAGCTGACGCCGATCGCCGTAATCAACACGGCCAGAGGCGGCGCCTTCCGCAGAGGTTTGTAAGCTACTTTCTCAATCACCACACCCAGGACCGCACAGGTAACGCAGGTCAGCAGCACAGCCGGAATCGCCGGCAGCTGCATATTAATGATGGCCACATACAGAGCGTAAGCTCCTACCATAATGATATCGCCGTGAGCAAAATTGATCATTTTCGCAATTCCGTAAACCATCGTGTAGCCCAGAGCGATCAACGCATAGATACTGCCCGTCCTCAAGCCGTTGAGCAACTGTTCTATGATATTTGTCAGCATCCTCTCACCTCTCATATTTCGATTGATACATATCTTTCAAGCTCTCTTGCAAAATATGTATCAACCGAATCCTTAGTTCCTATCAACAACCGGAAAAAGGGCGTCATAGAGATGACGCCCTGTCCTTTTTCATTAATCTGCTGTATAAGCGTACTGTCCTTCTTTAATCTCGATGAATTTTGCACCCTTGTTCGGTTCACCGCTCTTATCAAAGGTCATGGTTCCGGTCAGGCCGTCTACGGTCAGGCCGTCCATTGCAGCGATCAGATCTGCGCTCTCAATGGAACCCGCTTTTTCCATAGCCGCTTTCATTACGTATACGGTATCATAACCATCCGCCGCGAACTGATCAGGAGTCGCGCTGTAAGCAGCCTCATAAGCAGTTGTGAAATCTTTCGCGCTGTCATCACTGGCCAGGAACGGGCTTAAGAAAATAGCTCCTTCTACAAAGGCCGGATCTGTAACGGCTGCCAGGACTCCGTCCCATCCGTCACTGCCGAAGAAGGGAAGGCTCATTCCCATGTCGTTGGCCTGTGCGGTGATATAGGCCGCATCGTTGTAGTATGCAGGTACGAAGATAGCTTCCGCGTCTGTGGATTTGATCTTGGTCAGCTGTGCGGAGAAGTCTACATCATCCTTCTGGAACGCTTCGCTGGCAACGATCTCGCCGCCTTTTTCCGCTACTACTTCTTCGAATTTATCCTTAATACCTGTGCTGTATTCATCAGAGGTATTATAGATCACTGCGATTTTCTTCAATCCTTTTTTATCTACCATGTACTCTGCCATAGCCTGGCCCTGCAGCGGGTCGGTAAAGCAGATACGGAACGCGTTGTCGTTCTCGATACAAGCGATCGCGGAACCGGAAGGAGTGATCTGAAGGATTCCGTCCTGGAACGTCAGGTCTGTGATCGCCAGGCCGGCGCCGCTGGTAACCGTACCGAGCAGTGCGTTGATTCCGTCATCCATCAGTGACTGGTAAGCGGGAACTACGGTTTCCTCACTTGCCTCATCATCTTTAAAGTTCAGCGATAACTGATATGTAGTATCTCCTACCTTAACGCCGCCTGCATCGTTGATCTCTTTGATCGCGATCTCGGCGCCCTGCTTAACGGAATTTCCGTAGGAAGCAGCGGAACCGGTCAGGGGCCCTAAACCTCCGATAACAAATGTATTCTCTCCTGCTACAGGCGCTGCATTGGCATCCGCGTCCGCGTCTGAAGCATCGGCTGCCGCGTCATCTGCCGCAGGTTTGCTGTCTTCTGCCGGCGCGCCGCCTTCTTCTTTCGAGCCGCAGGCCACTAAAGACAGTGCCATTACAGAAACTAACATAAGTGAAACCAGTTTCTTTTTCATAAAGTTCTCCTCCTTAAAATGTGTAAAAGATTGTGCCTGGAAAAAGGCCAAAAACGATGAAGACTCCTATGGAAAGAAGCCTTCAGCTTGTTTGTAATCATACTATTTTTGATATTATTTGTCAACCTATTTCTGTATACAAACATCCATTTTCTTTAATAAGATAAAGTTTTAACCCATTACCGCACAGGATATCTTTGCACGGGTAATTTTGCGGAACGAATCCAGGTGCTTTTACCGGTCACATCCGGGTTTTCCACTTCATTCTCCTTATAAACGCAACAAAAAAGGGAGCATCTAATCTCTTCTTAGACACTCCCTCTTTAATTCACTTGGTCCATTGGACTATACCTTCCTTAATTAGAAATCTGATGTAAACTTTACGTTCTCGGTGGTCTGTACCTCCTTTGCTTAGACTTTGAATGAAAAGCTTAAGTTTTTGGTGGTCCGTACCTCTCTTTCTTGATTTCTTTTGATGTTTTTATTATAGGAGGTTTTGTCCAAATTGTCAACACTATTTTTGAATATTTTTCATATTATCTGTCAATTTCTTTTTATGCAGCAAGTTGTCTTACGATATATAAAATATTCCGCCGCTGCCTTGATCCTCTTTCCTGTTACGGTAAATCTTCGTGCAGAAGGCAGACAGGTAATAGCAGATCAGGACGAATCCAAGGATTCTTCCAAACATGACCGGATAAGATTTCACGATCCGTTCCACAAAGCTCTGAAGGAACCAAAACTCAAATACTGAGTAAAGTCCCCATACGATCGAACTCTCCAGGCAGATAATCCCCTGGTAATTAAAGGGTTTCTCAGTATAGTCCCACCATACTCCTCCAAATACCCGGATCATGATCTTAGCCGTACAGAATTCAATCGCCGTGGCCATCAATGACCCAAATACAAATAACTCCAGATAGTTTCCGGCAAACGGCCTCAGTACAAAATACACCGTCAGCGCTCCCACACCGTAAATCGGGCAAATCGGGCCCCGGATAAAACCACGGTTGGTAAGTTTCTTGTTACAAAACGACATATAGATAGATTCAATCGTCCATCCAAGTATGCTGTAAATAAAAAACCAATGCACTACATAGTATACATCCACACCCATAAACGTATGTCCCAACACTTTTGTTTCCCACCCTTTCTGTCTTTAGATTTTTTGCGTTAAAACGACCGGTTGTACTTAACTCAATCCTCTGTCCTGCGCTTTACAACTCCATACAGAATAAATAATACGACTGCTGCAGCGGCAGCGATGCCGCCCCATTTCACAAAACCGGAGAAAATACCGTTTCCGGCTGCTTCCACCATACTGCCCAACGCCCCGTTACCGGCCAGCGTCTCGGTCAGGGCCCCCCGTCCTATAGTGCCGAGGAATAGATAGATCAACCCGGCGGGCAATGCTGCAATCCCGGCCCACAGCATACACTGTGACATTCTCCGGCGTACAAGACCGATCAGGAACAGCATGCAGACGATCAGCACAATCAGCAGCACCTTCGTCATTGGCGCGAACAACGTATGTATCAGGTTCAAGGTGGCCGGGGATAAATTTCCCGCTACCTGCTGCGGCGTCGGTATCACCGCCACGACATAATCAGAAGCCTGTTCCACTACAAACATCAGCGCCGAACGCGCCTCCGTGCTGATATTCAATCCATTCTTCTGCGCTACCTCGTCAAGTCCTTCCCCAAATACTTTGGAAAGCTCCTCCGCCGTAACCGCCCCTGCCTCTTTGCCCAGAACGATGTAGTTCAAACAGTCTGTCGCGTAATCCGAGATAAATCCGCTGACAGCGTCTGATTCCAGTATCTGATCCATGGTATCGTCGGGAAGCCCGAATAACACCAGATACTTCTGCGCTTCGCCCATCTTGGAGCCGGCCAGTTCCTTCAGGTTGAGCTCTTTTACCACGGTCTTGACATTCTTCTGATTCACCATCTGTTCCATGGATACGACCCCGATCAGGCCCGTCAAGCTTATAAATATCACCAAACTCAGAACAGCCGCCACAAACCCTGAGAAAACGCCGCCGCTCTTTTTTCTTCTTCTGCTCATTTTCTAATCCTCACACTTCTGCTGTCCAAATCACTTGTTCATTATAATGTATAAGCTTTCAAATAACAACCGGGTGCAACAAAAATTTAACAATCCTTAGGAAAAATTAAGAATTCCTTTATGAATTAAGGGCCGGGAAAAGCGGGAACGGGCGGGGGCTTCGGGGATGGCCGCATACCTTGGGGTCGCCAAGCGCTTCGGACGGGCCTAAGAACGGGTAACTACGATGGAGGGAGAACCCCTTATTGGCAGGGCCCGGAACAAACTCGCCAGAATGCGGCTCGAACAGTGTTCCGGGCCCTGCGGGGTTCTCTCTCCATCTGCGTAACCCGTTCTAAGGCCCGTCCTCAAGCGATTGGCGTCCCCAAGGTATGCGGCCATCCCCGAAGCCCCCGCCCGTTCCCGCTTTTCCCTACTATTTATTGGGCTGGGTTACATGGGCTATTTGGTTTGGGTTTGGGTATTGGTCTGTTTATCAGTTTTTTGAGTGTGTTTATGAGTTTTTATTAAATAAAATACCCCTGAGTGCCTGGGCACTCAGGGGTTCTGCACAATTAATTGTATTTACGTTTTCTAGCCGCTTCTGATTTTTTCTTACGCTTCACGCTGGGTTTTTCGTAATGTTCTCTTTTACGAATTTCCTGCTGGATCCCAGCCTTTGCACAGTTTCTCTTAAATCTACGTAAAGCGCTATCTAAGGTCTCGTTCTCTTTTACGATTACGTTCGACATAGTATCACACCTAACCTCCCTCCAGCCTTGTATTGTGCATCATACGACCGACTGTCTGGGTATTTTATTGCACTAACAGTAATTATAGCATAATTTTCAGATTCGTCAACTATATTATCGGAAAAATCGGAACTTATGCGGATTTTTCTGCGGGGAACGGCTTGTGTTCCCGGATTTCTATTTCTTATTTTATTTGTGCTTCCAGGACTTTGGCCGTCTCCTGGATAGCCGCTTCGATACCGTCTGGATTTTTACCGCCGGCTTGAGCCATGTTCGGGCGTCCGCCGCCGCCGCCGCCCACCAGGGAGGCGATTCCCTTAATCAGGTTCCCTGCGTGCGCTCCTTTTGAGAGGGCTGTGTCTGTAGCCATGGCCACCAGGTTTACTTTGCCTTCTTTGGCGGAGGCTAATACGATTACGCCCTCGCCCAGTTTGTCTTTTAACTGGTCTCCCAGGTCGCGCAGGCCGTTCATGTCCACGTCGTCCACTTTTACCGCCAGCAATTTGACGCCCTTGATCTCCTGTACCTGATCCATGACGTCTCCTAATGAATCCTGGGCAAGCTTGGCCTTTAAGGATTCGTTCTCGCTCTGGAGCGCCTTCATCTCTGCCATCAGATGGTTTAGCTTGACAGTCAGGGAGGCGGGAGTTGTTTTTACGATTCTGGCTGCTTCCGCCAGATTTTCTTCCAGCTCATCATAATAATGGAATACGCCGTTTGCCGTCAGCGCTTCGATTCTGCGGACACCGGCGGCGATTCCTGTCTCGGACAGGATCTTGAACGCGCTGATAGTGCCTGTGTTGGCGACATGGGTTCCTCCGCAGAGCTCTGTTGAGAAATCACCCATGCGAACTACCCGCACGCTGTCTCCGTATTTTTCACCGAACAGGGCCATGGCGCCTGTCTTTTTCGCTTCCTCCAGCGTCATGATCTGTGTCTGTACCGGCAGGTTTTCGGCTATTTTTTCATTGACGATCGCTTCTACTTTCGCAAGCTCCTCAGGGGTCAGCGCTGAAAAATGGGTGAAGTCGAAACGAAGACGGTCGCCGTTTACAAAGGAACCTGCCTGCTCCACATGGGTTCCCAGAACCGTCCGCAGCGCTTTCTGAAGCAGATGGGTGGCGCTGTGGTTTTTGGCCGTCGCCTGACGCTTGCCGGCATCTACACTGAGTTCCACCAGGTCCCCTACTTTGAACATTCCCTTGGTCACTTTTCCGATATGGCCGATCTTGCCGCCCAGCAGTTTGACGGTGTCTTCCACTACAAATTCATTGTTTCCCCGGCGGATAATACCGGTGTCGGCAACCTGGCCGCCGCTGGTGGCGTAGAAAGGGGTTTCCTCTACGATAACCGTTCCCGTTTCCCCATCTGCCAACGCCTCCACCAATTCTTCCTCCGTGGTCAGCACCGTGATCGCAGAGCTGTGGTTCAGCGTCTCATATCCGACGAATTTGGAAGTGATGGACGGATCGATGGATTCATATACCGTGACATCAGCGCCCATGTAGTTGGTCACTTTTCTGGCTTTACGGGCCTTCTGGCGCTGTTCCTCCATGGAGGCCTTGAATCCTTCCTCATCTACATTAAAGTCTTCTTCCTCCAGTATCTCCTTCGTCAGATCCAGAGGGAATCCATAGGTGTCATATAATTTGAACGCATGCTCACCGGACAGGGTTTTCTCATTATTCTCCTTCATCTCCTGCATCATTTCTTCCAGAATATGAAGGCCCTGGTCGATGGTCTTGCTGAATTTGTCTTCTTCCTGAGCCAGTACTTTTATAATGAAGTCCCGCTTCTCTTCCAGCTCCGGATATCCGTCTCTGGAACCCTCGATCACCGATTCGCAGAGCTTCGCAAGGAAACCGTCCTCGATTCCGAGAAGGCGTCCGTGACGGGCCGCGCGGCGGATCAGACGGCGCAGCACATAGCCGCGGCCCTCATTGGTGGGCATAATACCGTCGGAGATCATAAACGTGGCGGAACGGATGTGGTCCGTGATCAGGCGGATAGATACGTCCGTTTCCTCGCTCTCTTTATAGGTTACGTTGGCGAATTCACAGACCTTATTGCGCAGCGCCTGCAGCGTGTCCACATCGAAGATCGAATCCACTCCCTGAACGACCACTGCCAGCCGTTCCAAGCCCATGCCGGTATCGATATTTTTATGCTCCAGCTCTTCGTAGTTTCCTTTGCCGTCACTCTCAAACTGGGTAAATACATCGTTCCATACTTCCATATACCGGTCGCAGTCACAGCCCACGGTACATCCCGGTTTCCCGCAGCCGTATTCCTCCCCGCGGTCATAATACACCTCGGAGCAGGGGCCGCAGGGGCCTGCGCCATGCTCCCAGAAGTTGTCCTCTTTACCAAAACGGAAAATACGGTCGGCGGGAATGCCGATCTCTTTTTCCCAGATTTCAAACGCCTCGTCATCATCCAGATAAACAGACGGATACAGGCGGTCTGGGTCCAGCCCTACCACCTTAGTCAGAAACTCCCAGGTCCAGGCGATCGCCTCCTGTTTAAAATAATCGCCAAATGAGAAGTTTCCAAGCATCTCAAAAAACGTACCATGACGGGCCGTTTTTCCTACATTTTCAATATCACCGGTACGGATACACTTCTGACAGGTGGTCACCCTGTTTCTGGGCGGGATCTCCTGACCGGTAAAATAAGGTTTCAAAGGAGCCATACCGGAATTGATGAGGAGCAGGCTGTTATCATTATGAGGCACCAGAGAAAAACTTTTCATAGCCAGATGTCCCTTGCTCTCAAAAAATTCCAAAAACATTTTCCGCAATTCATTTACACCATATTGTTTCACGATCTCTTCCTCCTGGGTAATTCATTTATCCTTGCATATATTTACTACGGCCCTGCTGCTATTAGCTTGCGCACTTTCCAACTTCAGGCCATAAAATCAGTAGGACATAATAAAACACCAGCGTTTATGCCAGTGTTTTTATTATATGGATATTTCAAATCTTTGTCAATCAGTTATATGGGAGCCTTTCGTTCTTACTCCTCAACTCCGGCTGATTTTGCACTTTTGCGGTCGCGCAAAAATTTGCCGAACCGGATACCGCCGAACGCAACCGCAGCGATAAATACCATACTCAGAACAGTCTTAACAAATTCCGCCCAAAAAGCCATCTCACTCACCTAACCTTCCTTGATTTGATGATACCCTTTTTTGCCCTTCTTTATTAATAACACACCATCCGAATCAAAATCATCGCCGGTAAACTTCTTGTCAAATTCCGTCACCTTCACGTCATTGACGGTAACGCCGCCCTGCTGGATCAGTCTGCGCGCTTCCGAACGGGTCGGAGCCAGCTTCGTATCCACCAGAAGCGTGATCAGATCAATTCCCTCCGCCAGCTGTTCTTTGGAGTAAGTGGTGGTGGGAATATCGTCGCTCTTCCCTCCATTGGCAAACAGCGCTCTGGCCGCATCCTGGGCTTTCTTCGCCTCTTCCTCCCCGTGTACGATCTTGGTGATCTCAAAAGCGAGGACTTCCTTCGCGTGATTAATCTCGGCGTCTTTTAGCGCTCCCAGCCTGCGCACCTCGTCCATCGGCAGGAAGGTCAGCAGGGAAAGGCATTCTTCCACCTTTACATCCTCGATATTCCGCCAGTACTGATAGAATTCATAAGGCGAGGTCTTCTCAGGATCCAACCAGACGGCTCCCTTCATGGTCTTGCCCATCTTGATGCCCTCACTGGTGGTTAACAGCTTAAAGGTCAGGCCGTATGCCGGCTTCTGTTCCTTTCTCCGGATCAGCTCCACGCCCCCGATAATATTGGACCACTGGTCGTTGCCGCCCAGCTCCATGGTACAGCCGTACTCTTTATTCAGCTTCCAGAAATCATAAGACTGCATCAGCATATAGTTAAATTCAAAAAAGGTCAGCCCCTTTTCCATCCTCTGCTTATAACACTCAGCAGTCAGCATCTTATTGACCGAGAAATGAACCCCGATCTCCCGAAGGAACTCCACATAATTCAGATCCAGCAGCCAGTCCGCATTGTTCGCAATGACCGCATGATCATCATCAAAGTCGATAAATCTCCCTAACTGCTCCGCGAACCGCTTGGCATTATAATCGATCTTTTCTTTTGTCATCATATTACGCATATCGGATTTCCCGGAAGGATCCCCGATCATCGTCGTTCCGCCTCCCAGCAGAGCAATGGGGCGGTGTCCGGCCCGCTGCATATGCATCATAGCCATAATCGTCAGAAAATGGCCAGCCGTAAGGCTGTCCGCCGTCGCATCAAACCCTATATAAAAGGTAACACTTTCCTTACCCAGCAATTCCCTGATTTCATCCGGATGGGTCGCCTGTTCGATAAAGCCCCTCTCCGTCAGCACGTCATAAACATTTCCCTGTGTAGACATTTTAGTCCCTCCTTCGTTTCTTATGGGTTATCTTACCATATTGGCCCTGGTGTTTCAAGAGTCCCGGGGGATTTTCATCTTCGCGGCTTTGCATGTTTCGTTACGGGGATGCCGGGCTGATCTGCGGGTGAGCGGAGTTCTTCCCCTGGGTTTTGTATGCCCGCCGCTTCGGGCTTGGGACAGGGCGGTATCCGGGCATGCTCCGGCGGCTGGGGGCTTTTGTGTCCCCTGGGAAGCGCGGAGGGCTTGCGCTGGCATCCGCTAAGTGGAATCGAAAAGCCGGGTTCAGGAACCGAGCCTATTCACCAGGAACACGTGATGTGTTCCCGGTTCAGAGGCTCTTGCCCGTCGGACG
>NZ_JAHQCW010000031.1 GCF_019042275.1 Diplocloster agilis
TGAACCGGGAACACATCACGTGTTCCTGGTGAATAGGCTCGGTTCCTGAACCCGGCTTTTCGATTTCACTTAGCGTATTCCAGCGCTAGCCCTCCGCGCCCCCAGGGAGATACAAAAGAACCCGGCCGCCCGGAGCGTCTCCGGATACTGCCCGCGGTTCCAAGCCCTAAGCGGCGGACATACGGCCTGCCCAATCCCGAGGAAGAACCTTCCGCATCCCCTACCACCCGAACATATCCCATTCGCTGCCTGCGAATTGATCTGTGGACCTGCGGATGACCAGATTGCATTTGAGTTCCACCTTGTTACCGGCATTTCCCTCCCTGGCTCCCATCAGGAGCTTGACAGAGGTTCTGCCCATCTGATAAGTAGGCACATTGATCGTGGTTAAGGAAGGAGCCACCATTGACGCAATACTCAGATTATCAATGCCGGTGACGGCAATGTCCTCCGGCACCTTTTTCCCCACAGAGAGGATCGCTTTGATCGCGCCGATGGCCATCTGGTCGTTGGCTGCCGCCACCGCGGTATAGTCGGAACGCCGGTCCATGATCCGCTTCATCGCCATGTAGCCGCTGCTGGGTGAGAAATTCCCCTCCTGGACCAGTTCGCTGTCATAGGGGATTCCCGCCTCCTGCAGGGCTTTGCGGTAGCCCTGAAGCCTTAGAAGCGCCAGCGGATTATCCATCTTTCCGGCGATGTGGACGATGCTTCTGTGTCCGGTCTCAATCAGATGCCTGGTCGCCTTGTACTGGTTATCCATATGGTCCACATAGACGCAGCCGATCTCCTCGTCCTGAATTTTACGCTCCATTAATACGATCGGAATCTTTTTGGGGACAAAGGCTTCCTTTAATTCGTCTAAGTATTGCCGCTCCTGCTCCGCCGTACAGACGGTGTCTATAATAACTCCGCACAGGGACTGGTTCTGTATCATTTGTATAAATTGTTTTTCCTTTTTGAAGTCGTAACCTGAATTTCCGAAAATCAGCGTATACCCTTCTTCCGTGACCGTGTCCACGATTCCGCTCAGCAAATTGGAAAAAAAGACGCTCGTTATATTAGGAAGAGCCACGGCTATAACTTTATCCTGTTTTTTCTTTCTCTCCGGCATTTGATATCCAATCTCAGCCGCCGCCTTCGTCACTCTTTCCCGGATTTCCTCACTTACATATTTGTCACTGTCACTTAACACGGCCGAAACGGTCGATAACGATACTTGTGCAACCCTAGCTACATCGCGCATTCCCGGCATCTGCTACAACTCCTCACTCCTGCATTTTCTTAATCCTAGCACGCTTGCCCCGGGCATGTCAAACCCATTCTTATCATGATAACAGACAATTCTTTTTATGATAATAGGCGCAGAAGATCCAAACTATATAAGACTGTCTAAATGACTCCCTTTTGCAGCATAATATTCGCATAGCGGGCGGTGGTTTTGGTCTGCACAATGACATAAGCGCTGCGGGCCGCCTCATAGAATGGAAGGCGGTCTATGTAACCGAATCCATGAAAGGCCTGCTCTTCGTCATATTTCCCGATCAGTTCCTGATACTGCTGCCAGATCCGTGGGGTTGGTTCTTCCGGGAGATGCTGCATCAGTTTTACCGGTTCCGGTACATAGCTGTCCAGCGGAAAGAAGGGCAGGATTGCTTCCAGCAGCTCCGGTATCTCCACACCGTCGGCCTTTATATAACGCTTGGCATTGGTAACGGCCGGGAAGTTGGCGTCCGCCAGGATCAGCACATCGCTGTGGCCCATCTCCATCATATGTTTCATCAGCTCCGCCGGCAGAATAGGCGGTATTCTTTTCAGCATGGCAAAATCCTCCGTTTTTGTCTGTGTAAAGAGGCCCCGAAGGGCTTATCTACCTGCTTCGGGGCCTCTTACCGTCTGTTTTTTAGTAATCAAACTGCTCTACATTGTCTTTGGTGATAACCAGGGGATCTCCCAGCAGCACTTCTCCGCCGTTGATGGAGGATGCCCCTAATCTGGTTGTCGTCATCTGCGTGGAATCTGCGGTGATATCTCCTGTCGCCAGCTGGTACGCCGCCTGCACCGCCAGATAGCCAGATCCATCGTATTCCACAGCACGCCGAATTTCAGAGGATTCTGCTCGTTGAGTATATAGGATTTCAACGCGTTGGGGGTCGCCACACCGGTCAGTACGATCTTGTCAACCGGAGGTTTGTTGGTGGATGCCTCATACTGGGACCCCAGGGCCGGAGCCGTCATGGAAGTGATTCCGAATGCGCACTGGATCTTATCTGCGCCTTCTCCCATTCTGGAGATCAGTGTGCCCGCCTGTGTCTGGGTCTCTACCTCGTCCGCGCCCGGATAATAGATATCGGAGTCGGGATTCTGCAGTTTCATCCAGTTGTATTCATCTGTTTTGATTAGTTCCTGGATGTTGCTGTTCCATGCCTCTACGTTGGTATCTGTCTTTGTCTGTCCCATGATTGCGATATTGACCGGGTTCTCGGGTCCGTATCCTTTTTCCTTTAATTCCGCAGCCGCGTTCTCTACCAGGGCCTTGGCCACTCCTTCATAGGAGGCCTGGTTGATAAACAGATCTCTGGCGTCCGGCTCTGAATCAGAGTCAAAGGTTACGATCTTGATCCCTTTTTCCTGCGCCTTTTTAAGCGTAGGGGAAATCGCACTGGCGTCCACACAGCCGACCGCTACCGCGTCGACTCCCTGGGCAATCCAGCCTTCCAGAAGGTCTACCTGTTTTTGATTCGTCGCCTGATCCTGAGGAGGGCCGTCATACAGAAGCTCCACGTCATAGCCCGCGTCCTTCAGTTCTTTTGCCGCGTCTTCCGCACCCACCTGGCACGCGTCCCAGTAGTTCTCACCCTTCATCTTCGGAAGTACCGCGATCTTGATCTTTTTCCCCTGGGTGTCCTTTTGGTCCGCGGGAGCCGCAGACTGCTCATCCTTTGTAGTCTGCGCCGGAGCCGGGGCGGATGTATCCGTATCTTTTGCCTTACCGCATCCTGCCAGAGTTCCAACCACTAAAATACCTGCCGCAAATAACGCTGTGATTCTTTTTTTCATATCTTCTCTCCTTTCTTCCATATGCCTTTTTTCTAAGGCATACGGGGATACCCGTAGGTATTTCATAAATGCTCCTATATATTTTCCTGTTTGAAACCAACAGGTAAATACCTATCACACGATCTATAGTATTTTCACAAATAACGGTCAGCCGGTCTTTTTCAAAAGCTCGGTTTTCACTTCCTTCAGCCGTTTGCTGCTGGTCCTTCTGTTTACGATCTCGTAGGCGATCAGACTGATAATCAAGATCGTCCCGTGGACAATCGTCTGGGTGTCAATGGGAATATTCAAAACGGTCAAACCGCTGTTAAGCACTCCGATGATCAGGGTTGCCAGGATCGTCCCCTTCAGATCGCCGGTACCTCCCAGAATACTTGTTCCGCCCAGCACCACGATAGTAATTACTTTCAGATTAATATTGGTTCCCGCGTCGTACCGGAGGCTTGAGAACCTTCCGATCATGATCAGCGCAGCCAGAGCGCACATCAGGCCGGACAGCGCATAGATCCGGATCAGCATTTTCTCGATGTCGACTCCGCAATACTTTGTGGCATTGCTGTTCAGACCGATTCCGAACAGCCTTCTTCCGAATGTGGATTTTGCCAGCAAGATATAAAACAAAACCGCACAGATCATATAAATAAAAATCTGAACCGGAATCCCCAGGAACAACTTACTTCCGACCGCTTCCGCAGCGGGAAACGCGTATACGCTGTCCCCTCCTGTCATCCCCCTGGTAAGCCCCAGGAACAGGAACATAGATGCCAGAGTGGTAACCATAGCCGGCACTTTCACTTTTGCAATGATGATCCCGTTGAACAGGCCGCAGGCCAGGCCCACCAGGAACGTGACGATTACACCGGCCACGCTTCCCATCCTGCCTGCCGCCATGGCGCCAACCATAGCGGAAAGTACCATAATATTGCCAACAGACAGGTCGATGCCGCCTGTTATGATAATCAGAGTCATGGGAAGAGAGATCAGTCCCAGCTCCACCACATTGCGCAGAACTACATTTAACAGATATTCCGGGGAGAGGAATACCGGGTTCAGGATGGAGATAGCCGCAAAGATGACGATCAGGATCAGCAACAGCGCAATATTAAAAGTAAATTTTAATTTTTTTACCGTTTTCATCTTATCTTCCTCCCGGCGCCGCCGATATCCGGCGTTTTTTCTTAATATTCACCGCGCTGGCCACCACGGACAGGATAATGATTCCGCCCATAATCGCGTCCGACCAGTCCGGGCTGATCCCCAGGTAATTGATAGCCGGGGATACCAGGGAGAGGATAAATGCTCCGATCACCGTACCGATCAGTTTGCCGCTTCCCCCGGCGGTGCTGGTGCCTCCCAGGACAACCGCGGCGATAAAGGTCATCTCTTTTCCGTTGGCCATGGTGGTCGTCACCCGCTGGCTGGCTGTGCCGATAATGACGGCGGTAATCCCGTACAGCGCTCCGGCGATGGTATAAGCGATCACGATGGTCCTGTCCACATTCACCCCGGCAAGGCGCGCCCCGTTTTTGTTATTGCCGATGGCGTACAGCTTTTTGGAAAACTTGGAATATTTCATAAAGAGCAGGCCCGTGACGATCACAACCAGCATCAGCACAGTGCTTGCCGGAAAGATACCGAAGAGCTTCGCGTCGTAGGCGAGCCACGTGAAAGTCGCCGGAAGATCGTAGATCGAACCGTTCACAGCCAGCGGCAGGACTCCCTGAAACAGCTGTGTGGTGGCAAGGGTCGCCACAATGGCCGGGATATGCAGTTTGGTGATAAACAGGCCGTTGATCATACTCAGCACGGCTCCCGCCGCCATCGTCACCGGTAAAAAGACCCCGATCGGCAGCCCCTGCTTGCCCAGGGACGCGGCGATGATACAAAGCACCGAGACTAACGCGCCCGCCGAGACATCGATGTTGGAAGTGATAATGATCATATTCATTCCCACCGCCGCGATCAATACATAATTGAAGCGGTTTAGCAGGTTCATCAGGTTGCTTAAGTCATAGAACCCTTTGGCAAAGACGGCCAGGAATAAGAGTACGAGGATTAAAAACAGCAGCAGATAAAATTCCGTGGTCATAAGCTTTTTTAAGTTTTTCTTCTGGCTATTATCCATGTTATTCTTCCCCCTCCCCTTCCAGCGCCGTTTTCAGAATCTTGTCCTGCGTGGCGTCTTGCCTTGAAAAGCAGCCGACAATCCTGCCTTCCTTCATGACATAGATCCGGTCACACATACCCAGCAGCTCCGGCAGTTCGCTGGAGATCATCAGAATCGTAAGCCCTTTTCCGGTAAGCTCACTGATAATTTTATGTATTTCCGCCTTGGCATTGACATCCACGCCTCTGGTCGGTTCATCTAAAACCAGAATCTTCGGCTGTATCGCCAGTGCTTTGGCGATGGATACCTTCTGCTGATTGCCGCCCGACAGGTTATTCACCGTAAAGTCCGGCGACGGCGCTTTGATCGTTATTTCCTTCATATATTCTGCCGCAACCGCGCTCTCCTTTTTCCGGTCGATGATTCCGAATTTGGAGAAATCCTTAAGCTGAGGCATCGAAATATTTTCTTCTATACTCATGTCCACAATCAGTCCGTATTTTCCCCGGTCCTCCGAGACATACACCAAGCCTTCCTTCATGGCATCGGTGTAATCCGAGATAGAAAGCTTCTTCCCATCCAGGATCACCTCTCCCTGAGCCTTGGGCGCCAGGCCGCAGACCGCTTCCATCAGTTCGGTCCGGCCCGCTCCGGCCAGTCCCGCGAATCCCAAGATCTCCCCTTTGCGCACTTCGAAGTTAATATTCTCCAAAAATCCCTCATCATAGAAATTCTCTACCCTAAAGATCACATCCCCCAGCTCGGTCTCTGTCTTGGGATAATAGTTATGCATGGTACGCCCGACCATGTCGGCAACCAGCTCATCCTTATTGGTCCCTCCCACGTTTTTCGTGGAAATATACTGACCGTCCCTTAAAACCGTCACCCGGTCGCAGATCTCAAAGATCTCTTCCAGCCGGTGGCTGATGTAGACGATCCCCATCCCCTCTTTTTTGAGGCTTAAAATTATGCTGAATAATGCGTCCACTTCCCGCTGGGTCAGCGAGGCCGTAGGTTCATCGAAGATCAGGATGTTGGCGTCAAACGTCAGGCTTTTCGCGATTTCCACCATCTGCTTTTGGGCCATCCCCAGCGTTTTGATTTTTGTGTCCAGATCAATCTTTGTGTTCAGCCGCTTGAATATCTCCCGGGCCTTCTCCCGCATTTCCCTGTAATTCAGAACCGGCAGAAATCCCAGTGTTTTTTTGCTGGTCTCGTGTCCCAGGAACATATTCTCCAACACGGTCATTTCTTCGAAGAGGCTGGTTTCCTGAAAAATTATGGACACCCCGCTTTTATAGGATTCCATGGGATTGGCGAATTTTCTGTTCTGTCCGTTTACGTGGATCTCCCCGGAATCGGGCTGATAAACCCCGGACAGCACTTTCATCAGCGTAGACTTTCCGGCGCCGTTTTCGCCGCAGATGGCATGTACCTCACCTTTTTCCAGGTCAAAGCTCACATCGTTTAACGCCAGGACACCCGGGAATGTTTTGACAATATTTTTTAACTCCAATACCGTTTCTCCCATAATAATTTCCTCCCACCTCCGAAAGCCCTCTTATGGACAGGGCTTTCGAAGTATTCATTTTCCCAATTTATTCAACGGTCAAGTCCGGGTTATCCGAGAAATGCTTCAGGATCACAATGGGGTCTGTGGAAGATGGATTCACGATCCGGATTCCTTCTTTTGCCGCTCTTTCTGTCACAAAGTATTCGTCATGGGTTAACTCGCCGTAATGGATCAGGGCCGGTGATTCGATTTCCCATGCGCCGAAGGTTCCATGCCCCTGCAGGCAGATCAGCCCGTAAGGCGCCGGATCTTTTACCACAACCGACTGTCCGGGCAGGACCGTCAGACGTTTCGCGCTTACATTTTCACATTTGTAACAGATCCATTCTTCCAGGAAACCGTCCGCCGCCATCTCTTCCATCGGCCGAACCGGCTTCGGACTCATAAAGTTGTGTTCATGGAAATCCGGGTCCACGTTTTTGTCCCAGTCGATAACATCCAGCAGGTACTCATAATTACCGATCTCTTCTTCCGGGCAGTTCTTCCAGAGCAGGTCCTGCTGCACCAGTTCCCCGTTCATCAGCACCGACTGGTACATGGCGTACACATCGGATGCGAACTGCGGCTCATAGGTACAGAAGGAACCGGGTGCGTGCATGATCCCGGGCGCTACGTTATATCCGGTATCCACTTCCAGTTTAAACGCTCTTGAGAGTCCCAGAATGTTGTTGTCTCCCTTTGTATAATTCATCAGGCAGCTGAGAACCTGTTCCTTTGTCGTCTCCGGATGGAAACCGAAAAACGTAAAGGGGAATTCTCCGCCGTGATTATTCAACTGCGCCGGGAAAAAGTACATCTCCGGCTTGCCGTCCGCACCCACGCGCGCCGCATGCTCCTGTCTGTGGTGGATGTGGTGGGGAAGCGGTCCCTGGTTGTCAAAGAACTTGGAAAACATGGCCCACCGGTGATATTTATTCCACAAAGTCTCACCGATCAGCTCCGGTCCCATCAGATCCACCGCATCTCTTAAGAGAATCCGCTCTTTTCCTTCCTCATCCACAACGATATAGCTCAATCCTTCGTCTTCCGGCGTCCCGGGGCCGTTCTCCGCCCAGGTCGTGGAGGAAAACCACCGCTCGTCGATGCCGCCCCGCATGCCCAGTACAAAATAATCCGAGGGATGCAGTTTAATTCTTCTTCCCGGTCTGCAATATACCCTCGGCACCCAGGTAGGCGCCAGCCGCAGAACCCCTTTTCCTTTTCCCAATGCTTTTTCGATCAGTTCTTTCTGATTCATACTTTCACTCCTTCCAATTTTTTGACCGTACCTGTTTTTCCGCAGAAAATGTTTTCTGGAATTCTGAGTTTCTCATAGTTGTTCGCTCATTTTTCTGCTTTCTTTCGATTGAATTTATTGTTTTACTAGGATTTTAAGGTATTTTTTATCATCCCTTCTAGTAAAATCATATTCTTTTAACGAACGTTTGTCAACACGCTCCGTCGTTTTCTATATTTTATTCACTTTAGCTGTCTGTTTTTATGCAATTTTCACATCATAATCAGGGGTCTATCAGAAAACAAATTAAATGTTTTCTGACAGACCCCTGTATGTTTCTCATATTTAGGATTCACAGTTGCATAGTTAACATTCGAAGCCTCAAATCTGCCGTTGTTTCCCTCTTACCATCCAAACATATCCCACTCGCTGCCCGCATACAGATCCGTAGATCTGCGCACGATCAGATTGCAGGGCAGTTTGACGCTGCGTCTCTTCTCTTTTGAGCGGTCCATCAGCAGCTTCACCGCCGTTCTGCCCATCTGATAGGTCGGAACATTAATCGTGGTCAGGGAAGGGGATATCATCGACGATACACTGAGGTTGTCGATGCCAACCACCGCGATATCTTCCGGAACCCGCTTCCCCTCGGACAGAATCGCTTTCATCGCCCCGATAGCCATCTGGTCGTTGGCCGCGAATACCGCCATGCAATCCGACCGGATTCCCAATATTTTCTTCATGGCAATATATCCGCTGTTCGGTGAAAAATCCCCTGAGGCGACCAGCTCTTTGTCGTAGGGGATCCCTCCCTCCTCCAGCGCCTTCCGGTATCCGTTCAGACGCAGAACCGTAAGCGGGTTATTCGCCTTTCCCGCCACATGCGCGATGCTGCGATACCCCTTTTGAACCAGATGTTTGGTGGCCTGGTACGCGTTATTCATATGATCCACATAGACGCTGCCGAAATTAGGCTCCTGAATCTTGCGTTCCAGCAGAATCACCGGGATATCTTTGCTGCCAAACGTTCTTCTGAGTTCTTCAAAATAGGCGTTTTCTTCCGTAATCGGACACACCGTATCGATCATAACTCCCTGCAGGGATTGTTTTTGAATCATAGAGATGAATCGTCTCTCCTTGGAAAAATGGTACCCGGAATTGCCAAAAACCAGTGTATAGCCCTCATCCGTGGCCGTATCCTCGATCCCGCTTAACAGGCTTGAAAAGAAAGTGCTCGTTATATTCGGCAGAACAACCGCGATTACCTTCTCCGCTTTTTTCTTTTTTGCAGGACAGCGGTATCCTATCTTGTTCGCTGCCAACAGCACTTTATTTCTGATTTCTTCACTGACATATTTTTCGCTGCCGCTGAGCACGGCAGACACGGTAGACAGCGATACGCCCGCTTCCCTGGCCACTTCACGCATCCCTGGCATCTTCCCACCTCATTTCGTACATTTTCTTCACCCTACCACGTTAGCGAACGTTTGTCAAGTGTTATCCACCGGAGCGAAACGATAACCATACAAAAGGGAACCGGCGCAAGGCTTGGTTCCATCCCCGCGCCGGTTCCCACCGGTTCTTTGTCAAATCCCTGAAACTGCTTTTAAAAGCTCAGGCTGCCAGCCGGATAAGCTGTGCCGCGTGCTATATCAGCGCACGGATTCTGGGCACTTCGTCCACATGCAGATATTTACTGATGCATTTTACCACAAGATCGTGATCCGACACATGATCCAGCCCGGATACAAGCACGGAACCTATCACGCCGACCTCTTCCACCCGGATCGGGAAGCCGCCGCCGCAGACCGCATAATCCTTCGGATCCAGGAACCATTCCTCGATCGTCTCCTGTGTTTTCTGTAATTCCATATATACGTGCAGGCTGCTCTTTTCCAGCACTTTAACCGTGTTGTGTTTTCTTCCCATCCAGTTGTCGTTGTGCAGGTTGGTTCCGTCAAACCCATACTGAAATACCGTATACCCATTGTTCAGACGGATACTGCACGCTATGGCCAGTCCTCTTCTGGCCGCTTCCGACACGATTACATTTCCCAGCTCCCATGCATCCGCATTGGTAAAATGGCTGAACTGCAATATTTCCTCCTGCATTTCCAGTATCCTGATCACTTCATCAATCGTCATTTAAAGTACCTCCTGTGCTTTTTATTTTACCGGATCCGGTCCGGGAAGCCGACCTTTCTTTGCACCTTGCGTAACGTCTTAGTCGCAAAATAATTTGCTTTCTCAGCATTCTCTTTGATGATGCCGTCGATAAACGCTTTGTCTTTGCTCAGCTGGGCAAAACGTTCCTGTACCGGCCTCAAGTGATCCGCCACCGTTTCGCCTACCGCCAGTTTGAATTCGCCGTATCCTTTTCCGTCAAATTCCTTCACCGCCTCATCCACGGTTTTCTGCGTAATCGTGCAGTAGATATCCAGCAGGTTCTTAATACCCGGTTTTTCCTCTGTATAGATGATTTCTTTCCCGGAATCCGTTACCGCCCGTTTGAATTTGCGGATGATAGCGTCCGGATCATCCATAAGATAGATGCTGCTGTTAGGATTCTCATCTGATTTGCTCATCTTCTTCGTGGGATCCTGAAGGCTCATGATCTTGGCTCCGGTCTTCCCGATATAGGGTTCCGGTATGGTGAATACGTCCCCGTAAATATTATTGAACCGCTGGGCGATGTCCCTTGTGATCTCCAGATGCTGCATCTGGTCGATCCCCACCGGAACCACATCCGACTGGAACAGCAGGATATCCGCCGCCATCAGCACCGGATAGGTGAACAGGCCCGCATTGATATTATCCGCATGCTTCTGGGCCTTATCCTTAAACTGGGTCATCCGGTTCAGTTCGCCCATATAGGTAAAACAGTTCAGAATCCATGCAAGCTCCGCATGACCGGATACATGAGACTGGTAATACAGGCAGTTCTTCTCAGGGTCCAGACCTGCGGCGATATACAGTGTCAGAAGATTCCTGGCCCTCTTGCGCAGCTCCGCCGGGTCCTGCCGGATCGTAATGGAGTGCAGATCCACTACACAGTAGAAACATTCATATTCATCACTTAAGGTCACCCAGTTTTTCAGGGCTCCCAGGTAATTTCCAAGAGTCAGCGTCCCTGTTGCCTGCATGCCGCTGAATAATACTTTTTTGTCGTTCATCATCGCTTGAAACCTCCGTTTTTTCATTCATAATGATTGACAGAACGCCCTATGCGCATTCCGTATGTAATCTTATTTTTTCTTCAGTATTTCCTTTTTTATATATGCAAAGGTCTTATCCTCGCCCATCTCCGCCAGCATATGCAGAAACCGTTCCAGCATTACCCTTGTCTCCGGATGGATCAAAGAACCGATTTTTCCCTTTTCATAATACAGCAGAGGGCTGGCGTCGGTATATTTTTCTTTCTCGTATATTTTCGACGCGGCTATCCTGTCCATCAGCATTTCCACTACATATCTGGTGGGCATCTTACAGCCCTCCAGCAGCCGTCCTTTTCCAAGACTGTAATCGATCCAATACTCAAAATGGTGCTTGTTGCGCCCCTTGTGGTGCAGCCAGGCGGACGAGTATCCGATCTCTTCCCGCTCCGCGTTATTCGGGCTTCGATTTCCCTGAAAATATTTGCAGCCCACCCGAAACTCTGTGGGACTGTATTTCGACATGTCATGGAGCAGTCCCTGCCTGTAAAGTCCTACCCGGAAACAGCCTTTCATGACCAAATATTTGTGATGTGTAATTGTACAAAAATGTTTCCATGCATTTCCCATGTTCATTAACTCCGCTCAATTCTTTCTGTCACCGCGCGTCCGCGCGAAATAAAGCGCTCCGGCGCAGATATAATGTCTGACGACATTATACCATGATTGCACGCAATCATGATTCCTCCGGTGGATGCACACTCCGCGCCAAGGAAGGCGCTCCGGCGCAGATATAATGTCTGACGACATTATATCATATAAATATGCGTATGAAACACAAAAGCAATAAATGTGCAGGATAAAATACATAAAAGAAATATTTCATCTTAGGCCCACGCTGTCCGTTATACAGCCAGATGGGAAGAATGGATATAATTGCAAAATTCTGTGTCCCCCCGAACATGCCCCAGTCCAGGAAGGCCAGAGAGGCCGCCTGCCCGATTATGGACGTCCGGAATACGTAGAAGGCCAGGATCAGCAGCACACCCATCATATTGTAATCTGTCATAAAAAAGTAGGCAGCCATGCAGGCCAGCACAGTCATCAGCATTCTCCACCACACTTTCGGCGAATGCTCGATGAGTATCAGCAGCAGCAATCCCAAAAGCAGTGTGAAGAACACATTCTGCTGCGCAAAAACATTCGTCTGGCCAATGGCCAGATAGATCGCCAGGTCGAAAGGTCCTTCTGAGATCACGGCGAACAGCAGCAGTCGAAGCGCATATTTCTTACGGTCGTGGGTATGAAGAAATCCTTCCACCAAAAGAAAACAGAATATTGGAAAAGCTATCCGGCCTATAATTCTTGGTATATTATTGTATGGAAAAAATATCATTCCCGTATGGTCAATCACCATCGTTATAATGGCGATCCATTTTAAGGTAAAACCGTTGATCCCTATTTTTTCTCTGATCTGTTCCATTATGTTTCCCCAGTTGCTCTTTATTTGCCGATCAGGACCATAACGGTCCTTTCTTTTACCGTAATCATTTTTTGTGTCTCAACCGCCGGCTCAAGGCCCGATTCATAGAAACCTCCATCCACAGCGTTGGAAGTATCCGCGGCGATTCTCCAGATCTTCCCGTCCGGCAGCTTCGGAAGAGCGAACTCATGCTCGATCCAATGCATATTATAAGCCACGTAGAAGAAATCATCCTCCTGCCGGTCCCCGGTTTTTGCATATTTCCCGCAATACATAAGCCCGATTTGTCTGCTGAATGGCTCGAACTCACCGTACCATGCTTTTTTACCGTGATAAGACAGATCCGGATAGCCGCAGGCCATATAATCCATGATCCGCAGCTCCTCTGTCCTGTGCAGAACCGGATGTTCCTGGCGCAGAGCGATCAGTTTCTTCACATAATCGAAGATCTCCCTGGCATCTTTCGTTAAGTTCCAGTTGATCCAGGCCGTATCATTGTCCTGGCAGTAGGAGTTATTATTCCCCTTCTTCGTCTGCATCAGCTCATCTCCACTGAAAATATAAGGCGTTCCCTGGCTTAACAGCACAAAACTGAAGGCGTTCTTCATCTGCCTCATCCGAAGCTCTCTCACCGCTTTTTTACGGCTGGGTCCTTCAACCCCGCAGTTCCAGCTGTAATTATAATTCGTCCCGTCCCGGTTATCCTCTCCGTTTTCTTCGTTATGCTTTCCGTCATAGGATACCAGATCCCGAAGGGTAAAGCCATCATGATTTGTTATAAAATTGATCACGCCCTGTCCGGATGGATTTCTCCGAACCCGCCAGGTGAACGCGTCCAGCATATCCTCATCACCCTTTAAGAACCGTCGGGCATCCACCAAAAAACCGCTGTTATACTCCGCCAGATTCTTAAACTCCGGCAGCGCGCCCTCCGGATATACCTCTTCTACGGGGAAACCTTGATACATAAGCTTCGTCCGTGACAGGATCGGATCGGCAGCCAGCAGTCCGGCCGGAACGTCCTCCCCGTTTAAATGGATTCCGTCCAGATGATAGGAAAGTACCCAATGTCTCAGGCAGCGCAGCATCAGTTCCACCCCGGTACCCTTTGGAAAATAAAACTCCATGGAGATCTCGATTCCATGCTGATGAAGCATACGCACCATATCCCGGAATTCCGTCACCGGGTCAGAGGATGCGGCATAGGAGGTTTTCGGGGCGAAATAACTGCCCGGACCGTAACCCCAAGTATTCAAGCGGAAAGATTCCTCCGCCTTTTCCGCGTCTTTCCCATAATAACCTGCGGATCTGCGGCTCAGGATTTCATCAAACTCATAGGACGGCATTAGTTCTATATGATTGACCCCCAACTCTTTGAGATACGGGATTTTCTCCGTAATCCCCCGGAAAGTCCCTTTATGTTTCACCCTGGAAGAAGGATGCATCGTAAAATTGCGGACATGCAGGCCGTACATGACGGTATTTTCATAGGGAATCTCCAATGGCCGATCCCCGTCCCAGTCATAATCCGAGACGGCGAAACCGCAGCGGACAAAACCGCCTTCCTTCTGTTTCACAGGCTCGCCGAAATGTTCTCTGCCCAGTATCCTTTTCGCATAAGGGTCCAGAACAATCTGATGACCGATTTTGAAATTATACTCGTACTCATCCGCCGGAAAGTCCCGGATACCAAGAGCATATACATTACCAGCCCTGCTCTCCTCCGGAAAAGGGATCTCCATCTCCGTATGTGCCTCATCCTTATGATACAGGATCAGGGCGCACGGCTGCCCGCCCTCTGCCGCCACCGCAAAGTTCATACAGCCATCCACGTAACTTGTACCAAGCGGCAATGTTCTGCCCATCTGTATCATATTCCGGAATTCTTTCTTGGTCTCCATCTTCATGCCCGCCCTTCTTCCGTTTTTTGTGATTCCTGACAACAGCCCATGAATAAAGTTATTATATCATTTTTTCCCACTTTTTGTATACTCTTTTATGGATGCGGAAAATCCATGCGGGAAAGTTATTGACATATGTCATTAACAGATGTATACTACTGATACAAACCCAAGAGAACAGGAGGAGCTTTTATGCCGCGTCCATCAAAATGCAGGAGGATCTGTACGCTTCCTCGGACAAGCCGGTTCGGGCCGCCGGAGCCTTCGGATGATACCCCTAAGATTTTCATGACTCTGGATGAATTCGAAACGATCCGTCTCATTGATTATCTGGGCTATGACCAGGAAGACTGCGCGGTTCAAATGGGTGTGGCCCGCACTACAATCCAGGCTGTTTATAACAGAGCGCGCCGGAAGCTGGCTGAAACGCTGGTCACCGGGAGTGTTCTTCAGATCGAGGGCGGCAACTATATGCTCTGTTCTCATTCCGGCGACTGCTGCGGCAAAAACTGCGGGGAACATTCCTGCCATGGCCGCCGCTGCCAGGGAGAACCAACAGCCGGGCAGACAAAAATTAACAGAACAAAAAATGGAGGTTGTAAACATGAAAATTGCAGTAACTTATGATAATGGCGAGGTATTTCAACATTTTGGACACAGCGAACAGTTCAAAATCTATGAGACGGATTCCAATTCCATTCTCTCCTCTCAAGTGGTGGACACGAATGGCAGCGGCCACGGGGCTTTGGCGGGCTTTCTGAAGGACCACGGAATCGAGGTTCTGATCTGCGGCGGTATCGGCGGGGGTGCAAGAACCGCTCTTGCGGAAGCAGGCATCACCCTTTATCCCGGTACGAAAGGCAGCGCGGATGAACAGGTGAAAGCTCTTCTGGCCGGGAATCTGAATTATCAGCCCGACACCGTATGTGAGCATCATGATCATGCCCACGGGGCAGGCCATACCTGCGGGGAGCACGGCTGTAAGGATCATGGCGCAGCGCATTAGGAAAAAAGGTGTCTGTCTCCGGAGGTTGGCTTGAGCAAGCCAGCATCCGGGGACAGGCACCTTTCTCCCCTGGTTTCTTTTTTGTCTTACGTTATTGCCGAAAGGAGCCAGTCCCCTCCCTTCAGGTCTAACTTGAGTAGTTCTCCAGGAAATTGTACAATTGCTGTATGTCCGTAATGTAATTTCCCGATCTTATTTGCTTCTGGATCTCTTCCGGAAGAATTTCCACTTTGATATCCGTGTATTCATAGACCGTCTTTTTATCCATGTAATAGACCGTAATGTACCCATTTTCCTCGATCAGATAATATTTGTAATCCTTAGCCGGCGGCTGGTAAGTCTTGCGCAGCACGATCCGGTCCTTTGAAAATGAGATCAGCTCAAAGGAAGTAAGCCCTTCCTCCAGGTCCTCGATGTCCGGCGCCTCTTCATAGGTTTTGAGGTATTCAATCAGTTCCTCTCTGGTTTTGCCTACGAATTCCGCCGGTATGTTCTTTTTCTCTTCCTTCAGGGAATAATCGGTTGCGTTGTAATGTTCCAGGACGTATTTGGTGGTATTGGTAATCCGGTCCTGGTCCATGGTATCCACAGTCAGGAATTCATTGCCGGACGGATCCGTATCACCGATCCCGGACAGATCGATATTGTCCAATTTATATAAAGAATAGCGGTAGCTGCCGTATACGATTCCTGCCAGCAAGACCGCCGCAATGCAAAGGCCGATACCATATTTTTTCATAGGATTTCCTCCTTTTTCCATAGTATCGGCCTGAATTTATGAAAATATACCTTAGAGAATATGCATTTTTTTTGCGATACGGGCGATCAGGTTCCCTTTGGGAAAATTCTGAAGTTCCTGCTCGTTCACACCCTTTAACAACAGCAGCACGCACATATAGATCAACGCGCCCAGAACGATAGCGATCAATACGCTGACCGTGTTGGATTTTATAAGCTTCATCAGCCCCGTATAGATCAGGAACACGGCGATTCCCATCACCGCGGAGGACAGCGCCGGTATCACAAACGTCCGTCGTATCTCCTGCCGGTATCCCATGTGCTTGCGGATCGCCAGCCCGTTCAAGATACACATCATCAGGGAGAAGAAAATGTTCGCCCAGATCACCGCTTTGATATCCATATGGAATACCTGGAGCAGCAGAACCAGGAAAGCCAGGTGGGTCACCAGCGAAATCGCCGCATTGCGCACCGGAATACGCATCCGGTTAATTCCCTGTAGGATGCCATTGGTCAGGGTAGACAGGGAGTAAAACACCACGGATACCGCTCCCAGCCGCAATAGCTGCGCGGGCAGCTCGCTGGAATCGTGGAACAAAAGCTGCTGAACCGGCGCGGCCAGCGCAAAGAACCCCGCAGCACAGGGAATCGTCAGGATCATGGTAAAACGGATAGACAGATCCGTCCGCTTCTTCACCATCCCCGTCGCCCCTTCCGCCATAGCTCTTGTGAGCACCGGAACCGTGGACGCCGCCATAGCCGATGCGATAGCGATGGGGATGTTCGTCAGCACCTTGAACTTGCCGGAAAAAATTCCCCACTGGGTATCCACCATCGCCGCCTCGAAGCCATTGGCATACATGAGATTTTTAAAAACTCCCTGATCCAGTATCCCGCTGATATTATAGACTGCCGTGCTAAGCACCACAGGTACAATCGTAAGGAACAGGATCCGGTAAACTTCTTTATAAGACTCCTGCTTTCTGGTGTGGTCCTTGGCCATGGCCCGCCGGTTGACCCGCCGGTAAAGGCTCCAGATCCACATCAGGAACAGCATCGTAACCAGGGATGCCGCCACCACGCCAAAGGTGGCGCCCGCCGCGCCGTAAGCGGCTCCCCAGACTTCACTTCCTAAGATGGCGCTGATCTTCATTCCATACCGCACCATGTAGTACGCGGCAAGCAAACCTACAGCCGTCTTAACGACCTGTTCAATGATCTGGGAGACCGCGGTGGGCATCATGGTACCCATCCCCTGGAAATATCCGCGGTATACTCCGATAAACGCCACCAGCACAATCGCCGGCGCGATCACCTTCAAAGCCATGGCGCTCTCCGGCGTAGACAGGATCTTGCCTGTGAAAAAGTCCGCCCCCAGATATGTAATTACCGCGATCACCGTTCCAATCATACCGGCAAAAACCATAGCGCCCTTATAGATCCGCTGCGCATTTTTCCTCTGTCCCGCTCCGATCCGGGCGGCTACCAGTTTGGACACCGCCAGCGGCAGGCTGTAGGAGGAGATCAGCAGCATCATCGAATACAACTCAAATGCACAGGAATAATAACTGTTTCCCCTGTCTCCCAGGATTCTGGTCAGCGGGATCCGATAGACAGCGCCTATCAGCCGCACGATAATAGATGCGGCCGCCAGGATACTGCCCTGTACCAGATAATTAGATTGCCTGCGTTTTCGTCCTGTTCCCATAGGACACCTCTGTTCCGATTATTCTTCCGTCTATTCCCAGTGAACCTCACCCGCGTCCGTCGCGGAAATGATGCAGATCCAGGTCTTGCCCTGGTTCAGGAGAAGCTCGTTGCCGTTCTGATCATAATAATGTCCGGAATCCGTATCGTCTTCGCCTCTCTCCCAGGTTCCCTCGATGACCTTTCCATCGCTGAAATATCTCATAGGGCCGCCGGTATGGGAATCTACCCACCAGTAGCCTTTTGCGTCCCTGGTATCCGCATAGCAGTACTGTAAGATCACATTCTTGACAGCCAGCTGTTTGCCGGTCATATCATCGATCTGTTTCCCGCCGTACTGGCTTCTGTAATATAATCCATCGCTTTCGTTGTACTCAAAGGTCGGTTTATTCACCGGATATCCGGGTTTGATCACCTTACCGGACTGACCGCCGGACATGTCCGCTGTTTCGCCCTCCGAGACAAAGCCCAGTCTTCCGGTGTATTCCTTATCATAATCCATGCTGTATCCAAGCTTATCGATCCCCTTCATAATGCCCTCGCCGCTTGCGTAGCAGTTATGAGGCGCCTTTCTGTCGGAGGTACGGTAGTATACGATATCCCCGGGATATCCTGCGCCGCTGCTGGCCAGTCCGCTGACATTATTTACGTAATCCTTGGACAGCAGATCCAGTGCGTATACCGCCTGGCCGTAGTGGCAATAGATGGCGTCGAATTCCAACGCGAACTGCACAAAATAATCACGGCAGCTTCTAACGGAACCGATTTTCTTTAAATCCTGCCACTCTTCCATCACACCCATCAAACGGGTCATATATCCCTCCACCGGCGCTTCATAAATCACGCCGGATCTGGAAATGCCGGTCTGGGGACAGGCAGCCTGCGCGTTGTTGAATACATAGGCAATAGGCCTGGTATCTCCAACAGACTTGTCCACCCATTCACCGGTTAAATAACTCTGTACCTGATCGCCGTTGGTCTGGCGAACCCACATATTGCCTGCGCTCTCTTCCTCTTCGGCAGGCTCTTCTTCCGGAACCGGGGTCTCTGCCGGAGCTTCGGGCTTCGGAGTCTCCACCGGCGCCGGGGTTTCCACAGGCGCCTCCTCCTTCTTACCGCAGGCAATCAGGCCGACCGCCATGGTAAGCACAAAGGCAAATGCTAATATTTTTTTCATCACTCTTTCCTCTCTTCCTTTTCTATCTGTAAGCAATGCAGGATTTCTTCCTGTTTTGCTTCCATTCGCTTCGCTTCTTCCTCCGTCATATGATCATAACCGAATAAATGCAGCATACTGTGAGCGATTAAAAACGCATACTCCCTCTTCTCGGAATGCCCGTAGAGCCGCGCCTGTTCCCTGACCTTTTCCAGGGAAATTATGATATCCCCCAGCATCAGTTCCCCGGTTTCCGGGTTAAAATAATCCAGCTCATCCTCCTCAAGGCCTGAGAAATCCGCCGGCGTGTTATAGTCTATCAGGGGAAACGACAATACGTCCGTCGGCTTGTCGATCTGACGGTATTCCCGGTTTATTTCACGGATCGTCTCGTTATCCGTCAGGGTCAGGTTTAACTCCACCTCGTAGGGACAGCCCGCATAGTCCAGGGCCTGTTCTACCACCTGCGCGGCTACTGCCTCCATATCCAGATCCAATTCCGTCTCACATTCTCTGATTATCTGTAAGCTCATGCGGAAACCTCACTTTTTATAATTTCCGCCGCTTCGGTAGCGGTCGGTCTTTTTCATCGTATTCTGCTCGTACTCCTCGTAAGCCTGTACGATTTTCTGCACCAGAGGGTGGCGGACCACATCTTTGCTGGTCAGATAGGAAAATCCGATATCCTCTACTTTTTTCAATACCCGCACCGCGATATCCAGGCCTGATTTCGTACCGGAGGGCAGATCCTTCTGGGTCATATCGCCGGTAATGATTACCTTGGAACCAAAACCGATCCGGGTGAGGAACATCTTCATCTGCGCGGGCGTCGTATTCTGCGCCTCATCCAGGATAATGTACGCGTTGTCCAAAGTACGCCCGCGCATGTAAGCAAGCGGGGCCACTTCGATCAGTCCCTTTTCCATATTTTTCATAAAGCTTTCCGGGCCCATGATCTGATACAGCGCATCGTAAAGGGGCCGCAGATAAGGATCTACCTTGCTCTGCAGGTCTCCGGGCAGGAAACCTAATTTTTCTCCGGCCTCGATGGCGGGCCTGGTCAGGATGATCCGTCCCACCTCTTCATCCTTAAACGCCTTGATCGCCATAGCCATAGCCAGATAGGTCTTACCGGTTCCGGCGGGGCCAATGCCGAATACGATCATCTTCTCCCGTATCTGGTCTACATACTGTTTCTGGCCCAGTGTCTTCGGCTTGATAGGCTTGCCGTTGATCGTGTGGCAGATACAGTCCTTGTCGATCTCGATCATCGCCTCTTCCTTTTCCTCAAAGGACAGGGCTATGATATAATCCACATTCTGCTCTCCGATAATATTTCCCCGTTTTGACAGCTCTACCAGCTGTTCAAAAACTTTTCTGGCCTTGGCAGCCGCCCCTTCCGGCCCTATAATTTTCAGGCCGCCGTCCCTGGCGATCACCGTTACCTGGAAGGCTCTTTCAATTTTCTTTATATAAGCGTCAAACTGTCCGAACACATTTTGGGCATGTTCGGACGGAACATCGAGAATTTTTTCTGTTATACTCATTCTTCTTCGGTCCTCTCTTCTGGTTCGGGGATGGTCAGCATCTCTGTCGGCGTGCGGGCGCCGATTTTTTCTTCAATCAAAAGCTTTCCCGCGGCTTTGCAGAAATCCCCATCAATTCCTATTTTAACATTATTTTCAACAATTTGAACCCCTTTTTTTCTTAATTTTTCTAAAAATTCCGACAAATGCTGTTGTGCGATGGCATCTGCTTCCTCCTGTGTATACGTTTTTTCCACGGGCGTGTAGTCCTTTACCGTGGAAATCTGTAAAGTTAGGGGCAAATAAAAGTTTTCCCCGATTTTGAGCGGGTATTCATCGGTGACGATATCATAGGATGGATAGGGTATTTTGGGCTGGAACAGACGGATCTGTTTTTGCAAAATCTGAAGTCCAACCTGGAATTTATGTTCGCCGCTGTAATTTTTATCCGTATAGGCCAGTGGGAATTCATCGCTGTATTCATAGACGGTTTTCGCATAGATATCCGCATCCGCGGACCGGAACTGATAATTGACGACCGTCGCGTCGTCCCCCAGCACATCCACCCTGCCCAGCACCAGCAGGTCCCCTTCTTTGACCACATCGCCCACTTTTACCTGAGGGGTTCCCGCCCGGGTGATCATCTTTGTGATAAGTCCGTCTTTATCGGCGATCAGATCCGTAACGGTATCATCCCCCTGTTCCTGAACCGTATCCACCACGTCCGTATCCGTATTTTCCCGGACATGGATTAAGAGCCTGGTTCCCCGGATCTCCGCCGAAGCCCAGATAATGTCGTTGAACTGGGCGCGGATCATGGATTCCACCTCCTGGCAGTCCACCTTTTTTTTGGAGATTCCGTGATACACCTTCTGGGCCGACAGATAATCCAGGATCACATCCGAGGTCTGGGTATAATTTCCTTCGATATGAATGTCCCAGATAAATAAAGACATCACGTAGAGCATGGCCGCGCACAACACGATACCGATAAAGAACATTTTACGTTTCCGGTATTTATGTAAAAAAAAAGGAAGTCCACATTTGTCCAATATTACTACCTTTGTCTTGGTTTTCTTCAATATTGGCTTCAGTTTGCGGAATCCCTTAATCGTGATATACATTTCGTAATCATCACCGGCATTCTCAATATTCCATAAGAGAATATCATGGTAACTGCATAAATTGATGAACCGCTCCGGGGAATATCCCACCAGCCGGATTTTAATATACCCTTTTATATACTGAATGATTTGAATGAGCAACCAGATGCACCTCGACTTATTTTAAGTATAATGAATCTCTATTATGCGTCCTGTAATTTTCATTTCATCGTTGGTATAGTAATCAATATGCAGATTCGTCCCTTTCATCTCAAGCTGACAGGTTTTTGTCTGGAGACGGATTCTCTCCTTCGTATATTCTATAATTCCACGGTAATTTTCCACATAAGCTTCACATTGGCCGGTCACGGTCAGGATCACCGCGCCGAACATCAGGTCCTTGGGAAGCTTCAGAGAATCCACCACATTTTCCTTTACACCTGGAGTCTCTTCTTTTTGTTTTGTGATGCGGCTTGCGTTTCTTGATTTCCTCATAGTCATCCCATATGGTTTATTATCTAATATATGTGGAGGCATGCCGGATTATGAATTTGGACAGCGGCCGGGCCGCATTTGCGAAGGTAGATTTTAAGTAAGAGGTGTGCTATACTGGCAGTTAATCTTATGCGCAGGGTGTTCCTGCCGGAAAATTAGGAAATGAGGGGTTTTCAGATGGGTAAAATATTATTTGTAAATGCTTGCGTGCGTCCGGATTCACGTACGCTTGTCTTGGCAAAACATGTACTGGGACAGATGGATGGGGAGATCGAGGAGGTTCGGCTGGAACAGGAACCGCTGGCGCCGCTGGATTGGAACCGTCTGCAGGAGAGGGACCGGTACGCGGCTTCGAAAGATTTCTCTGCACCTATGTTCCGCTATGCAAGGCAGTTCGTGGAAGCGGATGAGATCGTAATCGCTGCTCCCTACTGGGATTTGTTGTTTCCGGCTGTTGTGCGGACTTATCTGGAATCGGTTACGGTTTGCGGGCTTAGTTTTAAATACAGTCCCCAGGGAGTTCCCATAGGGTTGTGCAAAGCCGGCCGGCTGATCTATGTCACTACGGCCGGAGGACCGATTGGCGGGAAAAATTTGGGATATGATTATATAAAAGCTTTGTCGCATACTTTTTATGGCATTTCGGATGTTACGTGTTTTAAAGCGGAAAACCTGGATATCGTCGGGGCTGATGTGGACGCGATTATGGACCGGGCCATCCGGGAAATTCATGCGGCATTTTATAATTAGCTCTGTTATTTTCATATAAAGTTTTTGGTTCATGAGAAACGGCAGGTGGCTGAAATGTCATCTTTGCACCTGCCGTCTCTTAATTTATTAATGTTATACCGAGATGATTCTTTTCCCTCTGCTCATAGCACTACCCCGCTTAAGAAGACGAGCATCGTGTTATTGGTTGCCGGTTATGACCGCTTTGATAAACGCAGGACGTTCCACCGGCTCTTCCGAGAAGTGGTACGTGGTGCAAAACCGTTCCTTCGCCTGCCGCAGCTTTTCGGGATCGTTGGCGTGGATAACCGCGAGGGATTCCCCGGCATTTACGTAGTCCCCAACCTTTTTGCGCAGCACCAGTCCTACGGATAAGTCGATCTCGCTTTCCTTGGTCTCACGGCCGCCTCCCAGGATCAGGGATACGATCCCCACCTCCTCCGTGTCGATGTGGCGTATATAGCCGGACTGCCCGGAGGGGATCTCTTCGACCAGGGACGCCTGGGGCAGAAGGTCCGTGTGATATACCGCAGCTTCCTCACCGCCCTGGGCATGAACGAATTCCGCAAGCTTGGCCAGCGCGCTGCCGTCATCGATGGTTTTCTGTAAAATATCCTCCGCCTCTTCCATAGACGCGGAACGTCCGATACTGACCAGCAAACCGGCGCCCAGTTTCTTGCACAGGTTCTTTAAATCCTCAGACCCGCGGCCTTTTAAGGTCTCGATGGCTTCCTTTACCTCCAGCGCGTTACCGACGGCGAAGCCCAGCGGCTGATCCATGTCGGATACGATGGCGGTCATCTTCCTTCCTGCCGAAGTCCCGATCTCGACCATGGTTTTGGCCAGGGCCAGAGCATCTTCCTCCGTCTTCATAAAAGCGCCGCTTCCGGTCTTCACATCCAGCACGATGGCGTCTGCTCCTGCCGCCAGCTTCTTGCTCATGATACTGCTGGCGATCAGGGACAGATTGTCTACCGTAGCCGTAACATCGCGCAGCGCGTACAATTTCTTATCCGCCGGAGCCAGGTCCGCCGTCTGTCCCATTATGGCTATTTTGATCCGGTTCACATTTTCTATAAACTGGGTCTCTGTCAGGGAAACGGAAAAACCCGGGAAGCTTTCCAGTTTGTCAATAGTCCCTCCGGTATGGCCAAGGCCCCGGCCGGACATTTTGGCAACGGGCAGTCCCAGGGCGGCCAGCATGGGTGTCAGCACCAGTGAGGTCTTGTCTCCCACCCCGCCGGTGCTGTGTTTATCCACCTTAATACCTTCGATGGCGGACAGATCCAGCATATCGCCGCTGCGGGCCATGGACATGGTCAGGTTTACGGTCTCTTCTTTGTTCATTCCCCGGAAATAGACCGCCATCATCATGGCGGACATCTGATAGTCCGGTATTTTCCCGTTTGTATAATCATGGATCATAAACTCGATCTCCTCTTTTGTAAGGACACCACCGTTTCTTTTCTTCATAATCAAATCATACATCCTCATAGACCATTCCTCCTACATCCCCCACCGCCCACAGCGGCAGATTTAACAACCAATCCTCTTTTTTGTAGTCCGTCATAGAGGTTCGAATGGACATCTTCGGCCGAAACTTCTCCCGATACATCTTCAGGCTCTTGGCTTGAAGGTTTTGTTCTGCCTTGACTTCAACAGGAATTACATCCATGCCGTTATCAATCACAAAATCCACTTCCGCTGTACCGCGTTCCGCCGTCCAATAATATATGTTCAGATCCCGGATCGTTTTTAACTGCTGAAGCACATATTGCTCCGTCAGAGCCCCTTTGAACTCTTTGAACAGTTCATTACCATCCAGCAGCACGTCCTGCCGCAGGCCAACCATACAGGATAGCAAACCTACATCTACCAGAAACAGCTTGAACGCTTTCAAATCCTCATAGGCTTTCAGCGGCAGGTTCGGAGCAGAAACCCGGGGGATCTTATGGACAAGCCCGCAGTCGGTAAGCCAAAGCATGGCTAATTCATATTCTTTAGCCCTAGCCCCCTCTTTGATCAGTCCATAGATAAACTTCTTGTTTTCCTTGGCCAACTGTGCCGGGATGCTGTTCCACAGCATACGAATTCGGGGGACCGCCTCATTGGGGGCATGCTTGGAGAAATCCTGCTCATAGGCGGACAAGATGCGTTGCTGAATCTCCCGCACCTCGTTGAAGTCCCGGTTGTCCGCAAAGGCCTGCACGACCTCCGGCATCCCTCCAACATAGTAGTAGTGTTTCAGCAGATCAATATAATCTCGCCTGAAGGCGGCAGCCATATCGAAATCGCCCTTTTGCAACAGCTCCACATACTGTCTCTTATCCATGGCCGTCATGAACTCAAAAAAGGATAAAGGATACAAATCCAGAAACTCCACTTTACCCACAGGAAAAGATGTTCCCTGATGAAGCGCCACGCCTAACAGACTACCGGCGCAGACGATCTGATATTGGGGCGCATCCTCATTAAAATACTTCAGACTTGTCAGAGCTTTAGGAACTTCCTGGACCTCGTCGAAGATCAGAAGCGTATTGTCCGGGTCGATCTTATGTCCGGCGTACAACTCCAGACCGGTCACCAACCGCTCCACTTCCAGTCCGCCCTCGAACAGGTTCCTCATTCGTTCATTATTATCAAAGTTAATATAAACGACCCGCTCATAGGCATTAGACCCAAATTCCTTCATCAGCCAGGTCTTCCCCACCTGCCGGGCGCCGCGTATAATCAAAGGCTTGCGCCTTTCTTTTGTTTTCCACCTCTGCAATTGTTCCATAGCCGTCCGATACATAGGCACCACCTCACAATATTCCTAATGACATTATAACACTTGGTAACAATAAATCAAACGACTTTTTGTTCCTGTTAAAGCATAGATCCCCGAAGTTCCTCGCCGCTCTTCACGCTCAGATACGCAGGCGGAATATCAAATACTGTTTTACATCCCGTCACTCCCTGTGAGGCCAGCCGGTATGCCGCTCTTGCATAGGCCACGATCACACAGGACGTGAACTCCGGATTTGAATCCAGCTTCAGGCTGTATTCGATCAGATGATTATGCTCTTCTTCCCATCCGGTCTTCCCGCTGCGCAGCACGAACCCGCCGTGTGGAATCCCGCTGTGCTTTGCGCGAAGTTCCTCCTCGCTGATGAAATGAACCGTCGTATCGTAATCCGCGAAATAGTTAGGCATCGTTATAATTGCATTTTCTACCGACGCAGCGTCCGCTCCCGGTTCCAATACCACAAAACATTCCCGGGTATGTTTTTCACGGGTCGAAAGGCAGGGATTCTCCCCGTTTCTCACAGATTCCAAAGCCGCTTCCACCGGTATCGTATACTGCTTGGCATCCTTTACTCCCGGTATCCTCCGGATCGCGTCGGAATGCCCCTGGCTGACTCCTTTTCCCCAAAAGGTATAATCATTTCCCTGCGGCAGAATCGCATTCGCATACATCCTGTTCAGAGAGAACATCCCGGGATCCCAGCCCACGGATATGATTCCCACCTTATTACCGGCCTTTGCCGCCGCGTCCACGTTAGCGAAATGCTCCGGAATCCGCGCATGGGTATCAAAACTATCCACCACGTTGAATGCCCCTGCATATTCCGGGGTCTGTACGGGCAGATCCGTCGCGCTTCCTCCGCACAGAATCATCACATCAATCCGGTCTTTCCACTCCATCGCCTCTGCTGCGCTGCACACGGCCGCTTCCTTGGTCAGGATCGACACCCCGGCCGGATCCCTCCTGGTAAATACCGCCGCCAGCTCCATATCCGGATTCTGCTTAATAGCGCATTCCACACCGCGCCCCAGATTACCATAACCCAATATACCAATTCTGATACTCATTATAATTTCCTCCGTTCGTGCGTTTTTCCTTCATCCGTTCGTTTTTTATTATAAGTTCCTGACAAAATTTCCGCAAGATTTTCCTTCCATTTTCCGGCAGGTTGATAATTTTCATGGCAGCAGCCCTCTACTCAACCTCCATATGATTTATTATATTTAACAGAATAAGAAGTATCACAATAATAGAAGCCAACGATATGCCTAAAATCAAACAGGTAATAACAGGATCTTCAAACGCGCCAACAGATACATTCCCGTATATCCCGGACAAAACAAACGCACTGATAATCGTCATGGGAATGGATTTCTTTATAAATCCGAATCCCAAAGAAAGCAGACCTATCGCACTAATAGCAGTTATGGATACCGCCGTCATTTTAAATTCTTCCGCCAATAAATGGACCGACATTGTATCTGTTACAATCGGCGCGAAAGATTCTGTTAGCGAAAATACAATCATGGATATTCCGGTACATAGCAGCATGGAAATGAATATAAAGAAAAATACAACGAGCACTTTGGCTATAAATATTTTTTTGCGGCTTACCGGATACGAAAATAGTAAAGCCAGCCGTTTCCCCGAATACTCTTCCGTTATCAATTTTGCGTACATCGTCGCAGATAATACGCCAAAGAGAATAATACTGATTACGCTGGTTAACCGGAATATATTTGCATAGGTCATAAACTGCGTTTCCTGTTGTACTTGCGCCGTATAAGCGGCAAAGTAAGTAAACGCAAGTAAAATGATACCAAATACCGCACTGCTGATATAATAAGGACGCAGATTGATACGTTGAAGCTCTAATTTCATCAATTTTATCATAACTCTTTTCCTCCGCTCATCAGGTTAAAAAAATAATCCTCCAGGCTGCCGTTGTACTCCGATTTTATTTGTGATAAATCGGATTCACATAGAATCCGGCCATCTGCTATTACACCTACTTTATCCGCAACGTGTTCTATTTCGCTAAGGATATGACTGGAAAATAAGATAGTTACACCACTTTCCCCAGACAGAGATAAAAACAGTTCTCTCATTTTTCTAATCCCCATAGGATCAAGTCCATTGACCGGTTCATCTAATATAAGAACTTGGGGCTGGTGAAGCAATGCTCTGGCAAGTCCAAGGCGTTGCCGCATACCCAATGAAAATTTTGAAACCTCTTTTTCCCCTGTTTCCGGCAGGCCGACCAATTGTAAAACCTTCTCAACACCAATTCCGGAAACACCCATATAGGCTAAATGAATTTCAAGATTTCTTTTGGCCGATAGATGTTCATAAAAAGTCGGCGCTTCAATGAGGCTCCCAATTTTTGAAAGCAGTTTATCCCGGTCTTTCAAAATATTGTACCCTAAAATAGAAATGCTTCCGGAATCCGGTGTTAACAGACCCGTCAGCAATTTAAAGACCGTGGTTTTTCCCGCTCCGTTTGCGCCAAGAAATCCGTAGATGGAGCCTTGTTTCACACACATATCGCACCCCTTTATGACCTGATTCGCTCCAAAGGATTTTACTAAGTGATTAACTTGAATTGCTGTTTGTGAATTCATACGTCCTCCTGTGAAACCGACTGCCGGTTTTTATTTTTGTTTAAAAATGGGCTGCCAAGAAAGCAGCCATTTTTGCGTTCATAAAATCTAATCAGAGATCTTTTGGTAACTATTCAAAAGAGCGGTTATTAGTTTATCATCGATAATATCTACTCCAAGAAGATGCATCACCGATTGCAGGTAGACTAACCGGTCTTTCGTTTCATCATTATTACGCCCGAACAGAACTGGATTTAACCAGAAGTTTAAGAGCAACAGAAAGATTTCCGCGCAATAAGCTGGCTGTGCAGTTTGAAAGGATCCGTCCTTTACGCCTTCCTCTATAATCTCACCGATAATTGGCGCATCCTGATTCACACAGGCTTGTAGGCCTCCTACGACAAAGCGTGGATTTATCTGTGTATTTATAACAGAATCGAGCATATTCGTTTCCATATCTGTTGCGAGCCGGTAAAGAATTTTTTTCAATTTTTCTTTTGCATTGCCGGCCGTAGTGTTTTGGATTATTTCATGAAGCATATCCATGGCATACTGCGCCCGTTTCTGCATAACAGCTTCTAAGATCTCTTCTTTTGATCTAAAGTGATGATATATTCCTCCTTTCGAAAGATTAAGCGCGTCCAAAATATCTTGTATGCTTGTTTCCTCATAACCTTTTTCCACAAATAACTGAACCGCTGTGTCAAGTATTCTTTCACGGGTTTGTTCCGGATTTTTATTTCGCCCCATAACATCCTCCTTAAAACCGACGGTTGGTTTGTATTTATTATATATAAATTATCTATTGTTGTCAATATCCTTATCAGACAGTCTGGCAAGGCCTTTTTACACGGTTATCTCTATTTGGTGCCTTCAATCCCGATGATACAACTTTCATAGTAACCGTCGCCCGTTGTTCTAGGCCCGCTTATGACTTCATAGCCATCCGCGTACAACCGTTGCGTCAATTCATCCACCTTTTCCTTACTTCCCCGTTCCCTGATAAATCCTGGCAAACTCCCTGATCTGGCGTTCCAGAGCCTGCAAAGCCTCCGCCTCTTTCTGCGGTTCCTGATCGTATTTATTCAGCAGGAAAAAAATGGGGGCATAGAAATTGACTGCCATAGCCTCCGGATCATGTCCGTTGAAGATCCCCCGTTGAATCATTTCGCCGAACAAAGCAGTCTGGTAGGTTATGGCCGCATTCATGAATATGCCGCGGTACACTTCATAAATCTCCCGGTTCCGGTACTGCTCGATCGCCAGCATCCGGCGAAAGCGGGATGCGAATTCATCCTTGAGATAAAACAGGAAAATCTGCCTGCTCAGGCCCAGCAGTTGATCGATCGTGATTGTGCCGTAAAGTATGGCGGCCTCCGCCAGATTCTTTTCATCCGGCAGCCCGAACGCACGGGACATCTCCTCCATCCGCACGGACATCTCCTGAACGATGGTATCGAAGATCTCTTTTTTGCTGCTGAAATGTTTGTACAGGGAACTGTCCTTGATCCCTACTTTATCCGCTATATTTTTCACACTGGTGCCCTGGTATCCCTGTATGGAAAATAAAGTCAGTGCTTCTTCCACAATCCGTTCTCTCGTTGTCATTGCCTGATTCCTCCAAACATTTTTTTACGGACTGTTCCTGCTCAAACAGAACGCATCCGCCCGTATGTGCCTCCTTTAAAATACCCTCTTCTTTTAATTTAAGAAAGAGAGGAGAACGCAGCGCTTCCCGTAAACCGGTATGCAGCAGGCTGGTGTCCGAATAAGGGGAAAATGGACAGGGTTCTGCCTGCCCGGACGCGTTAATATGGAAAAACCCTCTCCCGGCCGCCAGACAGCCGCCGGATTCCTTTTCGTCTCCGGGAAATGACAGGAACAGCATCTGCGAATCTGCTCTTCGCAATTGTTCTAACGTCCGCGCCAATGTATCGCGTTCCTTTCGGGACTTTTTGTCGGCCGGTACATACTCCACAAAAACGATTCCCCGGCAGCCGCTGTTTTTCAAATCCCGGACGAATTTACCTGAGACCGCTTCCCTGAGGTTTTCCGACGTTACCGTCACAGAAGCGCCAAAAAGACGCCTCTCCCCTTTCAACAATTCCATCCCTTTAAGGAGCCGGTCATATACACCTTCCCCTCTCCGCCGGTCCGTCTCATCCCTGCCTCCTTCGATGCTGAAAATAGGGATCAGATTCCGATTATGTAAAAAGATCTCCGCTTTGCCGCTATCCAGCATGGTCCCGTTGGTAAATACCGGAAACAGAATCTTTTTGTGGCGGCCCGCTTCCTCCAGTACATCTCTCCTGGCCATCGGTTCTCCGCCCGCCAGCAGCACAAAACTAACGCCCAGCTCCTCTGCCTGTGTAAATATATCTCCCCACTGATTTTGGGTAAGTTCATCCGCAAAGCCTGCCGCATCCGTCCTGTCTGCACACGCTTCGTTTGCCCTCGCGTAACATCCTTTGCAGCTCAGATTACAACGGCGGGTGATACTGGCGATCAGAAACGGAGGTATATGCTCCCCTCTCTGTTCTGCTGCCGCCCTTAACTTCCTTGCCTTGTATTCATCTGCGGTATAACGCATCAGAAAACTTCTCTCCTCGGAATTACCAGCAGCTGCCAGTATCATCCCGCGCACTATCTTTTGAACACCCCGACTCAAATATTCTTCTAACTGAAATTCCTGCATATGATCCGCTCTCTTTCTCCCTGCTGTAATCCCGTATTTACCGGGGCAGGATTCATCGGTCTTATTTAAGCTAGTATTCACTAGCCTTCCTTGCATTTTCAGTATAAGCTAGTGCTTACTAGCCTGTCAAGAAAAATATTTTATCAAGTTATGCTTTCACAGCCCACCTCATTTTTGTGGAGCGGGCCCGGCTGTTCATGGCGCACTCTTCTGCGCTCGGGCGGATGACCTCCCGGGAGAAGTCCTGATAAACCCCTGCCCGGCACAAGCGTTGAAAGGATTTTTTCACCAGCCGGTCTTCCCCGGAATGGAACGTCAGTATCGCAACCCGCCCCCCGCTTTTCAACACATCAGGAAGCTTTTCCAGAAATTCTTCCAAAACTTCAAATTCGCTGTTCACATCGATTCTAAGCGCCTGGAACGTCCGCTGACAGGATTTCTTTATCCCTTCTTTTCTCTCGTTCTCAGGAAGAAACGACAGCGCGTTCCCAATAATCTCCCTTAGCTGCGTCGTGGTAGCGATCTCCCTTCCCTTTCTGATCTCCGAGAAAACGGCCCGGGATATCTGCGCCGCATAAGGTTCATCCGCGTTCTCCAGAAGCATTCCCTCCAGCTCTTCCCTCGTTATCTCCCGGAGCCGCTCCGACGCCGGGATTCCCTTCTCCGGATTCAGCCGCAGATCCAGCGGTCCTTCCTGCTTATACGAGAATCCCCGCTCCGGATTATCGATCTGCATGGAGGATACTCCCAGATCCGCCAACGCGAAATCAAAGGGGCCGGTCTCTGCCGCCAGCTGATCAATGTCAGCGAAATTCATCTGCCGGATTGTCAGAATCTCCGGTCCGTATCCGCATTTCCCCAGCCGCTCTCTTGTTTTCGCCAACTCAATCGGATCCACATCCAGGGCGAAGAGATGCCCCTCTCCCTTCAAGCATTCCAGCATTTTCTGCGTATGTCCCCCATAACCCAGGGTAGCGTCTAACCCGGTCTGTCCCGGACGGATCTTAAGAAAGTCCAGAATCTCCCTGACACAGATAGAGATATGCATACCGGCAGGCGTGCTCCCCTTCCGTATGACTTTCTCCACAGTATCTGCATATTTTAGCGGATCCAGCTCCTTATATTTCTCCTCAAACCTTCTGGGATGCGTCCCTTTATAGCGGACCCGCCTCCGGTGCTTGGGTTCCCGCTCCACCGAATAAACCAGATGCGGCATGTAGCAGTGGTAATAGTGCTTCACAAAGCTCCCCTTAAGAGACATGCCGTTTCGCTCGGCCACACGAATCGAAGCCAGGTTCGTTTCCCGTATAATCGAAAATACTTCCTCCATATCCAGGGTCTGAAATGCATAATCCCTGCAGGCAGCCGCCGCTTCCATCGCATACCCTCTATGCCAACAGGACTTTTGGAACAGGTAACCAATCTCCGGTACCCTTCTGTCATTCCAATCCTGCATCGTAATGCCGCACTGGCCGATCATTTCCCCGGTTTCTTTCAGAATAACCGCCCACAGCCCGAATCCATATTCTTCGTATCTTTCCAGCTGCCTGTCCAGCCACTCCTGTACTTCCTGGCCGGAAAATGCATGCTCATAGGCATACATCACCTCCGGGTCCTGCAAAATCTTGCACAGGGAACAGTAATCATCCTGCGTCATCCTGCGCAGATATAATCTCTCTGTCTCCAGAATTTGATTATTGTTCCATCCTTCCACTCCGCCTTTTTGGTTCAAACTTATTCCTCCTTACTTTCTTCTATCCAATAGCCCAGTAGCTCTGAACCGCTGCAAAAACCCGGGGCCAGCAAAATAGAAGGGAAGGTCTCATGTAGTATTGCATTTGACGATTCCCTTCTATTTCTAACAAGCGCTTATTCTAACAAGCGCTTATTGCAAATAAGATATTCTCTCACTTCAGATAGGATACTTCACTCACTTTTTCAGGTAATACTTGCACAAATAGCGGCCTTTTCGGTCTATTCTGGCCCGAAATTCCACTTCGACGTCATCTTCCCCGCCGAAACCATCCTCGTCTTCCCAGTACCGCCCATCCGGCTGATATAGCCAGTCTATGACGGTCTCCCCGTTTTCAAAAATGTATATGTTAAAAACAAACTGGACATACGGATAAATCAGCTTGCAATCCGCATATTCTAAGACTTCCTGCTCATTTTCCACACCGGGGAAATTAAAAATATCTCCTTTTTCATCCACAATCAGATATTTCTCATGAGCAGTGGAATCATGCAAAAATACATTTCGCAGCGTTGTCCCGCCCATGCCATTACGGATCAGGTCATAAGTCATAAACATCCCCTCGCCCAAATCCTTCTTTTCTGAGCGGATAAAACTGCTTGATTTGTTCCCGGCTGACCCGCTGTCGATAATGACGACCGTACCCGCTTTATTCTGGTTTTTTGTTTTTGCGCGATTGCGCAACCTGTTAAAAAACATCCACATCCCTCCCTGATATTCATTGTTTTCCCTGTTTATTGGTTATTTTATCTGCCTATCCGCTAATCCGTATTCCTCTCAGCGAATTTGACCCATGCATAAAAGATCAGAAAAATTCCCACTATAAGACTCGCGGCGCTGACCCCTTTTACAAATCCGGCAAAAAATTGTTCATAAGCTCTTTCCCCGGAAGGCCATAAAAGCGAATAGATTGCTGTAATGAATGAGATCAATATTGCGCACAGCGCCCCTGCCAACGTAGTGTTTTTCTTTAATTTTTGTACTTCTTGAAACAGGGTGCTTACAATTTTCGTATTTTCCGCTTCCGCAGCTTCCTGTTCGATATATTCTCCTTTTAACAGTTCATAAATCGATACCTCCAGCACCTTGCTGATCTCTTCCAATAATGAACTGTCCGGCAGACACTTTCCGCACTCCCATTTTGAAACTGCTTTGTCCGTTACGTGCAGGCTTTCTCCAAGTTCCGCCTGGGTCATTTTCTTTCTTTTTCTGGCATCTGCTATAAATTTTCCGGTTATTTTCGCATCCATAGTAACTCCTCCTTTTTGAGCATATTAACTCCAAAGCCATTCTATTAACACCTCTCACAGGTAGAATCGGTAGAACGGAGGTAGAATACGCAAATATTCAATCAAAAAATAGCGTTCCTGCTTATTTATGATACGGTTCCCCATATATAATCCGATAACTCCGATAGATCTGCTCCAGCAGAATCACCCGCATCAGCTGGTGCGGGAATGTCATTTTAGAAAAGCTTAAAAGCTGATCCGCCCTCTTTAAAACCTTCCCGGAAAGTCCTAAAGATCCTCCTATGATAAAGGTCAGCTGGCTGATCCCGCCGATCCCATATTGTTCGATCCGGCCGGCCAGCTCTTCCGAGGAAAGCATCTTCCCTTCAATAGCCAGAGCGGTCACATAGCTTCCCTCCCGGACTGCTTTTAGGATTCTTTCCCCTTCTTTTTCCCTGATCTGATCCTCCAACGCGCGGGAAGCGCCATCCGGAGTCTTTTCATCTGCGACTTCAATGATTTCCAGTTTGCAATACCGGCCCAGCCGTTTGCTGTATTCCTTGATTGCCTCCACCAGATATTTTTCTTTGATCTTTCCTACGGCGATCACGGTAATTTTCATAGTGTCCCTCATATGTATCCGGGCTTAACGCCCGGTGATATCCTGTCATGCTTTCTTGATTCTCTCGATTATATCATATCTGCATCCGTAATAAAATACTTCGCGCGGGATATTTATTTTACGGATCGTTATTTGACAACGGTCAGTACCATGTAAATAAGCCCTGTACTGATCAATTCGATGGGCAGCCCTCTCATCCGCTTACCGGTCCATGAATAGTTCAGCCGGTTTCTGACAGATAATACCAGAACTCCCACAAGAAGGATTCCCAGAATCCAGTTTACCGGCTGCCATTTTGAAAACAATTGGATCGGTACCGCCAATGCGGCTGCCGGTAATATGCTCAGCAGGCTGCCTCTTTCCTCTGACGTCTCATTGGTAACCGCATTGGCAATTCCCAGTATAACGCCGGCCGTAAGGAATCCAATGATCGGTGACTGAAACGCCTTCGCCAGGTATCCGCCTTCCAAAAATGCCCGGCCGAATATCTCCCCGTAGGCCAGAAGTTCTCTGAGAAGCCCCGCTGCCATCCATAATCCATAGACGACAGCCATCGGAAAGAGTACCGCATCGATATCGATATGCATCTTTCCCCAAAGGAAACTGCAAGCCATCAATACTCCCAGAATCAGCCAGACCAGCATTCTGCCCCTGTCAAAGGTCAGCCCGCCAACATAGCTGTAAGCGATCCGTCCTGCGGCATATGAAAGCGCTGTTTCCCCGATCAGCAGGGACGGAATCCTGGACCATTCCGGCACGCCTGCCTTACACATAAGCTCATGTAGCACAGAAGCGGCCACGGTCAATACGATCGTCAGAATTCCTGCCGCCAGCGCCTCCTTCAAGGTCCCGGAGCAAAAAATAATCACAAAGGCAGCCGGAACCATCGGATATCTCTCAGTCATATACATTCCTCCTAAATTAAGTCTCCCGCTCTCTATGATAAGGTCCCCAGATAATTTTTGATAAATGTATAGCCTTTATCGATTCCTTCTATCACTGCCCGGGAAGAGATGGTCGCTCCCGACACCCCGTCCACAGTGGTTCCCCTGCCGCTATCGGCTGAGCCGGCGGCATCGGCTGAACCGGTAAGATCCTCCGAGCCGGCAGCATCCGCCGTCTGGGCGCCTTCCATCTGCGTTCCCGCAGCCTGCACAAGGCATTGCTTCACCAGGGTGACAAAATCGGTGATCGAGATACTTACCCCTGCGACCGCGTCGGTCTTTCCCTGATCATCCGGGCTCAAGAAATCGGTAGACTGATTCTCAATCACAGCCGCTGCCAGAGCCTCCGCCTGTTCTTTCCATGTGGGGCCGCTCTCCGTCATCACATATTCCCCATTATCACTCAACACCCGTTTTGATTTTCCCTCGGCGTCCAGAGCGTCCCATATGATCTCTGTCATCTTCCCGTCTGTTATCGTTAATTTCATCGTATTCCGGTAACCGTTATAATCCGGCTGATCCGCCTCCACCGTATAGGTGCCGTCCTCAAATGCCGTGCCCTCCGCCGGCAGCTCCGGCTCTGCCGCTGCATTTTTAAGTGTGACAGGAAGGGGTACGTTCTTAAATTGTTCCAAAAAGGCAGGTTCCTTGATCAAAGCGCCCAGCCCTTCCGTCTCGTTGTGCTCCAGAACCTCCATCCGTGTTATGGTATCCCCATTTTTATCAAACACCAGCTCTAACAGAAGATCTCCTCCGTAGCCCTTTGTTTTTGTCACCACTTTGTAGCCCCCTGCATTTCCCTGTTCATCCAGAATCCGGTAAGCGGACTGAATTGCCGGATCGACATTTCCAAAGCTGTTGATATCGATCTCTTTTTGTTCTCCTGCAACCGACTGTTCCGTCTCTTTATCGGTTCCCCTGCCAAAATAATTAGCGCCCAGGATAACGCCAAAGGCAATGACCGTGACGATAACCAGCGTAATAATTCCTTTCCATCCGTTATCTTTCATAATTTCCTCCTTCTATGCGTTTACCGCACATATCGATATAGATGTGATTTACATGGCTGTTTTTTGATCTTTGTCGTACTTCGTGCCGTATACATGCTTCTGTTCAAATCTGGCCAACAGGCCAACCATGCAGTTGGCAGCCAGTATACCAAAGCAGACGCCTTCGGGATAGCTGCTGTAGATCCGCACCAGTCCGGTTATAATTCCCGCCGCCACGCTGTAGATCAGTCTGCCCCTGGCGGATATGAAGGAATAGTCGGTCAGCATATAGCAGGCTCCCAGAATTAAACTTCCTCCCAGAAGATTGGTCACCGGGTCACCGCCGAACAGATGTCCTCCTCCTAATACAAATGTAACAACCAGTACGGTGAGAATGTAAGCCAGTGAAGCCTTTACATTAATCAGGCCCCGGTAGCACAGATACCCCGCTCCCACCAGCAGCAGCAGTTTGCTGGTCTCTCCCAATGCGCCGGGAACATACCCAAGGAACATATCCAGCCAGGAATAATTTCCCTGCTCTCCCGCTTTCATAGCAGCCAGCACCGTTGCGGAGGATACCGCGTCAGTTCCCGCAGCCGGTACATACTGAATAATCTTCCCCGGCCAAACCACCATCAAAAGCAGCCGCCCGGCCAGCGCCGGATTCATGAAATTACTTCCAATCCCGCCGAACAATTGCTTTACGACAATAATCGCAAATATTCCCGAAATAATAATGAGAATCACCGGCGTCGTTACCGGTACCTGAAACGCAATCAAAATCCCTGTCACGACCGCGCTGAAATCAAATGCCGTGATCTGTTTTCCGGTCAGCCATTCCCAAACCAATTCCGAAAGCACACAGGTGATGACGGATGTCACGACCAGCAGCAGGCTTCGTATCCCAAAAAAGTAGACCGATCCCGTAAGCGCCGGCATCAGCGCAAGCGCCACATCCCCCATAATCCGCCTGGTAGTATTTTCTCCCCGTAAAAAAGGCCCTTTTCTTCCCTGTTCTTCTGTCATTGGATCACCCCTTTCTTGCGAAACGTCTGTTTGACCGCATTCCTGGCCGCGATATTCCGAAATGCCAGCTCAATCCTGGCCGGACAGACATAGGAACAGGCGCCGCAGCCGATGCATTCCGTAGCATAGAGTTTCCTGCAGACATCCAGTTTCCCGTTCCGGTATGCAAAATCAATCTTAAACGGATTCAGCCCCGCCGGGCAGACCCGTCCGCAGGCGCCGCAGCGGATGCAGGGCGTCTCAGTGGTAACCTGCTCCGGCAGGATCAGTATCCCCGAAGTGGCTTTTGACACAGCGCCTTCCGCCCGTTCCGCCCGCACATTTGTGCCAATACAATAACCGGTCATCGGGCCTCCCACGATCATCTGGTTCTGACCGGCGGATACATCGCCTGCCTTGCGAAGCAGCTCCTGAAACCGGGTTCCGACCGGTACCAGAAAATTCCCGGGCCGCTCCACGCAGCCGCTGACCGTCACATAGCGTCTGATCAGCGGCAGGCCTGCGAACACCATATCGGCCACGGCATTCGCAGTCGCCACATTCGATACGATCACTCCCACATCCGCCGGCAGGCCGCCGGACGGCACTTCCATATCAAGTACCGACTGTATCAGCTGGCGCTCTCCCCCCTGGGGATACATGGTGGGCAGTTCCTGTAGGCGGATGGGTACTTCCTTTTTCTTCAGGATCGTCCGGAAATTTTCGATCACGTCCAGCTTATTATCCTCAATACAAAGAACCGCCTCAGCCGCTCCCGCAGCTTTTATCAACAGCTGGATTCCGTTCAGTATCCCCATCGGCTGTTCCCGCATCAATATATGGTCACAGGTAAGATACGGCTCGCATTCCGCTGCGTTGACCAGTATGGTTTGTATATTTTTCTCTGTCTGATATTTTCGAAATGCCGGAAAGCCCGCGCCTCCCATACCGATAATTCCGCCTTTTTCCATGGAGCGCAGGATATCTTCCCTGGTTATTCCGTCATTTTCCATCCACTCCGTCTGATAGCTGCGCACTTCCGGAGCCGTATCCGCCTCTTCCGCCCGTATGACACAGACTTCTCCCAGGCTTCCTGTCTTTTTGATCTTAGTCACATGGCCGGTCACGCTGGCATGGACCGCCGCCGCGGCAAAGGTCTGCGGAATCCCGATCAGCTGCCCGCGATGAACGAAATCTCCTTCCTTCACCAACAGCCGGCAGACATTTCCCGGAGTCTGTTCCATGGAAATCTCAACGAGTTCGGGATTTACCTCCGTCACCGGGGCCTGAACCGTTAATGCCTTATCTGAACCATCTGTCGGATGGATTCCGCCCAGGAATCCGGATGAATTCTTTTTCATGTCTGCTCCCTCTTTTCTCTTATTCCATTCTTTCTTTTCCCGAGTATTCAAAACGTTAAAAACATCGCGCTGTTCTCCCATGCCTTGACAGTTTCCACAATCTTATTTAATATGAAAAGAAACGCTTTGAGGCAGAAATGCTCCTGCTTCCTAAAAGCATAGAAAGTGCGGTACAACGCACACAGGGAGGAAAAAATGACACGTCGTTTTCATAGATATATACTATTTTGGCTCATATTGGCAATTTTTATCCCTTCCTTATCCGGTTGTGATATAAAAAATACAGGCCAGCCGCTCAGCGCTTCCGCGATCAAGTTAAATACCTTTGTCACCGTCAAGATTTATGACATTAAAAAACAATCCATACTGGATCACTGCATGGAAATGATCGATCAGTATGAACTGTTATTTTCCCGGACGAATCCCGAAAGCGAGCTGTATCAGTTAAATGAACATCAATTAGAGACGGACCTTCTCTCCAAGCCCCTTCAGGATCTGATTCAAATCGGGCTTGACTACAGCGCCGCCTCCTCCGGCGCCTTCGACATCGCCATCGAGCCGGTCTCCTCCCTGTGGGATTTCACCGCCGAGCATCCGGTTCCCCCCGATCCGGCCGACATTCAGGCCGCGCTTCCCTACGTAAAGGCCTCCGGCGTCCACCTGCAGGACGGCCGCATCACCTTTGACGATCCCCATATGGGCATCGATCTGGGCGGCATCGCCAAGGGTTATATCGCCGACCGCCTCAAGGAGTATCTGATATCCCAAGGTGTGCACAGCGCCATGATTAATCTGGGCGGCAACGTCTTATGCGTGGGGACGAAGCCCGACGGCTCCCCCTTTGAGATCGGCATCCAGAAACCGTTCTCCGAGCGCAACGAAGTCATCACCACGATCCCCGTCACCGGTCAGTCCGTGGTCTCCTCCGGGGTCTACGAGAGATACTTTGATTATGAGGGTGTCCGCTATCATCACCTTCTGGACCCCGCCACCGGATATCCCGTCAAAAACGATCTTCTGGAAGTCACCATTCTATCCGACCAATCCGTAGACGGCGACGCCCTGAGTACCACCTGCTTCGTACTGGGGCTGGATGAGGGAATGGAGCTCATCGAATCCCTTCCCGACGTGGAGGCCATGTTTATCACCGACGATAACCAACTTCATTACTCCAGCGGGTTTCCGAAGATGTGAGCACGGCAAGATTACAAAATAAGTTAAAAAAGCACTGCCCGGATGGTATGCTCCCTGTCTAATTAACAGGGAGCGTATCCATTCCGGGCAGTGCTTTTTGCAACGATATCTATTTAGCTTCTCACTTTTAAGATCTCTGCTTCGTAAGCTTTTACTTCTTCCAGCCAATCCAGGCTTACGCCGGCGTTCTGCTGTGCGCAGTAGTAATCCCATACAAGGGAGAAGGGAGCGGCTTTGAACTCCTCTTTAAAGGCCAGTCTGGCGCTGACATCTCCGGTTGCTTCCAGTTCTTTCATCTTGTCAACCGGCTGTAACAGAGCGGCTAACATTGCCTTTCTGGTGTTGCGAAGACCGATGGTCCAGGCGCAGATTCTGTTGATGGATGCGTCGAAGAAATCTGTTGCGATATAGGTATCCTGCAGTCTGTTCAGGCGGACCAGCTCTTCCATGATCGCTCTGGTTTCATCGTCAAAGCTGACTACGTGATCGGAATCCCACCGTACCGGACGGGATACATGTAATAAGATATGATCCACAAACGCATACAGCGCGCCCAGTTTCGCGGAAACCACTTCGGTCGGATGGAAATGGCCGGTGTCCAGAGTCATGATGATGTTATCTTTGCGGGCATTTAATGCATACGCCATACTAAACTCATGAGATCCCACGGTATAGCTCTCAGCGCCGATACCAAATACTTTGGACTCGATACCGTCCATAACGCCTACCACGTCTTTGGTAGCCTCGAAGATCTGGTCATAGCTGTCTTTCATGCGCAATCTCGGTCCAACCGTATCGATCGGGAATTCTTTGTCCCCGTCGGGAGTCCAGTGATTGATCACGCAGGTCTTGCCGGTTCTCTCATAGAAGTACTGGCCAATCCGGCGGCAGTTGATTCCATGCTGAATCCAGAATTTACGGATCTCTTCATCTGCGGAGGATAAGGTTGCCTTCTCACTCAGCGGATGAGAGAAATATGTAGGGTTGAAATCAAGGCCAACGCCTTTTTCTACCGCCCAGTCCGCCCATTTTTTGAAATGTTCGGGAGCAACTTCGTTTCTGTCCACAAAAGTATCGGCTTCCAGGTAGCTGGCGTGCAGATTTACCTTTATCTCACCGGGAATATATTTCATCGCGACTTCCAGATCCGCCCGAAGCTCTTCCCCGTTTCTGGCTTTTCCTGGATAGTTACCGGTCGTCTGGATTCCTCCGGTCAAAGAAGTGTCTTCCTTCTTCTCCAAACCTGCCACATCGTCTCCCTGCCAGCAATGCATGGAGATCGGAGTCTCATTGGCAACCTTGATTGCCTCGTCTACATCTACACCAAACTGCGCATAATACGCTTTTGCGGCTTCATAGCCCTGCTTTACATCGTACATTGTTTTTTTCCACCTTCCTTGTTTCATTCATCTTCGTAAAAGTTCCTTGATGACATTTATTATACGGGATTTCCCATCAGATAACAAGGACGTTAATTCTCAATATTTACGTCCTTATTTTCCATTCTACTCTTCACTGTCACGGCGGTCCGAAAAGCTCATCCGGTATTGTCTGGGACTCATCCCGAATTTATCCTTGAACATCCGGTGAAAATAGCTGGTATTGTCATAGCCCACCCGGAAAATAATATCTGTAATCGGAAGGGCCGTCTTCATCAGCAGATGCACGGTCTGATTCAACCGCTTTTCATGCAGCAGCTCCTGGAACGTCCGGCCCGTACTGCTTTTAACCAGCTTGCTCATATTGGAGACGGACTGTCCCAAACTATCCGCCAGCTCGGTCAGGGTGGCCGTCTGATAGTTTTCCTCTATATACTTAAGCGTCTGCATAGCGGTTGCGCTCTGCTGCTGATCCGGGTTGGACTGCTCGATCTTATCCGTGTAGTTCACAAGCAGCATAAACAACAGTCCCATGGTCGTCTGGTTCAACTGCCTGTGATTGACCGGCTGATTCAGCAGAGACCAGATCAGGTTCTCCACCAGATTCTGCACCGGCAGCACATCCGCCACCTTATAATGCAGATAACCGGCGCTGTTATTATTTTTCCGCAGCGTGTCCACCACGAAATCGCTCAATACATTTTCCCGCTGAATCATGGGCAGCACTTCATCAAAAAACTGGGGCAGGATAAAAAAATTAATACAGATATCTTCCTTTCCGGCTTCCAGAATTTCATGGGAGGCAAACTGATTCAAAAACAACAATTCCCCTTTTCCCAGCACCAGCCTGGTTTCCCGGTTGATGATATGGGTCGTCGTCCCCGAGCACATATACATGATCTCAATATAATTATGCCTGTGTTCCGGGAACGGAATAAATCTGGTATGGGTACGGATATCAATCAGGCGGCCCTTATCCATCATCTTGGCGCTGTCCACCGTAAATTCACTGGAGCTGGTATACAGCTCTCTTTGCACCTGCTTATCCCCCGTCAGAATCCTTCTCTCCTCTTCTGTAATCGCGGAAAGTCTCTCCATCAGTTCCTGCTTCATCGGTTTGGAATCCCTCCTCTCTGATCACTTGGTCTCCCCATTTTGGTATCTACCCTGCTATATTACCACATTTGCAAAGGGATTACAGCTGTTATTCACTTCAAACAGCAGGCTACCCTTCTCCCTGCTAATAATACTCGGGCCAGGCACGGGATAAATGATAATTGGATAATGATAACTGGATAAATCTGGACGGAAGAATAACAAGTATTTGGTTGTGCAATCAGAATCTATTGTTTATAATTTTATTGTGACATTGAGAGGATGAATTACATGAATCGTATAAATTTTCATGCCGGTTACCATCCTGCAACTGCGCGTCCGTATACTGCAGACGACAGTTATGTACAGGTGCCGGCTTCACCGCTGCTGCAGCCTTATATCCGATGTTATTGGGGATCGGTACACGAATTTAATCCGCATATCTGCGGGTCTTATGACGGCACACTGATCGTACCGGATACCTGTTTGGATTTGATTATGATCCAAAATCTGGAAAACGGCCACATCCGAATGCTTTTTGTCTGTCTGAATGATACCTATACCATCAATTCGTGGGATAAACGCGAGAAGAAGATCTCCGTATTCGCGGTACGCTTTCATTGCTGGACAATGAATTTGATCAGCCGGGTCCCGATGACAGCTACTTTGAATCAAGTATACCCGCCGGACGAATTTTTCCCCGGCGTCCAGGAATTAGGAAAAAGAATATTTGATACGGACAGTTTTCAGGAACGGATACGGATCGCAGAAGAATACATAAAAAGACTGGTCGATTTTGGCCCTGCGTCCCTGCCGTTTTTTGACGGCATGGACTATATACTAAACCATAAGGGCGTAAGCACCCTGAAAGAATTATCGGAACATCTGTGCTACAGTAAGCGGCAGACACAGCGGATCTTCACGAAGGCCCTGGGCATAACCCCCGGCTATTTTATGGATCTGGTACGATACCAGTCGGTCTGGCAGGAAATGCTGGCCATCCACACAGCCGGCCGGAAGATCAACTACATGGATATCGTTGCGAAATACGGGTATTCAGACCAATCCCATTTCATCACAGATTTTAAAAAATACCACTCCATGACGCCCCGGGAAGCCTTAAACAACCTCTGAACATGTCGTCTTTTTCCTATATCTCCCCCTCTTCTCATGCTATGTTAATAACAGTTCACAAACCAAAACAATGGAGGGATACACATGATATTCAGTTGTCTGTTCGCCGTAGCGGATATCAATAAGGCAAGAGCTTTTTATGAGGATTTATTCGATTTAACTGTTTCCGACGATTATGGAAAGATGATCTCATTCGACTGCGGCCTGGTACTCCAGCAAGACTTTGACTGGCTGACCGGCATACCCCGTGAAGAAATGAAACAAAAAGAAAACAACTGCGAAATCTACTTTGAATTCAAAGATTTCGACGCCTTTCTCAAAAAACTCGAATCACACCAGGAAATCAACCTGCTCCACGCGGTCCGGGAACAGCCCTGGGGCCAGCGCGTCATCCGCTTCTACGATCCCGATCAACACCTGATCGAAGTAGGCGAAAGCATGAAATCCCTGGCGAAAAAATATCTCGCCGCCGGTATGACCCTGGAAGAAGCCGCCGCCCGGATGGACGTCCAGGTTTCCGACGTACAAAAAATGCTGACCGAAGCCGACTAATAAAGCCAAATTCGCCCTTCCCAAACAGCTCCCAATAATCACTCCCCTCAAAGCATCCCCCTCGGATAAGCGCTTCCAAGAAACCTCTGATTCGCAGGAACCGGGCGGCTCTTCCTTGGGGATGGGCTGGCCAGCCGCTTAAGATCTGGGGCCCCGGGCCATATCCGGGTGTGCCCCCGCCGGCCGGGGTCTTTGGTGTCTCCCTGGGAGCGCATAGGGCTTGCGCTGAGCATACGCTTAGTGAAATCGAAAAGCCGGATTCAGGATGACCGGCGGACTTCACGTCCGACGGGCAAGAGCCTCTGAACCGGGAACACATCATGTGTTCCTGGTGAATAGGCTCGGTTCCTGAATCCGGCTTTTCGATTTCACTTAGCGTATGCCAGCACAAGCCCTCCGCGCTCCCAGGGAGACACCAAAGACTCCGGCCGGCGGGGGCACACCCGGATATGGCCCGGGGCCCCAGATCTTAAGCAGCTGGCCAGCCCACCCCCAAGGAAGAGCCGCCCGGTTCCTGCGAATCAGAGGTTTCGCCCCCCCTAATCAGAGAATAATCTTTCTAGGACACTTCTCCTTGCAGGCACCGCATCCGGTACATTTTTCCGGATCTATGTGAGCTACATTGTTCGTTATGGTGATGGCGTCCGCTTCGCAGACCTTTTCACACATGCGGCAGCCGATACAGCCCACTTTACAGATCTTCATAACGTCTTTGCCTTTGTCCATGGAATTGCACTGAACCAGGCGCTCCTGCTCATAGGGAACCAGCTCGATCAGGTTCTTCGGACATTCGCTTACGCATTTTCCACAGGCCTTGCAGGCTTCTTTGTCCACCAGGGCGATCCCGTCCACGATATGAATGGCATCAAACTGACATGCTTTCACACAGGAACCGTAGCCGATACAGCCGTGGTTACAGGATTTAGGCCCGCCGGCCGGTACGAATGCCATCATCTTACAGTCTTCGATTCCATGATAGTGATAATCCTGCTCCGTGCGTTCGCAGGTTCCGGCACATTTAACGAAAGCCACCATCCGGGTCGATTCCCCGACCTCCTGGCCCATAATAGCCGCTACCTGTTCCGCTACCGGGGCTCCGCCCACAGGACAGCCTCCCACCGCGGCTTCGCCTTTTACTATGGCAGCCGCCAGACCGGAACAGCCCGCGTAGCCGCAGCCACCGCAGTTGTTACCCGGAAGTACGCCCAGAATCGCTTCCTCCCGCTCATCTACTTCTACTTTTAATTTTTCACCGGCAACGCCTAACATCAGGCCGATCAGCAGACCGGTTCCGCCGACTACGGCGGTCGCTATCAATATTCCAGTTAACATCTGTCTTCCCCTCCTATATCAAGCCGGCGAAGCCGCAGAAGGCGATTGCCATCAGGCCGGCCGTAATCAGCACTATGGGTGAACCCTTGAACGCAGGGGATATATCATTGTATTCGATTTTTTCCCGGATTCCGGCCAGAATCACGATGGATATCGTGAAGCCCACCGCTGTCGCGAAGCCGTTGACGACTCCTTCCAGAATTCCGTAGCTTTTCTGCACATTTGTCAGAGCGACGCCCAGCACCGCACAGTTGGTCGTGATCAAAGGCAGGTACACACCCAGCGCATTGTACAGGGAAACCATTTTCTTCTTTAAGAACATCTCCACGAACTGTACCAACGCCGCAATGACCAGGATAAAGACGATGGTCTGCAGGTAGGTCAGATGCGCAGGCGTCAGGATAAACTTATAGATCAGGCTGGTCACAAACGAGGAGATGGTGATGACGAAGATAACCGCTCCGCCCATACCGGCGGCCGTCTCCACCTTTTTGGATACTCCGAGGAAGGGACACAGACCCAGGAACCGGCTCAACACCACGTTATTTACCAGCGCAGATCCAATGGCGATTAATATCAATTCTTTCATCTGTTATTTTCCCTCCTTTTCCTGTCCGGAGAACAGATGTCCTCCGCAGGCTTTATTCATGCAGGAACTGCAGTCTCCGCCGAGACATCCCTGCGCGGGAGGCAGGGGCCTTCCCTTTTTCTCCGCACGGGCACGGACCTTATTCATGATCGCCACTAACACCGCCAGCACGAAAAACGCGCCGGGAGCAAGCACAAAGATCGTAATGGGTTCATAGGAAGCGGGCATAATCTGTTTTCCAAGCAGCTGACCGGAACCCAGCAGTTCTCTCACCGCTCCGATACAGCACAGTCCCACGGTGAATCCAAGTCCCATTCCAATCCCGTCGAAGATAGACGGAAATACAGGATTTTTCGAAGCATAGGACTCCGCACGGCCCAGGATGATACAGTTCACCACGATCAAAGGAATATAGATACCCAGAGAGTCATACAGGCTGGGCAGATATCCTTCTACCAGAAACTCCGTTATCGTTACGAAGGACGCCACGATGACGATAAATGCCGGCACACGGGCCCGGTCCGGGATAATATTGCGCAGCAGGGAGATCAGCAGGTTGGACATGACCAATACTGCCGTCGTGGATAATCCCATTCCCACGCCGTTGATTACAGACGTCGTTACCGCCAGAGTGGGACACATACCCAGCATCAGCACAAACGTCGGATTCTCTTTGATAATACCGTTATAGAGACGTTCGGTACATTTATTCATTTACACCGCCCCCTTCCAATGTCTGAAACCAGCAGAGCCCGGCATTGATCGCACCCGTCATGGCTTTGGTCGTAATCGTCGCTCCGCTGATCGCATCAATCTCATTATCCGCAGAGGCGCCGGTTTTGGTGTAGGCAAAGCTGTCAACCTTCTTGCCGGCAAACTGCTGTTTGAACGCATCTTCCTTCGCCTTCATACCCAGGCCGGCCGTCTCGCTGATGGAGAGGATCTCATAACCGTTCACGGTTCCGTCATTTCGAATTCCCAGCGTAAAAGTGATATCGCCTCCGTACCCTTCGGATGTGGTGATGTTCATCGCATAACCCAGAACATTGCCGCCGGCATCCAAAGCCTTCATCGTCTCATTGATCACGATACTGGCCTTTTCGGCATCCGCGCTGTTAAATCCGCCGTCCACAAGGGCTTTTGCGCTTGCCTCTTCCGTATCAGACATCTCCTCGAACTTTTCCGCGTCCGAAAATACGGTCTTATATGCTTCCTGTTTTTTCAACTCTTTTTGCACCGCGATGGGGTCCTTGGTCACTTCATAGACCAGTCCCAGCAAGACTCCGGCCACCAGCGTGATGACAGTCAATATAATCGTGTCTTTTACGATTCTGTTCATGCGCGTTTTCCCCCTTTCCCAAATGCCTTCGGAAGGGTAATGCGCTCAATCAGAGGAACCAGCAGGTTGCTGATGATGATCGCATAGGATACACCTTCTGCGCTGGGCCCGAACAGACGGAATACGCCGGTCAGAACCCCCAGCAGAATTCCATAGACAATCTGCCCGGTCTTTGTGATCGGGGACGTGACGTAATCCGTGGCCATAAACCAGGCGCCCAGCATCAGGCCGCCGCCGGCCAGCTGCGCCGTGATATAATTCATGTCAAAGCCGTGTCCCCCAAAAATAATCAGGAACACAACGAAGGTAACAAGATATGTACCGGGAATGCGCAGATCAATGATTCCCATCAGGATCAGGAAAATAGCGCCGATCATAATCGCAATCACAGAGGTCTCGCCGATGGTTCCCGGAATACGTCCGATCACCATATCCAGCGTGTTCACCCCACCGCCGCTCTTTAATACGGCCAAGGGTGTCGGACCGGTAACTCCGTCGTAGGCAAAGGATGTCATTCTGGCCGTAAAGGAGATCAGCAGAAAACATCTGGCGCCTAACGCCGGGTTCATAAAATTCTGTCCCAGCCCGCCAAACAGCTGTTTGACTACCAGGATGGCAAAAACGCTGCCGATGACCGCGATCCACCAGGGAAGTGTCGGGGGCAGGTTCAGGGCCAGCAATAAACCGGTAACCACCGCGCTGAAATCTCCGATTGTTATCTTTCTGTGCATCAGCTTTTCATACAGGTATTCCGTCAGCACACAGGTCGCTACCGATACCAGTATCAGGCTTAACGCCGGTAATTTGAATTGGATCACACCGAACACCGTTGCCGGTAAGAGGGCAATGACCACCATGAGCATTATAAAACTGGTGGTGGCTTTATCTCTGATGTGCGGTGAGGAAGATACGCTTTTTAAATCACTCACAATTTCCACCTCTCTTATTTCTTTTTCCGATTCGCCAGAATCATTTTTCTCATGGATTTGATGGACTGGGTCAGACACCGTTTCGCCGGACAGACGAAACTGCAGCAGCCACATTCACAGCATTCCATGCCATCCCACTTCTGGAAGGCCGCCTCGTCATAATGCTCCGCGTAATCCGCCAGCCTGGACGGAATCAAATGTTCCGGGCATCCTTCCACACAGCGTCCGCAGTTAATACAGTTGGACGGTTCGTACATGGCGATCTCATCCTTCGTCATACATAAAAGTGCGGAGGAGGTTTTCGTGGTGGGCACGTTCAGGTCATAGATTCCAAATCCCATCATAGGGCCGCCGGATACGATTTTCGCCGGTTCCTGTTTGAACCCGCCCGCTTCATCTATCAGTTCGGCGTAGATCGTGCCTGTATGCACGCAGAAATTCCGGGGATCCTTAATGGCGTCTCCGGTCACCGTGACGATACGCTCCATCAGAGGTTTTCCCTCCACAACCGCCTTATAAACAGCCACGATGGTATCCACGTTATTGACAATACATCCCGCGTCGGCAGGCAGCATGGAGGAATTAATCATGCGGTCCGTCGCCGCATAGATCAACATACGCTCCGCTCCCTGCGGGTATTTGGTCTTCAGCGCCTTCACCTCGATCCGGGGTTCGTCCTTCGCCACCTGTTTTAACAGGGTGATGCAGTCCGGTTTGTTGTCTTCCACCGCCAGTATACCTTTTGCGTTGTCAAACAGCGACAGGATCACTTTCAGGCCGCCTACTAACTTCTCCGGTTCTTCCAGCATTCTCCGGTAATCACTGGTCAGATAAGGTTCACATTCCGCGCAGTTGGCTATGATATATTCGATCTTCTCCGGTTCTTTCGGGGAGAGTTTCACATGCGTGGGGAATCCGGCTCCACCCATGCCGACGATACCGGCATTTTGGATTCTTTTTATAATCTCTTCTTTCGTTAATGCGGACACATCGTCAACAGCCTCATATGGGACTTCTTCGTACTTCCCGTCGTTTTCGATGATAATCGCATCCATCAATGTGCCGGTAACCGTAAGTCTGGGTTCGATTCCCTTCACAGTCCCGGATACGGATGAATGCACCGGAGCCGACACAAAACCACCGGCCTCGGCAATCAGCTGCCCTCTCAGCACAGGATCGCCCTTCGCAACCACCGGCTTGGCCGGCGCCCCGATATGCTGAGACAACGGGAACACCAGCTCCCCCTTAGGCAGCACACTAACGATTGCCTTGTCTTTGGATAAATCCTTTCCGTCATAAGGATGGATTCCGCCCTTGAACGTCAATCGCGCCATAATTCTTTACCTACCTCTCTCATGATTTCCTGAAGCGGTGTTATTTGCACCGCATATTCAGGTATCGGTGAACATTTCGTTCTCCTTTTTCTCCTGATACTCTGAATGGCATAATAAGTTATATTCAGAGCCCTACTACTAATATACAGATTTTTACATAAAATTACTACCCTATTTCTTTGCAAAGTGTTATAATAAATTGAAGTCGGGAACCTGCCGACGTTAAAATTTTATCAATATCTTCCGTATTATTTAAATGAAATAATGATTCTTTAGGAAGTTTATTCCTGCCACAAAAAAGGGCGCCGCAAAATCATCAGTATAGGTGATTGAGCAACGCCTTTTGTTTAACGTACTCCCTTTATATCTCAACATTATCATCCTGTTAATCATTATTCAGCAGAGGCACAGCTCGAACAGCTGGCACCGCAGCTGCTGGAGCCCGAACAGCTGGAGCTTCCGCAGTCACAATCCGCCATCGAAACGGCTGGAAACCCCGCCTGTCCCTCTCTGTTACCTCCACACAGATATCTCTGTGCTGTCAGCTTTCTATCATACACGTATTTCTCCGACCAAAAACTGGTATTCTGTAGACTGCCCATTTCTTTTCCTCCTGGTTGTGTTATTTTCCGTAATTATAGAAGGCCTTGATTTCTTCCGCTATATGATCTGCATCCGGATATACACTTTTTAAAGTGATACCGCATATTTTCAATTCTTCCAGATATTCTTTTTTCGCGTCATAAGGGATCACAACTTTTATCAATAAGTCGTCACTCTTTATATCCGTTAACTTTCTCTTTGAATTATGAACCGTAAATGCCGCTTGCTGAACATAGATCCGCATGTTGTTTTCTACCGGATAGCATGCGTAGATTTTGTCCTTCGCCTCTTTGCGCTCAGCACCCGAATCGAATACGGACACCAACAATTCTGTGATGGAAGGTGAATCCATTGGGCTGATACAATCCCCCAGACCTTCTGCCAGATTCAGCTGTCCCGGTCTTAGAATCCAGATGCAGCCATCTTTCCCCGGCTGATCTTCATACCGGTACGTTGCAAAAAACGTGGCGACCAGTAAAGATTTCGACCAGTCCAGAAGTCTCGTCGGGAGTCCGTAATGCTGCATAAGCGCAACCCAGCCCGGTAAGTAATGAGGCGGTGGTTTCTCCTTGAGCGCCACACTCGCCCGCATATAGAAATCGATCGCCATATGCTGTTCATTGGCGGCATAGGATCCCCGTTGTACGGATGGGACCAGCTCCCACTGCGCATTCAAATGTCCTCTGTACCACAGATAATATTTCCCCCTGGGGTAAAGATCATTGACAATCGAAATTAATTCTCTGAGATTATTTGCAATATACTCTTTCATACTGCTCCTTCACCGTGCTACCCAGCACTGAGGGTCTTTTCCATAGAAATCTCCGGTCAATCCATAACCAACCGCCGGGCAGCCCCGGCAATAACACAGATATTTACAGTCAGAACAAGCTTCAAACTTATCGTATTCCCTGTAGTACTCCATCTGCGGTCCCAGGAAGACCCGCTCCAACGAATCGGATAATGCATTGCCGATCAAACTTTCAAATCTCCTGCAGGCATAGACATCCCCATTTGCCAGGATTGTCATATGGGAAATCCCACAATTGCAGCCTTCCAGTATCAGATTTTCTTTATTTTCTTCCGGCTGAAATACCCCTTTTTCGTGCAGAAAGGGTATCCACAGGTGATCCTTTAAGGAAAAAAGTGTACCTCTGTCCTTATACTTCTCAAACAATTCCCAACACTGCTGTAATAATCCCCTGTATTCCTCAGGCGTTACCAGGTTATAATCATCTCTATGAGTTGGACAGTATCGGGCAAACGCATAACTGTCCACATGATGATCTACCACAATCTTAATCAGCTCCGGAATCTCCAGGATATTATGCTTTGAGACCGTTGTCATAACCGCTGTTTTTATACCGCTGTCCTTTAAAAGCGGCACTTTTTCCAGTGTGTTATCAAAGGAGCCCTCTTTTCGTATTGTATCGTGTGTGCGTTGCAGCCCGTCCAGAGACATCTGGTACTTCTGACACCCCAATCTATGCAGCCTCTCACAGACGCCCGGCGTCAGGTGAAAGGGATTGCCCAATATGGAAAAAGGGATCTTCCTGTTGGAAAGAAGCTCCAAATATCCCCATATATCATAGTATAGTAACGGGTCGCCGCCTGTTACAAAGATATACGGTGCAACCCGGAACCGTTCACACATTTCCAGATAATTCATAAGAATTATTCTGAGATCCTCAAGTTTTAATTCCGGGCGGCTTGTCTCACCATTTTTGGAATATATGTAGCAATGTTTACACCGCTGGTCACACAGGTCGGTTATATGCCATTGTAATCCAAAACTTTTGTTCATGATAAACTGTGTTTGATCCTCCCCTGATGATTACTATTATTTTACCGCGGCAGGATCTGTATTTCAATCGCATTATTGTTTAAAATTCGATACATGTTTCCATATTTCATGCCCAAACAGTATACGCAAAAGTACGCAAAAGGAAATCCGTCCGGTTCCCATTAAAAGATACGGCTTTTATTCCATAGGCGCATTTTCCTATGGAATAAAATAAGGGCATCGCTCAACCATCCGTTTTGATGATTTTGCGATACCCTATTTTCATTTATATTCCCTGCCGGTATCAGCCCTTAGGCTTCCTCGGTATATTCCTCTGCATTCTCCACAGAAGCCGCTTCCAAAGCTTCCTCATCCATTTGTTCCGCACTATACTCTTCCGCATCCATCGGGACTTCTTCTGTGCGTTCTTCCAAAGGAGCTTCCAGAACTTTCATGCTCAGGCTGATCTTACGGTCTTCTCCGTTGAAATCTACCACTTTCGCGGTGATCTCCTGGCCGGCCCGCAGTACATCCGAAGGTTTCTCCACATGCTCTCTGGAAATCTGGGATACATGCAGCAACGCGTCCACACCCGGCTCCAGCTCCACAAACGCACCGAAATCGGTCATTCTGGCTACTTTACCCGTTACGATGTTTCCAACCGCATATTTATCCGCTGCGGTTAACCAGGGATTCTGATCTTCAAATTTTAAACTCAGGGCGATCTTATCGCCGTTGATATCCTTAATCAGGACTGTCAGCACTTCGCCAACCTTGAATACTTTCTTAGGGTTCTCCACTCTGCCCCAGGACATTTCAGAGATATGAAGCAGACCGTCTGCACCGCCCAGATCGATAAATGCGCCAAAATCGGTTACATTCTTGACGGTACCTTCCACCACATCACCCACATGGATCCTGGCGAACAGTTCTTTCTGAAGTTCCGCTTTTTTTGCAACCAGCAGCTGTTTGCGGTCGCCAATGATTCTTCTGCGTCTCGGATTGAACTCGGTAATCACGAATTCGATCTCCTGATCGGCGTATTTCGTCAGGTCTTTCTCATAAGAGTCAGACACCAGACTGGCCGGAATGAATACACGGGCTTCATCGATGACCACGCTTAAGCCGCCGTCTAAAACCTGGCTGACTTTCGCGGTGAGAACTTCCTGATTATTGAAGGCTTCTTCCAGTCTCTTGTTGCCTCTCTCGGCAGCGAGACGTTTATAGGTCAACAGAACTTGTCCTTCCCCGTCATTTACCTTCAGAACTTTCACTTCCATCGTATCCCCTACGGAAACAATCTGGGTCAGGTCCACATTCGACTCATTGGTATATTCATTTCTTGTGAGAATGCCGTCTGCTTTGTAACCTATGTTTAAGATGATTTCATCTTCTTTCACACCGATGACTGTGCCCTCGACTACCTCTCCTGTACGTATTGTTTTAAAAGATTCTTCCAACATTTGTTCAAAGCTCATTTCTGCCATTCCTTTTGAACCTCCTCAATTATTTTCTTTGGGGTGGAAGCCCCTGCAGTAATACCTACGCAGCCAACGGACAACAGCTTCTGCACATCTAAGTCATTCAGAGTCTGTATATAGTAAGTATCGTTACATTCCTTTTTACATATTTCATATAGCTTCTGTGTATTGGAGCTGTGCCTGCCTCCAATCACAACCATAGCATCGACTTCCCGGGCAATTTGCCTTGCTTCTGCCTGTCGCTCTTCTGTGGCATTGCAAATCGTATTTACAACAAGTATATCATAACCCTTTTTAGAGAGAATTTCAACTAAATCTTGAAATTTATTGTTGTTAAATGTCGTCTGGGAAACCACGCAAAGCTCTTCGCCCTTCGGAACCTGAAAACTTTCAGCCTCCTGAAAAGACTCGATAACCGTAGTTTTGCCACTGCTCCAGCCTTTGATTCCTTCTACTTCCGGATGCTTATCATTTCCAATTATAACTATATGTTTTCCCAGGGCGCTCTCCCGCTCCACGATCCGATGGATCTTCAGCACGAACGGACAGGTCACATCGATCATTTTCAGTCCCTGTTTCTCGATCACCTGGTAAATATGTTTGGATACTCCGTGAGAACGTATAATAACGGTACCTTTATTCAGCTGTTTTAACTCTTCCTCCGTATGAATTACCGATACGCCCTTTCGCTCCAGATCCTCCACGACCTCCTCGTTATGGATAATCGGACCAAAGGTATAGATCGGGCTTCCTCCCTTTTCCACTTCTTCATACACTCTGTCCACCGCGCGTTTTACTCCAAAACAAAATCCCGCGGTTTTCGCAAGCTTTACTTTCATAACTTTGCTCTCTTTTCCTTATATAACTTCAGGATCTGATCCGCCACTTCTTCAATATTCATAGAGGACGTATCTACCAGAACCGCATCCTCCGCCTGCTTAAGGGGAGCGAACTCCCTGGTCATGTCTCTGTGATCCCGTTCTTCAATATCTTCCGTGATTTGCGCGAGATCGCACGGGATTCCCTTTTTCTGCAATTCCAGATATCTCCGGTTCGCCCGGGTCTTCACGCTGGCCGTCAGATAAATCTTCAGGAATGCGTCCGGCAGCACATAAGTCCCGATGTCCCGGCCGTCCATCACCACATCTGCCCCGGCCGCTAAAGCTCTCTGCAGTTCCACCAGCTTTAGCCTCACCTTTGGATTCACCGATGAGGCGGAGGCCATATTGCCAACTTCCTCCGTTCGGATCAGCCCGGTTACATTCTCTGCGTTTAACAGAACCTGCTGCTCCTTGTCCTGATAGCGTATCGTGATATCCGCTTCCTGACATACTTTCCCGATCAGATCGGAATCCCCTGGCGGAACCCCCTGCCTGATCAGGTGCAGCGCAATCGCCCGGTACATGGCCCCGGTGTCCACGTAGACAAATGACAGCGATTTCGCAATACGCTTCGCAATCGTACTCTTCCCCGCTCCCGCAGGTCCGTCAATTGCAATACTATAGCCCATAAACCTTCCTCCCTTGTTGCTTCTTCGACGCACATTCTAGGAGACCTGCGCATCTTGTGCCGCTGCAATGATTCCCTGCACGGCCGTATATGCTGTAGACCAGGCGATCTGAAGATTAAATCCCCCGGTCACTGCATCCAGATCCAGAACCTCTCCGGCAAAATAAAGTCCCTGTGCCTTCCTGGATTCCATGGTAGACGGATTGATCTCTTTTACATTCACTCCGCCCCTGGTTATAATCGCTTCCTGATATCCCCGAAGCCCGGTCACCGTCATCGTCAAATGCTTGATCAGCCACACCAGCTGCTGCCGTTCTTCTCTGGAGATCTCATGGACCTTTTTTTCCTCCGGTATCCCGCTCAACGACACGATCACCGGAATCAATTTGGCGGGGAATAATTTCCCCAGTGAATTTTTAAAATCGCGGTTCCGGTTTTCCTCAAAATCCCGCAGAATCCGGTGATCCAGCTGTTCTATGCTAAGAGCTGGTTTTAGATCAATCGAAAGCGTTAATGTCTCATTTCCAATCTGGTTCGTGATATAGCTGCTTCCGCTCAAGATCAGCGGTCCGCTCACCCCGTAGTGGGTAAACAGCATTTCTCCGAAATCCGAATACAGCTCCTTTTTTCCACTTGTAATCGTCACCTGCACATTTTTCAGGGACAGTCCCTGCAGACGCTTTACGTAGTCTTCTTTTACCTCAAGCGGAACAATGGAGGGAGCAAGCTTCGTCACCTGATGTCCGGCGGTCTTGGCAAACCGGTAACCGTCGCCGGTGGAACCGGTAGCCTGATAGGAAAAGCCGCCTGTTGCTATCACGCAGGCATCTGCGTCCACCGCCCGTCCATCCTTTAGCCGGATTCCACGAAAACGAGTTTCTTCTATTATAATGTCCGCCACTTCCGCGCGCAGATGGGTCCGCACATTGAGGCGTTTCATTTCATTTTCCAATCCACGGATGATGTCCGAAGAATGGTCGGACACCGGAAAGACCCTGTTCCCACGCTCCACTTTCAACGGGACTCCCAGATCTTCAAAGAATTGCATCGCATCCTGATTTGTAAATCCATAGAAAGCGCTATATAAAAACTTCGGATTGGAACGCACACTTAAGAATAATTCTTCCGTATCGCAAGCGTTTGTTACATTGCAGCGTCCTTTTCCTGTGATAAATAGTTTTTTCCCCAGCTTCTCATTTTTCTCAAAAACTTCTACCTGGCAGACACCGCTTCGGGCGGCAAAAACTGCCGCTGCCATCCCCGCAGCGCCTCCGCCGATAATTAAAACCCTTTTCATTCCTGTCTCCATTCCAAATGTCCGGCCTGTTCCCATGATTGTTACAATCATGATTCCTCCGGTAGATGCACACTCCGCGCCAGATAAAGCGCTCCGGCGCAGATCTAATGTCTGTCGACATTATATCATGGCCCCAGGTTTTTTGTCTATTCTAATTTATGGCTGGGTAATTCCTCTCTCTTCCAGATACTCGATCACATCCCGGACCAGATGCAGATGCCAGACCTCCCTTGGTTGGATGGAGATATCAAAATGATCTTCAAAAATTACAATAATATTCATAATATCAAATGAATTTAAAGCCAGATCTTTAATAAAATCTGTGTCATAGGTGACCCCTTTTTTACCGGTCACTGTATATATAGCGTCCTGAATAAACTCCAGCATAATCCATCCTCCACCTTTTCCTCTTAAATACCATAGCCGCTTCTTCTTGCCGGCTTCTTACACCATATGCCGCTTAATCTTTTTCGTCCCTGTCTTAGAGAATTCTTTTTCCCGTATATTAATCATTTGAACCTGCTGATAGGTCGGAAGTTTTTCATTGATGGCGTCGATCTCTTTTTGCAGTTCCTCCAGTATCTCATAAGAGGACATATGGCCGGTGCGGTCGGGATCCGGATAGATGCTGGCTGTAATCTTGACATCATCCACAGATGTCCCGCTGGCCGTACCGGTTACGACCACCTCCTTTACCAGAGGCACCTGCATAATCAGCTCTTCAAGCTTCTCCGGCGAGGTTTTCTTCCCATTCTTAAATACGATCAGATTCTTCTTCCGTCCGGTCAGATACAGGCACCCGTCTTTATCCTGATACCCCAGATCTCCGGTTTTAAACCAGCCGTCCTCCATTACCTCTTTCGTCTGCTCCGGCGCTTTATAATATCCTTCCATCACGGAATCTCCCCGGACCCAGATCTCATCCTCCACGATCCGGATCTCACAGCTGGGCAGTACATAGCCTACAGAACCCATCTTATAAGACCGGTTGCTATTCACGGAGATCAATGGTGAACATTCGGTGATTCCATAGCCCTGCAGGATCAGAATGCCGAAAGACTCAAAATCCTCCGATATTTCTTTTCCAAGATGTGCCCCGCCGCAGATCATAATGTGAAGATTGCCCGCTATCTGTTCCCGGATTCCGTCCAGGGTCTTGCTCTTCATACGGATACCGCATTTTCTCAAAACGCGCACCAGCTTTAACAATCTTTTCAGCTGATCGGCTTTTCCGGCTTTCTCTGCGTTCAGCCAGATTTGATTATAAATGGATTCCACAATCAGGGGAACCGTCAGCATAGTATCCGGTTTCGCCAGCTTCAGATCCCGCAGCATCGTCTTCAGATCTCCGTTTATATAGACGTGAGTCCCTCTGAGCAGCGATCCCAGTATCGAACAGGTCAGTCCGTATGTGTGGTAAAAGGGAAGTGAACAGAATACAGTCTCTTCGAAAGTGACATACAAACAGGAATCGCACATATTTTTTAAGATATTTTTATGGCTTAATATCACCAATTTGGACTTGCTGGTAGTGCCCGATGTAAAGGCGATTACCGCCGGCTGGTCCGGCTGCACCGTCACAAATCCACTTTGCTGTTCTTCTGTGCGCCGTTTACCCTTTTCGCACAACTCGTCAAGGCTTTTCGTCCCCTCTCTTTGCGCGCCCAAATAAACCACCTGTTTTAAACCTAACTGATCCACACTGACCGGGTCAAAAACCGACCGGTATCCTGCGGATGCGAATACCATTTCGGCATCCGCCATCTGGATCATTTCCCTGATACTGTCATCGGACTGCTCGATATCTACGCACACGGCAACCGCCCCACAGGCCATAATTGCCAGGCAGGCCACAACCCAGTCACAGCTGTTTTCACTGACTATCGCGATATGGCGTCCTGCCATGCCCATAGCAATCAGCTCTTCTTTTAAATAAGTGACACGTAAGACCAGTTCCTCATAGGTAACCGTTATTTTTTCCTGTTTTCTGGTGAAATATGAAATGGCCTCCCGATTCCCATATTTACGTGACAGCCCCTCCAGATATGCTGGAATTGTATCAAAATATTCGGTATCATACAAAGGGAATTTTTTCATTTGAGCCTCCTGCTGTTTTTCTGTTTTTTCTCTTACAGAACCGCCTCTTCATAAGTCCAGGCCAGTTCTTCTTTTATCTTTTCGTAATCATTTAATATAATAAGGAAGGCATCCACAATGTCCGGATCAAACTGGGTATTCTTCCCCTCGATCAGCTCCTTGACCGCTTTTTCATAGCCCAGGGATTTCCGGTACTGCCGGTCGGAAGTCATGGCGTCAAAGGAATCCGCCACCGCTATAATCCGTGCTTCCTCGGGTATTTCATTTTGTCTGAGCCGGTCCGGGTAGCCGCCGCCGTCATACCGTTCATGATGTCCGCGCACGATGGGCGCGATCCCGCCGAATCTTCGGATCGCGGAAAGTATCTCCGCCCCTTTCGCCGCATGCTTTTTAACCTTTTCGTATTCCTCTTCGCTTAACTTGCTTTCTTTTAGAAGGATCGAATCCGGAACCCCCAGCTTCCCGATATCGTGGAACAGGCTGGCAACTTTAAGCCGTTCACAGTATTCACTGCTCCTGCCAAGCTGCTGAGCCGCCCGCACCGCGTAATAGGATACCCGGTCCGAGTGTCCGCGGGTATAGATATCTCTGGCGTCCACCATCAACCGCATGGTGCTGACCACCTCTATATAGCCGTCCCGCAGATCATCGTAAGCTTTCACCAGTTCTTCCTTCTGCTTATTTACCATGGCATGAAGTGTGGTATTTTGCACAGCCTGGGCGGACTGCCTGGCAAATATCTCCAAAAGCTGTCTTTGCTCAAAGCGGATCTCTCCGGGGCATCTGGTCCCGATCAAACCAATGCATTCCATCTGACCGCTGCGGATCGGGAGTATCAGGAGCTGATCCTCTGCCACCGGCTCTTTCCTGCCCTCATCCCGGAACATATGTACATACCGGTCCACCACTTCGTCGGTAAAATAGCTTCCGCTGCGCTTCATGATGCACTCCGGAAGATCTGTCCCCAGTCCGTTATCCGTCGAAAACTCCACGCAGTTACAGGAATTTATCCCCACAAATGCCTCCTCGGATCTGGTAATCTCCCGAACCCCCTCCATAATACTTTCCGCCAGTTTTTCCGCGGCCTGGAGGTGGTAAATGCGAGGCAGCACATCTAAAATAGTGGACAAACCCCGCTGGTATTCCCGGATCGTCCGCATTTGGCCAATCGATTTTACACAGGATTCCACCAGCAATTCCAGTTGGTCAAACCGGTCGCTTTTCTCAAAATACCCCTGAATATCCAGTTCCCGTATTGTCTTGATCGGCGGAGCCATGCTTTTGTGTCCGGTCAGCAAAATTATATAGATATCTTTATTAAACCGACGGATCTGCTCCACCACCTGGTCTCCGCAGATGGGAATCATCAGGAAATCCAGCAGAAGGATGTCATATCTGCCGTTTCTTACTCGTTCCACAGCCTTCTCCGGCTCATTCTCCGTATCCACATGAAATCCCGATCTCTGGAAATAAGCCTGTAGCGTTGATGTCATGATAGGATCATCATCCACTGTCAAAATCGAGAAAGTGTTCATTTTCGTCATTCTTTTTCCCTGTCTCATACACTGTACCTCTTACGATTCCTCTCTCTTAACACTCGGAACGGCTCCCAATGGAATTGAAAATCCAAAGACAGCGCCTCCGCCAGGATTATCCTGTAGCCACATAGTTCCGCCAAATTTTCCTCTTACTACGGCGTTCGATATGTACAGTCCCAATCCGCTTCCCATCGTCCCTTTACTGGTTATCATTTCTTTAAACAGACGGTCTTTCACGTTCGGACTGACTCCGGGACCGGTATCCGCTACGGATACTTGAAGCTCTTCCCGGTCGGCTTTGATGCCGATCACAATCTCCCCGCCGCCAACCTGTTTTTGCGCGTAAATCGCGTTTGAAACCAAATTGTTCATTACCTGAATCAGATTATTGATATCCCCGTGAAGCGTTACATTCATGGCCGGGTCATAATCTGACACAAGAGTACAGCCGCTGGTAAAAAGCTCATGACGCATCAGCAGCGCCGTACGTTTCATCAATTCATTCAGGGTAAATGTGGAATCCCCGAATGTGGTTACACTGTTTGCCTGTCCTTTAATCGCCGTGATGATCTCGGACATATAGGCGGTGGATTCACTGATTTTCTGTAACCATTCCCTTATCTCGTTACAGATCTCCCGGTAATCTTCCTCCACCACCTGCGGATCATTCAGGCTGGACTCATATTCATCCACCAGGCTGTCCACCGTTGATACACAGCCCGATATGCTCATGATAGGAGTTTTCAGATTATGGGCCAGCCCCGCCATCATCTGTCCCAGAAAGGCGAACCGCTCCTGCTCCATCATATGCTTTTGTCCGTCCTGAAGCTGCTGCATACTTCTCTTTAGCTGGGTGACGTCTTTAAATATCACTACAAAGCCAGCCAGCTGATCTCCATTTTTTAAAGGCGAAACATCCGTCACATAATAATATTTTACCGGCGTACCCTCTTTATCTAACGTGACGGCCTGTTCGTAGGAGATCACCGTATCGGCCTCCCTGCACGCATCGACAGCGGTCAGCATATTATAGATCGCGGTTTTTTTGGAGATATCCTCTTCTTTGACGCAGTCTTTCAGATACCGGTTCTCCGTAATCCCGTACTGGGAGGCAAACACCTTCTCAAATGGAACATTATAATTGATTACAAGCCCTTTATCGCTCAAAACCATGTACAAATCCGAGATCCAGTCCAGTACGTGCTGCATGGCGATCGGCTTGATATCCACCATATGAAGCTGATAGATCGCGATGCCGTCGAATACGATAATGGGTATAAAGCTGAGGGCCGTGGCCGAGATGGGAAGCGTGCTGGTAAACGTCGCAATCACGCTGACGATCAGCGGGCTGAAACCTCCCAACGCGAACAGGATACTCTGCTTTAAATATAACCGGCTTCGGTTTTTAATCGCAAAATTGATCATGATAAAGCTGCTGGCCCCCAGACAGATATAACTGTACAATCCCGAAATCGGAACATAAGGCCCCATTACCAGCTCACTCTTGATCACCGAAAATTCCTCATAATACAGATGGTGGATCGGGTTCGTGGCACACAATAAGGTGGTAAGGCAGGGGACGACAAACAGCAGCAAACAGCGCTTTGGCAGCTTATCATAGCTTTTTACAAATGCTATCGCAATCGTAAGATATAAGGCCGCCATATGCGCCCCCGCAGTCGTGATACAGTCAAGCACCATGAGCCGCGTCGTATTATCAGGCTTTGTAAATTTCATTCCCAGAAGCGCCAGCACCCACAGACTGTACAACAATACCAGTTCCATGAACAGCGTGTTGAGCAGATTCTGTTTTTGGTTTTTCAGGCTGGAGCCAAAATAAAACACAATTGCCGCCAGGGATATTATGAATATAACAGCGGTTAGGTTTGAAACCATATTCTTTCCCCCCGTCAGTATCTATCTGTATTATTTTCCGGATTACCCATCATGTCTTTGCGTTTCAAACAGAAAATTCTGTAATAATCGTCCGGGACCGGGGATCTCCCTGTGAAATCCCTGCTTTTCCAACAACTGCCATGTATATTCGGCCGATACTTCGATTACAGGAGGCGCCGCTTTTATATGATGCCAGAAATCTGCAAGGGGCATCAAATCCGCCTGATAACCGTTTGCAAGGCACTGGGACAACCGCTTCTCAAACTCCGGCTCCGGTACGAACCGGGTATCCGGCAATATGGCCCGGACAATCTCTTCTATCCGCGTCTGACGCGGGCTCATGAGATGGAATACACGTTCCTGTGTCCCTTCCAGCGCCAGAACCGCATCCGCACTGTAGTCCACCGGAGTCAGGTCTGTCAAATGGTCCGCCATCGTATCCGGGACCACGCCAAGGGCTAAGATCCCTTTCAACAGCAGATAGAACGCGTTGCTGTCCGGATTTACCTGGAAAGTACCGTCCGAACATCTGCCCACCAGTCTGCCCAGCCGGTAAATTCTGGCGTCCACACCCCGCTCTATGGCATCAAATACTCTGGCTTCCGCCAGGAACTTGGTCTTAACATACAGGTTAGACTGCCAGTCCTGTCCAATGTCAAAATCGTGCTCGGTAAAAACAGCATTTCCCGCCAGACCAACCAGCTGCTCCCCGCTGACGCTGCACGTTGACATATGATGAAGCACGGCTCCCGACCGCTCCGCCAGTTCTATGATATGTTCCACGCCGGTTACATTGGTTGAGATATATTCCTCCGCATCCGAGGCATAATGGCGCACATCCGCGGCGCTGTTATAAATGGCGTCCAGCCTGCCCACCAGATCGATATAATTCATATGGGACAGCCCCAGCTCCGGCCTGCTGATATCGCCGGCAATCACCTTGATCCTGCCGGAAACACTCTTAATCCAGCCGGCTCCAAAATACCAGGACAGACGCTCCAGCAGACGCTCCCTGCTGCCGTCCCGCATCAGGCACAGTACGGTTCCTGCGCCGGCGCCGATCAGGGCGTGCAGAAGATGAGCTCCCATAAAGCCAGTCGCACCGGTCAGCAGGACTCTGCCCAATTGGCGGGACCGAGGCCTATTGCCGTCCATTCCCGATTGCAGCACTGCTTTCGGTACCTGTGCTGCTTCCGGTTCCTGTGTAGCTTCCGGTCCTCGTGCCGCTTCCGGTTCCTGTGCTGTTTCCGGTCCTCGTGCCGCTTCCGGTTCCTGTGTAGCTTCCGCCTGTTCCGGCCGGTTTCTGAAAGGTTCCTTACTATTTTCCGCTATTTTTTGATCTTTCCAACTTGGATTCAGAATCTGCAGCTGCTCTATCACAGAAGGGTTCTCATAAAATTCCTGAAGAGACAGCTCCCACTGATGGTTATAATATCTGCTCAGTACGCTAAGCGCCGCCAGGGAAGTCCCCCCCTGCTCGAAGAAGGATACGTCCGCCTCCAGATTCTTCCTGGCCAGCACCTCCGACCAGATCTGCAATATGGAATCTACATCCGCCGATACAACGGATCTTCCACAATCCGAACCGGAGCTTTCTTTCTGTATATCATTCTGTATTTCTTTCTGCTTATCTACCTGTTGTACTATCCGCTTTTCTGTCTGTTTTACTTCCTGTTGTACTATCCGCTTTTCTGTCTGCTTTACTTCCTGTTTTACTATCTGTTTTTCTGTCTGTTTTACTTCCTGTTTTACTATCTGCTTTTCTGCCAACTTTACTTCTTCTATGCTATTCCGTTCTTCCTTACGGTCTCCCGCCGTTTTTGCATCTGTTTCAGAAATGCTTGTTTCCTTTAGCGGCGGCGTGTCTTCCAAGGTTGCAGCCATCTTTTTCAGCGCCTGCAGATCCAGCTTGCTGCTGGGAGTGTAGGGCATTTTCTCAATCGATACGAATCTTGACGGCAGCATATAGGGCGGAAGAAGTTTTTTCAAATGCCCGAGCAGCTTCTCTTCGTCCACCCTTGTGCCATCTTTTGCCTGGTAGAAGGAGCACAGTTCCATCGCTCCGTCCGGTTTCGCAACCGGAACGGTGGCAGCCTGAACCACGAAACCGGAATCCAGTATCGCTCCTGATATTTCATCCAATTCCACCCGCTGGCCGTTCAGCTTGACCTGGGCATCCCGTCGGCCCTGGAAATCATAGGAGCCGTCCAGACGAAGCCGGCCAATATCCCCGCTTCGGTACATCAATTCTCCCGGCGCAAACGGATCCGGCACAAAGGCTTTTTCCGTCAAATCCGGCCTGGATATATAACCGGCCGCCAAGCATTCTCCTGCCAGGCATAATTCTCCGCAGGCAGTCGGCATCACCGGCCGCAGATTTTCATCCAGCACATAGATCCGGCTGTTGCGCAACGGGCGGCCGATCGTTATATGCCCCTCCGGGAATACCTCTATCATGGTCATATAGACCGTTGCCTCGGTAGGCCCGTACATATTGATGCTTACCGCATCACTGACCTGATGCAGCTTCTGAAGCAGCGACGGCATCAGCACTTCACCGCCCAGCAGCACCAGGCGCAGGCTGTTCGCAGCCCTGCAGAAGGAAGTGTTGCTCAGACACATCTGCAGGCGGGCCGGCGTAACCTGGAATATCTCCACATCCTCATGGACGATCAAATCCGCCAGCTTCCACGGAAGCATCATTTCCTCTTCATCGGCCAGCACGATCACTTTCCCCATAGCCAGCGGGAACAGGCTCTCGCCGATAAAACTGTCAAATACCACATTGGTCGTGCACAGAATCGGCCCCGCCGCACGCTCCAACAGTTCCCGTATACTCACATACAGATTGGACACCGAACTGTGTTTTAGCATGACTCCTTTCGGCCTGCCGGTGGAACCGGAGGTAAACATCACATTCACAAGATCGGAGCCTTTAACCGGCACATCCAAAAACTTACCCGCCGACAGCGCCTTGCCTGCATCCGTTCCCCCGTTTTCTCCATTCTTCTGTGGTTCCACACAGATAAGCGGGCAGCCCAATTCCCCGGGGAGCATCCCCTTCGCCCGGCCGTCACATAGAATCAGCCGCATCCCCGCGGTTTCCCGCATCGTCTTAAGCCTTTGTTCCGGATAAGACGGCAGCATCGGCACATAAGCACAGCCTGCCTTCAGGATGCCGAGCATGGCGGCAAACAGATCCGGCGACCGGTGCATGATCAAACCGATCCGGTCGCCTCCTGCGGCCCCTGCCGCCGCCAGAAGGCCGGCGATCTCATCCGCCCGGTCAAGAAGCTGCGCCCTGGTAATTTTCTCCCCGTGAAATACCACCGCCGCCGCGTCCGGGTCCGTCTCCGCCGTGCGCTCAATAATTTTGTGGATCGGTAAGTTCAGATACGGAGTATATGTAAAATTCGGTTCGTCCACCAGCTCCATCTGGTCTGTGTGGGCGACCGGGTACAGCTCATATAAAGTCTGATCCGGGTTCTTTATAAATTGTTCCACGATCTGTTCCAGGCAGCGTCCAAAATAAGCCGCCGTTTCCTCCAGAAACAAACTGGCCGCGTATTCCAGACAGAAGAAATAGCCCTGTTTATCTTTTGCCGTCTCCAGGGTCAAATCCGACTTGGCCGTGCCCATCGGTATGGGATGATAGGCCAGAGTCTCTCCTGCCAGCTTAAATTCCCCGGCATCCAGGGGCCTCTGGGAAAACATCACCTGGTACAGCGGATTCTGGGAGAAGGATCTCGGAAGCTTATGCATCGCAATTATCTCCTCCTGGGAAATCCTCTGATGATCCAGAAGGCCTGTGGCAGCCTCTTGCACCGCTTGCATATATTCTAAAACCGTGATCCCCCGCTTAGGTTGCAGCCGCAGAGGAAACGTATTGATAAAAGGCCCGCATATATCAAGTTCCTGAGGCCGTAATCTTCCGGAAACCGGCGTCCCGATCACGAGATCTTCTTTGCCCGAAAGCTTCGCCAGCAGCAGGCCAAAGGCCGCCGCGAAAAACGTATAGCTGGTAATTCCGGCCGCCGCACAAAAAGCGTCACATTCCCCGCTCAGCGGACCAGGCAACCGGTGTGTCACCACCTTCCCCCGATAATCGAACCGGTGGGGTCTGGCAAAGTCAGCCGGCAGATTCAATGCTTCCGGCAGCGCATTCAGATTCTCAAGCCAGTATTCTTTGCAGGCCGGATCCGGGTCATTTTCTCCCTGCATCTGCTCGTACGCATAGTCCAGATAACAGACTTTTGCTTCGGGCAGCCGATTTCCGCTATACAGCTCATCCAGCCGTCTGATCAGAAGCGGCGTGCTCAATCCGTCCCCGATGATATGATGCATATCCACCAAAAACAGCCATTCCCCATCCGGCTTATGCCAGTAGGCAGCGCGCAAAAGCGGCGCTTCCTCCAAAAAAAACGGGCGCAAAAATTTCCCGAACACCTCTTCCCGGTTCTCCCCCTGCAGTACCGGGATATCAAACGGGACCTGGTCTTTCACGTAAGCATAGACACCGTCGGGGTCCTGGTGAAAGGAAGTACGCAGCACGGGATCCCATGCGATCAGATCCCGGAACGCCTGCTGTAACCTGTTCAGATCCACGTCCTCCGGCAGGCTGAATGCGCCTGGCATATGATAGGCCAGCTGTCCGTCCTCAAAGTGAGACTGGACATAGATTCCCTGCTGAATCGGCATCAGGGGATAACGCTCCAATTTGGGAGCCGGCGTCAATTTCCTGAGCGTTCCCGGCACAGACATAACATTTATTTGCTTTGTATCTGCCTCCATCTGCCCGGTTGCGGCCTTTCCGTCATCCCCCAGATATTCCGCCAGTCTCCTGACATTCCGGCAAGCGTACAACTCCGCGATCCGCATGGTGTGGCCGGTCTTATTTTCTATTTCATAGATGACCTGCATGGCATTCAAAGAATTACCTCCATACAGGAAATAATCACTTTCCAGATCGAGATCCTCCCGTTCCAGCACTGTCCGGAAGATCCCCAGCAGTTCTTCCTGCAGCCGGGTACTGATCTTTCCGGTCTCCCTTGCGGAAACCGGCCTTGGAAGCGCGGACTCATCCACCTTTCCATTGGAAGTAAGCGGTATCTTGTCCAGCCGGATGATCACCGTGGGAAGCATATAGCGCGGCAGATAAGAAGCGGCATAAGCCAGCAGTTCTCCTTCCGTCAGCATCTCCCGCGAGGTATAATAAGCAGCCAGAATCTCCTGGCTCCTGTCTGCAAATACTTTGACCGCCGCCTCTTTCACTTTGGGATGGGAAGACAGGCAAGCGGCGATCTCCTGGGGTTCCAGCCGCACGCCCCGAAGCTTAAGCTGCCGGTCCGTTCTTCCTCCGAGAACGATCTCGCCCTCCGGCGTCCATCGGGCGGTATCCCCGGTCCGGTATATGCGGTCCCCCAATACAAAGGGATTATCAAGAAAGCTTTCCTTTGTCATCTGCTCTTCATTGCGATATCCTCTGCCCACGCACGCGCCGCCGATATAGAGATTTCCATAGACCCCAATGGGCAGCGGATTCATCCAGTCATCCAGCACATAGAGCCTGCAGTTTTGCATCGGCGGGCCCGCAGTGATCTGCGCCGTATGATTCAGCAGCTTCATGCTTACGCCCACGGTAGCTTCTGAGGGACCATACTGATTATAAATTTGGGCATCGGAACAGATCTGCAGTTTGGAAAGCAATTCACCCGGAAATGCCTCACCGCCGCAGACAATACTTTCCATCGAACGCATAGCTTCCAGGAAAGAGTCGTTCTTTAAAAACGCCGTCAGTCTGGAAGGCGTCAGCGCCATAAAACCAACCGCGTAGCCGGTAATCAAACCGGCGATTCTCTCCGGTGATTCGGTATCCTCCTCTTTGGGCAGCACAATCGTCCTGCCGTTCAGCAAGGGCACGATACTCTCCAGCATAAACGCGTCAAAACCCACATTGCAAATGGAAAGAACCGCTCCCTTCCCATATACGCCGGACATTGCCTGGGCAAAATTACTGACATTCTGCCGGGTAATCTCCACGCCTTTTGGCCTGCCGGTACTGCCGGATGTGTAGACCACATACGCCAGATCCTCCGGCAGCTCCTGCGCGCAGGCCGCCGGGTCGCCTTCATTTTCCGCCAGGCCTCCCATATCCAGGACAGGTACCGGAATACTGCGAAATCCCGCTTCCTGTAAAACTTTTTCTTCTGAAATCAAGAACTTCGCGCCGCTCTGTTTTAAGATATCCACAGCCCGCCCTTCCGGCTGGTCGGTAGAAAGCAGCAGATAGGCGCAGCCAGCCCTTAAGATCCCGATCATGGCCGCCAGCAGTTCCGGCTTTTTCGGAAGAAATACCGCCACCAGCGCATTTTCCATAACGCCGCCCTGCCGGATGGCTTCATAAACCGGATACGCCATGTGCTCCAGTTCCCGATAGCTGACTCTTGCGCCGTCACAGATCGCGGCCGCCCGCTCCGGATGCTCCTCCACCTGCCGGCAAAACTGGCGGTAGAGCCCCTCCTCCGGCACTGCTTTTAAAGTCCTGTTAAAGGTATATAATACCTGCTCCCTCTCCTCACTTCCCAGCACGGACAATTGATAGATCGGCCGCTCCTGCGCATACAGCGCTTCCTGCAAAATATTCAGCAGACACCTGTGCAAATCTTCAATCTCCCGGTCCGAATAAAACTGGGTCAGATAATCATAATCCACCGAATACCTCCGGTTATCCTCCAGGTTACTCAGATGAATACACAAATGCTCGGCCTGATACCCGTTATAATGCCAGCGCCCGGAAAAATGTACGGACGTATCCTTGCTTTTTAAAATCGTACTGTCCTGATAAGACAACGCAATATGAAACAGTCTTCCCGACAGCTTCTGTTCATCCTCCGCCATCCGTACAATATCCTCAAAGGGGAACTTCTGATGGCGCAAAAGCTCATACCAATTCTCCGCCAGCCGCTCATTAAATTCGGAAAAAGACCATTCTTCATGAATATCACTGATAAAGGGAAGGGTACTGACAAACATCCCTGTGGTCTGTTTGGACACGAAACTGCTGCGGTTATAGATTGGAACCCCGATCGTAAAACGGTCCGCTCCGCCGATACGCTTAAAATAGATAGCCAGAGCCATGTAAAACACCGCGAAAGGCGCCACCCGGTTCTGCATACAGAAGGAATAAATCGCATGATTGATCACATCCGGAAGCCTGAAACTGCTCCTTCGGCCCACAGGACTTACCGCCGCGCTCTTCACCTGCTTGATCATAGAAGGCTCACCGGCATCCCGCATAACCCCGGACCAATAGGCCAGGTCCTTCTGATAAGCAGAAGATTTTAAATACTCCTGTTCCTCCAAGACATGGAGCCGATAGCTTGGCGATTCCTCAAGCTCCACCGCCTTATCCGAAAGCAGATCCAAATAAGTCTGTCCGATCCGGTTACAGAGCAGCACCTGCGCCCAGCCATCCGAGATAATATGATGGACCTTAATCAGCACTCCCCCGGAATTCTCCCCGGTCCGAAACAGCACGAACCGGTACAGCGGGCCATCCTCCAGCGGAATCACCTCTCTGGTCACCGCATGCTCCCAGCTCTCCATCCCCTTCGCGCTGGTATGCGAAAAATCCAGAACCGGAAAAACCTCCTTCGTATAAGGCGCATGATACTGCACCGGCCCTCCCCCGCTTCTGAAAATACGGGTACGCAAAGAACCATCAGAAGCCAGCACCAGATTCACGCTCTTCTGCAAAGCATTAAAATCGATCCTTCCCTGGATTCTAATGGTCGTACTGATATTGTTAATGGATGTCCCGGGATAAGCCTGCTCCAGATTCCAAATATTCTGCTGGCTCAAAGACAAGGCAAAAGTTTTCGTTTCCAAAGCAGCACCATCCGCAACCATACACGTCCTCCCTTTCTCTAAGTTCCCATCATCAAGTCCGCCGAAAGCCGTCATCCATTCAATCTCCAATTTCCATTTTTTACAAACCAAAAACCCTTACTTATATTTATACCGTTTGTCGAATCAAAAATCAAGCAAACCAGGCGAAAATAATCAAAAACACCACAATTTCCACCAAATTTCCCCGAAATTCCCCCTTCGTTTCAATCAAAACTTACAATATTTTCCATTTGAATTTTGGGGTCCGAGAGGAGAGGGAAGGGCGGCGGTTCTGGGAGCGGGACGGATAACCTTGCGGGGGCTGATCGCATCGGCCGGTCCTAAGAGTGAGTAACTCCGAAGAGGACGAAACCTCTTATTAGCAGAATCCGGGGCAAACTCGCCAAAATACGGCTCAAACAGTGCCCCGGATCCTGCGAGGTTTCGCCCTCTTCTACGTAACTCACTCTAAGGACCGGCCTCTAGCGATCTGCCCCCGCAAGGTTATGTCCCGCTCCCAGAACCGCCGCCCTTCCCTCTCCTCCCTAGCATGTTTCAAGCTTAGATGCATAGTCTGTATAATCTTTAGCATGTTTCATGCCCGGATACATAGTCTGTACACTCCTTAGCATGCTTCATGCCCGGACGCATATTCTGTACAATCCCCGGCATATATCAAGCTCGGATGCGTCTGTGCAATCCCTAGCATATTTCAAACCCGTATACATAGTCTATACAATTCCTAGCATGTTTCAAGCCCGGATGCATAGTCTGTGTAACCCCTAGCATGATCCAAGCCCGGACACATAGTCTGTAAATCCCTGGCATGCTTCAAGCCTGGATACATAGTTTGTGCAACCCCTAGTAAGATCCAAATCCGGATACATAGTCTGTGTAATCCCTGGCATGTTTCAAGCTCTGATGCATAGTCTGTACAATCCCTGGCATGCTTCAAGCCCGGATACATAATCCGCGCACCTCCTAGCATGATCCAAACCCAGATACATAGTCTGTACAATCCCTGGCATGTTCCAAGCCCGGTTGCATAGTCTCAGCAATCAGTCTAAAGCCAGTAATGCCGGTTCTTCCGTGGGTTCGGTATGCCTGCGGCTTAGGGCCGGGGATAATAGCGGTATCCGGGGATGCTCCCGGCAGCCGGGTTCTTTTGTGTCTCCCTGGGAGCGCATAGGGCGGCTGAGCGCCCGCTAAGTGAAATTGAAAAGCCGGGTTCAGGATGCACGGCGGACTTCACGTCCGACGGGCAGGAGCCTCTGAACCGGGAACACATCATGTGTTCCTGGTTCA
>NZ_JAHQCW010000032.1 GCF_019042275.1 Diplocloster agilis
GAATAGGCTCGGTTCCTGAACCCGGCTTTTCGATTTCACTTAGCGTATTCCAGCGCTAGCCCTCCGCGCTCCCAGGGAGATACAAAAGAACCCGGCCGCCCGGGGTGTCCCCGGATACCGCCCGCGGTTCCAAGCTCTAAGCAGCGGGCATCCGAAGCCCCCGGGAAGACACAACAGATCCCCGGAACCGGAAGCCTCCCCGGAAACCGTCCGCCGGCCCCGGTCTCCACGTCCCCGGTCCCCATCAGCAAATCAAAAATTCCGCAAATACATGAAATTCCGCAGATTACCCCCTTCCCGAACACAGGATTTATAGTATAATGGAATCAGAATACAAGTAAAACAGCTCTGAGAATAGTAGGTGATCCACTTGAAATTTGATATGCACTGTCATGTAAAAGAGGGATCCATCGACGCCAAAGTATCACTGGAAGAATACATTGACCGGTTAATGGACAAGGGATTTCAGGGAATGCTGGTGACGGATCACGATACCTATGACGGGTACCGGAAATGGAAGTATGAGTTGAAAAACGATGACCGCTATAAAGATTTCGTGGTTATCAAGGGGATCGAGTATGACACCCGGGACGCCGGGCACATGCTCATCATTATGCCGGATCATCTCAAACTGCGGGTGCTGGAAGTCCGCGGACTGCCCATCCAGACACTGATCGACGTTATCCACAAAAGCGGCGGTATTATTGGTCCCGCCCACCCTTGCGGGGAACGTTTCTTAAGTATGATGAGCACCGGACGCTTTCGGAAAAATGACCATCTGGTGGAAAAGTTTGATTTTATCGAGACTTTTAATTCCTGTGAAAGCGATGAATCCAACCGCAGGGCCAGAGCCCTGGCCGAGAAGTATCATAAGCCCCAGTTCGGAGGCAGCGACGCGCACAAGCTGGACTGCGCGGGCCTGGCTTATACCAGGATCGATGCCGATATCCGTTCGGCCAATGATCTGATCCACGCCGTACAGGAACACAAGGTCGTCTCCTGCGGAGGCACATATTACAAATTTACCACGAAACAAAAACTGGGAAAACTGAATAATATCCCGGTAGCCGCCTTTTATTTCTATAATAAAAGTGCCAGCCTCATCAAGACGAATAAAAGAAACAAGAAACTGATTGAGCATCTGCTGCTACGCTAAGGAAGGAACGGTAAACCTATGGATAAAAAAGATAAACGCTACGACGCTTATCTTCGGATACTGAACAAAGAACTGATTCCGGCAATGGGATGTACGGAGCCCATTGCCATCGCATACTGCGCCGCCGTTGCCCGGGACACCCTGGGAACCTGGCCCGACCGGGTGGAGATCTATGTCAGCGGGAATATTATTAAAAATGTAAAAAGTGTCATCGTCCCGAACACCGGGAATAAGAAAGGACTGGAAGCTGCGGCAGCGGCCGGGATCGTAGCCGGCAACGCAGCCCGGAAGCTGGAAGTGATCGCGCAGGTCAGCGTAGAACAGATCGAACAGATGACCCGGTTTTTGGACGACATCCCCATACGGGTGATGTTCGCAGACACGGAATGCCCGCTGGATATCGAAGTTATCCTGTATCATGGTCAGGATTCTGCCCGGGTACATATCATGCAGGAGCACACGAATATTGTACTGATCGAAAAAAATGGGGAAATTCTTGTAAAAGCCGAACCGCAAAACGCGCCCGGTACAAAAGGACTCCCGGAAGCATCCGGCCAGGATGACTATGGGCTTCTTTGCATGGAAGGTATCTTTGATTTTGCACAGACCGTTGCTATCGAGGATGTGCAGCAACTGCTGGATCAGCAGATTGAGTATAACACTGCCATCGCCCGGGAAGGACTGGCCCGGGACTACGGCGCGAATATCGGCAGCGTACTCCTAAAGGCCTACGGCAGCGACATCCGGACGCGGGCCAAGGCAGCGGCCGCCGCCGGTTCCGACGCCAGAATGGATGGCTGTGAGCTTCCGGTGGTGATCAATTCCGGCAGCGGCAATCAGGGCATGACCGTCTCTCTTCCCGTCATTGAGTACGCAAAAGAAACAGGCGCCGGTCAGGAAACCCTGTACCGCGCCCTTGTGCTCTCCAATCTGGCCGCCATACACCAGAAGTTTTACATCGGCCGTCTCTCCGCCTACTGCGGAGCGGTCAGCGCCGGTGCCGCAGCCGGCGCCGGTATTACCTATCTCCTGGGCGGCGGCTACTCTCACATCTGCCACACCATTGTCAATGCCCTCGCCATCACGTCCGGCATCGTATGCGATGGCGCCAAGCCATCCTGCGCTGCCAAAATCGCAGCCTCCGTGGACGCCGGTATCCTGGGATACGAAATGTATCGAAACGGCCAGCAGTTCTACGGCGGCGACGGCGTTCTGGCCAAAGGCATCGAAAACACGCTGCGCAATATCGGACGTCTCGGCAAAGACGGCATGAAAGATACCGACAAAGAGATTATCCGCATTATGTCAGACTGTTAATATACAGCCCTCCAGACCGGCAGCGCCAGTGCTGCCGGAACCGGGGGGCTGTTTTTCGTTTTGGCTGTCCGGATCATAAGCCGGCCGCTTCCATCCTGTCCGCCGCCTTGAATCCATCTCTTCCGTCCTTTTTTGCCTCATACAGCTGTTTATCCGTGATCTGATACAGGTCTTCATACTCATCTCCGGCACAGGACAGTGCCGCTCCTACGCTGATCGTAATCCCGATCTCGTTCTCCACCAGAAGCTCCCGGGCTTTCGAACATATTTCCCCGCATTTATCGCAAAGCGCGCTTTTATCCTTCACTTTCTTCATATAGACCATGAATTCATCCCCGCCCGGACGCCCTACGATATCATCCGCCCGGAAACTGGAGCGAAGCAGCTGTGCCACAGCGCGCAGCACTTCATCACCGCTCATATGGCCATAATTGTCATTCACCGTTTTAAAATGATCCACATCGATCATCAGCAATGCGCCGTGTTCGCCCTCTTTCATCTGATGAATATCTTCTATAATCAGATTCCGGATCGTTTCGGCATTATAGATATGTGTCAGGCTGTCCAGGCGTGCCTTTGACAGCAGCTCATCTCTCTGCTGCATCTCCTCGTCGATCATGTTGATTTTACCCAGAACATATACCAGGGCATCGCCGTCATAGACTTTTTCGATCGCAAGCCTTAGCCAATGGCGCTGTCCGTCATTGCAAACCAAATTAGTCTCCACGATTCCCTCGTTCTGCATAATTAGATCCACAAATCCTTGTTTCTGTTCTTTCAACTCATCCGAATCGGAATCTTGTTTCAAATCAAAATCCATCATCTCCGGCTCCGAATTTTTTTCCGGCCGCGGCCGCGATACCAGAAGCTTCCCGGTCTGGTGGTTATATTCGAAAATGTAATCATTGACCAGCGCATAGAGCCGGAAATGTTTCCGAAGCTCCAGAGCTGTCTTTTTGCTCATCCGGGCGCGCTGCCTCAGAAAATAGGACAGCACTGCGATCACAGTCAGGAACCCGGCCACAAGGACGATGATGGCTTCCAACGGATTCATCCGGATCATATCGCCGATCGTGTAGCTTTGCTTGTTCATACTATTCTGATTTATGATCCCCTGCATATCCACGACGGGGATCGTCGTGATCACTTTATTCAGAATCGACAACAGCTCCATGGAACCCGATTTTACTACTCCAAAGCATATCTTCCTGGCCTCATAAGTCTGTGGGACCATTTTCAGGTCATGGAATTCCGGCATATTGATATAAAACTGCGCGGTATAGGCATCCACATAGGTATAGTCCGCCTCCCCTTTTTCCACTGCCCGTATACATTCACTGACGGTGTCATACCGGTATACATTTCCCTGATATTCTCCCTTATAACTGCCCGCATTGGTCAGAGCCAGTTTTTTTCCCTTTATGGACGCCTCGGTGGAATCTTCCTTCATCAGGATCAGATATTGCGCCGAGACATACGGCCGTGACATGGAAAGGCGGCGTTCTCTTGCCAGGTCATAATTATAAGGCATCCCTGCCACCAGCTTAATATTATCCCGGTCCATTTCCTCATAGAGCAGATCCGGCGTGTCCACACCGACCAGTTCAAACTGAAGTCCTGTGACCTGGCTTACATAGGCCAGCAAATCCACCGAGATCCCGGAAAGCTTATCCTGTTTTTCATCCCAATACTGATAAGGCGGCTGCTCTTTTAAAACGGCCACCTTCATAACACCCGCGTCTTTTATATATTCCTGCTCCTCTTTGGTCAGATACAGTTTATTGTCTGTCGACGTAAAATATTTTTCATTCAGCGAGGCGGTAAAATAAGGATTTGACTGTTCTATACTCACGATGGCCTTATTCAAATCTCCCAGAAGTCCCGTGTTTTTATCCTTCGAGGTGACGAAAAAAAACGGTTTGGAGGCAAACTTGGCGATCGTGCGCACCCCTTCCACAGGATTTACACTATTATTCAGCATCATATCCGCGCGTCCCGAGAGCAGCGCCTCCTTTTGCTCCTCAACAGAAGTGCAGTTGACATACTCCGGCGTGACCAGATTCATCGCGCAGTAATCTTCCAGTTCTTTCACACTTCTGCTGCTCTGGCTAAGAACTGCGATCCGGAAATACTGCTGTACCTGTGAATTGATCGTGACATCCGGTATATTTTCATAGAGCACTTGCAGCACCGTATCCACCATACCATAATCATGACTGGCATAATCGAACTGTTCTCTGAGCGCGGGATCATAGAGCATCCCGCCCATCAGATCCACCTCCCCGTCCTGGAGCATCCGCATAAGCGTTGTAAGGCTCTCATTCTCATCGCCCGGCACCTGAACGAACTCATAATCCCATCCTGTATACTGTGCGATCTCTTCCAGATACTCATATGTATAACCACTGTAATTTCCATATTCATCCAGCTCAGTGAGGCCTTTCTGAATCGGAAACGCCACCCGGACTGTTCTCTCATTGTCAGGCGCGGCCTCCGCGCTTACCGGCCACAGGACCAAACCCATTAAAACCGCCAAAATTATACACAGACCTCTTCGTCGCTTTTTCATTTATCTCAACCTGTCTTTCAGGACTACTTATTCCGTCGTCATTAAGAACATTATACAAGTATTTTCTGATCGTAGCAAGGAAATTACAGTCACCACGCCTTTTCCGCCGCTCAATAAAAAAGTACTATAAAACACTTTCGAATACTTTCCCACATAATGAAAAAGCTCCTGAAAATTCAGGAGCTTTACAGAGGCGACAACCAGATTTGAACTGGTGATCAGGGTGTTGCAGACCCATGCCTTACCACTTGGCTATGTCGCCACAGCTATTTGATTATAGCAAAACATTTTATTTCCGTCAAGACAAAAAAATAATTTTTTTAAATAAATTCAACGTACGTCAATTTAAAACCTTTTTCAGACTTTTCTCAAGCTGCAAAGTCACTATCCAAACTTAACCAAACCAAAAACATCCTCCGTTCACCAGAAGCTGCAAATAAAAATCACCCCAAAATAATGACTTTAAAAAATCCTCCTTTGAATCTCATACTAAGGTTGAACAAAAAGCAGGGAAGAACCCTGGGGGGCGGGTTGCGTACGCCTATTTTGGGACGCGGGGCGGGCGCCTGTCCTTTGGCGGGCATAGGGCGGCTGTGCAGCTGCTTAGTGAAATCCGGCCGGCAGACTCAGGATGTCCGGCGGACTTCACGTCCGACGGGCAAGGGCCACTGAACCGGAAACGCATCATGCGTTTCCGGTGAATTGGCCCGGTTCCTGAGTCTGCCGGCCGGATTTCACTTAGCAGCTGCCAGCATACAGCCCTCCGCCCGCCAAAGGACAGGCGCCCGCCCCGCGTCCCAAAACAGGCGTACGCAACCCGCCCCCCAGGGTTCTCCCCGGACCTTGCATCACTTTACAGATCCAATTTCAGATTCTTAAACAGGGATCCAAGATTCGTAGAAAGCCCTTCGCTCTGGGGAAGGTCGTAGGACTCCTCCACCACTTCCTGAGCGGTTGCGTCATGCAGCGCTTTCATGCTGAGGCTTAATTTTCCTTCTTTTACGGCGATTACTTTAACTTTTACTTTGTCTCCCACTTTGAGAACCGCATCCGGAGATTTGATCCTCTTCTCACTGATCTGGGATACATGTACCAGACCGGACAGGCCGCTGCCCAGATTGATAAACGCTCCGTAAGGCTGGATACTTTCTACAGTACCTTCCGTAACCAGACCTACCTGCACATTGGAAATTCTGGCTTTGCGCTCCTCTGCAGCCTGTTCTCTTAGAATCTCACGGGCAGACAGGATTAAACGCTTGTCCTCTTCCACTACGTCGAGGACTTTGACCTGGATTTCCTTATTCAGGAATTCGTTCAGATCCTCCACATAGTTCAAAGAGAGCTTGGAGGCCGGAATAAATCCGCGGATACCTTCCACGTAGGCAACGACCCCGCTCTTCACCACGCCTTTGACCGTTACGGTGAGGACCGTACCCTCTTCCTGCAGCTGTCTTAGCTTGTCCCAGGCCAGCTCGTCATCTGCCTCGATCTTCGACAGCAGAATATGTCCCTGTCCGTCGTCTTTCTTGACTACGGCAGCGCTGATCTCATCTCCTGCCGCTACATGTTCTTTCAGACTGTAACCGGGTTCCCGGCTGAACTTGTCTAACGGGATGATTCCTTCCGTGTAATACTTCAGATCCACGGTGACATCTTCATCACCTACGGCGATCACGACGCCTGTCATGATCTCCCCCTCCACAATTTCTTTAAAGGAGGCTTCCAGTTCCGTGGCGTAATCCTCCATGGAAGCTCCTTCCTCCGTTACCGGAGTTACATCGACCTTCTGTTCTTCTGACATATCTGACACTTCCTTTCCATAGCTTTACTGTCACGCACCATTATATCATAACAATTCTCATTTGACACGTTCCTTGCGCGAAAAAGGCATAATTTATTCGTAAAAAAATAACAGATTTGCAATGAAGCATAGCATTTTTGTAACATTTACCCTGTATAATAATAAAAAGTAGAAAAAGTACGACGATAACGGAAAAGGATGTGATTGTATGAGTAAGAAAATGCGTGCTGTGGTTTGTGTTTTTCTCTTTATGTTTTTCATCGGAATCAGCGATATTACACTCATGCGTGTATCTGCCGAACCGAATACAGAGGCGGTAACATCCATTCCCCATACCAGTATAGATACCGGGACGGCTGATCGTGATATCGCAGTGGAAATCTTATGTGACCACCTGTCGGAGGATATCGCGGATCTTACCACCCAGATGCGGGAATGCAACGTGAGTGATCTGATAGAGACAGACGATTATGCATACGCTTATTTTGATAAAGATTTTTCCACTTCTCCGGTCTATGATGTATACGCAGTCATCCGTATGGAGAACGGAACCTATACATTTGTTACGCTGAACACTCCCGAAAAGCTCACAGATGGGCAGGTCGATCAGCTGCTGCGGCAGATAGCACAAAACCCCGACTCTTCCGCCTCTTAATAATATAGTCCTCACCAAATCAAAGAGTGCTGTGCCGATGAATTCATCTTTCATCGCACAGCACTCTTTGTTATTTTTCTTTCAGTTTTTCATTGATCCTCATGGCTTCTTTGCGGTAATACAGGTAAAAGCAAAACCAGATCACTCCTGTAATAGCCAGAGTACCGGCAATCATGCCGATCACCGTCCCGATTCCATACTGCAAGGGAATCCATCCCCTCCAAAAGGCAGCGATAAAATAGATCACCAGTCCGATCCCCAAGTGGATGAGCACCTGGATTCCCCTCGCCATCTCTTCCTTTTCGTAGACAACGCTGGGAAGCGTAAATCCCAACCCAATGATAATGCCTGCAAAAATATTGGCAAAATAATCGCTGACATTAGAGATGAGAAATTCAGGCCCCATTGTGGCAACACCAACCATACCGATCAATACATTCATGGTACAACCCCATGCGATTCCCATAAGAAATAATTTTAAAAATTTTTTCATATGCATCCTCCTTACAAACCCAGATATTTTTTGAACTCCGGCAGATATTTTCTCGAGATATAATCCCGGCATCCATTTTTCAGATGCAGAACCATCATTCCGTTAAATGAGGGTTCCACGCTGTCCAGTTCCCTTAGATTGACAACCGTGGACTTGGAGATTTGCATAAATCCTTTTCCCAATAATTCCTTCAGTTCATATAATCGCTTTTTGGAATTGTACTTATTCCTGCCGCAATAGAGGACTGTCTGCGCAGCCTCGACCCTCGCCATGCAGACTTCCTCCGGGCTAAGCACAATGATCCTCTCCCCGTTATTGGCAGTGACCACTGTTTCCCGCTTCTCTAACGAGGCCGCCGCCTGTCGAATTTCCTCCGTCACATTCCCGGTAAAAATGACCGCGTATGGTTCTTTAATATCCCCGGACACCTTGATTTCCACCCGCAAGATCACCGACTCCTTTCTCCACCTTTTTGTTGTCATGCTTATTATAATAGCCGGCACATGAAGTTGTCATTTGATCCGCTGTAAGTGGCCGATATCCGAAGGTAAGATGCATTCCAAACCGGCGTATCCGCTCAGCCATGTATCAGCCCGATCACCAGGCAGGCTGCTCCCAGCGCCAGAATCATCACAAATCTTTTCATTGATACGGTATATAAGCGCTGGGGCCGTTCTTTCAGATATTTTACAGGCAGCTTTGTTCCGATCTGCGCATGCGCCGGTACCTGTATCCGATTCTCTGATATATATTCCCTGCCCTGTGCCTCGTACCGCAAGACCGCCCATTTGGCATCCTTTGGATTTCTTCCATTCCCCGAGGTATACACTTCCATCACGGTGCCTGTCGCATCTCCTGTCTTTCCCTTATTTTTCCACAGGTTCCATCCATCCTTACAAGCCAGCAGCAAAAAAACCACTCCGGCCACACACATAAACATTCCTTCCACGCTCATCCGATATCCTCCTCCGTATGAATCCTTCTTTGTTCTGGTTATACACTGTAATCTTCTTGCCGTCAAGCGCGGATTTTCTCTTGCTGGATTTGCTCTTGCGCTTACCTCGCTTATACATGTTTCTCCGATTATTTCATATAATAACCGCAACCCGATAGAAAATCTATTAAAAGGAACAGGAGAACAATCATGAAGATCTTATTTTACGATACCAAAAGCTATGACCGGGAATCCTTTGAAAAATTTCTTCCCCAATATCCCCAATTGGAGCTGGAATTTATGGAAACCGAATTGTCTCCCCGTACCGCCCGACTGTCCCAGGGCTACGACGCGATCTGCGCCTTCGTCAACTCCGATGTGGGGACCCGGACCATCGAGGCCCTGCATCGCAGTAACGTCCGCCTGATTCTGATGCGCTGCGCCGGTTTCAACAACGTGGATGTGGATACGGCCGCAAGGCTTGGCATCACGATCATGAGAGTCCCCGGCTATTCCCCGGAGGCGGTCGCCGAGCATGCCATGGCTCTGGCGCTGACCGTGAACCGCCATATGCACAAAGCCTACGTCAAGGTACGGGAAAATGATTTCAGCCTCAACAGTCTGATGGGCTTTAATTTCTATCAAAAGACAGCCGGAATCATCGGCACCGGCAAGATCGGGGCTGCCATGGCGCGGATCTGCCGGGGCTTCGGCATGCGCATTCTGGCCTATGATGTATACCGCAATCCGTCGCTTGATTTTGTGGAATATGTGGATCTGGATACCCTGCTTAAGGCCAGTGATCTGGTCTCCCTACACTGCCCGCTCACCGACGCCACCTATCACCTGATCAACCGGGATACCATCCGCGAAATGAAGGAGGGCGTCATATTGGTCAATACTTCCCGGGGAGGGCTGGTGAAAACCGAGGATCTGATCGAGGGTATCCGCGCCCGCAAATTCTTCGGGGTGGGTCTGGATGTGTACGAAGAAGAAAACCGTAACGTATTTGAGGACCGGTCCGACGATATCATGGAACATTCCACCACGGCCCGCCTGTTGTCCTTTCCCAATGTGATGATTACTTCTCATCAGGGGTTTTTTACGAATGAGGCGCTGGATGCCATCAGTTCCGTTACACTGCAGAACGCCATGGATTTTCTGAATGGAGGTGGGAATGGGAATATGGTTTGAAGGGACGGGAGGAAAGAGATGCGCGGGGGCCTTCCGGGGAGGGGCGGCAGCCTTGGGGCGCATAATCACATCGGCCGGGCCTAAGAACAGGTAACTCCGATGGAGGGAGAACCTCTTATTAGCAGGGACTGGAACAAACTCGCCAGAGTACGGCTCGGACAGTGTTCCAGTCCCTGCGAGGTTCTCCCTCCATCTGCGTAACCTGTTCTAAGGCCCGGCCTCAAGCGATTTTGCCGGAGTATTTGTTGGATCTGAGTGTTGACATAAAAGAGGGGAGATTCCATAATGTTATACAAAGACAAAAATTATGTTCAGGGGGATGCCTATGTTTGAAAATGTGAGACAGGCACAGGATTATTGTAAGAATCAGGGAATTCGGATGATTGATTTTAAAATGGTGGATATCAATGGGCGCTGGAGACATCTGACGATTCCTGCGGAGCGGCTGGATGAGAGTACGATGTGCTACGGAATCGGGTTTGACGGTTCGAATTATGGATATGCACCGGTGGAAAAAAGCGATATGGTGTTTCTGCCGGATCTGTCAACTGCTCACCCGGACCCGTTCACGGAGGTTCCCACACTTTCTATTTCCGGGAACGTGCGTGTTTTAAGGGATACGGGGAATGAGCCGTTTGACCAGTATCCCAGGAATGTGGCGCTGAAGGCGGAGGAGTTTATGCGCAGAAGCGGGATCGCCGACCAGATGATTATTGGGCCGGAGTTTGAGTTTCATCTGCTGGACAGAGTCAGCTATGACTGCCGGCCAAACCGGGTTTCCTACGAGCTGGATACCATGCAGGCGGAATGGAATTCCGGGCTGCCGGGAGCGAATTCCGGATATCATGTGCCCCGGGAGGGCGGGTATCACATCTGCGCTCCTCTTGACAGTTCCTATGATTTCCGCAGTAAGATCTGCCTGATGTTAGCTGACTGGGGAATCGACGTCAAGTATCATCACCACGAAGTGGGAGGGCCCGGTCAGGTGGAGATCGAGGTGGAACTGGGTAGTATGACGGATATGGCGGACAAGACCATGATTCTTAAATATGTGGTGCGAAATGCCGCGGTGGCGGCGGGTAAGACAGCCACCTTTATGCCGAAGCCTATTTATCAGGAAGCAGGCAATGGAATGCATGTGCACATGCTGCTCAGAAAAGACGGAAAGCCTTTGTTTTATGATGAGGCTGGGTATTCCGGGCTGAGTAAAGAGGCACATTGGTTTATGGGGGGACTGCTGATGCATGCCCGTTCTCTGTGCGCGCTCACGAATCCTTCTACGAATTCTTTTAAACGTCTGGTGCCCGGTTATGAGGCTCCGGTCACGATCGGTTATGCTACCTCCAACCGAAGCGCTGTGATTCGTATCCCCGCGTATGCTAAGGCTTCGGATTCGAAACGCTTTGAGCTGCGCAATCCGGACGCTACCTGTAATCCTTACTATGCCTATGCGGCTATCCTTATGGCCGGTTTGGATGGGATTCTGCGGCAGACCGATCCCCATGAGCATGGCTGGGGGCCTTTTGATTGTAACTTGTATCAGCTTTCTGAGGAGGAGAAGATGGGACTTGAGTCTCTTCCGAAGACGCTTTCCGAAGCGCTGGATGCACTGGAGAAGGATCATGAGTATCTTACACGGGATGGGGTGTTCCCGGAACCGCTTTTGAATGCCTGGATTAAAAATAAGCGGGCGGAAGCGGAGCTGGTGGAACAGATTCCGCATCCGGCGGAGATTGGGTTGTATTATGATTTGTGATTCGTTTTATGGGTTTTTGAATATCTGCCGGCTGGGGTGTTGAACTTAGGCGGCATTTGGCGGCATTTGGGGACATGTCCATTTCGGTTTGGGACAGGTGCAAATCAGTTTGGGACAGGTACATTTCGCCAGAAGATTTTCGCAGAAAATCAACTGGCGAAATGTACCTGTCCCAAACTGATTTGCACCTGTCCCAAACCGAAATGGACATGTCCCCAAATCAACGGGCCGTGAAGTATAGCAGAACGCTGCTGCTTAAGGAGCCGAAGATGCACCGCCTCAGGCTGCCAAGCAGGAAGGCTTCCTGATACCAGCCCTGGTAGTTCAGCAGCTTCCGGTGGTCGGCGGACAGCTCCTGGAGCTTGACAATCCAGAATTCAAAGTCCGATACCCCTGCCGGTACATAATCAGCCGGGAACCGCACAAAGATACAGACCCACAGCAGGAGAAATAGTCCTATCCCAATAACGGCGGCCATCCTGTATAGGAACCTGGACATCTGGTTTTGGGACAGTATGCTGATATGGCTGCGCAGCAGCCGCTTCCACAGCCTGCGTAAAATCACAGCCCCCAAAAGCAGCGGAGGCAGTCCCAGGAATATTCCGGCAAATCCCGCATAGAGACCCCCTTCCAGGAGGCTGTCGTAATTGGTCAGCCCCTGCTGGGTCAGAAAATTCCGGACTTCGGACGCGGAATATTCCTTCCCTCTATAGCGAAACTCCAGGCTGGACAGCAGATCCGTTTTCTTCGCCCGGTGTAACAGGATCTGCCCGTCGTTTGAGACGACTCCGCGCACGGCATACGTTTTCCCGCCGATACGAAGGGAGCAGCCAAGCGTATCCGTGCTCCGAAACAGCTTCTCCGACAGAGCGCTGCTGATCACGCATCCTTCCTCGTCCAGACTGTTAACATAGCTTCCGCACAGGAGGGGGCCCGGAAGGATTTCGGCCATATTTCCCCAGGCGCCGATCCGGTCCGTCTGCGTGCGGATGTTCAATTCCGGATTCTCTACATCCTGTTCCTCTTCCCGGTACCAACCGGTGATGTCGGGCAGTTCCTTTACTTCCTGCCCTGCTCCCTGCTGACCCGGCAATAACGCTTTCTCTTCTTTTTTCTGCCGCTGCTGCTCATAGATCTCATCCAACTGCGTGCCGGTCATTCCCCGGTCTTTGTAGTGAACGGTTACCGCCTGGCGAAAAGTCAGAACTTTGGATCCGGACGTCACACATACAGCATAGAGAATCAGGAATCCTGCCAGCATACCGTATTGTAGTTTTTTCATTAAGACCCCACCCGTACTCTGTCCCCTTCACTGACATTCTTACTGCTGCCGGTAATAATGCGGTCGTCGGCAGTCAGCGCATCATCTATGGCCACATATTGACTGTTACTTTTTAATACGGTAATCGGAACGCGCACCGCTACGTCGGATTCCCCCAGAATCGTGGATTTCTTTTCCAGGACCAGGCAGTATTTGCCGTTCTGATCCTCGCGCAGCGCTTCGATCGGGATCAGGCTGCGGTATTCCGTCTCCGACATTTTCTCCAGGGAATAGATTCCTTTTCCTGAAATCCGGTATTCTCCCTCCGGCAGATCGGCGATAAAGGTGGTCAGGCTGTTATCCCCCTGGGAGGCGTCCCCGGATACACTTACCTCTCCTGTGCCCGCAGGCTGAATGCTCTGAATCCTAGCCTCCACAGGTTTTGCCTGCTGCGGCAGTGTCACGGTGATCGAATCCCCTTCCTGCATCAGCTCCAGCGCATTTTCATCCAGATTTCCTACGAACTGATAGGCACCGGTTCCAATTTCCACGATCTCCGTTCCTGTGGTTTTCGTTCCGGGCGACACACCCATCTTGGTAATCACGCCGTCCACATCCGCCTGTACTTCCCCGCCGGCCGCGATCAATTCATCGATCTTTGCCAGCTCCTGTTCCTTTTGCCGGATTTCCAGCTTTCTAATTCTCTGTCCCAGTTCTGCCGCTTTCTTTATATTTTCTTCGTTTCTTCTGGAATATTCGTCATTCTTTTTCGCCAGCTCCCGGGCGTTTTCCGCCTGATCGTAAGCGTCCTTTAGGCTGTCCCTTTGGTCGGCCGCCGCTTCCACTGCCTGGCGCTGCTGCTCCTCATAGCTTCTAAAATCCGCATCCGCCTGAGCCACCGCTGCTTCGTAGTCTTTTTGGGCCTGCTCCTGATTCTCCGGAAGCGCCTGATCCAGTGCTGCCCTGGCGTTCTCTTTGATCTGGTCGCAATCGGCTTTTTTGGCGTTCATGTTTGCCTCATAGACATTTTTCGCGTCCTCCACGTCATTTACCGACTGGTCATAACGCTTCTGCGCCTGCTCCAGATTCAGGAGCGCCTGCTCCTCCTCCGATACCTTATCTAACGGCTGGTCGGAATACTCCTGCTGCTCATAGGCCAGCTGAAGCTTTTCCAGCTCTATTTTCCGTACCTCTTTCTGTTCTTCTAAATATTCCGGATCCAGGAAAATGATTCCCTGCCCAGCCGTCACTTTTGTGCCGGCCGGCAACACTTTATTGACCCGGTATCCCAGAGGGACCTCCGTGTAAACCGCCTCGGCCGGCCGCACCGTCCCTTCCCCGCTTAGTTTATAGACCAGATTTCCTTCCTTTTTCTTTCCGATGTCCACCTTCGGCAGCATAACGGAATCGATTACCCGGGAGAGAACCGTCAGAATCAGCATCGCCGCAAAGAAAACGATCAGCAGCTTCATCCATTTTTGTTTTTTCTCCGTCTTCGTCAGCTTCTTCTCTTTATCCATCATTTCCTCCAACGCGTTTCCAAGCGATATCTGTTCCTTTTCGTCATGCTTATTCCTTCAGACCTGACGCCTCGATCCCCTGCTCCAGATAACTTTGTCCCCATAGAAACAGCATAAGCGCCGGAGCCATCATGACGATGGACGCGGTAAATGCCACACTCAGCTGCTCTGTCGTTATGTTCGGAAGATACAGGGACATGGGCCAGAGGGTTTTTGTTTTTAAAAATGCCAGAGGCTGTTCCATGGCATTCCAATATTCCAGAAATCCCAGGATCATGGCCGAGAGAATCCCGGGCAGTCCAAGCGGAAGTCCGATTTTCAGGAAAATGGAAATCTCCCCTGCGCCGTCTATTTTTGCCGCTTCGATAAAGGAGCGCGGAATGCTCCGGAAAAATTTTGTCATGATAAATACGGGAAAGGTGGAAAATATCCCCGGCATAATAATCGCCCAGTGGGTGTCCATCATAGCAAGTTTATCCAGGACCAGGTAATTGGACACCATGGTCACCTGAAAGGGCATGATCATCAGTACCATATAGAGCGTAAACAGCGCTTTTCTTCCCGGAAATTCGAATCTCCCAAAAGCCCAGGCCGCCGGGATGCTGACCAGACATTCCCCGAAGAGGATCCCGAATACCTGCCTGCAGGAATTCCAGAACATCACGTAGAAGCCCGGCGAGTCAAACAGCAGTTCCAGATAGGCTTTCAGGGTGGGAAATTCAGGGATCAGGGAAAACTGTACAGACCCGCCGGTTCCGATCAGAACGGCCCCATAATGTTTTATGATCTCCGATGTTCCCATAAAAGAACTGCTCATCATGATAAGCAATGGAAGAAAGACCACCGAGGATAATAAAAGAAGAAATAGAAAAGTCAATTTTTTTCTCATGTCCCGCTCCTTTTTTGCTCTAATCCTCTGCGTTTCTCTCATTCCGATGCTGTACCACCAGCAGGAAGGTGGTAATCACCAGAGCGGTCAGTACGGCGGCGGCACTCATTTTCTGGATATCCAGCGATACAAACCAGTTGTTAAACAGATGCTGCAGCATATAGATACTGCTGTCCGGGTAATCTCCGGCGATCAGATAAGCTTCCCGGAATACTTTAAAGGAATTGACAAAGGACAGCACGCCGATCAGGAATACCGTCGGCCGCAGTTCCGGCAGCGTGATGTATCGGAAACACTGCCAACGGCCCGCTCCGTCCACTCTGGCCGCCTCATAGAGCGCAGGCGAGATCCCGTTTAAACCGGCCAGCCACAGGATGATGTCATAACCGATATTCTTCCACAGATAGCTGAATACCAGCACATAGAAGGCGGTGGCCCCATTCATCCAGTCCACGGGGGACATGTGAAATACCGCCGTAATCTGGTTCAGATACCCTTTCTCGTCGAACATTAACTGCCAGAGCAGTACGATGGACGCCACAGGGATCGCCATAGGGGTCAGGAATATGGTCTTAAACCATTCCCCCGACCCGCACAGTCCCTGGATGCACAGCGCCACCAGAAAGGACAGGAGCAGCAACAGGGGAATGCAGGTGAGCAGGAATCTGCCGGTATTGAAAGCCGCCTGATGAAACGCTTCGTTCGTCAGTACGGTCTGATAATTCTTAAGTCCCACAAACCTGCCGCCCATGGCTTCATAAAAGGATCTGCGGATCACATCCAGAAACGGAATAAGTACAAAGGCGGCGACCCCCAGCAAACTGGGGGCCAGGAACAGATAGGCCTTTACCGCCGTATTCTTATTCCGCCTGATAGGTGTTTGCTTTCTTGCATATGGCATCAGCTGCCTTCTCCGCCGAGGCACTGCCGGCAAAAAATGCTTTGGATTCATCCAGTATCATCTCCTTGAAAACCCGGTCCATATTAAGCGGCACCCGAAGTTCCCGGGCCATATCGATGAACGAGGTGATCTCTTCCTTCGTGGGAGCGTCTGCGCTTACGTATATCGTTTCACCGTTGATCTGCATACTTGCTCCCGTAGAGTATTCCAGCACTTTTGTGCACCAGCTGTCCAGTGATTTCGCATTCACCGGAAATCCGTTGCCCAGATCCGTATTCTGTTCTTCCTCCGAAAGCAGGAACTTTACAAAATCCTTTGCCAAATCGCTCTGTCCGGAAGCGCTGTTCACCCCGATCATGCCGCTGGGTATGAATAGCCCGTTTACGGTGGAGATACTCTTCCCATAGTCCGATACCATGGTCGTAGGGATATACAGGTCATCGATCCCCTTCATCTCATCCGCCGCTGCCGAATGATCCAGTACAGGGTAGTCGCCCATATGAAAATTCATTTTTGCCCAGTAAGGACTCGCTGATGCGATCCATTCTTTCATCTCTTCTTCCGTCAAGGGTGGGATTGGCTCCGGTTCCACCGTGGCCCCCAGGGCATTGCCCGCGCTCTGCACCGTATCCAGGAATTTCACCACCGATTCCTGATCAAGCTTCGACCCGTCCCCGACGATTTCCTGATAATTGATGCTTAGCAGTAGTTTTGCCAGTTCTTCGTAGGTAAAGGTCTTACCGCCCGTGAGCATGAACGGGGTGTCCGGATGTCCCTCCGCGTATTGTTTCAGTGTATCCAGCCCGGACATAGCCTTCATAACATCCTCATCGCCAACCAGGATAGGAACACTGAATCTGGCGGGAATGCCGTACATCCTGCCATCCTGATCCGCGTAGCAGTTTATGATATTTTCCAGAAGTTCCCCGGATTCCAGCATGGGTTTCAGGATATCGGACAGATCCGCGAGAACGCCTTTTTCAATGTAGGAATCCACCGGAAGGCCGTCCAGTACCAGAATATCCGCTCCCTTCCCGCTCAGCAGCTCCGTGTTCAGCGCCCGGATGTAATCGGACGTAGTAGAGGCCCCCTCATCCGTCTCTGCGGTTGTGTAGCTGACCTGCACATCCGGATTGTTAATCTGATATTTTCCGACGGCTCTTGCGATCACATCGTTTGCTTCCAGTCCGTAGATCGAAAGCTTGACGGACGGTACCGTAGCCACATTTGCGTCGTATACGTAATGGGCCAGCTGCACACTCTGGTCATCTTTGTAGAGTACATAATAATCGTCATTGTCACCAACCACGATATTTGTTATAGCAATCCCGGGAATACCGACAGAACACAGGCTTCCGTCGATCACCGTCTCCTGTATCGTGCCGCCGGCCTGCATATGTCTTAGGCCCACCGGGTCCAGATACAGATATTCCTGCGTACCGGAGAACCGCATAATGCCGTCCACATAATCTTGTTCTTCCAGCAGGATACTGTCCACCTGTTGGCCGGTGTCCGCATCATATACCACAAATCCTTTGGCGTCTTCATTTAAGGTAAGTATCCGGTTTCCCTCCACGTCCAGCAGATCATTGACGTCATCCAATCCGCTTTTTCCCAGTTTGAATTTCTTAAGCTCACTGCCGTCCGCGCCGCTGTAGAGAACCAGTTCCTGCTGCTGCATATAGGCGATCAATATATCTCCCGACTCCATGATTTTCCAGCCGCAGGATATCCGCTCCATGCCGCCGGAGGCCAGTTCCGGGATATTTATCTCCTCCGCGTTTTCTCCGTCTATAGTTTTGAAGATATGGGCGGTATAATTGTCATCAAAAAACACGGCAAATAAAGAACCGTCATCCCCTTTTTCCACCCGCCGCAGGTATCCTTTCATCTTTCCTATTGTATTGGTAAGCCAGGGAGCGTCCTCCTCCGCCCAGGTCCCGTCATCCGACAGCACGTACCCCTTATAGGTTCCGGTACCGCCCAGTTCTGCATAGAGGACTTTTCGTCCCTGGGCGTCCTCAAGGAAAGTGGTCCAGGTGGATTCTCCCTCCATCTGTTTTGGAAGCGCAAGCTGCTGTTCCACGTACCTGCCCATTGGTACATTTTCATCCTGACCACTTTGGGTCTGTGTATTATTTTCCCCGGCTGACGGCTGATTGTTGTTGTCTTCCGCCTTTTTTCCGCAGCCGGATGTCATTCCTGCTATCAGTGCGATTGCCATTATGATTGAAATCCATTTTTTCTTCATTGGGTTATCTCCTCCTTTTTTACTATCTTACCGGGGATTTCTCTAAAAATCTTTTAAAATAATGAGAAGAATAGAGGCGGTGCAGGCTGCGGGATGTATACGGGCCGGCTTTCGGGGACAGGCCCCTTCCTCGCGCTGCACTAGAATACGTAATGTCGCCGTCCGGAAGATGCCAGTCCCCTTTCATATATTTCCAGGAAAACTTCAGTGGATTTTAAAGATTTTTAGAGAATTTTACTGTATACTGAACGAAAAGGTGTCCGTCTGCGGTCCAGTCGGCAGACGGGAATATTTATGGAAATAGCGATTGGAGGGAGAGATATGAGAATTTTATTGATCGAAGACGATCTGGACATTTGCCAGGCCATCGAAGTCCAGCTTAACAAGGAGGGGTATACGACCGATATCTGCACCAACGGGGAGGATGCCCTCTTCTACGTGATACATACGTCTTACGACGCCATCGTACTGGACCGTCTGCTTCCGGGATCGGACGGTCTTACGATTATAAAGGAAATACGGCAGAATAATATCCATACCCCGGTCATCATGGCTACCGCCATGAGCCAGATCAGCGACCGGATTGACGGGCTGGACAACGGGGCGGATGATTATATAGTAAAGCCCTATGACGTGCAGGAGCTGTCCGCGCGTATCCGGGCGCTCACCCGACGTCCGGCGAAGGTGGAGGATGTAAGCTCCCTGTCTTATGCGGATCTGAATCTCCTCGTAAACGACCGGGAACTGCTCTGTAACGACACCAGAAATCAGCTGTCGAAGCGGGAAACTCTTCTATTGGAATACTTTTTGCAGAATCCGGAAGCCACGCTGACCCGGGAGGCCATCTTCTCCCATGTATGGGGACCGGACGCGGAGGTGGAGGACGGCAATCTGGACAATTATATCCATTTCCTGCGGAAACGCTTGCGGACGCTTGGAAGCAGGGCCTGTATCCGTACGCTGCACGGGGCGGGTTATCGACTGGAGACCAAATCCTCCAAAAACCAATGAGCAGCGGGGAGTGCTTATGTTTAAAAAGCTTCGTTTTCGCCTGACACTTTTATATACGCTTACCACCGGCATTATTCTTACGCTGGTGGTTATTTCTATTTCCATCAACAGCCAGCTGTCCACGATCCGGCGCATTGATGAGACCTTTCAGACGCAGGTTATGAATATTACCACGAAGCTGCAGACGGACAATTCTTTTAATATCACCTGGCTGGCCGCCACAGAGGCGGAGAATGACCTGCTGATCCACATCGAGGAAAACGGAACTCCGCTCCTGTTCAAGGGCGCCTGGGAACCGCCCAGCGGACGGGAATTTCTGCTTGAAAAAGCCGCCTCCAAGGCGCGGGAGCTGGGAACGGACATCTCTGTCCAGCCGGTTACCACCTATTCGATCAGTCCGGTTTTTGAGATTACCGGAAACCACAGAGACCGCTATCAGTGTATCGCCATGTCCTATCCCTCCAGCAGGGGATATAAAAGTGTCTTACTTCTATATTATATCAGTCCTTCTCTGCAAACGCTGAACCGGCAGCGTCTGTTTTTTGCGGGTATGGATGTCCTTGGAATCGCCGCGCTGTACCTGGTGGCCCGCTTCTTTGTCAAGAGATCCCTTCGGCCGATTCAGCAGAGCAAACGCAGGCAGCAGGAATTTATCGCCGCCGCTTCCCACGAGCTTCGCTCGCCCCTGATGGTGATCCAGACTTCCGCCCAGGCCATCGATGCCGATCCCGAAAGGACAGCTCTGTTCACCGGCAACATCCGTTCTGAGTGTAAACGGATGGCCCGCCTGATCAGCGACATGCTGACTCTCGCCTGTGCTGACAACGGAAATTGGTCGGTCCGTTTTTCCCCGCTGGATCCGAATACTTTTCTGCTGGACCTGTACGAATCCTATGAACCGGTCTGCCAGGAGAAAAAAATCCCCTTCCGGCTGGATCTGTCGGATGATTCTCTTCCTATGATTCAGGGTGACCAGGAACGGTTGACGCAGCTTCTCGGTATTCTCATCGACAACGCGTTAGCCTACTGCGGGAATTGTAAGCCATTGCTTTTGAAAGCTTCCACTGCAAAAAACCGGCTGCTGATCCAGGTTATCGATCACGGGCCGGGTATTCCAAACGACCAGAAGGCTCAGGTGTTTGACCGTTTTTATCGCTCGGATAAGTCCCGGAAAGACAAGCAGCATTTCGGGCTGGGGTTGAGTATCGCCAGGGAGCTGGCGGTTCTGCACAAAGGAGAACTGACACTTCGGGATACGGAGGGGGGCGGCTGTACCTTCGTGCTCAGCCTGCCTGTGCTCAGCTGATACCACTGTGGGAGAAGGTCCGAAAACGATGGCCCAGCCCCCGGGATGTCCGGAGATGTCTTCCGAACCGCAGCCGGCGGGAAGGGTGATATCCGTCTGTTCCATCACGGAAGGCTGTTTCCCGGTGAAATCTAAATGAAATCGGTCCGGCCGGTTATGGGTCCGTGGCTAATTCGCAGCGAATGCCTGATGCATTCGCTGCTCAGCAGCCACCGCAAGACTGCGTGGAACGCAGTCTTGCGCCCATAACCGGCCGGACCGATTTCATTAAGATTTCGCACGGGCGCCTTATGTGATGGAACAGACGGATACCACCCTTCCCGCCGGCTGCGGTTCGGAAGACATCTCCGGACATCCCGGGGGCTGGGCCATCGTTTTCGGACCTTCTCCCTGGAACGCCGTGGTTTTTTAGGGTTTAGCTGAATCGTCCGTACTCGTATTGATGATGAGTTCCTTTCGATATTCCGCAGGGGTCATCTGCACTTTTTCCCTGAATTTTTTATAAAAATAGGAATAGTTTGTAAAGCCTGTCAAATCAGCAATTTTATTGACTGACAGGTCGTTTTGGGATAACAGCTGGATGGCCGTATCCAATTGGATCTTCAGCTTGTATTCGCTGAAGGTATATCCGGTGGCCTCCCGAATGAGATGGGATATATAGTTCTGGGAATAGGCAAACCGGCCGGACAGCTGGGGAAGTGAGACTTCCTTGTAATTGAGATGAATATACCGGAGGATCTTTGCCGTAATCAGTTCTTTTCGGGCTTCCTTCTGCTCTTTTGCGGAAGCCTGCATCTGGCGGGATATGCGCTCACAGGTATTTAAGATCAGCGCCAGATAGCAGTTGATAAATTGCCTGTTCTGTTTTTCCGCGAAAAAGTGTTCTTCCAGCAAAGTATCTACCAGGCTGCGCATTCGGGGATCGTTGGTGGTCGTCACATGGATGACGGATCTGCTCTGATCCATGAATTCCGCGGCCAGAAGCGGCTTCAGTGTATGTTCCAGATAGTCGGGGTTTATTAAAAGGTTAATCCCCTGGCAGACCTTTGAACTATCCAGGATACTGTGCACGCAGCCGGGGGGAATCATGATAAAGTCCCCGATAGAGAGGGAAATCGTCCTGTCTTTCACCTGGTAGACAAAAGATCCCTCGTATACATATACGGCTTCATAGTAATCGTGAATATGGGGAGAGACCGGAATGGGAAGGTTATGGATAAATATTTTGAAATCGGGGTCGGGATGAAACTGTAGGGAAGCAAAACCGACAAAACGGATGTTTCCATTGAAAAGTGAGGTCTCAGCTCTAGGTTGTAATTGTACCATCTTTAATATATTGCGGATATTCATCTGATTTTTACCCTCATTGTAGAATATGATATATATTTGCGCGATTTTGTTATAGAAATCATACTGTAAATATTATAAATTAGAAGACAGAAGAAAGTCAATATGATCATAGCGACCTCTGAATCAGCCTGATATTTTCACTATATTTCACAAACAGGAAAGGTAAAAAATCAAATGTTAAGTATTATTGACAAAAAGTGTATGGGAATGCAAAATCCTGTAGGCATACGCCCGGCACGTCCGGAATTCAGCTGGATTATAGATTCTGACATGCATGATACGGTGCAGGAGACTTATCAGATTCAGGTAAGATCCCTGGATGGGACATTGGTGTGGGACAGCGGCAGTTGTAGCTCTGGCATATGCTCGGCCGTCTTTTACGACGGAGAGCCGTTGCGCCCCCGTACCTGTTATGAATGGACGCTGGCGGTGACCGACAATCACGGACAGACCGCCGTAAGGCGTGGGGATCTGTTCGAGACCGGTTTCTCTGAAGGGGAACCCTGGACAGGAAAGTGGATCTCGCCAAAGCAGGAGGTTGTCCCGGATGCGTTCTGTGATTGGCCGGCGGATAAGCTGGTGGAACATTTTGGTCCGGTCGATTTCGTGGGCCTGGATATGGGAAATCCCGATGGGGTAGCGCCGGCTTATTATCTTAGAAAATCCTTTGGGCTTTTGCCTAAAAAACGCAGCAGTGCGCGGCTGTACATAACGGCCGGCGGAATCTACGATGTCTCCCTGAACGGCAAGCCGGTAACGGATACCTTGTTTAACCCCGGTTTTACACCCTATGATAAATATTTTGAATATCAGACCTTCGATGTCACCGGACTGCTGGAGCAGGAGAACGTAATCGGCGTGATCCTGGCGGATGGTTGGTACAAGGGCCGAAACGGAATCGGAGGCCTGCGCAATCTGTACGGAAAACAGACCAAGTTACTGGCGGAGCTTCACGTCCGATACGAGGACGGTACGACAGATATCATTGCCACCGATGATACCTGGATTTCTTCAAAGGGGCCTTATGAATATGCGGATCTCTTTGTCGGGGAATTCTATGACGCCCGCAAAGACCTGGGTGCCTGGGACTGCGCAGGCTATATTCCGAAAGGGTGGACGGCCGTCACTGTTTTACCGCACACAGACGAGGTTCTCAAAGGGATCTGCGCACCTCCCGCCGGAGTCGTGGAGCATATACGGCCAGCCTCGGTATATCGAAATGACATCGGGGAACTGATTCTGGATATGGGACAGAATATAGCCGGGTTTGTCCGGGCGACGTTTTACAATCAGGAGCCGGGCGCACATATTGTCTTCGAGCATACGGAGATGCTGGATGAACGCGGACATTATATGAATTCCATTAATCCGGACTGCAGGGAACTGATTGATCACTATATCTGCTGCGGTAAAAGTTCTGAGACCTACTGTCCCCGCTTTACCTTTCACGGGTTCCGTTATGTGCGGATCAGCGGACTTAAAGGGCAGGTTCGGGCTGAAGATTTCGAGGGGCTTGTGGTGGCGTCCCGGTTGGATACGACGATGGACTTTCAATGCAGCAATCCGGACATCACCCGGCTTCAGTCCAATATATTCCGCAGCCAACAGGGAAATTTTCTGGGAATACCAACGGATTGTCCCCAACGGGAAAAAGCCGGATGGACCGGGGACGTATTTGTCTATTCGGATACCGCCTCTTATGTGCAGGACGTGCGGATGTTCCTGAAGAGATGGCTCGAGATGGTTCGCATGGAGCAGTTCGCCAATGGGATCGTCCCGGTGACCGTACCTTACACTAAGAATTATTATTATATCCAGGACTGTGTCTTTCAGGCGCATACCTCCTGCGGATGGGGGGACGCCATCATCGAGGTACCCTGGGTACTCTATCAACAGTATGGAGATATCAGCTTTCTCACCGATAACTATGATGCTATGAAGAAGTGGATCGGGTATGTCGAGAAGGAGGCCTCCGAGGGCAGAACGGACGATTATGAGAAAATGCCTTTATCGCAGCAGGAACGGCAGCCGTATCTGTGGAATACAGGCTTCCACTATGGGGACTGGTCCTATCCCAGCTGCCGGAATGAAAAAGGGGAGACCGACAACCTGCAGTCCTCGATTAATACCAGGGAATATGTAGCCACCGCTCTCTACGCCCACTCCTGCGAGGTTTTCTCCAAGGTGGCCGCCGTGCTTTCAAAGGATGAGGATGCCCGCTATTACCGGACGTTAAGAGACCGGATCTGTAAAGCCTATGAGGAGGAATATATCCGTCCCGACGGACAATTTCCCCTCCCGATACAAGGATTATACGTGCTGACGCTTGCCATGGGGCTTGTGTCGGAGGAGAAGGCAGGTCTGCTGGCCAGGCATCTGAATCAGTTGATTCTTGATAACGGCGGCTGTCTGGACACTGGTTTTATGTCCATCAAATTCCTGCTGGATGTCCTGTGCCGGTATGGTTATACCGATACAGCCAAGACGCTTCTGCTGCAGGAGAAATGTCCCTCCTGGCTGTATGAGGTAAAGCATGACGCCACTACCGTCTGGTCAAAGTGGAACGCCATCCAGCCGGAGACCGGCAAAGTGACCTGCGCTTCCTACAACCACTATTCCTTCGGAAGTGTGGGGAAATGGATGTATAACTATATTCTGGGAATCCGAAATACCGGCTGTGGTTTCCGGGACTTTGTGGTAGAGCCTGGATTTGATTACCCATTCCAGTGGGCCTGCGGCAGTTATCACTGTGTCTACGGCGATATCCGGGTGGCGTGGGCCAGAGACGGCAGGGAAAGAAGCATCGATCTCACCGTACCTGTCTCTACACACGCGTTGATCCGGCTGAAAGATTGCGATACAAACAGTCTGTCTCATTATTTCAAAGACCGGATGAAGGACGGATATGTCTCGCTTGGCAGCGGCACGTACCATATCTGCTATCAGACAAGACCGGAAATGTAGAGAGACTATTCCAAACCAGAAAATGAAATACAGGAGGAAGCATCATGAAAGAAAAATTATTCTGCGGCAGTAAGAAATATTATATTAACAGCGCGATCACCATCGTCCTGATGTTCGGGTTCCGGTTTCTTCCGCCGATCGGGACCATAAGCCAGGTAGGAATGGGCGTCCTGGGCGTTTTCCTGGGCGCTATCTACGGCTGGTCCACAGTGGGCATCTTCTGGCCCAGCGCCCTTTCCATCATCGCTCTTTCTTTTACCGGTTACGGTAAATTCTCCGAACTAATCTCCACCGGGATGGGTTCCAATACCTTTATCGTGCTGGTGACCATGTTCGGACTGCTGGCCATCATCAACGAGTCCGGTATCTCCATGTATCTGGCCAAGAAAATCATCGGTCTCAAAATCGGACGCGGCCGCCCCTGGGTCGTCGTCTATCTTCTGATGACCGCCTGCAGCCTGCTTTTCGGTGTCACCGGAGCATTTCCCATCGCACTGATGATCTGGGAAATCTTCTATGACATGGTAGATTATAACGGTATCCAAAAAGGAAAATTCACCCAGTTTGTGGTGACCGCCGTCATGTTCGGGGCAATACTGGGCGGACAGATCTTCCCGTTCACGGTCGTTATTCTTGTTCTATTTAACATCTTTACCTCCACCACCGGACTGGCCGCCCCCGCATTCGTCTCCTATGTCATATGGATGCTGGTTATCTCCCAGCTCTGTACCATCGTATTCATCCTGGCCGGAAAATATCTGCTGCGGATCAAAGCTCCGAAGCTGGAAATCAAAAAGGACGAAACTTTGGAAAAACTGGACACGTACCAGAAAATCGTTCTCGGCGTGGCTGCCGCATTCGTAGCAGTTCTGGTTCTCTCCAATATTCTTCCGTCCGGCTGGATATTTACCCAGGCAGTCAGCGGGCTGGGCGTCAGCGGGGTTGCGCTGGTGGCGGATATTTTCCTGATTGCCGTTCGTTTCACCCAGGGAAAAACATTCCAGGCCTATATGTCCAAATCCGTCGGCTGGGATCTTCTGTTCATGTGCATGCCGATCACTCTGATTTCCTCCGCTCTCACCAGTGCGGACACCGGAATCAGCGACTGGGTATGTAATCTGTTCATCCCTGTCTTCTCTAAACTGGGCCCCGCCGTGTTCCTGATCCTGATTGTGGTTATCCCTCTGATTCTGACGAATTTCCTGAATAATATCGTCATGGGAACCTTATTTATCCCGATCGGTTTTGCCATCGCCGGTTCCCTTGGCTTAAATCAGTATCTGGTAGTCACCCTCATCATAGAAGCGACCTCTATGGCCCTGGTCACTCCGGCGGCCTGTACTCCGGCAGCTGTCCTGCACGGCAATTCCGAGTGGGTCACCAGCAACCAGGCGGCAAAATATGGAGCGGTCGCAGTAGCCCTGGCAGCTCTGGTCATTATCGCGGCTGGTATCCCTTTGGGCATGCTTCTGTATTAAAATTCACAGACTCTCTCTCTACATGTAATACCTGTAATATCCTTGCGGAATGGTTGCCATCTCCGGCCGTATCAACTATAATAGACTTATCTGTATCATAACGCTTGGCAGGAAAGACACAGAATAAGAAAAGAGGTTGAAAGATATGAGACTGGTTACCCGATCTGATTTTGACGGACTGGTATGTGGTGCATTGTTAAAAGAGGCTGGAATCATCGATCACTGGAAATTCGCCCATCCGAAGGATCTGCAGGATGGCCTGGTGGAAGTCACAGAGGACGACTGTCTGGCCAATGTTCCCTATGTGGAGGGCTGCGGACTCTGGTTCGATCATCATTCCAGTGAGATGGAGCGCAATCAGCTTGCAGGAAAGTATAAAGGGGAGAGCCGGCTGACCCCCTCGTGCGCGAGGATTATCTATGATTATTATGGAGGACAGGAACGTTTCTCCCATTTTGATGAAATGATGGAAGCGGTGGATAAGGTGGATTCCGGGAATCTGACGATCGATGAGATACAGAATCCCAAGGGCTGGATTCTGATCGGTTTCCTGATGGACCCGCGAACCGGTCTGGGACGCTGGCGGAATTTTACCATCTCCAATTATCAGTTGATGGAGAAATTAATCGACGCATGCCGTACTATGAACACGCAGGAGATCCTGGATCTGCCGGATGTAAAGGAGAGAATCGAAGTCTACTTCGAACAGACCGAGAAGTTTACAGAAATGGTCAAAAAGTACACCCGCATCGACGGGGACGTAATCATATCCGATCTAAGGGGTGTGGATCCTATCTATACCGGCAACCGCTTCCTGATCTACAGCCTGTATCCGGATCAGAATATCTCGGCATGGATCGTAGATGGGAAAGGCGGCAAGGGTTGTTCCGTGGCGGTGGGATATAGTATCCTGAACCGAACTTCCACCATTGACGTGGGAAGCCTGATGTTAAAATATGGCGGCGGCGGTCACAAGATGGTGGGAACCTGTCAGTTCCCGGATGATAAGATCGAAGAATTATTGCCGAAGCTGCTGAACGAACTGGTACATCCGTAGATTTCCCTATAGAATGAAAAATACTCTGTAACCCGGAGACAGACTAATGGTCTGTATCCGTTTTACAGAGTATTTTAAATCTCTCCTCTAATCAGTTAGGTTTTATCACATCAATCTTATAACTGCCGGGCGTCAGAAGCCATACACCGTTCTCCCGGGCCAGCTTCACTTCCTCATCCCCGCACAGCACACGGACCGGTTTTCCATCCAGCACAAGCCTTGCCTCAGTATCAAAAGGCACCTGAATCTCATAGGTGATCCCAGTGTCGGTCCATTTCCAGCCCAGGCGGTAGGTCCCCGATGCAGATACATAGCTCCCCTCTGCCCAGCAAAACCTCTGATCCGGCTGGGGCCTTAACAGTGCCTTTTTAAATCCCGGAGCTTCCTCCATCGGGTTGATCCCGCACATATAGCGGTACATCCACTCTACAATAGAACCGTAGGCGTAATGATTCATACTGTTCATCCCGGTATCACTGACAAGACCATCAGGCAGCACGGAATTCCAACGTTCCCAGATCGTAGTCGCTCCCATATTGACCTCATACAACCAGCTGGGGAAATCTTCATTAAGCAGCAAGGTATAGGCCTCGTCTGCCATCCCATTGTCCGAAAGAACCGGGCAGAGATAGGGCGTCCCCACGAATCCGGTCGTCAGGTGATTATCGTGGTCCTCCAGATTCTTCTTCAGATCCCGTTTCAGCCGTTCTTTAAACTGCTCCGGCACCAGATCCAGGTACAGGGCCAGCACCATGCCGGTCTGGGTATCCACAGCGATCCTGCCGGTGGGGGTAAAATATTCCTGTTGAACCGCCTGTTTAATCTCTCCGGCCAGTGTGCCGTACCGGACAGCTTCCTCCTCTTTTCCCAGCACCCGGGCCGCTTTGGCCGTAAGCCACGCGGAATAGTAATAGCAGGCGGATGCCACATAATAGCAGTCGGTGCCGCCAAATGAGCTGCTCTTATCCGGATTATCAAGCGCCAGCCAGTCCGCGAAATGGAATCCGTGGGTCCACAGTCTGGAGCCTCCGCAGTAAGTATCGTCCTGATTCTTCATATAATCCACCCAGCCCGACATATTTTCGAACTGCTCTTCCAGCAGGGTCTTATCCCCGTAGAACAGCCAGAGGGTCCAGGGAATCACCGTGGCAGTCTCTCCCCATGCGCAGGAGCCGTGAGGCGCATCCCCGTCGGTCTGATGAAGAATTGAACGGATCTGTCCTAAAATATCCGGAACCACATGGGGTACTGAACCGTTCAGCTGCCTTTGCTCCAACAGCACATCGTGCAGAAATTTCCGGTAAAATGCGGGCGTATACCGGTTAAAACTGGCTGTAGCGGCAAACACCTGGGCATCTCCGGTCCATCCCATCCGCTCATCCCGCTGGGGACAGTCTGTGGGCACATCCAGGAAATTCCCCTTCTGCCCCCACAGACAGTTCTCAAACAACCGGTTGACCTTTTCATCAGAGGTCTTGATCTCACCGGTCCGGTCCAGTTTGGAGAAAATCACGCAAGCCGTAAAATCTTCCATGCAGACCTGCTGCATCCCGGTCACCTTCACATACCGGAAACCATAGAAGGTAAAATGAGGCCGTACACAGACCTTTTCCCCGCTTGATCTATAGCGGTATTCCTGTTTAGCCGTCCGCAGATTTTCATTGTAAAAATTATCATGCTGAAGCAGCTCTCCGTATTGCAGCAACACTTCCGCCCCTTCGGGCAGACCGCAGTTGAATTCCACCCAGCCTGTCATTACCTGGCCAAAATCCAGCACCAGCTCACCGGCCGGCGTATGTAACAGCTCTACCGGCTTCCTGCGCTCCATGATTACTAGCGGAGGGCTCAGCCGCTCATACAGCTCTCCTTTGGGCGGCGCAGACGGCACTGCCTGTACAAAGCCGGCCGTATCACAGGATGCTGTGGATCTATTTTTTATCTCCATTCGCGCGTCATAGTATTCCCCATTGTAGATGCTGCTCTCAAGCACCGGGGAAGGACAGCACAGCCAGCTCTCATCCGAGCCCAGAGTCACGGTCTCTCCATTTTCCAGTTCTATCCGAATCTCACACAGGAATTTCATCTGATCCCCATAGAGTTCATTCAGGCCGTCCACGAATCCAAAGCGCCCCTTGTACCAGCCATTGCCCAGCAGAACCCCCAGCGCGTTATCGCCTTCAAATAATAGATCTGTAATATCATAGGTCTGATACTGCTGCCACAGGTTATAGTCGTTATAAAATGGGGCCAGATAGTCCTCTCCCACCTTTTTTCCGTTGAGTTCCAGCTCATACAGTCCAAGACCGGTAACATATACCCTGGCCCTCCGGACCGGAGCTTTCAGACAAAAATTTCGGTACAGATAGGGATGTATTTCTTTTTCAAATGGGGCCTGTATCCATTTTGCGTCCCAGTTCTCCTGCATTTTACCGGTCTCAAACCAGGCAGTCTCACTGACCCCGCACTCCTGGTTGTCCGCTTTGACCGTCACTCTCCAATAATATCTGGTACATGGCAAAAGTTTTAAATCCACCTCGACGCCTAAGGAGCTTAAATTCTCCTTATTTCCGCTGTCATAGACCAGTTGTTGAAAATCAGGGTCCAGGGCGGCCTCGATCCTGGCCCATGCCTGTTTCTTCCCGGATGATTCCTCCACAATCCAGGACAACACGGGCCGTTCCAGATGATATCCCAGCGGATTCGTCAGATGATTGGTTCTCAAATCGGTGATTATCATAGGCGTCACTCTTCCTTTAATGTTGTTCCGGCTATCTTCTCGTAATATTTCATCAATGCGCTGTGGTCGCTTGCGCCTTCCCCGTCCTGATGCAGCGTCTGCAGCATCTGCATGATCTGGGCGCTTAACAGAAGCGGCGCTCCGGACTTATATCCCGTCTCCAGCGCATTGTTCAAATCCTTGATGTGAAGATCGATCTTAAAACCGGGCTTATAATTCCCGGCCAGCATCATGGGCGCTTTGGCGTTCATGACCGTACTTCCCGCAAGTCCCCGGCTGATGGCGTGGAAGACCTTTTCCGGATCGGTTCCCGCTTTTTTCGCCAGCATCATGGCTTCGCTGAGTACCGCGATATTTCCCGCCACGATTATCTGATTGGCCAGCTTGCAGGTGTTTCCGCTGCCCACGTCTCCCACCAGTACCGCGGAGGAGCCCAGCACTTCAAAGACCGGTTGGGCCTCCTGAAAATCTTCAGGGCTGCCTCCCGCCATAATCGCCAGCGTGCCGTCCACGGCCTTCGGTTCCCCGCCGGACACGGGCGCATCGATCAGGCGGATTCCCTTCGGCGCAATGGCTGCGCTGATTTCCTTAGAAGCATCCGGCGCGATAGAACTCATATCGATAATCAGCGTTCCTTTCGCCGCATACTGTGCGATACCGCCTTCTCCCAGGATAACTTCCTTTACCTGTGGGGAATTGGGCAGCATAGTAACGATCGTGCTGCACGACACGGCAACCTCTTCAATGGAGGAACAGCCGATTCCTCCCGCTTCCACTAATTTATCTATTTCCGCATAATTTACATCATAAGTATAAACCCGATAGCCGGCTTTTAGTAGATTTTTTGCCATGGGTTTTCCCATGATACCTAACCCGATAAACCCAATCTCTTTCATTGTCCATTCCTCACTTTTCTATCCGTCAGCGTGCCAGCAGATTCCAGCCGCACTCGCTGAACTGATTGATCGTACGGTTCGTGGCCCCGTATCCTATAAATTCGCTGACTGCAAGTCCATCCGGTTCATATGCTTTACAGAATTCCGGAAGCTTTGACAGACGGCTGATAATCTTCTCATCCACCGGTTCCCGGATTACTTCCTGAAACGGCGGTTTGCATTCCATAAGCATTCTCTCGATCTTCGGAGCAATGGAAAAGATCATACGGGCTCCCGCCAGCTCCGTAATATGTTCTGCGCACCGGCAGCCGGCCGGCATTAGTATGCAGGAATATTCCCGCTCACAGAAAATTTTATATGCCCGTTTTATCGCCGCAAGCCCCGCCTTTGTGATCTCCGCTTCGGAAAGGTCCAGTCCATAATCCGCCGCTGAATCCCGCAGATAATCATCCAGCCTTCCCACCATCAGGACCGCGATGCCAAGGCCCGGAGTGATTCCATTCTGTCTGGCCCTGGCCGCCCCCCGCTCATAGGCTTCGGCGGCCGCCAGAGTCTGGGCTACTGTAAAACTGACGGTGGCGCAGACGTTCATACCCAGCGCCGCGCATTCCTCATAGGCCAGAAGCCCGGCCTTTGTAGACGGAAGCTTAATCACCAGATTAGGAGCCGCTGCCGCGTATCTTTTGGCCTGTTCTATCATGCGGATCGCATCCCCCGGCCGGGTGGGATCCGTCTGGGCGCAGCAGTATCCGGTACCGAAGCCTCTATGCTCCCGCTCCATCCGCTTTGCGATTCTGCCGGCCACCGCTGCGATCTTCGCCTCCGCCTTCTCCGGTCCGGGAGGCAGTGTTTTGACAGCCGCCATGTCCTCCTCCCAGTCATCCGGCGATCCGGCCAGCGTATCCTGCACGAGGAACGGATTCGTCGTCACACCGGTTGCCCCGTTTCGGATCGCTTCCTCGATGGCAGTCAGATTCGCACTGTCGTGCCAGTAAATCGACGGCGTCTCAGAAGACAGCCATCGCAAATATTCATTCTGTCCCATATTTTACACCTTCTATGTATTTCTATGTTGCGCCTCTATCGCAGATCCGCTGCCGCTTCTTCCCGGTCAATCTCTCTGCGGTACGGCATAGACGGAGCTGTTCCAAATTTCTGTACCGACAGGGAGGCTGTCGTATTCCCGAATCGGACCGCTTCCTCCAGTTCCTTACCCTCCGACAGCGCAGTTACCAGTCCGCCGTTGAACGCGTCCCCGGCCCCGGTGGTATCGACCGCTTTCACCAGTCTGGCCGGTATCATTCCTTGTCCGCTGCCGCCGCTATAGAAAGCCCCCTTCTCTCCCATGGTAATCACCACGGAGGGGATGCCCATCCGATGGAAGACCTGTGCCGCTTGAAGGGCGCTTTCCTCATTTGTCACTTCAACCCCGGTCAGGGCTTTTGCTTCCATCTCATTGGGGGTAATGATATCAATCTTTGAAAGCAACTCTCTGGAAACCTCTCTTGCCGGCGCCGGGTTCAGTACAATTAACACTTCATGTTCCTTCGCTATATCTACTGCTTTTTCAAGGGCATCCATATTAATTTCAAACTGCAGCAAAAGGATATCCGCATTCCTTATGATATCCTCGATCTGTCTTAAGTCCCGGTCCCCAAATCGGGTACAGGCTGATGGGACTACCAGTATCTGATTCTGCTTCGTTTTTTCATCCACACAGATCAGCGCCACGCCGGTGGCCGCTTCTTCATCCACCAGCACAAATTGTGTATCCATCCGCTCCTTCTCATAAAACGCCAGGGCCAAGTCACCGAATACATCCTTACCGACCTTCGTGATCAGGCGAAGATCCGCCCCCGCCCGATGGGCTGCCACCGCCTGATTACTCCCTTTTCCGCCGGGTCCGATTCGGAACGTCTCCCCGAATACAGTCTCTGCGGGCCTGGGGAGATGTTCTCCCGTGCCGGTCAGATCCGCCACATAACTCCCGAATACCACAACCTTTTTACCCATGTATGCTCCTTTCCTCCGGATCTTCCCCGCGGGGATACAGAAACACTCTGCCCGGCATATCCATATCCAGCCGGCACCTTGGCGCCAGTTCCCGGAACGCTCCTACCGCCTCGATGGGATTACCCAGATGGCGCGGGAATGTCCAGAAGTGGTGCGGGATACAGGCAGTTACTTCAAGATCCGCCGCCAGTCTGGCAGCCTGAGTCCCATTCAGATTGCCATATGCCCCGTTGATGGGCAAAAGCGCCACATCCGGACGTTCCATAACCGCCTCCCGAAGTCTCTCCGGGGTATAACCGGTATCACCGGAATAGTAAAGCTTCACAAATCCGAAATCCAGAAGGAACCCCAGCGCATCAGGACACAGCTCTCCATGATCGCAGTCCACGGCTTTTACCCAGAACTCCCCGCAGGACACTTCCTCGCCCTTGCGAAGCGCATGGATCCGATTTTCCGGAAAGCCCGCCTCCACCAGCTGTTCTTTGCAGCCCGTGTTGGTGATCACCTGCAGGTTTTCCTGATCCCGGTAAACCGGCATGGCTTCCATATCCAGATGATCCGGATGTTCATGAGAGATCAACAGGAAATCCGGGATCACCTCATTCGGCTCGAACAACGGTACGCTCAAACGCTTGTATCCCAGTCCTTCCTCCTTCTCCATGATATGATAGACGGAGTCGGTCAGATAGGGATCGATCAGAATCTTCCTGCCTCCCGCCGTTTTCAGCAGGAAACCCGCTTGTCCGATCCAAATAACCCCCACTTTATGTTCCGCAATCTCCAGATTACGGAAAGTATCCGAAAAATTCATATTTTCCACCACATTCCTATGTCAGAATTTTAACAGCACTTTGATGCGGTCGCCCTCGTTTTGGATCACCCGTTCTACTGCGAAGGGCGCCTGATCAAAATCATATACCGCGGAGACCAGCGGCTCAAAACTCACCTTCTTCGTCCGCAGCAGTTCGATAATCCCGGGCATCGTGGCCGCGGAGCCTGCCACTCCCAGCAAAGAGATATCATTGACGATAAACTGGTCAATATTGAAGTTAGGGATATTCTGCTCGTAAAAACCCAGGAGCACCACGTTTCCGCCGCCTTTTACATACTGACCGCATTCATAGAGCACATCTATGTTTCCGGAGGATTCCATGACCGTGCCGAATCTGCCGCTCTCCGTCAGCTTACTCAGTTCCTCCACGACATTTTGTTCGGAAGAGTTGACCAGATAATCCGCTCCCATCCTCTTCCCGATCTTTAATTTGGACTCCCTGCGCCCAACCAGGACTACGGTACAGCCAATTGCTTTGAGAAGCCCCACGGCTGTCAGGCCAATTGCGCCGGTACCGATCACCAGGACCTTATCCCCAAACCGGGCCCCGCTCTTTCTAATGCCATGCATGGCGATGGAGGCCGGCTCGATTAACGCCGCTTCCTTGAGATCGATTTCAGGGTCCAGCTTGTAGGTCAACCGCTCGGGCATTTTCATGTACTCCGCAAAGCACCCGTCATAGGTATTAATGGTCCCCACGCTTTTTACTTTCGGACAATGCCCCACGTCCCCGCTCCAGCAGGTGGGGCAATCAAAGCAGGCCACCCCGCTGTCCCCGATCACATGGTCGCCGGGACGGATCGTTTTGACATCAGCTCCCACTTCTGTGACAACTCCGGCCCACTCATGGCCGATCCGGATCGGATATTTCGCCAGACCTTCCCGCACGAAGGTCGTCTCCCCTGTGATCAGCGCAATATCTGTCGCGCAGATTCCGGCATAGGCAACTTTCGCCAGAATTTCCCCAGGCCCTACCTCCGGCTTTTTTACATCCACAAATTCTGCCTTTCCTGGCTCTTTTGCTATAAATGCCTTCATATTTTTCCTCCAGTTTCCAAAATACAGCTGTCTAAAAATCCCGGGCAAACCCGCAGGTCCACCCTCCGTCAACGGTTATGATGCTGCCAGTCATATAAGTCATCTCGTCGGATGACAGGAATACCGCTGTTCCGGCGATCTCTCGGGGCTCTGCCGGACGTCCCAGCGGTATGTGGGCCAGCATTCGTTCGCTGCGCTCCTGATCTGCGTAGAACAACGCCCTTGTACCTTCAAAGATGACGGATCCCGGGCAGATACAGTTGACTAGGATACCATCCGCTCCCAGTTCCACTGCCATGGTCTTGGTCAAATGGATCACAGCGGCCTTGGCCGCGGTAAACGCGCACTGGTTTCGCATCGGCACCTGCCCCACGCAGGAAGCGATATTGATGATACGGCCGTATTTTCTGGCCGCCATATGCCGGATGACCGGGCGGGAGCAGTAGAATACTCCGTCCAGATCCACCTTCATGATCTTATGCCAGTTTTCCTCCGTAAAATCCTGAATCAGAGCTCTCCCCTCGGGTCCCACATTGACTCCCGCGTTGTTAACCAGAATTTCTATTCCGCCGAACGTGTCCAGAACCTGCGCGCACATGCTTTCCATGCTTTCCCCGTCGGACACGTCCCCGAAGAAATACCGGGCATTCCCCCTCAGTTTCCTTAACTGCGACGCGGCTTCCTCCCCTTTTGTACGGTCAATATCGACTACCGCTACATTTGCGCCGGATTGGATATAATACTCGCACATAGCCATTCCGATGGCGCCCGAACCGCCTGTGATCACAGCCGTTTTGCCTGTCAGATCAATATTCATCTTGTCTCCTTTCCAGATATCACTGGTTCTTAGATTTTCACTGTCAATTTATTGCCTATATGATTTTTGTCAGTCATTTTATCTGTCAGCTTCGCATCTATAGGATATAATCATCTTTCATCTGCTCGAGGATGTCTGAATACAGCGGCAGATTGCTCCTTAACACGATCTGCGGATCCAATAGGATGACGTCATTTTCAAACTGTCTGCCCTCGGCCATATATTCATACAGATACCGGACTGCCAGCCTTCCCTGCAGAAACGGATTCTGGAAGATCGTCGCCTTGATTACCCGCTCCCTCATCAAGGCAGCAATGTCCGGAAATACATCTGAGGCAACAATGGAAATCTTTCCCGCATATCCCAGCTCCTGAAGCCGTTTACAAAACGCCACGGAATTGGCGGTTCCAAAGTAGATCCCGCCCAGATCCGGATACTGATCCACCAACACCTTGGCCAGATCATAGGCCTCTCTTAAGTTGTCATGATGTTCGTAAACCCCGGAAAATTTCAGTCCGAAGCTTTCGCTGCCCTCCCGAAAACCTTCCACTGTATTTCTGTGCACCTGGCTGGTCAGCTGTCCGGTAACCATCACTACCGGCTTCTCCCTGTCCGCCAGCATTCCCAGAAGTTCAGCAGCCATCTTTCCCGCCATTCTTCCGTTGTTCTGGATGGAAAATAACCGGTCGGAGCCCTCCAGATCGGAGGTCACCGTAGCAAAGATCAGATCGGTCTTCTCCCTTAATTCTTTTACCACCCCGCTGACTTCCGACTCATTAGACGGCGGCAGTATGATGATACCGTCAAACTCCTGCTCGGCCAGTTCGTACAGCTTGTCGATAAAGGGCCGCGTCTCTTCCGCTGTCACCTTGAACATCTCACAGTAGACGCTGTAGTCGGCCAGGTCATCGGAGGCCCGCCGGATTCCCCGCTCCACCTCAGCCAGATAACCGTATACCGTATCCGGCAGAAGCACCGCAATCCGCTTGGGATTGCGCTTTAAGGATGCCGCGGTCTTACTTGGACGGTATCCCATCTCCTGTGCCGTCTCCATCACCAGTTTGCGGGTCTTTTCACTAACGGAAGCTTTGTCATTCATCGCCCTGTTCACAGTGGCGGTGGATATACCCAGCTGTTTTGCCACATCATAGATCGTTACCTTTTTCTGCATCGTAAAAGCCCCCTTTGGTTCCTATATCGGTGTGTGAAAAAAGGCGGAGATTCCGCGGTAAAGCAGATAAATATCCCGTTTGGATGTAATCTCAAAGGGGGCGTGCATCGAGAGCACCGGGACGCCCAGATCTGCCGTTTGAAGATTTCTGACCGCCAGACATCTGGAAATTGTCTTTCCCCCGCCACAGTCCACCTTGCCGATTTCTCCGATCTGATAGGCGATCTGTTCTTGTTTCAGGATAGTTCTCAGTTCCCCTAGATACTCTGCGCAGGCATCCGCTGTCTCGGACTTACCCCTGAGGCCGCTGTACTTTTGTAAGATGGGTCCCTTGTTCAGATAAGCGGTATTAAGCGGATCGAATGCCTCCGGATAGTTGGGATCATAAGCCGAGCTGGCATCGACGGACAGGGATCTGGACATGGCGTAAACATGTCTTAATTTTAATCCTTCCCCTTCCGCCAGATCCTCGATAAAATCATCCATATAAGTGCTGTCCATCCCGGTCGTGCTGCCGTTTCCGGTCTCTTCTTTATCCGCCAGCACGACAATACAGGTATTCTCAGGTATCTTAAGTCCGCGTAGAGCCTGAACCGCAGGGTAGGCGCACACCGTATCGTCCTGCCCATAAGCTCCGATCAGGCTGCGGTCGATCCCCACATCCGTACTGCCGAAAGCCGGAACAAAACATAGCTCCGCGGACCAGAAATCCTGCTCCTCTATCCCGTAGAATTCTTTTAACAGCCGCAGCACCTCATCTTTAAGAAACTCGCCACCGTTTTCCCTGTTTCCGCTGCCGATCACCACATTCAGCCGTTCTCCGGTAATGATCTCATCCACAGGCCGCGGCGTAAAACCACTTGCCAGGTGGGGCAGCAGATCCGATACCGTAAACTGAGGCTCCCCCTTCTTCTCTCCAATGCAGATATCCACCATTTCCCCATCCGACAGGCAGACACAGCCGTGAATCGCCAACGGGATCGCCGCCCACTGGTATTTGCGCAAGGAACCATAATAATGGGTTTTGAAAAACGCAAGTCCCTCCTGTGCATAGAGAGGCGCAGGCTTGACATCCAGCCTGGGAGAATCAATATGAGCCGCCGCCAGCCTGGCCCCCTTGGCAAGTCCCCGTTCTCCGATTACCGCAAGGATCAATGCCTTATTTCTCTGATTAAAATAAATACGATCCCCCGGCCGCCATATTTTAGACCTGTCATAGGGTACAAACCCGTCGCCCTCAAGTTCTGCAATCAGAGCGCGCACAGCCTCCCGCTCTGTCTTTGCACAGTCCAGAAACCTTTTATAATCTTCACAAAATGCAAATTCATCCCCTGGTTCCTTTTCCTTCTCCATCTGCCCACATCCATCCAACCTATCTGCCATATTATCCTCCAGTGCCGCATTTACTGCGGCTTAAATTTAACTCTTCAAACCTTTATTTCTGCGCGGTCATGGGATTTGTCCAGGCCAGGCGCCCATATTTGTCCATACACTGTATCCTCACAAAGGATTCATTTCCCTTTAACTCAAAAGAAGCCTGGCAAATGCTTTCCTCTCCCTGGGGCGGATGGACCGAACCCCCTGCGCTCACCACATTTCCCGCCACAAAGTCAATCTTTACAACCGGACTGCACTCCACATATACTTTTCCGTCCCGGATCCCATACGCATAGATCTCCGGCCCGGATGATGAATAAAAGTTTCCATCCAGCAATGCCTGAACGATATCCTCATGACACAGGCTTAAAGCCTGAACCATAACGAACCCGCCAAAGGCATCCGCCAGACTGTGGTTATCATCGGCTGCGTATGCTTTCCAACCCTTCTCTAATCTCAGGGCCTGGTCATAGTGGATCACGTCATATCCTGTGGCGTCCCCGTGCTCCGAAGCGTAATTAAATATTTCCATGGCCCATATTCCATTCAGGGGCAGGAAATCCGCTCCGGTCACTCTGGACCATACCGGATGGTTATATGTGACGAACATCCCATGGTCCCTCAGCTCATCCACCAGCTCCTGCCCGGCCTTCACAGGATCCCATTTTCTGAAGTACATTCTCTTCCCGATATGCTCCATATGTTGGTACAGCCCCGCCTTCGCATTTCGCTGCATCTGTTCTGTTCCAAGAAGCCCCAGGAAATGATGGGTTTTCATCTCATAGGGAATTTCCCAGGTATCATGCACGGTAGCTGATGCCTCTAATCCCGGCAACAGGATAAAGTCATCCCGGTCCAGCTCCTTGCGCAGATCCGTATATCTCTCATGCTCTGTCATTGCCAGGAAATGATACCCTTTTTTCCTGAACGCCTCCGCCATCTGTTTCGGCTGCAGCGCCCCGTCTGAATTCGTGGTGTGGCAATGCAGATTTCCTTTATACCATTTTCCGTCTTTTTGAAACATACTGATATCCGCCAGCATTTACACTCCCCCTCTCAGCCCTTGATCGCGCCTGCGGTCAGACCTTCCATATACAGGCGCGAGGTAAATACAAACAGGATAAACAGTGGAATCGTTGCAAATACAAAGCCTGCCACCATAGCTCCGATATCAATACTTCCGGTCGCCGACTGGAATACCCGGATCGCCACGGTAATCACCTGCTTTGAGTTATTCTCGATCGCTAACAGCGGCCAGATAAAATCGTTATAGTAGTCCATCATTTTCATGACGACCACAGTGGCGATAATCGGTTTGGACAGCGGGACCGCAATCTTGACCAAAGCCCGCACTTCCCGGCAGCCGTCGATCTTGGCAGACTCAAAGAGCTCTGCGGGCAGGCCCTCCATAAAAGTCCTGCATAACAGGATTCCAAACACCTGTCCTCCCGACACCCAGGGAAGAATCAACGCCCACCAGGTATTGTAGATATGATAGGACTGAATCAGCGTATACTGAGGTGTCAGCGTCAGGACGCCGGGAACCATCATCAGGCATAGCACAGCCAGAAAGATCACGTTTTTTCCCGGAAACTTTAATCTGGCAAACACATATCCGGCCGTAGCCGACAAAACCGCTGTGATTACTGTGGCGATCGCCACTACCAGCATGGTGTTGATCATGTTGGGAATCAGCATCCCGATAGCCGTATTATAGTTCTCCCAGTGAATCGGATGCGGCAGTGAGAAGAAATCCCCGTATATCTGCACATTAGACTTTAACGACAGTATGATCATGAAGATAATAGGTACAAATGCAAAAAACATTAATAAAATTGCTATGCCCGCAATGACCAGTTGGAAAGCGGAAAATTTCCTTTTAAATTTTGTCTTCACCGTCTTTTCCTCCTATTCATTGTTATTGGATTTGATGCGCATATTGATGATCGTGCCGATCAGGATGAATACGAACATGACAAGTCCGAGTGCACAGGCATATCCGTACCGTCCGAATTTCGTGACGTTGTAATACAGTTCCAGGCCAGGCACGTACGTGCTGGTTCCCGGCCCGCCGCCGGTGAGAATGTAGATATTTGCATAATCCTGGACCACGCCGATAAATGTGAGTACGATCATCATCTTGATCTGTGGCGCGATCATGGGCAGCAGTACCCGGAAAAATATGCCCCGTCTGGTCGCTCCATCCACCCTGGCCGCTTCGATCAGGGAACTGTCCACATCGATCAGTCCGCCGTAGTACACCAGAAAGGCCAGCGTGTTGATAAACGGGAAGCCCATGAAGATAATCGCCCAGAGCGCCGTCTTCTCATCTCCCAGCCAGGTCATCTGAAGGCTGCTTAAACCGATCTTGCCCAGCACTTCATTGACCAGACCTATATTGGGGTCATAGATCTGTTTCCACACCAGGGAGGAAACGATACCCGGCACCACCATAGGCAGCACGAACAGGAACCGGAATATGTATTTCTGCCGGTCGGATCTCATGGAATATACCAGCCAGGCCACCAGGATTGGTACGGTCAGGACTTTTATAAATCCGGTGACCATCAAGATAACCAGATTCTTGATACCGATCAGAAAGTACCCTTCCGAGAACATGGTCTTAAAGTTATCAAGACCTACGAACTTGATTTCTGCCAGCGTATTGATATCCTTCGACCAGTTGGTGAACGCACGGGTGAAGGCCAGGAACACCGGTGTATAGTTAAATAATATAAGCAGAATAAACGTGGGGATCAGCAGAAGATAGGCAATCCGGTATTTGTAAAGAGCCTTTCCCATTTTGAACAACTTTCCCTTTACCACCGGTATGGACATCATCAGGCTGATCAGCAGCAGTGCGAACGATACCGCTCCTGTAATCCTTGTGATACTGTGGATGATATGATACAGATTCATCTGTCCCAGATCCGATACGGAGATGGTCTTGATAAAATCACCCCTGCCCGTAATATAGATCAGGTCATCCACGCCTAGTATTCCGGCGACCGCATTGGATAATCTTACGGAGACCGCCTTATTTCCATCCGGATCAATCACATACAGATATCCTTCCTCTGTGCCGATTACCAGATATTCCCCGCTTTCATCCGCACCGATGGAGGCCACCTTCACCTTCAGATTGCTCTGTACATTGCCTCTTCTTAAGAGCTTTAACTGCTCATCCAGCACGCAGTAAGAGCCGTCATTACAAAGAGCTGCAAAATCTTCTCCCATTTTGGCCACGCCTACGATCCGATACTGCAGTTCGGTCATGCCGACCACATTGCCCGCTTTGTCGATCCTGGTGAATTCACCCCGGTCATTTCCGAAGATGATTTCCTGCTCATCCTTTGTATAGCTGACTCCGCGGATGATCGATTTGTAAGGGAGATTCACGATTCCCTCCCCGTCTTTTGTGTAGAGGAACAGATTATGCTTATTGGCTGCCGCTCCCGCAGAGATCAATATCTCCTCCCCATCCCTGGTCACATCGATATCATAGATCCGGCGCTTAACATTGATCTGATTTACAACTTCTCCGCTATCTATCTGAATGATATACACATTATTGTCACTGTTACCCGCATATAACAGGCCCTGTTCTGAGCGGACCACCAGCTTGCAGAACGGCCCCTTTGCTTCCAACTCCCAGAGTTTCTCATGGGTTTTATTTTGAAACGCCATTAATTTGTTATTGTACGTGCCGACAAAAAATATATCTCTCTCCGCGTCAAGTCCAAGCGAGTTATTCTGAAGTCCTGTCTTGATTTCGGAATCCTGTATAATGTCTACCGATTTTCCTGTCTGCCAATATAAAAATCCTGAAATAAGTACCGCGATCAGAGATATGATACAGACCCAGTTCCAGGCTGATAATCTTTTCATCGTTCCGCCGTCACCTCCTGGTTTTCTTTTTCACGGAAAAGGGGCTGTGTATTGCAGCCCCTTTTGAATTCAAAGGAATCTACGTCCTATGAATCTAAAATGTTATTCCCCGGTAGGTTCATTCTGCGGATTCTCCAGGTCATTGTCGCTGATCTCTGAGGATGCCATAGCATCTTCTATGTATGTGTCTATGTTGTTTTGATGGCTGGTCAGCCAGTCATCGATCGTAATCTTTCCGGTCAGGTAATCATAGGAATACCGGTAGAAATCACGGACGGATTCCTGTACGTCGGACATACCGCGGGCCAGCCATGCTGCACAGCCCTTCTGGCAGTTGCCGATCAGTTCCAGCTGGTCAAACATAGCCTGAATGTCATCCGGAAGCTCCACTCCATATACCAGAGACGGTCCCTGAGGAACCAGGCCTGCATCAATCCCTGCGCTTAGGTAGATACTCTGTCCTTCCTGGGAGGAATAGTACATCAGGAAGTCTACCACCTGATCATCATGAGCTTTGTCCTTGGCCACTGCGCCCACGAATCCTGTGGCAACCTCAATCGTTCTGGCAGGAGCCTCGATTCCTTCCCCTTCCATGCTCGGCATATTAAATACGCCCAGATCAAACTTCTTAACTCCCTCAATGGCAGCGCCGGTCGCATCTGTTACTTCTTCCCCTGAGGACAGTTTCTTCATATCGTTATTGAAGTTCACCAATCTCCACGCTCCGTCGACCATCATGGCCGCTTTCCCCTGATAGAACATGGACACCTGGCCCGGATCAATGGTTCCAAAGAAAGTCTCTCCGCCCACATATTTCGGGAAGATTTTAGCAAAGTTTTCCCAAACCGTCTTCATACCAGGTGAACTGGGTGAATAAACATTATCTTTTACTGCCTTGTACGCCCGAACCGCATTCTGGTTCACTTTCCATGCGTCATCATTAAACGGATCGGTGGGATCGTATTTCCAAACTCCGTCCACTTCCGGATCAAAGCAGTAATCCCCTTCCTGTGCTCTGTAGATATCCAGCATGGATCTGGTAGTCTGATCCGTGTAGATCTGGGCCAGCCAGCCGAAGGTTCCGGACCAGAAGCTTGTAGCATCGCCAGGCATAGTGATGGGCTGATAGCCTGCGGCATCCAGCTTCTCGCAGACGGTGACCAGTTCATCCCAAGTGGTAGGAGGTTCTACGCCGACTTCCTCAAAAATCTCTTTGTTGTAGCACCAGACCACCTGCACGGAATCCAGAGAAAGCATGGACCACTCGCTCTGTCCTCTTTCCTTGGTCTGCATCTGGAAATTGAACTGTTCTGACCAGGTCCCGTCCGAGTAGGGGCTGTCCATATCCGCATATTCCAGGAAGTTGATTACCTTTCCGGTGGTTGCGGTTCCCGCCAGGTTTACGTTTACGATATCCGCCGTAGGATCATCCACGGTAAAAATGTTCTGAACCCATTCTGCGTATCCTTCCGAAGGTTTCAGATCCACTACTACCTTCACATTAGGGTTCTTCTCCATATATGCATCCGCCACAGCCTGCCACGCCTCCTGGGCGCCGACGCTGGACTGAGTATTGACTGTGATCGTGGTCTCCCCGCCTGCCTGAGCTGCCGGGGTACTCTGCGCACCCTGTTCCCCGCTGTCCGTGGTTTCCTGAGGTGTGCCGCTGTCCGTTACTGCATCAGAACTTTTTCCACAGCCCGCCATCAGGCTTCCGGTCGCCAATACAACCGCTAACATACAACTAAGGACTTTGAACTTATTGTTCCTCATAAAACTCCCTCCTGTTAAGATAACTGATCTCATTTGCTTGTTTTTCATAGTCTTTAAAATAGTAACCGGTTACATTTTCATTTTACCATGCCTTTTCTCTGATGTCAATAAAATTTGTAACCGGTTACGTAAAGGTTGTGTAAAATATGTCATTCTTCTACTACTTTCTGCACCACATGATAAAAAAATAATTTCGAGCTTCGCGGATGAGGCAAAGTTACACGGAACATGTCCATTAAGCCGGAACCGTCCCTCTCCTGCCATTCCCCCGTATCCGCATCCTCAAGACGGTATACGCACCCATCCTGCAGTCCCCGCAGCTTAAGATCGGCCGACGGATTTGGGGACTGGCTGCGCCGGAACGCCATAACCACCCCGCTGTCCGTGTCCGGATCGTGATACTGCCATCCGGTCCATGATACGCGATCCACGGAATATCCCGCCAGCGAATAAAAATCGCAGGAAAAATAAGGTCTCGCCTTCTTAAACTCCCGGTTCATCTTCCGCACCCATTCTACCGGTTCCTCATCTCCAAATCCTTCCGCATAGCCCCAGAAGGAATTGACCGAAGAGGTCCCGAAACAGCTTCGGAATGCATATGTATCCCCTTTATGCTTGCCGGCCCCCGTTCCATGGTAGGGCAGATACCAGGAAAGGCCGGTACCGTGGATCTGCGCCACCTCCGGGTCCGCGTCCCAGGTACACTGATAATCACTTCTCCACAGGGAAATACTCCGGCTCAACATTTCGATATCCAGCCGCCGTCCGCCGCTGGCGCAGTTGTCAATAATCAGGTGCGGAAATTTTTCCAGCAGACTGTCCCAGAGCCGGTACAGACCCGCGATATGTTTCATCTCGTGGATTCCTTTCCGGTGAATGGTATCATGATTCTGCCAGTATGGGAGAACCTGGAAATTAAAATCCTGCCGGTAACATGAGATATGCAGGGTTTCGATCTTATCACAGAGTACCTGGTAAATATAGTCCCAGGCATCCTCATTCCCCAGATCCAGGATCAAATGCATATCCAGATTTTTATCGCCGCTCACCTGGTGAAGGAACCATTCCGGATGCTCCAATGTCATGGGTGTTCCCTGCACTGCCCGCTCCGGTTCGAACCACAGAAGGAACTTCATTCCGGCCCTCTCGACCTCCTCTACCACCTCATGCAGGCCGTCCGGATGATAATGGGGGTTCACCCTCCAATCGCCGGTGCGAAGGCCCCAGTCTCCCGTGAACTCATCGGTACAGTCCTGTGTATTCTCACTCACTCCGTACCATCCCGCGTCAATCCAGTAATACTCATAACCCAGATCATATTTGGCGGATCTTCTGATCCGCTCTATCAGAACATCGCTTGGCAGACCGCCCCACCCCATAAAACAAAGCGGTCCGGTCTGCGGCCTTCCGGGCTTGCCGATCAGCGAAAACTCCTTTTTCATAAGCCGTCGGAAATCATTATGCGCTTTCTCCTGGCCCTGGTCGTAAGGCAAGATCAGTACCGAGGAAGTCCGAACCTTTTCTCCCGGATAGAGGATAAAACCATCCTTCTGATCCTGCAGTTCCTGAAGACCGGTCTGAACCAGTACACCATGCTGCGTCCTCTCAAAGGAAGCATTCCACTGCCCGGTCCAGCCGATAGCGATCAGGTATCCCCGTTCTCCCTGGTTGATATCGAAAAACGGAACCCAGGTATCGGAAGATCTGCCTCCCAAACACGCACACTGCTGGGCGATTCCCGGCGTCAGCTCTCTTGGAACCGCCCGGAACTCATCCCGTTCCCATGTGGACCCCTTTAGAAAATACACTTTAGCCGTACCGTCCGGCGTCTCATAACCCGGAATTTTCTTGGGATCATCCGGAAGTGCAAACTCCTGGTCACAATCCCTGACCTGAGAGATCAGGCCGCTATCTGTGGTACCTTTATTTTCAAATTCCAGCACCCAATGAACTGCCCTGAACTCCCTGTATTCCGTAATCGTCTGCATGACCTGAAGTCCATCTTTCTGTTTCCAGGTTATGCAGTATCTCTGATCTTTCTCCCGTTCCCGGATTTCCACCGATTTCTGAAACACTTCTGTGTGGGGGCGGTCATCGTACCTGAACGAGAATCCTCGCACTTTATTCGCTGTCATAGTTTCCTCCATTTTGTTATCCCGCACTTATTGGATTGGGTGAACATCTTTTTATTCAACTTTACGTTCTTCCTGTTACAAATACGTCTTTTTCTTACATCGAATCAGCGCTGCTATACTGAGCAGGATCATTCCTATCCAGGTCAGAAAGATATACCGCCATCCAAGCTTCTGATCCAGCATAATTCCCGTAAGGGCTGAGAAACCAGCGGTGGCTATATAAGAAAAGCAGTCCAGGAATCCGGATGCAAAGCTTACACGCCCATATGCCGCGTATTGGGTAGGTATCGCTCCCAACAGCAATGCGTTCTGGCCGTACATAACCGCAGACAGTAATCCAAGCGCACCGATCCCTATCACCGGGCTCGCCTCCATACCAAAGACCAGCAGCAGTATCAGGAGTAAGCTGATTCCCAGCGTGCATATACTGATTCGGATCGTACTCAATCCGCCGGCTTCTTCCAGCCGGCCCACCACCAGGATACCCAAGAAATTCAATACCGGGATCGCCAATAGTATCATACTGGACCGGGACACGTTAAAATGATAGATATCGGTAACCATGGTAGGTCCCCATACTCCCACATTGTCCTTCACAATTCCCTGGGGAAGACAGACCAGCGTTACCAGGATTAACCCTGAAGTAAACAAAAACTTAATAATTCCAATAGCCGGAGCATATCCTGTCCTTTCACCATTCATTGCCCCCATGTTTTCCTCTACCGATGCGATTTCCCTTCCAACGCAGCCGTCTGCCTGGGGGCAGACCGGGCCATTTTGCGCAAGTCCCGCCCAAACCGCAGCATTGAGCACCAGAATTCCTCCGGGTATCAGAAACTGATATTTCCAGGGCAGAAAGGCTGCCAGCAGACCGCATCCGCTCAATCCCAGAAAGGTTCCCGCCACCATGGAGGTAGACAGATCTATCATCACCTTGGATATCTGTTTTGGAGGATACCAGCTGCATATGATTTTCAATATATTGCACCACATGAGGCTTTGAAAAAAACCATTCAGCCCCCATAAAGCCAGCAGCACATAGTAGTTGTGTACAATACCAAACAATATATTGCACAGTCCGGAAATAAGCAACCCCTGAAATATCAGCCATTTATTGTTCCCCTTATCTCCCAGATAGCCGTTTACCAGCTTTCCGCAGGCATATACACAGAAGAACAGGCTGCTGAAACCTCCAATCGCAGTATTGCTTAAGCTCAGGTCGCTTTGCATGAGTTTCTGCGCCACCGACAGATTCATTCTTCCAAAATAGATATTGGCGTAAGAGATCCAGCACAGGATGAACATTTTCATTTGCTCTTTTTTCTGTACGCTACTCATCAATCGTCCGGTATACCTTACCCCATGCCTTCTTTCTTATAAAATATAATTCATTATACTCCTGCTTTTCCCAGAAAGTCAGAAGTACGAATTCCTCGCTGCTTCCTGTGTTGTCAATATAATGGAAGACTCCGGGAGGGATAATTATGCAGTCTCCTGCTTTTACCGGAATACGCACATCGTCCAGCCAAACATCGCCTCTGCCTCTGAGAATGTAGTAAATCTCCGGTTTCTCATGTACGCCTCCTCCTGTCTTTTCTCCTGCCTTTAACGTGCCTTCGTTGACATTGATCAAATCAAAACCCGCCACATCTTTTCCTGTAAGATACTTACTGGAATAGGTTTCATCACAGACAAACGCTTTCACCTTGTCGGAATGTATGACCTTCCCCTTTTCCATTTTCCTCTCTCCTTAATTTTAATTGTAACCGGTTACTTTTTTAATCGTATCACGCGGACCTGGAAGTGTCAACAAAAATGTAACCGGTTGCATTAATATCTTGCAATTAAAAAACAGGTCTGCTACAATATCATACAAGAATAGTTCGGCGACTATAAACTGATATGGAACTTTGTCAAAGGAGGCTTTATCTTGCCTGTAAAAATGCCTGTCATCTGTGTTACCTGTGATTCAAACGCGAACTCCGGCTATTCCGGCGGACGGCATCTGGACAGCCCGTCTACTTATTCCCGCGCGCTGGCATATGCAGGGGCCGTACCGGTAGCGGCCCTGGAATATTGTCCGGAAGAGCTGGCCGGTCTGTGCGATGGTTTATTGCTTACGGGAGGCGTCGACATTGAGCCTTCTCTATACGGGGAGGAAGTCCTGAATCATACAGTCATTACCGATCCCTCCCGGACTTCCTATGAACTGTGTCTGACCCGTGCTTTTCTGCAAAAAAAGAAACCCATATTGGCTATATGCCGTGGGTTTCAATTACTGAATTGTATCTTGGGCGGGACTCTCTATCAGGACCTTGTAGAACAACTGGGTTATGTACACAACCATCCGGATATCCGTCATGGGGTTACCACTCTTAGAGGATCGGTCCTATACCGGTATTTTGGCTGTGACTTTAAAACAAACTCGACCCACCATCAGGCTGTCCGCAAGCTGGGAAATGGCCTTTATGCAACTGCTTATTCCGCGGAAGGGATCATTGAGGCATATGAACACGAAGAACTGCCCATTCTGGGAACCCAATTTCATCCGGAATGCCTGACAAACCTGATGTGGGACGGACGCACTCCTGACTTTGCCCCCTACTTCAAGTACTTTATTGGACTATGCCGTCCTTCATCTGCTCCAGATTATTCTGAAAAAGGCAAAGATTACTCCTCAATATGATGCTGGGATCCAGGTAAATAGTATCCGTATCAAATCTACGTCCCTCCACCATATATTCATAAAGATACCGAAAAGCTATCCGTCCCTGCTGGAACGGGTTCTGGAATATAGTGGCGTCGATGGTCCCCTCTTCCATCAGCTGCGCGATCTCCGGAAATATATCGGAAGCGATAACCGCGATCCTGCGATCCATCCCAAGTTCCTTCAGCCTTTTACAAAAAGCCACAGAATTGGCGGTTCCAAGATAAACACCGGCAATATCCGGGTGCTGGTGGAGCAGCTCATCTGCCAGCCTATAAGACTGTTCCGGATCATCGTGATGTTCATAAACACCGGCAAACATAAGATGAAAATTATGCAGTTCCGACTGAAAACCTTCTATCACATTGCGGTGGGCCTGCGTGGTACCCTGCCCGATGACGATAGCCGCCTTACTTCCCTGCGGTATCTTCCAGCCCAGCAGCTCCGCCGCCATCCGGCCTGCCACGATCCCATTGCTCTGCACCGAGAGTATCCTGCCGGAATCCTGAAGGTCAGAAGTGACCGTGACATAATACTGCTTTTTCTGTTCTCTTAAATCCTGTACCGCTCTGCTCATCTGAGCCTCATCGAAAGGAGGCAGAATAATAATTCCATCAAAATTCATATCCGAGATCTCTTGAAGCCTCCGAATAAATACTTCCATATCCTCGTCATTCTCTTCAAACACTTCGCACTCAACGCTATATTCCGCCAGCTCTTCCGCCGCCTTATGGACGCCTCTCTCCACTTCTGCCTGATACCCATGGATTGTATTGGGAAGCAGAACCGCAATTCTTCTGGGATTCCTTTTCAACGAGGAAGCGCTTTTGCTGGGATGATATCCCATCTCCCGTGCCGTCTCCTGGACCAGACGTTTTGTCTTATCACTGATACTGCCCTTCTCGTTCATCGCCCGATTTACCGTAGCGGTAGATATCCCCAGTCGTTCCGCCACATCGTAGATCGTAACCTTCTTCTGCATCTAAATCCCTCCATAAGATTATCCTTTGTTATTAAGCACATTATACCTTTCGGTTTTTGGGTAAGCAACCTTAAATAAGGATTTTCTTATCTTAACGGCCATAAAGTGCAACGTAGTCTGCAAAAACGCGTCCAGGACTCCGGACCAAAAAAAATCTCGAACCATTCGAAAAGGTTCGAGATTTTTTCTTTATGAATGACTCCAAGGGGATTTGAACCCCTGTTACCGCCGTGAAAGGGCGGTGTCTTAACCGCTTGACCATGGAGCCTTGTCCGGTTGAAACCGACTCAAAGCGTCAACCGGAATTTATCTTATCATATTATGCGCGCCAATGCAAGTACTAAACTATAAAAATTTCAGACGAAATCCGCCGGTCCGTTTTTCCTAATCTTTTGTGAGGGTGCAGGTATCGATCATCCGTCCGTCTCCGGGGCAAAACGTCCGTATCCCGAGCCTTAATCCGTCTACGTCCACCACAGTAATCAGGGGCTCCTCATCCGCCTGGACGTAAGCGGCATAAGACAGCTTCTCTTCACTTTTTCCATAATACTTACTTCCGGAAGAGGAAGCGGCGGTCAGATAGAGGGTCTCCCCTTTCGATACCGCGCCCGCTTCGCGGCCGCTTACTTTCGTGCCCTGCATCAGATAGGATCTGGTGTAGAGATGATCGTGACCCGCCAGAACGAGATCCACATGGTACCGGGAAAAGACCGGCGCCAGAGCTTCCCGCATGGACAGGATCGTCTCATCCCCGGCATGGGCGCCGGCGCTGTAGAGAGCGTAATGCATGGTGACAATGATCCAGTCCGCCTCTGTGCTCTCAACCGACTGCCGGATAAACGCCTCATGCTTATCGTAGTCATTGTTATTCGAATCGATGACCAGGAACAGTACATTCTTATAGGTATACGCGTAATCATGAGGCTCATCCTCAGTCTTTGCAAACTGCTGATCGTACAAGATGGTCCCGGCCTCATGGTTTCCGGGGTTTACCGCCACCGGAAGCTCCTTTAAAATCTGCGGGCTGCGAAAGCCATCGTATTCTTTGACCGCTTTGTCCTTATCCGAGCTGTCCACCTGGTCACCCGCGGACACCAGGAACGCCGCGTCCGGCGCAAAAGTAAGACCTGCTTTCAAGGTCTGCTCCCATCCCATGGTATCGTTTCTGATCTCACCGGCTCCGATCTGCGGATCGCCTGCGAACAGGAAAGAAAATGCTTCCCCGGCTCCCTGGGAGGCAACGGAATAACTGTCTGAATAATTTGGATTCCCCAGCTGCTTAATCCGGTAGATATACTCGGTATCCGGCAGGGCCAGATCCATATCCGCCTTATAACAATAGGTGGAAGAGACCCCGGCATAGGTTCTGCCCAGCAGCACGCTTTCATAGGAATCCGGGAAAGCTCCGCCTGTTTTGGGGGCGTACTGGACCTCATACGCGCCCTTGTCCTTTGTCAGCCAATTGACCAATACCTGTCCTGCGGTGTTCCCCACTTCCAGAATCAGACCGGAGGTGTCCGGTTTCTTCTGCTCCGGTATCTGATAGGAAATTCTGAGCGACTGAAAGTCAAAGAAAATGTCGGAGCTGTGGGCATTGGCCTGATGCAGCTCCACGGCAATTGTATTTCTCCCTTCTTTTAACATCGGAAGCTCACTGACGGAGAAGGTTTCCTGCCTGGCGGAGTTCACCGTTTCCTCTGCGCCGTAGGACAGAAGACCCGCGTATCCGCCCCCCGGTGTGTTGCCCGCCCAGATAAGTTCCCCGTTCAGATAGATGACCGCCGCATCGTCAAAGAGGATATCTCCCTCCAGCGCTCTGATGGTATCTTTCGACCGGATGTCGATCTCTGTCCGGAACAGACAGACCTGCCTGGTCACCGTCCGGCTCTCATCCGTATACTGTGACAGCAGATTGGCGGCGTATATCCCCTCTTTTATCTCCGCCTTTTGGCCCTGTTTGACCCCAAAGCTCCCGGCCGCCTCTTTCCATGCGGAATCATCATAATCCGGTTCTGCCCAGTTGGCGCACTCTGCCCCATCCGAAACCATGTCCTGGAATCTCCATCTGGTCTCTCCCGATACGATCAGATCCTTATCTAGATAGGCTCCGGTTTCAGGCAGTTCTGTTTTCGAACCGTTGCCGTACTGCCCCTTCTGGGCCAGCGCCATGGAAAATACGAAAAGCAGCAGCGCGATTACCGCTGCAAACGCCGCTCCATGTTTGATCCAATCCCAAATTTTATTTCTACCCATCGGTGCTCACCTCGGCTCTTTTTTCCTGTCTGTTATTCACGGTTATGTCGGAAACGTTCCTTCTCTCCCCAGACGCTTCGGTTTTTCCGGTACCCCAGCAGCGCATTCATGCGTACCAGCATCAGGATAAACCGCATGCCCACCAGCTCGAAGCCGCTTAAGAGAACCGCCCGCAGGCCGTCCCAAAAAGAGATATACACCTGCTGCGTATGAATGCGGCTGAAAAACGCAATCAGCGTAAGAATACAGCCAAAAAGGGCATAAACGCCAAAAAACAGGATCATAAACGGCACATTGATCAGATTTACCACAAAAGATAAGATAATCGTCAGCAGGCCGAACAGCTCTATATAAGGAGATAACAGCTCATAGATCCAGAAGTACAAAAAAGAAATGGTTCCCATCAGCCCATATTCCTGCTTCCCAATCACATTGTGATATTTCATCAGGCTTTCGAACAAGCCGATATGCCAGCGCCGGCGCTGCCGCATCAGATCCAGCAGGTTACCGGGTACCTGACTCCAGCAGATCGCATCCGGGGCATAACGGATTCTGTATTCGATGTGGTTGGCGCGGCAGAACGCGTGCAGTTTCACCACCAGCTCCATATCTTCACCCATAGTCGTATCGTCGTATCCTCCCACCAGCAGGACCATTTCCTTCTGAAACAGCCCAAACGCTCCGGAGATAATCAGATTGCCGTTAAATCTGTCCATGAAGATTCTGGACGCCAGAAAAGAACGGTTGTATTCCAAGACCTGCATGGCTACGATGATGTTCTTTGGAAGGCTGTAATCGGCAACTTCCCCTTTCACCAGCTTTACGCCGTTGGATATCCGTACCTGCCCGCCGCAGGCGATAACCCGGTTGTCTTCCAGGACCGGTTTCGCGATCTCATGAAGGGAATCCTTCTGCAGCATGGAATCCGCGTCCATACAGATAAAATAAGGATAACGGGAAATATTGATCCCCATGTTCAGGGTATCCGCCTTCCCGCCGCTTTCCTTTAGCACCAAAGTGATCGGGACCTTTCCCGCCTCCGCCTCATAGACCGCCAGCTCATTCTTACAGGGAATGGTTTTCCGGATCGGCCGGCTGATCTGATGCATTTGAAAGTGCTCAATCAGGTACTCCCCGGTCCGGTCCGTGGAGCCATCGTCCACAATGATGATTTCGTATAATTTATATTCCTGTTCCAACAGGGTTAACACCGTATCGATGACCGTCATCTCTTCATTGTGCGCCGGCACGATAATACTGATGGGAAGGTAATATTCCTGGTGCAGATCCAGTTCCAGCTCCTCGTCCCTGCGCTTCTGGTACAGCCTGCTGGAGCCCCAGAGTACGGACAATAAGAGGAAGCTGCTGTACCCGATCAGATACAGGATAAAAAATACGTCCACACCGAATAGAAATATCTTAATCGCGTCCATCATCTGGCGCCACCTCCTGTTCCAGAGCCGCTGCCGCCTCGGCGGCCGGTTCCATATCCAAAGCTTTCCCCAGCTGATCCAGCTTATATTGCAGCATATCTTTTGCATAGCGGTCGGTACCCTGCAGGACCTCCTGCAGCAGAACGCTATCCCTTCCGATCCGGACCAGGGAATCGGACGCATTATCACGAATGTACCAGTTACTGCTGTACATCCCTTGTATCAGCGCCCGTATACTGTCCTCTCCCGGGTAATTCTCCAGAGACGCCGCCGCCAGCGCCGCGAATTCCCAGTCGTCGATATTCCATTCCATGACCATGCGGCACAGTACCGGCCCAGCCTCTTCATAATGATAGCGCCGGTAGTACCGGATAACGGCAAACTGGACTTCCCGGTCCGTCTCTTCCCGAAGCAGCGAAAGAAAGCGCCGGCCGAATCCATCCGTCACCAGCCGGATAAAATTAATAAAAGCGGTCTGGTAAAACGGAGGGAATTCATTCCAGTGATCCCACAGCAAACCGGCCAGTTCCACACGGTCGTCGGCAAACGCGAGAAGCCCGTCGGTTACCAGCTTGGAGCTGTGCTCGATCTCCTGGCGGACCATCAGCTGGTATGCCCGGATCACAATGGCTGCCGGCGCGTTGGCATATAACGCCTGTAATGCGTTCTCCCGGCAGTAGATCGAGTGCTCCGTCACTAGCTGCAGCATGAATCTTACGAATGGATCCCGCTGTGTTGTCCCGCACAGCTTATATTGTCCGATCAGGAAAGCGTAAAACGCTTTGTACATGACGCTTTTTTTACTGTATTTTTCACAGGGCGTAATGAAGATCCGGCGGTTGGCCGCAGCCCAATCCAGAAACCGCTCCCCTTTTCCTTCCTGCCAAAGCTCCTGCTGCGCCTTGTAAAACAAAGATATCTGAGCGGGTTTGGCCAAGGTTTTCATCAGCTCTTTTGTTTCTTTGGAATTCACCGGCTGTTCGGATTCTATCAGTATCCCGATCCGTTCCTTCCATTTCTTAATTTTCCCCGGTCTGTGCAGATCCGACCATTTTCTGCGCCCCGCATAGGCAGCGTTAAAGGCCAGCATACACACGCATAAGACCATATACATATAGATCAGGATATTTACCCTAAGTACCATGTTATCGTCCCCTTCCGCCTCCTTGCCGCCTATTCACCGGTTCCTGTCCAGAGCTGCTGCAGAGCATAATATCCTTCTTTTAGGCGCTCATGATAGGTAATGTTTTTTCCCCAGCCCTTTAAGGGCACCGCCTGCATAGGGATAACCTCCGACGCACTGCGAAGCTCGCCGATACCCGTATAGAATTGATCGATCGGGAGCCCTTCAATCCCGTAATTCTCATAATAGTCGTCGTGGATCATCATCTCCGAGGGATTACAGAAGTTAAGGAGCAGCCATGGCAGGCGGATCTCGATCTCATCTCCCCGTATGATAAAATCTGATAAGGAATTAAAATCCGTGCTCTCCGGATTTCCATTTCCGTAGGTGAGTATCCCCGTATCGAAAGTCTCTCCGATATCATAGCCTGTGGTATCCAGTTCCTCATGCGGATCCAGCGGCACCTGCAGCATCAGCCGGATGTCGGTGAATTCGTCCGTATCCCGCGCCGGTTCATTCAGATACGCGTCTTCCAGGTATACCCGGTGAGAATAGATGGCCCGCAAAGCCTCATACCTTCGCTGTACCAGCACGCGGCTGTTATCTTTTCCATCCAGGATCATGAGAAAGTCCGCCGGACGTTCAAAGCTGCCTTTTAGCCCGCGGCAGCTGGTGCTTCCGCTCTTGGGGGTCGTGTCGATGGGCACGTACAGCACATCCGTTTCCGGGTCGTATTGGTCTTTATGTATCCGGAAATACAGATATTTTTCATCGTATTTGGACCAGATGCTCATTCCCTCCCGCTCCGACACCAGATCCTGAGCGGTCCATTCGGACACGTCTCCATCCACATAGCAGACGCTCTTTTCTTTTCCGGGATCAAAAGACAATATCCCGAAATACTGCTCGTTGGTCTGATAGTCGCTCCAGTACGGGGTTTTCGTCAAATCCGTATACGCCATGGTGTTCCAAGTCCGTTTAAACCATTCATCCTGCCAGGTAAAGGCGATGGACCCCGCACATCCCGCCTCCATAATATCCTGGTAACAGGTTACCAAAGCCCGGGCCTGATCCGCCTCCGACATGCCGCCCTGGGCACGCCCCGTATTCCGGTCGCTTTGGGCGCGTCCTCTGGCGGAGGGCACCCCGTACTCAGCGATCACTACGGGAATCGTGTGGTATTCGTTCAGCATCGTAACATAGGCCCGGTAAGAATCGAAAACTCCGTGTTCATCCACAAAACGGTCCTTATCCTTCACCTCGATCCCCATGATATCCAGGAAACCCAGGTAGTCCGGGAAATAAGGATACACATGATAGGAGGCAAAATGGCCCGAAACGAACGCATCCGTGGTTTTAATATGCTCCACATCCACTTTTGCAAACTTCCGAAAATAATACTCTACCAGCTCATGCCAGTCAAACGGGTCCGTCGTCGGCCAATTGCTAAAAGCGATCAGCCGTTGTTCATTGTAGCGCACGGTTTCATATTCAATAATCCGGTCCCCCACCTGGGCCAGCATCGCTTCAAACGGGGACGCTTCTTGGGTGGTGTACATATATTTTCCCTGATACCGGTTCTTCGAATCTTCGATATGGTTGGTGAAGGCGACGGTCGTATCCTCCCACTCCACGCCCAGAATATAACCCAGTACCCAGGGCGAGATATCTTTATGATAAGTACCGCTGCCCAGATCTTCCCCCAGGGAAAATATCTTGTTTCCATGGATGATATCCACCAGGGTCCTGGAATCGTTCAGCATGGCGTCCAGAAAATCCTTATCATATGCGTCCCTGTGTGAAAACTGTACATAATCATTGACCCACAGGCCGTGAAGAATATAGAGCGGATGTTCATTATCGTGATTATATTCCCATACCGCGTTATAGAAATCGTCCGATTGGATGGTATATACCCGTACGCAGTTGGCTCCCATTTCCTGGATCATGGAAAACCAGCGCAGATAGGTCTCTTTATCTATGGCATAATCCGTGGCGAAATGCCCGGGAATCCCCACGCCCATATTGACTCCGCGTATTTCAAAGGGTTCCATCCCGTTGCCCGTATCCGCCAGGATCGTCTTCCCTTCCACCTTGGTAAACGTATGCACCGGCTGTTCGGAACGGATTCCGATAAACAAACCGATTTTTGGAGACAACAGAATCCACCCGGCCCCGATGATGATCAGAACGGAACAGATAATCAAGAATTTTTTCATAAGCTGTCATCCCTCCTGATATTAGTGGTTATATTTCTTAACTGCGGATTCATGACCATACTGCCGTAATACTTCAATATTCTCATCCAGCCAGTCCAACCGGTCAAACAAGGTATCCTTCATCTGTTGAACCGCCGCTTCATAAGATCCGGGATTGCGCTCATCCGGAGCCAGTTTATTCCTCCAGTCCAGATTCGCATTGTCAAAGCTGTAGCCCCATACCGCGTAGTTCCGGTCAACGGCCGTGTCCAGATAAGCGACGGTATCGTCGATATAAGTATTCAGATAATCCTCGCTTAAGGTGGTCAGCCGCAGTTCCCGGTAGCGGCGGATAATACGGTCGATATAGCTCTCTTCCTTGAGCATCATCAGAAACCAGGGCGCCTGGACTGTGACAAACTGCCGGATGTGAAAATCATCCTGGGTATCCTGGGCAATGTTATCCAGATCGTTGTTAAAATCCCAGACGCAGGGCTTAAAGAGCCCGTTCACATCCTTATAAAAATAAGTGGACAGATTTCCCGTATCCCGCTGCAAAAACACTTCCATTAAAATAAAATAATCCACAAACTCATCCACATCCACATTGGCCGGAAAGCCATACCGGTAAGAATCATAATCATAAGAATATAACGCCTTTTCGAACATACTGACATCCCGCTCAATGTAATCCTTCAGTTCAGGAGTGAGATTTGTCTCACCCGGATAGACGATATCAAAATACGAGGTCTTTCTAAGGATCGACGTATATTTGCTGTAATTGTTCATAGCCGTATACGGATCATCCGCGTCGTTTTCCAGGCCGATGATATATCCTGTCACGTTCCGGACTTTGTTGGGCTTCTGGATATCGATTCTGCCCTTTCCCCGGCCGACCGTTTCCATCATCACATAGACGCCCCGGTATTCGCCGTTCACGATCACCTCGCAGAACCGTACGTCCGGCGCGTAGGACATCAGGGAACCGGCTATATTCATGGCCATGTAGTTCCGCATCAGCGTTTTATCCAGAAACGGACCATGTAACGCCCAGTCATGGTTTTCCTCCATCCCCATAACCGGTATATCCAGATAATCCCCGCCGGCGTCCACCGTCTTGATGGCGAAGGATTGCTTATCAAACCATCTGGACGTATTCCCGCGGACCCTTATCTTGATGTAAGAGGATACATCCGGTTCGTCCTCCGGCGTATGATACGTATTCGGCTGATCTATAATTCTCAAATTAGCGGTCAGATATTCTTCCCCCGTGGAGGCCACCGTATAGCTGGTATGTTTCTTGCTGTCAATATAAGGCACGCCGGGAATCTCCTCGCTGGTGTCGATCATAACCAGCGGCAGATGCGTGGCCAGTTCAGAGATATCCACCGCCTTCGGATCGTAGGTGTCCGCTGTCTTCACCACGTCCTTTCGAATGCAGCTTAAGGCGTCGATCCCGTTCAGCACATCCGGCTGCTGCGCCGTCTGATGCTGATGAATCCGATATCCCAGATTACTCCATTCGATCTGGAACAGGACGGTAATAAGCACCGTCAGACAGGCGAGCAGCAGAAATACCAGCTTACGTTTACTCATGGCAATCCCTCCCCATGTCAGCTGCTGATGTCATCGTCTTGTGTCACTATATTTACATACTGGATATGTTCAATCTCATACAGCAGATCCTCTACGCTGTTTGTTCCGGCGCTGGCCTTGCGGTAGACATTGCGGGGAATCTCATAGATCAGCTCCACGGAATCTTCCGTCGTGTTCTTCACGCGCAGATCCACTCTGCGCTTAAAATAATCCGTGACCACCGACATGATCCGCTTGTCGGTACTCCTGGCTCCGCGCACAATCAGTATCATGCGGTTTTCGTTCTTAATCCGCCCCAGAACAAATAATACAAGAAAGACCATGGCGCTGCCGGCCCCCGCAGTAATATAATCCCCCACTCCGCAGGCCAGCCCCACCACCACCGCCCAGAATATGTAGATGGTATCTCTGGAATCCTTCACAGCGGTACGAAAACGTACGATGGACAGCGCGCCGACCATACCAAGGGATAACGCCACGTTATTACCGATCGCAGTCATGACCAGCGTGGTAAGAATAGTGAGAACCACCAGGCTTACATTGAATTTCCGGCTGTACACCGTGCCTGAATGGGACAGATAGTAGGACAGATAGATCACAAAACCGATCACAGCCGCGACGATCAGCTGGCTGATAATGCCTGTCATATCCAGGGATTGCACCTGCTGTAACAGATTAATCAGATAATTTCTCATTTGAGTCAACCTCCCTCTTATATGCTTTCGCTTCTGTGCAAGGACTGCCTTCTGGACAGGCAATATTTGCTGACCGCCATCTCGCTGTCATCGCACATGTTAAGCAGTTCTTTTACATAGGACAGCAGAAAATGATTATATTTGATTTCCAGAAAGGCTTTCCAGGGTTGAATCACCGGGTAGAGCCCCGGCTGTGCCTCAAAGATGCTCATTCTTCCCTCCGAGGCCGTAAGCCCTGTGTCAAATGTAATCCGAATTGCATTTTCCGGCAGGATGTATGCTTTTCGGTGATATTCGACAATGGCCGCCGGCCGGTACTGGTTCATCGTCAGGATGCTGTAATACTCCGCCGCGAATTCATTGTCGTAGGCCCGCAGCGGAGTATAATCCCCCCGCTCCATCTGCATGGCCTCCTTCCTCGTGATCCGCATGGATCTCTTCAGCTGGTTCTGACCCTGCTTCTGCTTGATTTCCAGCATCGCATATTCATCCTCCGGATGATAGATGCGCATCCGCATTTTTCTTCTTAACTCGACTCCCGCCAGCTTATCATAAAAGTCACGGCTGGTCATGGTATCAAAATAAAGGGAACGGACCATATAGCCAACGCCTTCATTATGCGGGTCCGGCCGAAGCATCTTTTCCAGTCTGGCTTCCATCCGCATCCGCTGTTCTGTGTTGAGTATATATTTTTTCTCCTGACGTAACACTCTTTGTATCTCCATGCGCATCCCTCACTTTTTACGTGTCCGTATCCGGTATCATGTCATATAGCGGTAATGTCCAATGATAATCCCGGACGATCCGGATATTCGGGTAAGCCGCTTCGACTTTGTCCCAGGTCGCGTCGGCCGCCTTAATTCCCTGCTGCCGGTAGGTCTCCTGCTCCGTCAGTCCGTGTATCCCGACCTCCTGGAATTCCAGTATGCAATGCAGCTCTTTTTCATATTTCTCACATAATCCCGCTTCCGTTTCTATCATTTCCACTTCATTGGAAAGCCCATAGTCCATGACCGCCACCTCATCACAGGCGTAGGCGATCAGCTGCTCCAGATAGGCCGTAAGTCCCTGTTCGTCGTAATGCCTGGGAATACACTGGATCACCCGTATATTTCTGGATACGGCGTATTCATAAGCCGCCCGCATCCCCTTTACATAGAGATCCATATAATAGACCGGGTCCTCCCGGAACCTGGAAGAGACGTAAGGTTCAATATCGGTCATGATTCCCCGGAACCGATATGCCTCGTCCACACTGTCATTGTAGTCCGCCACTTTTTGGATCTGCCGGGATAACGAGGCCCCGTCCTCCTCAAATCCCCACTCCACGGAGCCCGTCAGGGCGTACACCTTGACCTTTCGCCGATTCATATATTCCATAAAAGAAACCGTTTTATCCATGTCCAGTTCCTCCGGTATCTCCTGATACCACCGGGTGATAGAAAGCGCCCGGATTAACCTGTCTGTCTTCTCCGGATTGTCCACGCTCTCTTCCGTCCACTCAAACATCCCATATTCCCTGCCCCCTGTACTGTCTTTTTTCCTCATAGACAGCGCCAGGATAAAAAGAATGCAGAAAAACAGCAGGACCGGAACCGCCACAGCCATGACCCGGCAAGGTACCGGAATCTTTCTCCCTCTTCGCCCCTTATTCATGTATATACTTCTCCATACAGCGCAGCATCGCGCCGCATACCTGTTCCGGAGTAACCGGCCATACCAGGAACATGGTGGTATCCAGACGGTAGCTCTGGGAAATAAATTCTTTTTCACTGGAAATCCACACCAGAGGGACCCGCGTATCCATATCCCGGACCCCGATAACCGTCTCCATACCGATAGCCCCCTTCAACCCCACAAAAATAACATCAAACTGTTGTCCTTTCATGCGATACAGCAGATCTTCCCGCCATGCAAAATATTCGCAATGTAAGTTATAATGGTACCGGGCAGTAAAAAGATCCAATCCGTCTCTGAATACCTCTTCCGTTTGTGTGCATATTCCGATCAGCATTTATTCACATCCTTTCTGATCTCAATTTAACACGCGCAGCCCGCCTCATAAACGGTTCCGTACCGAACGACTGTTTTTGTGAACAAAAGTCATTAATTTTTTATCTCCAATCATGTAAAATATAAGTGAAGTTATGGTAAAATATAAATGAACACGCATACATATAAAGGTGATGCCTATGCAGATAGCAGTAATCGACGATCAGGAGGCGGATCGCAGGGATCTGATCCACATGCTCTCCAGATATTTTGAATCTTCCAAAGTGGGCGCCGCATGCGATGAATATTGTTCCGGCGAATCCTTCCTCGAATCCTTTCATCCCGGTAAATACGAGCTCGTATTTATAGATATTTATATGGACAAAATCAACGGAATGGATGTAGCGCGCAGGATCCATCAGGACGATGTCCGCTGCCGCCTGATTTTTTATACTACAAGCCACACCCACGCCGTAGAAAGCTATGACGTGAAAGCTTCTTATTATCTGACGAAACCTCTCCCCTATTCACGACTTTGCTGCGCTCTTAACAGCTGCTGCCAGGATCTGCTGGAAGAAAACAGATATCTCTGCGTCAATGTCGGCAAAGCGCAATGTAAGTTATTATTCCGCGACATCTGGTACGTATACAGTGTTTCCCGCAATACCCATATCCAACTGAAGGACAAAGAATTAGTAATCAAGGACGCCATCAGCGGCGTAATCGCCACCTTGATGGAGGATGACCGTTTTCTGTGCTGCAACCGGAATTTCATCATTAATATGGACTATGTGGAATGTGCCATGGATGATTTCTTCCTTATGAAAAATAATGACCGCATCCCGATCCGCCAGCGCGGAAAAAGTGCGGCAAAAAAAATGTACCTCAACTATTCTCTTAAAAATCTGAGGAAGGAGGACCCCTATGAACCCTAACAGATCATACCTGTCCGCCTTTCTGACTGCTTGTCTGATATTCGTCTGTATGATTCCTGTACAAGCCCTGGCCGGGGGACGGACACCGTCCTCCGAAGGAAATTCCGTCCCGGAAGAATCCTTCGGGCCCGCCGTAAGCTGTTCCTCCCCGGAAGAACTGGTCCGGCTCCTGAGCCAGGACGCACAGCCTCTGATTGTCCTGAATCAGGATATAGAGTTTAATAATAAAGACTTTAAAATAGCAGCCACCGTGAATGCAGAGGTAGATATGGGCCCGTACCGTATACATATCGCAAAAAACGCGTCCTTATCCATTGAGGGTCCTGTTCATTTTAAGAGTGAAGATCCGCCGGCCCCGGCTTTCCTTGCAGACGGCAGACTGAGTATTCGGAATAACGCAGCCATATCCGCATACGGCCAGGAAGCCACAGCCATCCAGGTTGGAGAAAGCGGCTCCTGTTCGGCATCCCACGCATCGATTTTGGCGGAGGGCCCTTTGGCGACAGCGCTTACCATCAAATCCACAAATCTGTGCGTCATTGCGGAAACCGTAATCTATGCCAACGGCCGGGATGCCGTAGGTATCAGGACCAACGCGCCGCTCCGTCTGGAATTAAGCAGAGTGGAATCGGAAGGTTCCTCCATTCTGCATGACAGGAACGAACTGATTCTAGATACCTCCGCCGTCATCCCGGAAGCCAATCCCTCCGCAGTCATTGACCGGTACCCGGTCCTGGCGGACCGTCTCGACCAAAACGGCCTGTGTTATCCACAAGGTACCGCCCTTCCGGCAAAGTTACCCACAGAATTAAACTATCTTTTCATAAATGCGGAAGATCCTTCGGATCAGCTGTATCTGTCCGTCCCCGTTATCTGGGAGGAATATTCGGAGGACATGTCTGTTCCGGGCGCTTACATGCTCGTATGTACTCCCGCGGTTCACCCCTGGTTCCCCGTGGAGATTCCATCCTCGATGCTGATGATCCACGTAATATCTCCAAACCAGCCCTTTCTCGAAGGCGCTTACTGGTTTCAGGATGAAATCCATTTAAATTTTTTCAGCAAATTGACAGAAGCGGATCAAATCACACTCCGATATTCCACAGACGGGATGGTAACCTACCATAACGCAGCAGAGGATTTTTCTGTTTTTATGGATCAAAATCACGCCGTTCTGAGCAGTATCCCTTACCTTGATTACTGGTTCCAGCTGGAAGTAACCGGCGGGCCATCGGAAGGCCTGTCCAATATATTATATTTTTCTTCGGCCTCGGAGGATAACAACGGTTTCGGGGGTGGCGACCGGGACGGCGGCGACACGAATGATCAGGATATTCCATTCGTCACCCCAACTCCTACTGAAATACCGCGGGCAACTCCCTCCCCATCCCCTCCCCCGCTTCCGGGAAACGATTCAAGTACGGACCCGCAAACGGAAATAGACACTGATTCGAGCTCCCCTCCTCCTTCCGCTTCAGACCCTGAACCAGGGATCAAACCGGCATCGGAATCCAATTCCGGCACTTCCGCCGGGAAGCAGACCGGCAATACCGGGAATCCGGAGCAGACAGCCCCGTCCTCCAGCGTGACTGCTTCTGCGCAGACGCATCCGTCCGATGCGGAGCAATCTCCTGCTCCGACGCCTGATATTACGGAACCTCCGCTTTTTGAACAGGTGACCAGTACGCAGACTGTCATCTCCGCGAAACGGCTGAATGAATTACTGAAAATAAACTCGGATTACGTACTGATTGAAAAGGATAAGATAGCTGTGGAGTTCTCCACGGCATTTCTCAAAGAATTGGCCATAGATGAGGATTCCATGATCTGCATTCTGGTTGAAAAAATAGACGACCGGTCGTTTCTTATCTCATTAGAGATCGACAACAGGCCCGTGACTGAAATCCCGGGTACAGTGGTACGATTTCCCTATTTTCCCGATGATCTGACCGACACGGGCCAGCTATATTTTTACTGTCAGGAAACGGATACGCGTACCGGCGCGGAGTACCTCAGCGATTCCAGTACCTTGCGCGTTGAGATCGGGGTGTCCGGCGCCTATTTCCTGGAAGAAAAAAAGAAGGACCGCGCCGTAACCGAGACTCCCGGAAACCTGCGGCTGCCCATTATCTGCCTCTTTGGGCTAATCATTCTCTGCGTCATTCTCTTTTGCTACTACAGATCCAAGAGGAGAACACATGAAGAACCTTAATTCCCATATCCGTTTAGGGCTGCTGATTCTGCTGACCGTATCCATATCGTTCGCCCTGTTCGGCCTCCAATACAGATTTAATAATAAATACCAGTTTCGTACCTCACAGCCCATAACCGGCGTTTTGATGCTGGATCAGCAGGACCTGAGGGATCATCCAGTGCGTTATCTGATACAGCAATGGGAGTTCTATCCCGGCATCCTCCTGACGCCTGATGATTTTAACCGGAAGACCCCCGATACCTACCGCCAGTATGTCGCCATCGGCCAATATAGCGGGCTCAACGGCGGCAATCCTTTTCTGCCTTTCCATGGCAGCGCCACTTACCGGTTGACGTTGAGCCTTCCCGAACAGACGCAGCCTTACGCTCTGGAGCTACCTGAGATATATTCCTCTTACCGCCTGTATATCAACGACCGTCTGGCGCTTGAAATGGGAAATCCGGACCCCGCATCCTATGACCCGGAGATCCGGAACAGTATCGTAACCTTTGATGGCAGCGGAACCGTTCAAATCCTGCTGACCGTCACCGACCAATCCGGGATATACAGCGGGCTCACTTATCCTCCGGTATTTGGTTTTTCGAACAATGTATTAAGCCTGTACTATATACAGAATATGCTGCACCTGGCTATCTTTATCCTGGCCTTTCTGGGAACTGCCCTCTCATTCTACATGAACGTCCGGTCAAAGCAGCGCCGAGGCCTGTTATTCGCGCTGTTGTGCATCTGTTTTATGGGCTATACCTCTCATTCCCTGCTGCATACGATTCTGGCCACAACCGTGAATCCCTGGTATCCGCTGGAAATCTTATGTTTTTATACCATGCTGTTTTTAGTCATTTTATTACAAAATAGCATTCTCAGCGTATCCAGAAAGATCGCCCTGTTATCCGGGGTGATCAGCGGGATCGTAACGGTACTGATCCTGATTCTCATACTGATGATTACCTGTTTTCACGTCCGTGCGGGGGAATTGCTCTCCGTCCTGGCCTCGTTACTCAAATATGGTACCGCTTTTTACCTGCTGAGCATGGCCATCTTCACCAGCATAAAAGCAAAGCACTGTCCCCGCACCCTGGTCATTACGCTCATATTTGCCGTTTCTCTCCTGGCTGACCGGCTGATGCCCCTCTATGAGCCGATCATAGGAGGATGGTTTGTGGAGGTAGGCGGAACCATCCTGGTATTCGGACTGGCTGTTGTATTGTGGAAGGATCTTGCCTATGCGTATAATTTCTGTCTCTCCTTCGAACAGTCCCAGCAGCAGTTAAAATACCAGATCGCGGTGCAGGCCGAACATTACCGCCAGCTGTCCCGGCAGATCGCCGCGTCCCGGCAGGCTTCCCACGATCTGCGGCACCATATGCGGACGCTTCGAAGTCTGGCCGAAAAGAATCAGCTGGATGAAATCAGAAAATATCTGGACACCTACGAGCCCACCATATCCTCAAGCGAGATCCAGACATATTCCGCCAACTCTGCCGCAGACGCCGTCGTATCCTACTATGCGTCCACAGCAAAAGAAAACTCCATTTCTTTTGATGCCCTTGTGCGCCTTCCCCCTTCCCTGGACTTTCCGACCGATGAACTGTGCGCGCTGCTGGGCAATCTTCTGGAGAATGCCGTGGAAGCCTGTATCCGCCAGGAAACAGGAAAGCGATTTATCTATCTGCGGGGCCAGATATCCGATCAAAAGCTGGGTATTATCCTGGATAACAGTTACGACGGTAACATCCGGTATTCGGAAGATCATTTTTATTCATCCAAACGAAGCGGAAGCGGTATCGGCATACGTTCCGTGAGATCTATCGTCGAACGCCACCACGGTCTGATCTCCTTTGAACCAAAGGACATGGTCTTCCAGGTATCACTCATGATTCCATTAGCTTGTAATAATGCCGGATGCTAGAGGCTGTCGCACTCACTTAGCGTTCTTCCGGGAGGCTTCGCATGTCCGCTGCTTACGGCTTGGAACCGTGGCGGGATTCGGGGACGCTCCGGACATGCGAAGCCTCCCGGAAGAACGCTAAGTGAGTGTGACAGCCCCTAGACCTCACCCAATAGTTTATGGAGCAGATGGTTTCGATTATTGATAAAAAGCTCTGTCACAATGTAACTATCTGTTTCTTCATATTCGCAGAGATGCAGTTCGCCCTCATCAAAACTAAATATCTCCGCGTCAGGTATCCCAAGCAGGATAGGAGAATGTGTTACTATAATAAATTGCGCTCCATGTTTCGCGCATTTACATATATCCATTAATAGGGTTAATTGTCTTTGCGGCGATAATGCTGCTTCCGGCTCATCGAAAATATAGATACCTTCCGCCCTCATGTATTTTTGCGCTATCGCCAAAAAACTTTCTCCATGGGATTTCTCATGATACTTCTCGGAAGGGTGTTCACTGTCTGCATATTCCTTTTCTTTTGTTGCTACATTATAAAAACTCTCCGCCCTAAGAAAGTAACCTGATTTTGGCCGTCGAAATCCTTTTGTTATTCTAATAGCATCGCATAATTCAGAATGTGAGTCATATGTTGAAAAAGAATAATTTTTAGTACCGCCTTCCGGATTAAAACCATATGCAACAGCCAACGCTTCTAATAACGTTGATTTTCCGCTTCCATTTTCTCCGACAAAAAATGTTACAGACTTTTTAAAATCCAGACCATTTATATCCTTTATGGCATCTATGTTCCGCAAATAACTATCTTGCCTGATTTTTGTCCATTCTATAGATAAGCCTTGAATAAACAGATTATTCACATTTATCCCCCTGCATCCATTCACATAATTGATATATTTTTATAAATAATATAAAAATTATCTGGCCTCATACATAGACAATGAGCCATAATAGGTCGCTACAAATGATGTATCCTGCAAATATTTTCCAACATCTTCTATTCCATAGCGAAGTAGAAAATAATCCATATCATGGAGAATATGAAACATATTGACGGCATGCTGCACATCGTGCGTCTCATGTGCCGCGTTTATTTCGTTCACAAGCAGCTCCAGCTCATCATACAGTTCTTCGTTCTGTACACTTTTTTGCATATCCTGAATGAGAGCAACAAAACTATCCGCATCGAATCGGTTAAAAGCGGTTTCTTCTGTAGTCGTTCCGTCCTCATTTTGCAAATATCCGATCACGATATCACCGCTATCATCGATGTAATTCCAATATAGACTGTCCGGATCTTCTAGTTCTTTAAAAATGCCAGAATTAAAATAAAGACCTTCCCACGTGTTATTTAAGTCCTTTATATTCGTTGTCAATCGTTCTATCTCTTCATCCGACATACCGGTAAGAACTTTTTCTCTTGCTTCCAGGACCTGTTCTTTTGAAGGTACCTGGATAGCTTCAGCAGCAGGCTCATCTGTTTCAACTGAACTGCTGTCCTCCCCGCTAACCACTTGCTCTTGCGAAGTATTATCTATGTCCTCTTTACCCGCAGATTTTGAAATATCAGTTTTATTCGAACACCCCGCTAGCATAAAAGACATACAAAATAATAACATTATAAATGATTTTTTCATATTCCCTCCACAAATTTTGACTTGCGCTCTGTTTGATTTTCCGATAAATAGGGATTGTATTTTACGTTATGTTTTCGTTATGTTTCCTCTTACTGATAACATCCCTTTTTATTATAGTACAATCAGTCCAAATTTCCATCTGTAATCAGTTTAAATTTCTTAATTTTATTATTACCTGCTATGATTCCGTTTCAGCAATTTTTCAATCAAATAGGATGGACATGTAGAAATGAAATAAATCGTCTATTTACCGGCGCGAAATAGAAGGGATATCTGAATATCAAATTACCAGATAGTAGCTTCAAATAATATTCTTAACAGTATCCCATTAATAAAAGCCCCCCCGGGCGAATGCTGCAAATCCGCCCGAAAGGCTTTTATTAATGGGATATGAATATGCATTTTTTATTTTGAGCTTACACATCAGCTACGCGTTAATTTCAAAAATGCACCTGATATGGAGACGTGCTTAGATCATCGGAGCAGGGACGCAAAAAAACCGCAAAACACAATGTTTATGCGGATTTGCGGCAATTCTTTTATAAATCTCTATCGCCCTGATTGGCAGATTATTTTACATTTTACCATATGTTCGATTTAAATCTCTGTTCCATGTACCTTCAAAACTACACACTGTAAAAATCTTTTTCCATCCGTTCGGTTCTCTTCCAAACCTCTAATCTCAAACCTTCAGACCATTCTGGTCAAGCCCTCGACCTATTAGTAGCAGTCAGCTC
>NZ_JAHQCW010000033.1 GCF_019042275.1 Diplocloster agilis
CTCTTGCCCGTCGGACGTGAAGTCCGCCGTGCATCCTGAACCCGGCTTTCCGATTCCACTAAGCGGGAGCTCAGCCGCCCTATGCGCTCCCGGGGAGACCCAAAGGAACCCGGCTGTCCGGAGCATCCCGGTCCTGAGCAGCAGGCACACCCACCCCCGAGGAAGCCCTCCGTCCGCCGCCCCAACCTCCGCCTCCGCTTTTTCCCCTACTTTAATATAAGCCAGGCCCAAGAGCAGGAGTCTAATCAAATGGGTTCTCTATCTTATTATCTTATTATCTTGTCATCTTATTAACGTATCCTTGACAAAGGCCCATTTAGACTGCACATAAAAAGACTAAGTAAAATAATATATACCAAACATACTCAAACAAAGAGTTAGTAAAATCAGCCATGATCAGCCTTGCATCTCTGCCAACACCAGGGTAGGCGGGAACATGAACCGGCGGGGAGAAAATCCGGGGCGGCGGCCTGTCATGGATGCGGGGGAAAACATTGAGGGACAGGCTTAGAGCTATGCGCGGGGCCGGGAAAGAATCCCCGTTTTTCGGAGCCTGTCTGAGCGAAGCGAGTTGGCGGAGAAAAATGTAATAAGGGATTCTTTTCCGGCCCCGGGCATAGCTCTTAGCCTGTCCCGAAGTTTTCCCCCGCATCCATGACAGGCCGCCGCCCCGGATTTTCTCCCCGCCGGTTCATGTTCCCGCCGGCCCCTCCGTTCCCGGCAGCCCGCACCAGCATCTCATTATTGACAAAGTTTGAAGGACTCTCTATAATGGTGCCGTAGATAGTAATATGCGGCTAGGGGAGCATTTGGCTGAGACTATGCATTTTATGCATGAACCCTCATTACCTGATCCGGTTAATACCGGCGTAGGGAAGCACCAAAGTGGACTCCTCCTGTACGTTTTTTCACGAAGGAGGTTTTTTTATGAGTTTTTTTGCTAATCGTGTGGATGATGGATATGGTACCATGATCTACGAACTGACTACCGCCGGATATGTGGCTTTGTTCGTTGTTTTGCTCATTCTGGTGGCGGCTATTGGACTGATCGGTAAGTCGAAAAAGCAGCGGCATGCGATTAAGACTAAGCAGCTTGTTTTTTCCGCGCTGGCGATTGCTTTGGGTACGGTGACTTCGATACTGAAGCTGTTCGATATGCCTATGGGCGGATCGGTTACCCTGTTCAGTATGATGTTTATCTGCCTGATCGGGTATTGGTATGGTTTGAAGGTTGGTTTGATGACCGGTGTGGCTTATGGGCTGCTGCAGATGCTGATCGATCCTTATATAATGACGCTTCCGCAGCTTCTGCTGGATTATGTTCTGGCTTTTGGGGCTTTGGGGTTCTCCGGTTTGTTCAGTAATAAAAAGCATGGCCTGGTCTTTGGGTATCTGGTGGGAGTCTTTGGACGGTTCGTATGCTCGGCGCTGTCCGGTATCATTTTCTTTGCTTCTTATGCTCCCGAAACGATGCACCCGGTTGTGTATTCTGTTTTGTATAATGCTTCGTATATGGGAGCGGAGGCGCTTCTGACGGTTGTGCTTATGTCGATTCCGCCGGTTACGAAGGCTTTGCAGTATGTGAAACAAATGTCCGGTCAATGATTTGTTTGTGCGTTGAGCTGCCTCATACGTAAAACGATGATCAAAGAAGGACGCAGGCGGGATTTTGCTTTTGTTCCCGCCGGCGTCCTTCTTCTTTTCCTAGACATTAAATTCGATACTTTATTCCAGGCCGAATATCCGGGCCAGGACATCGATGATGATTTCATTGGTACAGGATTTTACAAATCCCATCATGTCCAGCATGACCTCGTCGTTTTTCTGTGATTCGCTCAGGTCCTGGCTGTGCTTTATCTGTTCCAGCCGTTCTATTAACTGGGGCGTCAGATCCTCGTAGACATCCAGTGTGGTTTCCGTCACCAGGTCAGCCAGTTCTTTCCTGCTTTTCGGTATCATTTTGAGGCTTCCTTTCCTTCCCTGTTAAAGCTGTCTACATGCGTTCCGGGGCTTCGAAGCCCAGCAGGTTTATGCAGGTTTCCAGTACGTTCCTGGTCAGGAGCAACAGCGCCAGCATTCCTTCTTTTTTGGCCTGGTCTTCTTCTCCCAGGATCTTGGTCTCATGGTAGAAGGAGTTAAAAGCATTGGCCAGTTCGTAGATATAAGCGCAGATTTTGTGGGGCGCGTGCTCCGCGTAGGCTGTCTCGATTGCATGGATGAACCCGGTCAGGGACAGCATCAGGTTTTTTTCACTCTCGTTTGACGGCTCTTTGATTGTGAGGTTTTCCAGGGTTCCGCCCTGCGCCGCGTATTTTTTCAGAATGGATTTGATCCGCACGATGGTGTATAAAATATATGGGCCGGTGTCGCCTTCGAACGAGGTAAAGCGCTCCACATCAAAGACATAATCCTTGGAAGCCTGATTGGACAGATCCCCGTACTTGATGGCGGAGAGTCCGATGATTCGGGCCGTCTCCCTGGCATCGATATCTTCGGCCGTGTTTCTGTTCTCGCTAATCTTTTTAAACATCTGGTTGTTGATATCACCGATCAGGTCCTCCAGACGCATCACGCCGCCCTCTCTGGTTTTAAAGGGCTTGCCGTCCCTGCCGTTCATGGTACCGAAGCCCAGGAACGTAAGCTTTGTATCCTCCTCCACCAGCTTTGTCTTTTTCGCGCAGCGGAATACCTGAGTGAAATAAAGATCCTGGCGTTTATCTACTATATATAAGATTTCATCGGGATGAAACAGCTTCATCCGCTCCACAATGGTGGCCAGATCCGTGGTATTATATAGAGAAGCGCCGTCGGATTTTAAGATCATACAGGGAGGGATTTCCCTGGTATCACCGTCCTCTTTTACGTCCACCACCAGAGCGCCGTCGCTTATGTGGGCGTAACCGTTGTCTTTCATGTATTGTACCATGTCCGGGATGTAGGGCTGGGCGTCCGATTCCTTTTTCCAGAGATCAAAGGTTACATTTAATTTTTCATAATTTTTCTTCAGGTCCGATACGGATACATTCAGGATATGGTTCCATAAAGCGATATAGCCCTGATTGCCGTGCTGCAGCTGATAGGTAGCCTCCATGGCCTCTTCCTTATAGGCCGCGTCTTCTTTTGAACGGGCGCTGGCGGCCGGATAGATCTCTTCCAGCTCGTGAATCGTAAAGGGCGGCTCTGCCGGATACTCTCCTGTATAAGAGGGATCGAAGTAGACCAGCTCGGGCCTGCGTTTCTTCAGTTCGGTGATAATCAGTCCCATCTGGAGGCCCCAGTCGCCCAGGTGGACGTCCCCGATCATATTGTGGCCCACGAAACGGCCGATTCTCTTGATGCTCTCCCCTATGATCGCGGAACGCAGATGCCCAACATGAAGAGGCTTGGCCACATTGGGGCCGCCGTAGTCCAGCACGATCGTCTTGGGATGGGCGGTTTTCTCAAAACCTAAGTCTTTCTCTGCGCTCATCTGATTCAGGTAGCAGATCAGAAATTCACAGTTCAGCTTCATATTTATAAATCCGGGCTTTACCGCTTCGACCATGGAAAAAGTAGCGCTGTCCTTTAAATGTCCCACCACATCCTCCGCGATCTGGATCGGAGCCTTTTTATACGCTTTCGCGGCGGCCATGGCGCCGTTGCACTGATATTCACACAAATCCGGGCGATTAGACAGATTCACTCTCCCGTAGGAAGCATCGTATCCGCTGGCGGCAAATGCTCCGGAAAGTTCTTCTGTAATCAGATCTAAGATTTTTTTCATAGGTTCCTCCTGAAATTCTTGTTTTTTACGGCCCTTTGGCCTGTTTACCACATCTTTCACGATTATAATATGAATGACCTTTTTTTTCAACCAGGTTCTGGAATTTCTCACGATACGGCTGTGAAAAAGAGCTACGCTTGCGAAATATTAAAGCATAAACCGGCGGAAATCCCGTATAATAAAATTTGTATGAAATACTTTCAAAACTTCTTGCTATTTTTCCAGTTTATGCTATAATTTCAGTAATGGTTACTATTATTGAAAATTAAGGAGGAAGTATTATGAACGTTAATGTATTTCACAACCTGTCTTACGGGGTTTATATCGTCTCTACCCTGGATGGAGAACGGCCTACCGGCTGTGTCGCAAACAGTATTATGCAGATCACCGCTTCTCCCGCTACCCTAGCGGTGAGTATAAACCATGATAATTATACCAACTCTTGTATGAAACGGAACGGTACTTTTGCTGTGTCGATCCTTTCCGAAGAATCCGATCCCGGCCTTATCGGCACCTTCGGTTTTCAGTCCGGGAAAAATACGGATAAGTTTGCCGCCGTGGATCATGTGATGAAAGATGGTCTTCCTGTCGTCTCGGATGCCTGCGGTTATCTGACCTGCCGGATCATCGATACGATGGAAACCAGCACCCATACGGTGTTTTTGGCCGAGATTATGGATGGGGATCTGCTTTTGAACGTACCGGCTATGACCTATTCCTATTATCATAAAGTGGTGAAGGGCAAGAGTCCGAAGAATGCGCCCACTTATATTCCCGAGGAACAAGAGACCGCGGCAAAAGTAAGCTATGTGTGCAGTGTATGCGGATATGTATATGACGGCGAGGTTCCCTTTGAAGAACTCCCGGATTCCTATGTCTGTCCGATCTGCAAACAGCCCAAATCAAAATTTATCAAAAAAGACTGAGTGTAAGTTAGGAAAATGTACGTATGGAGGCAAACGAATGTTAAAAATAGGTTCCCATGTTAGTATGAGCGGCAAGGATATGCTGTTAAATTCCGCCAGAGAGGCCGTTTCCTACGGAGCGGATACGTTTATGGTATATACAGGCGCACCGCAGAATACCAGACGTAAACCAGTCGGGGAATTGAATATCGAGGCCGGCTGGGATTATATGAGGGAACACGGAATCCATGATATCGTGATCCACGCCCCCTATATAATTAATCTTGGAAATTCCGTAAAGCCGGAAACCTTCGAGCTGGCAGTGGATTTTCTGGCCGAGGAGCTGCGCCGCAGCGAGGCCATGGGAAGCCGGATTCTGGTACTGCATCCCGGCGCTCATGTAGGCGCAGGCGTAAAAGCCGGTATCGATCAGATCGTGAAGGGTCTGAACGAAGTGTTAAGCGCTGATACCAAATGTATGGTCGCCTTGGAGACAATGGCCGGAAAGGGTTCCGAGATCGGAAAAACCTTTGAGGAATTGGCCCGGATCTATGACGGGGTAAAATATAACGATAAGTTAAGAGTCTGCTTCGACACCTGCCACACCAATGACGCCGGTTATGACATTATTCATGATTTTGACGGTGTGATCGGACAGTTTGATAAAATATTGGGAAAAGACCAGATCGCTGTCTTTCATATCAACGACAGTAAAAATATGGCCGGAGCGGCCAAGGACCGGCATGAGAATCTCGGGTTCGGCACGATTGGTTTCGATGCGTTACATCGTATCGTCCATCATCCTGATTTTCCGGATATTCCCAAAATCCTGGAAACGCCCTGGGTTCCCCTTCCGGAGGATAAAAAGACCGTATTTCCTCCCTACAAATATGAAATCGAGATGCTGCGCACCGGCGCCTTTGATTCAGAGGTACTGGAGAAGATCTTACGGCAGCCCCGATCCTAGAAACCGCAAAAATAAGAGAACTCTGAAAGCTTCTGCTTACAGAGTCCTCTTATTTTTTGAACTGATTCATACGGTCCTGAATGGTTTTATTATAATTGATCACCATACGGTCGTATTCTGTGTTCATATACTTAGATGTCAGCATGAAATCCGCCGTAGCCCGATTATTGGCTATGGGAATGTCATAAACCACTGCGATACGCAACAGCGCCTTCACATCCGGATCATGAGGCTGCGCCTCCAATGGATCCCAGAAAAATACCACAAAGTCAATGCTTCCTTCTACAATTCTGGAACCGATCTGCTGATCGCCGCCCAGCGGCCCGCTGTTATAGCCCTTGACCGGAAGGTCCGTCTTCTCTGAAATCAATCTGGCCGTAGTACCCGTGCCGCACAGAAAATGGTTCTTCAGGATTTCCTTATTCTCTTCCACCCACTCTACCAGCTCCGCTTTCTTGCTGTCATGAGCGATCAGCGCAATGTGCTTCTGTCTTCCGATGGTAAATGGAATGTAATCATCCTTAATCATCTGGCTTCCTCCTTTCTCTTCCTATTTCTTTCTCATTATAATATGTTCTTTTGGCTTCCACAATCCCCATTCTGACGATTTTTTCATTTACTTCCTCTCTGCCTTTCACATGTTTGCCAAACATATCCAGTAATTTGCAAAAACCCTATTGACAAAATTTCATTTCAAATGTACTATTGTATTAAGTTAATAATACAGTTAATCCACACGCACAAGGAGGTGTAAGAATGACATGGATGCTGAATTCTGACCGTCCTATATATGCCCAAATCATAGAAAAGATACAAACGGACATTGTCTCCGGCATTTACCACGCAGGCGACAAGCTCCCTTCTGTCCGAGAACTGGCCGCGCAGGCCTCTGTGAATCCCAATACCATGCAAAAAGCCTTATCTGAACTGGAACGTGACGGTTTACTCTATTCCCAGCGCACCAGCGGCAGATTTATAACGGAGGACCGGGAAATGATACAAAATATGAAACAAGAACTGGCCAAGGAGCAGATCTCCTTATTTCTGGAAAAAATGAATAATCTGGGATTTAAGAAGGAAGAGACATTCCAATTCATCCAGCAGGTACTGGGAGAGGAAAAAAAGTGAAGACGACGCAGCTAGTGCGCCACAGGAGGTAAATATGAGCAATATTATCGAATGCCACGGACTGACTAAGGTCTATGAATACAAGGCCGCTCTCTCCGAAATCGATCTGAATATAGAGCGGGGACGAATCGTCGGACTTCTGGGCCCCAATGGAAGCGGAAAAACCACGCTGATCAAACTGATCAACGGTCTTTTATCCCCCACTTCCGGTGAAATACTGATCGACGGAAAGGCGCCAGGGATAGAGACCAAAAAAATGGTATCTTATCTGCCGGAACGTACTTATCTGAACGACTGGATGCGGGTTTGTGAAATCATTGATTTCTTCGGGGATTTCTACAAAGATTTCGACAGAAGCCGCGCCAAGGAGATGCTTCATCATCTGGATATCGACACACACGATAAATTAAAGACCATGTCCAAGGGGACTAAAGAAAAAGTACAGCTGATCCTGGTAATGAGCCGGGACGCAGATCTGTATTGTCTGGACGAACCCATCGGCGGCGTGGACCCGGCGGCCAGGGATTATATTTTACAGACGATTATTCAAAACTACCGCACCGATTCCACGATCCTCATCTCCACCCACCTGATCTCGGATATTGAAAATATACTGGACGATGTGGTATTTATTCAAAATGGTAAGATCCGGTTAACCACTGAGGTGGATGATATAAGATTCAAACAGGGAAAATCAGTGGACACCCTGTTCCGGGAGGTATTCAAATGTTAGGAAAATTAATCAAATATGACTTGATCAGCGTATCCAAAATCCTGTTTCCCCTGCATCTGGCGCTTCTCGTGGTCACCGTTCTCGGAAGGCTGTCGATGGCGTTGAATCTTCCTCAGAATGCTCCGCTTATCGTAAGCCTGATGTTGATGCTATATATATTTGGTATCATCGCCATCGGCATTATCACGCTTGTGGTTCTGGTGATGCGCTTTTACAAGAATCTCTTTACCAGTGAGGGATATTTAATGCATACCCTTCCGGTCAAGGCTTCCCAGCATCTGAATTCAAAATTGATCGTGGCCGTGTTATGGAGTATACTGGACTGTGTTTTTATCATTTTTTCTATCTTTATCCTGCTGGTGAACCAGCCGTGGCTCAATCAAATATCTGCCGCTAACTGGGCCGAATTAAAGGAGATGTTTTCCATCATATTTTTGGGCGGCGGCAACACAATGGTTTCCATATTGTTTTTGTGTCTGTATATGTTAATCGCCAATATTTATATATTCCTATCCTTTTATGTCTCCATCTGCATCGGACAGCTGATGAACAAGCACAAAGTTTTAGGTTCTTTTCTTGCCTATCTGGTCATCTACGTAATAAGCCAGATTTTAAGCGTCATCTCCATGCTGTTTTTCGGTCTGTCGTCTCTAAGGGGATTTCCGGTGCAGACTTTGACCTTTGAATACTATCGCAACCTTATGACGTTGAGTATCGTAGAGACCCTTGCTTTTAGCATCGTTTTCTATCTGATTTCCAACTATATGATTTCAAAGAAACTAAATCTGGATTAAGTTATCTTCTATAAGCGCAAAAAACCTTTCGTCCCGGATTGCCGGCGACGGAAGGTTTTTATTTTGCCATCGCCTTATTGTGCAGGCACAGCTGTTGGAACAACTCCATTTTCTTCTATATAAGACACCACATCTTTTTTAAAATTTTTCCAGGCATCCTCATCTTCTACAAAGTACTTCGGGCAGTCCTTTCCCGTCACGTCATAGTGCCGGATCACATCTTTGATGCCCAATTCAAATTTCCCCATCAGAAAGGCGGTAAGCTCAACCAGAGAATGATAGGTGGCCTCTGTGAATTTCCCGTCCTCGTTCGGGTGGCAGCACTCGATCGATACCGTGTCATGATTCCTGTCATTGGATGCATAGGCGATCTCCGAAGTGGGTACACACTGGATAATCTCCCCCTCCATTCCAATCACAAAATTGCTGCTGACACTCGTTTCCCCGGAATCCTTCAGCCCTTCAAAATAGTTCCTGTTATTCTGTGCCGTAGTACCCGGATTCGCGGTATAGTGGATTACAATACCGGTAATCGGATCGGTAGGGGTCTGCGGTCTGGAATAAGGGTTCGGAGTGAGCAGCTGTACGTCCAGATCCGGCCGCCTTGTCACGACCTTCGTCTGTTTAACTTCCGACCGGCTATCTGCCACAGGCGCTTCTTCCGCCGGCGTCAGCCATTTTGTGACCAATACAATGATTGTCACCACAACTGCCAATGCTGCTACGGCCGACAGCCCATGCAGCAGCATTTCTTTTCGTTTCTTTCGTTTTTTCGCTGTCCGGGCGTTTTCATAGAGCATCACCCTCGTCTGCTTTTTATAAAATTCTTTTTCCGGCAGCATAGCGGTACCCCCTTATAAGCTATGAGCGCGTTACTATTAACTATTATAGCGGATCAACCGGTAAAATTCATTGTGTAAAATATGTCTATTTCCTTAATTTTTTCTGAATTCGACAAAAAGACCTGCAGCCGAAGTCAGAGATTCTCTGTACTTTACAGACCGCAGGTCTTGCCTTATTTACCGTTTCTTCTATATATAATGGAAAAAGTTCAAATTTCTTTTTATTACGGCTTTTGTTTACTCGTCTATACTGTAGTTCGGAGCCTCTTTGGTCACATGAATATCATGAGGATGGCTCTCCTTCAGGGACGCGGCGGAAATTTTGACGAATTTGCCGGATTCTTTCAGCGTCTCGATATTGCCGGCTCCGCAATAGCCCATACCGGATCTCAAGCCACCGACCAGCTGGAAGATGGTGTCTTCCACTGTGCCCTTGTAAGCGACACGGCCTTCCACTCCTTCCGGAACCAGTTTCTTGGCGTCTTCCTGGAAGTAGCGGTCCTTGCTGCCCTTTTCCATGGCCGCAATGGAACCCATTCCGCGATACACTTTATATTTTCTACCCTGGTATAATTCAAAGGTTCCGGGGCTCTCGTCACAGCCTGCCAGCATGCCGCCCAGCATACATACGCTTCCCCCTGCGGCGATCGCTTTCGTCAGATCTCCGGAATATTTGATACCGCCGTCGGCGATAATCGGGATACCGTATTCCTTAGCCACCTGGTAGCAATCCATCACAGCCGTGATCTGCGGTACACCGATCCCCGCTACCACACGCGTTGTGCAGATGGAGCCGGGGCCGATTCCCACTTTAACCGCGTCCACACCGGCCTCGATCAGAGCTCTGGTCGCATCCCCCGTGGCCACATTTCCCGCGATCACCTGCAGATCCGGATATTTTTCCTTGATCATCCGTACGGAGCGCAGCACATTCTCGGAATGCCCATGGGCGGAGTCGCAGACCACCACGTCCACCTTGGACTCTACCAGCGCGTCGATTCTCTCCAGCACGTTGGCGGTAATACCAACGGCCGCTCCGCACAGCAGCCGTCCCTGGGAATCCTTCGCGGACAGCGGATATTTAATTTGTTTTTCGATATCTTTAATGGTAATTAAACCCTTCAGGTTAAAATTCTCGTCAACAATCGGCAGCTTTTCTTTTCTGGCCTTAGCAAGGATCTTCTTCGCTTCATCTAGGGTAATCCCTTCTCTGGCGGTAATCAGACCCTCGGAGGTCATGGATTCCTTGATCTTTTTCGAGAAATCGGTTTCGAATTTTAAATCCCGGTTGGTGATAATTCCGACCAGTTTCTTGCCCTCTGTGATCGGCACGCCGGATATTCTGAACTTCGACATCAAATCATTGGCATCTTCCAGTGTATGTTCCGGGGATAAATAAAAGGGATCTGTTATGACCCCATTCTCAGACCTCTTAACCTTGTCCACTTCTTCAGCCTGATCCTGGATACTCATGTTCTTATGGATAATACCGATACCTCCCTGTCTCGCCATCGCTATGGCCATCCGGTGTTCGGTCACCGTATCCATCCCCGCACTCATAATCGGAATGTTCAGCTGTATGGATTTTGTTAAATTTGTCGTCAAATCCACCTGGTTGGGAATCACCTGTGAATATGCCGGAACCAGCAGCACATCGTCAAATGTTATTCCCTCTCCAATGATTTTACCCATTTCATTTCCTCTCTTTCTTCTATATGGCAATTTTATACTTAATTGATTGTTCCTTAGTCTAGCAAAAAACCCCGGGTCTGTCAACTGCATTTTCCGGGTTATGTTCCGGGCTGAAACGCAGGGAAAGACCTCGGACTAAAGCTTTGAAAGAAGTAACCGTCCCACTAAAAAAAGTTTCCGCCTTCCCGATATATCCGTAACAGACGGACCCATTCGAAAAGGGGAAACTCTATTAGATTATGACTTTTCTGGGCGCCATGCTCTTCATGGCCTGAAGGATCTTCTCATTGGGCTCGAACAGAATCTTCAGAAGCTCCTGATCCCCCTCAACGATCATTCCGTAAATTTTATGATCCGGAATACCGCTGGAAAAATCCAGGGTCTTCATCTGCTTATTGCGGTAAGAATCGAAATCATGGGAATTATACGGCGCTACCAGCTCCGTTCTGGAAAGTTCAAAACTGCCCATTTTCTTTCTCTTGCTTTTGGACATGATCTTGTCCACGTCCATCTCGCCATTTACAAACAAGTATTCAAACTCCACATCCCAGCGGGGAAATACAAAATAATCTACAATACCAAGAACCACACCCGCAATCAACAAGATTGGCGCAGCCAGCACGCCCATAACAAATGCCGCTACGGTAATGCCCAGCATAACTCCTTTTGCCACTACCAACATCGTTGGGGTCTTTCTTTTGACAATATGTTCAAAATACAAGTCGCTCATCCATTAACCTCCAAAATATAACATATTATGTACATTATAACAAATCCTGCCGACTTTTAAAGTGTTTTTTTAAATTTCTGATTTTTGTTTCCATTTCCCTGCCGCATAGAAAAGGGGCCCCTTTCCAGGGCCCCTTTTGATAAAGGGATTACATCATTCCCATGCCGCCTCCGGCCGGAGGAACCGGCGCATCTTCTTTGATGTTGGCAACTACGGATTCCGTGGTCAGGAAGGTAGCCGCTACGCTGGTGGCGTTCTGCAGAGCGCTTCTGGTTACCTTGGAGGGATCCAGGATGCCTGCTTCTACCATATCTACATACTGCTCTTTGTAAGCGTCAAAGCCATGGCCTACGCTTGCTTCTTTTACTTTGTTTACAATGACGGAGCCTTCCAGTCCTGCATTTTCTGCAATGTAGTACAGAGGAGCTTCGAGAGCTTTCAGGATGATGTTAGCGCCTGTCTTAACATCGCCTTCCATGGTTTCAGCCAGTTTTTCAACTTCTTTGGCCGCATGGATATAAGCGGAACCGCCGCCTGCGATGATACCTTCTTCTACAGCAGCTCTGGTAGCGTTCAGAGCGTCTTCCATACGAAGCTTGCTTTCTTTCATCTCCGTCTCGGTAGCAGCGCCTACGCGGATAACTGCAACACCGCCGGATAATTTTGCAAGTCTTTCCTGTAATTTTTCTCTGTCAAAATCAGAGGTGGTTTCTTCGATCTGCGCTTTGATCTGGCTGATTCTGGCGTCGATCGCGCTCTTTTCGCCGTAACCGTCAACAATGATGGTGTTCTCTTTTTCCACTTTAACGGATTTCGCGCGTCCTAACTGAGCCATAGTGGTTTCTTTCAGATCCAGGCCCAGTTCATCGGAAATTACCTGTCCGCCGGTCAGGATAGCGATATCTTCCAGCATCGCTTTTCTTCTGTCGCCGTAGCCCGGAGCTTTCACCGCTACTACATTGAAGGTTCCTCTTAATTTATTTACAATCAGAGTGGTCAGTGCTTCGCCTTCCACATCTTCCGCGATGATCAGAAGTTTCGCGCTGGACTGTACTACCTGCTCTAACAGAGGAAGGATTTCCTGAATATTGCTGATCTTTTTGTCTGTGATCAGAATGTAGGGTTCATCCAGGGTAGCTACCATTTTATCCATATCGGTGGCCATATATGCGGAGATATAACCTCTGTCAAACTGCATACCTTCTACCAGATCCAGTTCTGTCAGCATGGTCTTGGATTCTTCAATGGTGATAACGCCGTCATTGGATACCTTTTCCATAGCGTCCGCCACCATATCGCCTACGGTATCATCACCGGCAGAGATCGCGGCTACTCTTGCGATCTGGTCTTTTCCGGAGATCTTTCTGCTCATGTCATGAATCGCGTTTACAGCGGTATCGGTAGCTTTCTTCATACCTTTACGAAGCTCGATGGGGTTTGCGCCGGCTGCCAGGTTCTTCATTCCTTCATGGATCATGGACTGCGCCAGAACCGTAGCGGTGGTCGTTCCGTCGCCGGCTACGTCGTTGGTCTTGGTTGCTACTTCTTTCACCAGCTGAGCGCCCATGTTCTCAAATGCGTCTTCCAGCTCGATTTCTTTTGCGATGGTAACACCATCGTTGGTGATCAGGGGTGCGCCGAAGGATTTATCCAGTACCACGTTTCTTCCTTTGGGCCCTAACGTTACTCTGACGGTATCTGCCAGTTTATTCACACCTGTTTCCAATGCAGCTCTTGCTTCTGCTCCGTACTTAATCTCTTTTGCCATGATAATAGCCTCCTACTCTTTCTATAATTATTCGATGATTGCTAAGATATCGGACTGTTTTACGATGATGTATTCGTCTTCATCGATTTTAACTTCTGTTCCGGCATATTTGGAATATATAATCTTATCGCCGGCTTTTACTTCCATCTTGACTTCTTTCCCATCGACCATTCCACCGGGTCCTACTGCGATTACTTCCGCCTGCTGAGGTTTTTCTTTGTTCTGGCCGGGTAATACGATACCGGATTTTGTAGTCTCTTCCGCTTCTAACTGTTTAATAACGACTCTGTCTCCCAACGGTACTAATTTCATGATAATTCCTCCTTAATAAATTCTGCTTTGCGTATTATTAGCACTCACTCAATTCGAGTGCTAACCGATAGTCATATATTAGATAATTCTCGTCTTTCGTGCAACTTTACTTATTGGCGATTTTCTCAATATATTCTCGTCTTTTCTAGATTATTCTTACATTTTTTATCATTTTCTTAATTTTATCCTTTTTATACGATTTTATACTTTTTTTATAGCTATGAGCACTTAGTGCCTGTATTTTAGGCACTTACGTGCGATGCATAAAAAATAGTCAGCGAGGTTTTTCGAACTAAGCGTTCTTCCCGGATGGCATTTTTATTCCATAGGCACACTTACCTCGTATGGAATAAAAATACTGCCTCTCTTTCCAGGCAGTATCTTTGTCACCCGGCAGTAACCGCCGGGCAGGTTTATTTCGTTTTGACTAATAATCCGTACTTTTTATATTCAGCTCCATGGACATCCTTTTTCGTTCCTTGATATCATCCAGTTCTTCGAAAATATAGTCATTGATTACTTTGATATAAGTTCCTTTCATACCGGATGAACGGGATTCTATTACACCGGCGCTTTCAAACTTGCGCAGTGCGTTGACAATTACGGAACGGGTGATCCCCACATTATCCGCGACCTTGCTGGCGATCAGGATTCCTTCCGGGCCGCCCAGTTCGTCGAAGATGCAGATGATCGCTTCCAGTTCTGAGAACGACAGGCTGTTAATGGCAGCCTTCACCACCTGGATCTGCCGTTTTCTGGTCTCCGCCTCTTCCTTTTCCGCCCGCATCATCTCCAGGCCCACAACGGTTGCCCCATATTCGCACAGGATAATATCGCCGATATCAAACCGGACATCCTTTTTATATACAAACAGAGTACCCAAACGCTCCCCCGAAATATCGATGGGCGTAATAATTGCCTCATAATTGAGCACATCTTCCGAGTCAAAGCCCAATGTCTGAAGATTTACATTTTCTTTTGTGGAAAGTATGGACAGCCATCGTTCGTTCAGAGTCCGGTCAATAAACTGACCCACCCGGTCCGATATCAATTCCGTAATCTCCTCCACATCCAGACACTTGGAAGATCCCAGAACCTTTCCCTTTTTACTGACCACCAGTATGTTGGAATCCAGAATATCCGCCAGCACCGCGCAGATATCGTTAAAGACCACCTTACTGTGGCTGTTATTATGAAGCAGCTTATTAATCTTTCTGGTTTTGTCTAATAGTTGAATACTCATGGCGACCTCCTAAACAACCACAATTCTAACATGGAATTGTCTGAAAATCAACCGAATTATCGCACATCTTTTAAGAAGTTTTTTCTTTGCTGATTACCTTGACATAACCGCAGTGTTCGTTGGCGCAGACCAGTTTACTTCCCTTCTCCACCATGTACCCTCCGCAATCCGGGCATTTCTCCTGGGACGGCTTCTGCCAGGACATAAAATCACATTCCGGGTTATCCTCGCAGCCGTAATAACGGCGTCCTTTTTTCGTCTTGCGAAGCACGACTTCTTTTCCGCATTTCGGGCACTTGACGCCCACCTTTTCCAGATACGGCTTCGTATTGCGGCAGTCGGGGAATCCCGGGCAGGCCAGGAATCTTCCGTGAGGGCCGTACTTGATCACCATGTTCCTGCCGCACTCCTCGCAGATTACATCGGTGACTTCGTCTTCGATCTTCACCTGCTCCAGCTCTTTTTCCGCCTTTTCCACGGCATCCCGCAGATCCGGATAGAAATTGCTGACCACAGTTTTCCAATTGACCGTGCCTTCTTCCACGCAGTCTAACAATCGCTCCATGTTCGCGGTAAAATTCACATCCACGATGCTGGGGAAGCTCTGCTTCATGATGGAATTGACCACGTCCCCCAACTCTGTCAGATAGAGATTTTTATTTTCCTTCGCCACATAACGTCTTGCGATGATTGTGGTAATGGTGGGAGCATAGGTGCTGGGACGGCCGATTCCCAGTTCCTCCAGCGTCTTGACCAGTGTGGCCTCCGTATAATGGGCCGGCGGCTGTGTAAAATGCTGTTTCTGGTCGAACTCATTCAGATGAATCTGCGTATCCGTGGTAATCTGTCTGGCCAGCACATTGTTCTGCTGCTTTTCCTCATCATCTATTTCATAGACCGACATAAAACCGTCAAACACCAACCGGGAAGCAGCTACCGTAAAACGATAATCCCGCGCGTCTATTTTAATTGAGGTCGTCTCATATCTGGCCGGGCTCATCCGGCTGGCTGTAAATCGTTTCCAGATCAACTGATACAGACGGAACTGATCCCGTGACAAGGATTCCTTTAACATAGCGGGAAGCCTTGTGATATCGGTGGGACGAATCGCCTCGTGGGCATCCTGTATTTTTTTGCCTTTACCGGAAGACGCCTGCGCGGTGGTCACATATTCTTTTCCGTATACCTCTTCCACATAGGCTCTCGCATTGGCATCCGCCTCATCGGAGATTCTCGTGGAATCCGTACGCAGGTAGGAAATCACACCCACCGTACCATTGCCGGCAATTTCGATTCCTTCATACAGCTGCTGTGCCAGGCGCATGGTTTTCTGGGTGGAGAAATTCAAAAGCTTGGAAGCCTCCTGCTGCAGGGTGCTGGTGGTAAAGGGAAGCGGCGGTTTCTTGATCCGCTCGCCGGTCTTCACATCAGCCACCTTATATTCGGCTCCCTTAAGATCCTTCAGGATCTGGTTCAGCTCCTCTTCATTGCGGATCGTGCGCTTGCCGTCTTTATCCCCGTAGAATTTGGCGACCAGCACCTTTTTCTCCCCGGGAATACCGAACTTTGCGTCCAGTGTCCAGTACTCTTCCGGAATAAATGCGTCGATTTCTTCCTCCCGGTCGGCAATGATGCGAAGCGCCACCGACTGCACGCGCCCTGCGCTCAAGCCCCTCTTTACCTTAGCCCACAAAAGGGGGCTGATCCGGTAACCAACCATACGGTCCAGAATTCTTCTGGTCTGCTGCGCATTTACCAGATTCATGTCAATTTCCCTGGGCTCTTTCAAGGAAGCTTTCACTGCATTTTTGGTAATTTCATTAAAACTGATTCTGGCCATTCTGTTATCTTCCAGCTTAAGAGCCTTGGAAAGATGCCAGGAGATCGCCTCTCCCTCCCGGTCAGGGTCAGTTGCCAGGAAAATCTTATCCGCTTTCTTTACTTTCTTTCGCAGATCAGCCAGCAGTTCCCCTTTTCCCCTTATGGTAATGTACTTTGGTTCATAGTCATGTTCAATATCGATTCCCAGCTGACTCTTGGGCAGATCCCTTACATGACCCCCCGACGCCGCCACATCATAATTGGAACCGAGGAATTTTTTAATAGTTTTCACCTTTGCCGGTGATTCCACGATTACTAAATACTTAGCCATTGAATACCCTCCGAAAATCTTCTTAACTTAAAACCACCGGTTTATACCGGAAAGTCCCTTCTGACAAATTTCCCCTTTGCCGCTTCTTCTATGCATTCCTTTAACTGAAGGGACAATAATATTTGAAATACTTCCTGTATAGGCAAGGCGGTTACCGCCATAATTTCATCTACACTTTTTGGGACTAAATCCAAACAAGCATACACCGAAACTTCGTTTTTTTCAAGTGGTATCTTCATTTTTTTCGATTTCCCGTCAGATTTACCAAATGGAATTCCAAGTCCTTCCAGCAATTCTTCCGGCCGCAGAGCAATGCCCGCGCCCTGGGCGATCAGCCGGTTGCACCCCATGCTGAGCGGGTCCGTCACCCGGCCCGGCAGCGCGAATACGTCTTTTCCCTGCTCTAACGCCAGATCCGCGGTGATTAAGGATCCGCTCTTTTCTTTGGCCTCTATTACCAGCACCAGATCCGCCAGCCCGCTGATGATCCGGTTTCTGGCCGGAAAATGCCAGTTGACCGGCTGTTCGCCATCGGGATACTCGGAAATCACTCCGCCTTCCCTTATCAGCTGTTCATACAGCCTGTAATTTTCTCTGGGATAGCAGATATCCACCCCGCAGCCCAGCACCGCAAAGGTCCGTCCCTTCGCCTCCAGCGCCCCCTCCTGGGCGCATCCGTCGATCCCCCTCGCCAACCCGCTGATAATCTGCACTCCGTTGGCCGCCAGCACTCTGCCGAATTCCCGCGCTTTACTCCTCCCATAGGCGCTGCACATGCGCGCCCCCACGATAGCCACCGCCGGCGCTTCCGGATCCGGAAGTTTTCCCCTGACATAAAGTCCCGGCGGACGGGCATGAATCTTCTTCAGCTTCTCCGGATAGGCCGGTTCTCCATAAGCAACATATTCCGTTCTTTCCATATTCATACCCCCTCTAATGCCAAAATTTCCGGTCCCCCATCCGGTACATGACCGCCTCGCTCAAGTGTTTCGTCAGGATCCTATTGCTGCCGTCCAGATCCGCGATGGTTCTCGCCACCCGAAGCACCCGGTGGCAGCCGCGCATACTCATATCCAGTTTTTCAAATACTGCCGCAAGAAACGCTTCCTCCTTTTTTCCCAACGTGCAGTACCTCCCGATGGCCGCCGGTGTCAGTTCCGCATTATAGCGGAAAGGGGTTCCCTCATATCTTCGGCGCTGGATCTCATGCGCTATGGAAACCCGTTCCCGGATCGCGGCGGAACTCTCCCCTTTCCTCCTATCTGTAAGCCTCTCATATTCCATCCCGGGCACCTCTGCGCAGATATCCATACGGTCCAGCAGAGGGCCGCTGATTTTCCCCAGATATCTTTTAATCTCTGCGGTATTACAGCTGCACTTTTCCATATCCGGGTAAAAACCGCACCGGCAGGGATTCATAGCCGCCGCCAGCATAAAATCCGCCGGAAATGTATAGTTTCCCCTGTTTCTGGCGATATGGATCACCCGTTCTTCCATCGGCTGGCGCAAGATCTCCAGCGCCGGTTTAGAAAACTCAGGGACCTCGTCCAGAAAAAGCACCCCCAGATGGGCCAGGCTGATCTCGCCGGGCCTGGGAATCCTGCCGCCGCCTGCCAGCGCATTCATCGTAACCGTGTGATGCGGAGAACGAAACGGCCGTTTCCGGATCAGTCCATCCTCCTTTTGAAGAAGTCCGCATACGCTGTATATCTTCGTTATCTCCAGGCTTTCCTCCATCGACAGCCGGGGCAGGATCGTGGGGATTCTCTTGGCTATCATCGTCTTTCCCGTCCCCGGCGGCCCGATCAGGAGCAGGTTATGTCGGCCGCTCACCGCCACCTCGGCCGCCCGTTTTACCGCCTCCTGGCCAATGATATCCGCATAATCCATGCCGCCCTCCGCTTCCCCCTCGGTAATGAGTTCCTCAGGGTTCACATATTCCGGCTGGAGCGCCGTCTCGTCATTCAGATAGGCAATCACTTCCGCAAGTGTCTGAACCCCGATCACGGTGAGGCCCGGAACCGCGGCCGCCTCCCGCGCATTCTGTTTCGGAACGATACAGCAGTCACACTTCCATTCCCTGGCTCCGGCGGCAACAGCTAAAATGCCATTGACCGGGTTCACCTCCCCATGCAGGCTTAACTCCCCTGCGATCAGCACATTCACCAGCCTGTCGGCCGGCACCATTCCCAATGCCCCCAGAATCGCGGACGCAATGGGCAGATCAAACGCCGATCCCGCCTTCCTGATATCCGCCGGCCAAAGGTTTACCGTAATCCTCTTCACCGGCAGGCGGATTCCCGTATTTCTCATCGCTGAGCGCACCCGGTCCTGCGCCTCCTTCACCTCCGAAGCCAGATACCCCACCATATTCATGACCGGAAGTCCGTCACTGATATCCGCCTCCACATGTACCGGAACACTCTCGATCCCGCACACACACGCAGACAATACACTGCTAAACAAACCAACACCTCTTTCCATAAAATACCATCGATATCCCGAAAAGCATAACATCACTTTTCTCTTTCAGCCTGAAACTCTTAAAAAACAAAAGGAAAATCTCGGCGATCCGCCAGAAAACAGACAAAGAACTTGTCCGATGGAATCATTTTACTATAAAACCCCTGTCACTTCAATACCCAACTACTCTTAATTGTTATTGATCCTAATTAAAATCTGTAATATTAGTAGAAATACTTACAATCAGCAAAGCAAATACCAGCCTCAGGGCGTCTGCCCCAAAGCCGGCACTTCTCACTCCAGAAGTTTACGGAGTTTTGCCAATGCATTCTTTTCAATTCTGGACACATAAGAACGGCTGATTCCCAGCATTTCCGCGATTTCCCGTTGTGTCTTCTCCTTCTGATTATAGAGTCCGTATCGAAGCTCGATCACCATCTTTTCCCGAGGAGTCAAGGTCTTCTCCAGAACCTCATAAAGTTTCTCAATATCCTGTTTCAGATTCACCTTATCCGTAACGCTCAATGTATTATGCTCAATTACATCCAGCAGATTCAGTTCATTCCCCTCTTTATCCGTCCCAATCGGTTCATACAGGGAAATTTCCTTCGAAGATTTTTTCTTAGAGCGGAGAAACATGAGAAGTTCATTGTCAATGCAGCGGGCCGCGTAAGTAGCCAGTCTGCTTCCCTTGCTCTGGTCATAGGTAGATACCGCTTTAATCAACCCTATGGTGCCAATGGAGATCAGATCCTCAGGATCATCATCCAGATGCTGATATTTCTTAACAATGTGAGCCACAAGCCGCAAATTCTTTTCGATGAGCAGATCTTTTGCCTCCGGATCTCCCTGCTGGTACTTTTGCAAATAATATTGTTCTTCTTCGGCGCCCAGCGGTTTTGGAAATGTTTTCACACAAAAGCACCTCATAGCGGAATTATTACAGTTTATGTGTCCCACTGTCCATTAGTGCCTTTCCAAATGAAATGTTTTATTTGTACAATCTATTGGGCTGGGACTTAAGGGCCGGGACTGAGGAGGTGGGGGATGGGGGGATGGATGGCGGGGGATTTCGGGCTGCGGCGGCGGATGTTCCCGGGGGGAAGGCTGTGTCCAATCATATAAGATCCACTAACTACGAAAGAGAAAAAGCCCCTTATTACATTTTCTGTCACAAACTCGCCAAAAAACGGCTCGGACAGTGTGACAGAAAACGGGGGCTTTTTCTCTTTCTGCGTAAGTGGATCTAATATGATTGGCCAATGCCTTCCCCCCGGGAACATCCGCCGCCGCAGCCCGAAATCCCCCGCCATCCATCCCTCCATCCCCCGCCTCCTCAGTCCCTACACTGGTTCCGGCTTATTTATTGCTGACGGTATATTTGACCTATATATTTTCTGCTGTGGTACGCATTTTAATAATGTTGTGGGACAAACAAATGATGAAGCGTAAGCATTAAATAGGTTCTTTCCTCTGTTCGTGGATTTTAGAATATAAACGGCCTCACGCCGTAACTATATGAAGAGGCTGTAAAGAAATATCCTATACTTGGCTAGCTTTATAATCTATTGAAAGATTTCCATAAAATTGTATTTTTCTTGAAGGGTATGGAACCGGATGCATGGATGGAAACTACCGCGAAATTTAAGATTGATGAACTGGAATCTTAATTATATGGCTTACGCTCAGATCTTACAGCAGTGAGAAATGACATTGAACAGAATTATAAAGAACTATAACTGTGGGCTTGCAAAAGGAAGTGTCTATAAAAAACAAGTAGACATAACATTTTATGTATGGCAGAAATAGTTTTTGAATTGCTCCATGCTAAGTTGCTTTTGAATGAAAGGTACTATAAGATCAACTAACAATGGTAAGTTGTCGTTTGACGTTTACGATGTGGCTGCGTCTGTTGGAATGTAGGGAATCTGATAAACAGCAGACCATATTTTAAGTTTATTTATGGGAGATTAAGGAAATTCTTGAAAGTCTTTTATGCATATCAGAAACGTATAGATATTGGCGGACGCAATGATTATTATTTCTTTTTGTTGTAGAACACTTGTATTATCCATTGTATCATGAATATTGACTTAGTCATGGAAAGATGATATGATCTGTAGAATTTTTATCTTCAGCAAGCTGTTTTAAATTATTTCAGGCAACGTTAAAGGCATATTGCAGATCTTTTGCGTACTATAACGTTCTCGCCTTAGGACACTTTGTAAGTAGGAAGTACAAGGGCGGGAGGAGCACGGTGGCTGCGGCCTGGTTTGCGGGGGCTGTGCCGGGGCACGCGGACGGGGAGTTCTCAGGCCTCCGGGCCGCTGCTGACGCCCGGTTCCTTTGGTGTCTCCCCAGGCGGGCATAGGGCGGCTGTGCTGTAGCTTAGTGAAATCCAAAAGCCGGATTCAGGATGCACGGCGGACTTCACGTCCGACGGGCAAGAGCCTCTGAACCGGGAACGCATCATGCGTTCCTGGTGAATAGGCTCGGTTCCTGAATCCGGCTTTTGGATTTCACTTAGCTGCAGCCAGCGCAAGCCCTCCGCCCGCCTGGGGAGACACCAAAGGGACCGGGCGCCAGCAGCGGCCCGGAGGTCTGAGAGCTCCCCGTCCGCGTGCCCCGGCACAGCCCCTGCAAACCAGGCCGCAGCCACCGTGCTCCTCCCGCCCTTGTACTTCCGGCCCCCCTCCCAACCCTAAGCACCGAGGCAAACCTCTACTCCTCCCTGCGGAGGATATCAAAAGGGTCCGTCTTTGCAGACAACTCAACATGAAGAGTCTGTTTCGGATGGGGAGCGCTTTCCATAGGGACTCCCGTATCATCGTAGATGGCCAGGACACGGGCAGGGAGGTTCTCCCCTCCGGGTTTCATGATTTCGATGGTTTCTCCCACCGTAAATTTGTTTCTCTGCTCCAGGATGGAACGGCCCGCTTCGTCGTGGGCGTTTACGATACCCAGATAGGTGTATTCCTTGACGTAGGTGTTGCTGTCGTAGATCTGGGATTCCTGATCGGGTTTGCCGAAGAAAAAGCCGGTGGTGAACTGGCGGTAGGTGCAGTTGGAGATCTGGTCCAGATACCACGGCATGTGCTGCCGGTACAGGTCCGGGGATGTCAGGTAGTCATCTATGGCTTTCCGGTAGGTTCTGGCCACCGTGGCTACGTACAGGGCGGTTTTCATGCGTCCTTCTATTTTGAAGCTGTCGATGCCGGCCTCTATTAGTTCCGGGATGTGCTCGATCATGCACAGGTCTTTGGAGTTGAAGATGTAAGTACCTCTTTCGTTCTCGTACACGGGAAGATACTGACCGGGACGGCTCTCTTCCACCACCGCGTATTTCCAGCGGCAGGGATGGGTACAGGCGCCCTGGTTCGCATCGCGGCCGGTGAAGTAGTTGCTGAGCAGACAACGGCCGGAATAGGAGATGCACATGGCTCCGTGCACAAAGGTCTCTATTTCCATTTCTTCCGGTATGTGCGTGCGGATTTCCCGGATTTCCGACAGGGAGAGTTCCCGGGCGGAGACTACGCGTTTGACCCCCTGATCGTACCAGAATTGGTAGGTGCCGTAATTTGTATTGTTGGCCTGGGTGCTGATGTGTATTTCGATCTCCGGACAGATTTTTTGCGCGATCCGGAATACTCCGGGGTCCGCGATGATTAAGGCGTCCGGCTTGATTTCTCTTAGTTCCCTAAAGTATGCTTCCACTCCGAGCAAGTCTTTGTTGTGGGCCAGGATGTTGGCGGTGACGTAGACTTTAACACCGTGACTGTGGGCAAACAGAATGCTTTGTTTCATGTCTTCCATGCTGAAGTTTTTGGCTTTTGCCCGCAGGCCGTAGGCTTCCCCGCCGATGTAGACGGCGTCGGCGCCGAAGATTACCGCAGTTTTTAATACCTCGGGGCTACTGGCCGGGATGAGTAGTTCCGGCCGTTTCTTTGTCCCCGGAATAAGTTCTGGTCGTTTCATTCTTTCCTCCATGCGTCTTTTTGCAGCTGACCGCCACTCCGTCTCCCAGAGGCAGGATGGCGCTCACCAGCTCCTGATGGTGCGTCAGCTGGTACAGGTACTCTCTCATCCGGGTATGGATGGTTCTGTCGCGGCGCTCGATGGCGTAGCGGGACTGGATGATGCTGCCTTCCTGCAGTACATTATCGGACACCAGGAGCCCGCCGGGAGCCAGAAGCCGCATTGCTTCCGGCAGAAAATTTAGATACTGCCCTTTGGCTGCGTCCATAAATACAAAATCATAAGGACCGTTCAGGGTCCTCATGATCTGCTGTGCGTCGCCGGGCAGTAAAGTGATCTGCTGCTCACGGCCCGCCTTTTTTATATTTTCCCTGGCAATGGGAATTCTCTTTTCATAATTCTCTATGGTGGTAATCCGGCATGTATCCGGTGCATATTCACTCATCAGCAGAGCGGAAAAACCGATAGCGGTGCCGATCTCCAGGATCGATCCGGGCCGCTTTAAAGTGACCAGCACCTTTAACAGGCTCTGGGTTTCTTTACGGATCACCGGAACATAGGTCTCTCTGGCTGTTTGCTCCAGCTGCTCCAGATAGGGCGGATTACCGGAATCAAGAGAATTCAGATAGGTTATCAATCGCTCGTCTACTATCACTCTTCCTGGTCCTCTTCCCCTTCTTCGGAGTTATCTCCCGCTAATATGGCCAGCATATCGGATAGCGGCATGGATGTGTTCAGCGTATAGGTGCCGGGCTGTATCTTCCCGGAATACTTGGACAGTTTCTCTCTCACCACAAACGTCCATTTGCCTTCCACCAGGCCTTTGCTTTCCAGCATCTCGCCCACCGCGCCGGAAGAATCTCCCTGTTCCACCACTACCGTCACCTGGCGTCCGGGCGGCGGGTCCATCGTTCGGTTGGAAAACACCGACAGGCCAAAGTCAAAGGCCGCGCGCCCCAGGTAAACCAACAGTAAGATAACCAGAGCTATTATAATTATCCGAAGAGCCATTTTCATCGTCGCCAAAGCTGCTTTTTTCGAATCCATCCTTTTGTACCTCCTACAGAGCAGTCTCATCCAGGAACTGAAGGTCCAGATCTACACTGTCTAAAATTTCCCGATATACTTCCTGGATCATATGACATACCAGCAGCTCCGATGCCAGAAACTCCCGGATCAGGGGATTTTTTCTTATTGTGGCATACTCCTCCTGTAAACTGTCAACTTCGTCAAACAGGTCGATACCGTCCTGATTCTGTATACAATAGTATTTTCTCCGCCATTCCTCGACTTGACGCTTGAGTTCGGGATATTCCGCCAGACTCTTTTTAGCGCGCTCAAACCGCAGGTATTCTTCGCTGTTTCCAATGGCGTTCTTTAATTCTCTTAAGCAATCTGCAACAAGCATTTTTTACACTTCCATAATGATCGGCAGGATCATGGGACTGCGTTTGGTTTTTTTCCAGAGATAATCGCTCAGGGAATCCCGGATCATCGTCTTCATCTTGCTCCAGTCCGTAATCCGCTTCTCCATACACGCATCCAGCGCATCATTTACCACATGCCTGGCTTCTTCCATCAGATCCTCGGATTCCCTCACATAGACAAAACCTCTGGATACTATATCCGGTCCCGACACTACCTGATTGTTGTATTTTTCCAGCGCCAGCACGACGATCATGATTCCGTCCTCCGCCAGATGCTGCCGGTCTCTTAACACGATGTTACCCACATCTCCAACGCCCAGCCCGTCTACCAGTATGGCGCCGGTCTGTACGTGGTCCACTACTTTCGCATCATCCTGGTCCAGCTCCAGCACATCGCCGGAAGACAGGATCTTGATATTTTCCTTCGGAATTCCAAGGTTATAGGCGATTCCCGCCTGCGCTTTTAAGTGCCGGTATTCGCCGTGTACCGGAATCGAATATTTGGGCCGCACCAGGGAATAGATCAGTTTAATCTCCTCCTGGCAGGCATGTCCGGATACATGTGCATCCTGGAAGATCACATCCGCGCCCTTCATGGACAGCTCATTGATCACCTTGGACACGGCTTTTTCGTTCCCGGGGATCGGGTTGGAGCTGAAGATTACGGTGTCACCCGGCTTAATGGATACCTTCTTGTGAATGCTGGCCGCCATTCTGGACAGCGCCGCCATGGATTCTCCCTGGCTTCCTGTCGTGATCAGCACGGTCTGTTCGTCGGCATAATTTTTCATCTGCTCAATTTCGATCAGCGTCTTATCCGGAATGTTGATGTAACCAAGTTCCGCGGCCGTGCCGATGACGTTGACCATACTGCGCCCTTCCACCACCACTTTCCGGCCGAATTTGTAGGCGGAGTTGATGATCTGCTGCACCCGGTCCACGTTGGATGCGAAGGTCGCAACAATGATTCTGCTGTTTTTGTGTTCCGCAAAGATATTGTCAAAGGTTTTTCCCACCGTGCGCTCCGACATGGTAAAGCCGGGCCGCTCCGCGTTGGTACTGTCACACATCAGGGCCAGTACGCCCTTTTTGCCGATCTCGCCAAACCTCTGTAAATCTATAGCATCCCCGAATACGGGAGTATAATCCACCTTAAAGTCTCCGGTATGAACGATGGTTCCCGCCGGGGAGTAGATCGCCAGGGCGGAAGCATCTGCGATACTGTGATTGGTTTTGATAAACTCGATCCGAAATGCACCCAGGTTAATGGATTGTCCGTGTTTGATAACTTTTCGTTTGGTTCCCTTTAACAGATTGTGTTCTTTGAGCTTATTGTCGATCAGGCCGACCGTTAATTTCGTCGCATAAATGGGAGCGTTGACTTCCTTTAAAACGTAAGGAAGAGCCCCGATATGATCCTCATGCCCATGAGTAATTACAAAGCCTTTTAATTTATCAATATTGTCCTTCAGATACGTGATATCCGGGATGACCAGGTCGATTCCCAGCATATCGTCCTCAGGGAACGACAGACCGCAATCCACCACAATCATACTGTCTTCGTATTCAAAGGCAGTGATGTTCATCCCGATCTGTTCCAGGCCTCCTAACGGGATGATCCGCAATTTGCTGTTGTTTTGTTTCTTCAAAAAATAGCACCTCCAAATTTTTTATTTTACGCTCTTTTGTTTACCTTTCGATGGTAACGTCTTCCAGAAGCTCTTCGAAGATTCTGGAAACATACGCCAACTCCTCATCATCGTCCACGATTTCATACAGGGCTTCCGCATCCTCACTTGCGGACAGATCCTTTAAAATATAGCAGGTACCGTCCTCCTCCTCGTCCTCCGTATCCGTAACCAGAAGATAGTCCACGCCGCTTACTCTCGTCTGTTCCATGATGAAAAATTCCACGTTTTCCTTTGTGTCTTCCATTGTGAAAATAATTTTTTCCATATAAGCTCCTAATGCAATGTATTTAAATATCCTTGTAGGATTAATACAGCCGCTAACCGGTCGATGTGTTCTTTCCTGTCTTCCCTGCGCACGTTCCCCTCAATCAGGGCCCGTTCCGCTTCCACGGTTGTGAGACGCTCGTCCCACATAATGACAGGAAGTCCTGTGCGCCGCTTTAACATCTCCGCGAATTCCAGAGATTTCTGCGCGCGGTCGCCCACCGTGTTATTCATATTCTTGGGAAAGCCCAGAACTATGGACTCTACCCCGTATTCCTTGATCAGTTCCTCGATTCTGGCGCAGGTTCTGCGCAGCTTATTCTCCGTCTCTCTTCGGATAATCTCGATTCCCTGGGCAGTAATTGAGAGAGGGTCGCTTATGGCCACCCCAACAGTTTTGGAACCGAAGTCCAATCCCATAATCCGCATAACGTTCTCCTTCACTGCTACTCCAGATGGTTATTTTTGATATAGGATTTTAACAGCGCTTCCACCAGCTCGTCCCGTTCCACCTTCATAATCAGGCTTCTGGCATTCTTATGGCTGGTTATATAAGTCGGGTCTCCGGACATGATATAACCCACAATCTGATTCACCGGGTTATAGCCCTTCTCCGTCATGGCCCCGTACACCTCATTTAACACATCCTCTACCTGCAGTTCCGGCTCAGTCTGAACTTTAAAATATCTTGTATTACTGAGATCCTTCATTCTTTCCTCCATGCATGCGTTATCCCGCACGTAAAGACGCACGCTCAAAAACAAACTTTACCCTTATTCTAATATATACCGGATGAAAATTCAATGTCTATTTTACGGTTGCAACCAGGAACCGGCGTTTTATTCGAATTCCGCCAGCATGATTTCGTCTGTCAGATAGCCTGTCACCCGCACCCGGCACAGCTGGTTGGACCGTTCCCTTTCGCTCTTTACGGCAACTTTTACATATTCCTTTGTATGTCCGATCTGATAGGCTACCCCGTCTATCCGGGTCATTTCCTCAAAGAGCACTTCCTGGGTCCTGCCCATGTAATAATCCCGAAAAGCTTTGGATTTCTCCCTGTTCAAAGCCAGCAGTTCATTGCTTCGCACCGCTTTTACCGGTTCCGGAATCTGTCCCTCCATCACCGCCGCTTTGGTTCCCTGCCTTCTGGAATATTTGAAAATGTGGGTCTCATAAAAGGAAACTTTTTCCAAAAAGTCCCGGGTCGACGTAAACTCTTCCTCCGTTTCCTGAGGAAAACCTACGATAATATCCGTAGTCAGCGCCGGATGCTCAAAATATTCCCGGATCAACCGGCATTTTTTAAAGTATTCACCGGTTGTGTAATGTCTATTCATCCGTTTGAGCGTATCGTCACAGCCGCTTTGCAGTGACAAATGAAAATGGGGACAGAATTTGCGGCTCTTGGAAAGTTTCGAGACAAACTCTTCCGTGATAATCCGGGGTTCCAGTGATCCCAGCCGGATCCGCTCGATTCCCTCCACTTCCTGAACCCGAAGGATCAGATCCAGCAAGGAGGAGCATGGCTCAAAATCCACTCCGTAAGAGCTCAAGTGTATCCCGGTCAGAACGACCTCCTGGTACCCTTCGGACGCCAGACGTTTCACCTCATGAATCACATCTTCCATTTTCCGGCTCCGCACCCGGCCCCTGGCGTAGGGAATAATACAATAACTGCAGAACTGGTTGCAGCCGTCCTGGACCTTCAGATAAGCGCGGGTATGATCCGTGGTCCTGCCCAGGGTCAATTCCTCGTATTCCCGGTCCGTGGCGATATCGGTGATACATTCGGCCGCCTTATGATCCTGCTCCCACTTACGAAGAACCCGGATCAGATCTTTTTTCCGGTTATTGCCGATCACCAGATCCACCGCTTCGTCCTGTAACAGCGCTTCGCCGGCCGCCTGCACATAGCAGCCTGCCGCCACCACGCAGGCGTTTGGATTCTTAGCCTTCGCCCGGTGTAACATCTGCCGGGACTTCCGGTCCGCAATGTTAGTCACGGTACAGGTATTTATAATATAAACATCCGCAGGTTCGGTGAAGGGGACGATCTCGTAACCGTTATCCTCCAGCATCTGCTGCATGGCTTCCGTTTCATATGCATTTACTTTACATCCTAAATTGTGCAATGCTACTCTTTTCATAACAATTCCTTTACTGATGCATAATCAAATTTATCAAAATTGACGAATAATCCCGATTTTCTTTGTATGTTTGCGTATTGACTTTTCCATACCCCGACGGTAAGATGAACATATAAAAAATATATGGGAGGTTTTTCCAATGAAAACAGTAAGAATTTCTTTAAACTCAATTGATAAAGTGAAATCTTTTGTGAATGACATCACTAGATTTGATAACGATTTTGATCTGGTTTCCGGAAGGTATGTAATCGATGCGAAATCCATCATGGGCATCTTCAGCCTGGATCTGTCCAAACCGATTGATCTGAATATCCATGCGGAAGAGAATATCGATTCGATTCTTGCAATCCTTGCTCCTTATATCATCGAGTAAGATACTTGCTTTTGTAAGAAGGGACATGCACCTCGCTATAGACAGCGGGGTGTTTTTTTTGCCCCTGTTACATGCTTTTTTGTTTTCTTTTCTGCTGATCAATCTTTTCCGGTCAGCTGACAATCACACACTCTGCAGTCTCGATCGCCTGCGCTACCATTTCGTCAATCTTTTCCTCCAGTTTCTTTTCCGAACGCTTAATCACCGGAATACTGGGCTTTGTGACCGGATGCTTCGCGACAAAGATCGTACAGCAATCCTCATAGGGCTGAATCGATGTCTCAAAAGTGCCTATTTTTTCCGCAATATCAATGATATCCTGCTTATCAAAAGCGATCAGCGGACGGAACACCGGCATGGTGCACACTTCATTGGTAGCCGCCAGGCTCTGAACGGTCTGGCTTGCCACCTGCCCGATGCTCTCGCCGGTGATCAATCCCAGCGCTTCATTTTTGCGGGCCAGCTCTTCCGCGATCCGCATCATATAGCGCCGCATGATGATCGTCAGCTCGTCATGGGGACATTTGTCATAGATATACAGCTGAATATCCGTAAAGTTCACCACATATAAATAGACCGGTCCTGCGTACTTCGCCACCTGGGCCGCCAAATCCACCACTTTTTGTTTGGCCCGCTCACTGGTGTAGGGAGGCGCGTGAAAATAAACGGCATCAATTTTCACACCCCGTTTGGCTACCATATAACCCGCCACCGGACTGTCGATTCCGCCGGATAACAGCAGCATGCATTTCCCGTTTGTACCGACCGGCATACCGCCGGGCCCGGGGATAATCTCCGAATAAATATAGATTTTCTCCCGCACTTCGATGGTCAGCATGATCTGGGGATCATGAACATCCACATGCATCTGCGGATAAGCCTCCAGAATCCGGTGGCCCATCTCGGCATTGATCTCCATGGAATCCATGGGATAATTCTTTCTCGCCCTGCGGGCGCATACCTTAAAGCTTTTATCCTTATCCGGATACACTTCGTCCATATAGGCCAGTACATCCCGGGAAAGCTTATCAAAGCCTTCATCCTCCACGCATACGGTGGGGCAGATGCCCACGATACCGAATACCCGCTGTAAGGCCTCTACCGCCTCGTCATAGTCATAATCCTGCGGGCATGCCACATAGATGCGTCCCTGCTCTTTGGACACCTGAAATTCGCCTTCTACGGGTTTTAACGCGTGCCGGATCTGTTTTACCAGCGCGTCCTCAAACAGGTAACGGTTTTTCCCCTTGATTCCGATTTCCCCGTATTTTATCAGAAATGCCTGAAACATCTTATTCTCTCCTTATAAATCCTTACTTGAACGGTTCCTATTCATATTTAATAAACACGGCAGAACACGGTTAAGCGCTGCCGATGCGTCCTGCCGGCTTTTATCTGCGGGTATATTTCTTAAGCTTCGGCACCACTTCTCTAAGCTTCTCTATACAAAACTCCACCTCGTCCAGCGTGGTTTCCAGCTGGAAGCTAAACCGGATCGCCGATTCCAGCTGTTCTTTGTCCAGGCGGATCGCAGTCAGGGTCGGACTGACGGCATGCTTCTTGCCGGCCGCGCAGGCGCTCCCGGCGGAGACATAGATCTCATATTCCTCCAGCGCATGCAGCAAAACTTCGCTGCGCACTCCCGGAAAACTGACATTGACGATATGCGGAGCGCTTTCTTTTCCCACAAGCCCGTGAATGACCGCGCCCTCTACCGTTCCGATCCCATTGACGAAAGCCTGCTTTACCGCATACAGCCGCTCGATCTTCTCGTCAAAACCGGTGTACAGCTCTTTGACCGCCGCGCCCAGGCCGGCGATTCCGGTAGTATTCACGGTTCCCGAGCGCATCCCCTCCTGCTGACCGCCGCCATAGGAGATCGGTTTGATTTTCACCTTGTCATTGACATACAGAAAACCGACGCCTTTCGGGCCGTGAATTTTATGGCCGCTGGCCGTCAGCAGGTCGATTCCCAGCTTTTTCGGTAAAATTCGGTATTTTCCATAGGCCTGCACCGCATCCACATGGATTTTGGCCTTCGGCGCCTTTTTATGAACCAGCTCTGCGATCTCCTGAATAGGCTGTACCGCCCCGATTTCATTGTTCACGTACATGACGGACACCAGAATCGTCTCTTCATCCAGAGCCGCCTCCAGCGCGTCCATGCGCAGAACCCCGTTCGCATCCACCGGGATGTAGCTGGCCCGAAATCCATTTTCTTCCAGATGCTCCATGACCGCCGTTACGGAAGGATGCTCCACAGCCGAAGTAATCACATGATTCCCGGCCCTGCAGTTTGCCATGGCCGTTCCAATAATAGCTAGGTTATTCCCCTCCGTGCCCCCGGACGTAAAAAAGATCTCCTTCGCATTGACTTTCAAGTTCTTCGCGATTATATCCCTGGCGTCCTTTACATACTTCTCCGCTTCCACGCCTTTTTTGTGCATGGAGGACGGATTGCCGTAATCCTCCGTCAGCGTCCTGATCATAATATCTTTTACGGACTCATAGCAGCGGGTCGTTGCCGAATTATCAAAATAACATTCCATCGTTTCCTTCACCATCCTTGCTTTTGCCTTGTCTTAGTTTATCCCAATTGCGTCATTGCATTCCAACTGGAACATTAAAACGGAAAGAATGGCGAGCCCGGCGGTCTCCGTTCTCAGAATCCGCCGGCCCAGGGAAACCGGCTGCGCGCCCATGCCGCAGGCCTTCTGCACTTCGCTTTCCTCAAACCCGCCCTCGGGACCGATGAAAATCCCGACGGACTGGCCGGACTTTACCGCCTGGAGAAACTCCCGGCTCTTCGCCATGCCCTGCGCGTGTTCGTATGGGATAAAAATATGATCCAAGCTTTGCGCATAAGCCAGGGCATCCGCAAGCTTCATCGACTCCCGGACTTTTGGAATTACCATCCGGCCGGACTGTTTCGCCGCACTCTGTGCTATGGCATTCCAGCGTTTTAATTTATTCTGTTCTTTTTTTGCATCCAGTTTGACGACGGTTCTTCTGGTCTCAACCGGAACAACCGCATACACGCCCAATTCCACAGCCTTCTGGATGATCAGCTCCATCTTATCGCTTTTCGGCAGCCCTTGGAACAGCGTGATCCGGCAGGGCAGCTCGCGATTTTCTTCCTCTACAGACAAAACGCCAAGACGGATACAGTCCGGCTCGATTTTTGATATCTCGCACTGATATTCCCGGAATGCCCCGTCCGTGCTCACGCTTACTTTTTCTCCCGGTTTCATCCGCAGAACATTCCGGATATGATTCACATCCGTTCCCAAAATAACGATTTCGGAATCCTGTATCTGCTCCGGGTTCACAAAGAAATGGTACATCTTATCTCTTCCTCGCCGTCACACTGACCCACTCGCCCTGATGCGTCACTTCCACAACTTCCAGCCCGGCATCCTGAACCGTACGCACGATCAGTTCTTCCTTCACATCCAGAATCCCGGAGGTGATATAGAGCGCTCCCGGCTTCATCGTTTTGACAACCACCGGAGTCAGAGGCACCAACACCTCAGCCAGGATATTCGCCAGTACAATGTCATATGCTTCGTAGCCGACCGCATCCTGAATCTCTTTTTCATCGATGATATTGCCAATCATCACCTCAAAGCGGCCCGGTTCAATCTCATTCGCCTCCATATTCTCATGGGTAGCGTTAATCGCACAGGGATCCAGATCGGTTCCCACCGCATGTCCCGCACCCAGCTTACAGGCGGCGATCGAAAGTATCCCGCTGCCGCAGCCCAGATCCAGAATATCCATCCCCGGCCGCACATACTTCTTCAGTTGCCGGATACACAGCTGGGTCGTCTCATGCATCCCGGTTCCAAAAGCCGTACCGGGATCAATATGAATGATCATCTTTCCCTCATCCTCCGGCTTCACTTCTTCCCAGGACGGGATAATCAAAATATCATCCACATAGAATTGCTTAAAATACTGCTTCCAATTATTAATCCAGTCCTTGTCCTCCGTCTCGGACGCCTCAATAGAGGCCTCCCCGATATCCACGAACATACGCAGCCCTTCCAGCTCTTCTCTTACCTGTACCAGGATATCCGTCTCATCGGTATCCTCCTCCAGATAAAAACTGATATAGGCTATGCCGTCATCTTCCGGCCCGTCGGGCAGAATATCCACAAACATCTGTTTCTTATCTGCCTCCGTCAAAGGCACATTGTCCTCGATCTGCGCGCCCTCAATCCCCAAATCCACCAGGGTACTGATCACCAGATCTTCCGCTTCTGTTTTCGTCTTAATCGTAAATTTTTTCCATTTCACGGGATTCACCTCATATTTCGTCTTTTCCCATATTAACACAGGTCCTCTCAAAAAAACAAGAGGCAAACTTCCATCGTCCAGGGCAATCGTCCTGTTAAGAGTAAGCTTAGAACTGTTTACAAAGAAGGGGAGCGAACCTTGCCGGACCCGGGGCACTGTTTGAGCCGTATTCCGGCGAGTTTGCCCCGGGTCCTGCTAATAAAAGGTTCGATCCCCTTCGTAATTACCCGTCTCTTATTTAAATTTAAACCCTTTTCTCTTAGACTTCTCATTTCCCTCAGGGGACTGATTCAGCGTGTTCCCGCTGGCCTCGTCGAACTTGCGCAGCGCTTCCTTGGCATCCTCGTTTAACTTCGTCGGCACCTGCACCACCAAGGTTACATAGTGGTCGCCGCGGATGTCTTTATTTCTGAGGGAAGGAACCCCTTTGCCCTTCAGACGCACTTTGGTATCTGTCTGGGTTCCCGGTTTTACCGTGTAGAGGACGTCGCCGTCCACCGTGCTGATCTTAACATCACCGCCCAGGGCCGCTACCGCAAAGCTGATCGGGGCCGTGGAGAAAATATTCGCATCCTGGCGCTGGAAAATCGGATGTCTGGAAACCACAACTTCCACCATCAGATCGCCTCTGGGGCCGCCGTTGGTTCCGGGTTCGCCCTTGTCCCGGATACGGATACTCTGGCCGTTGTCTATACCTGCCGGAATCGATACCTGGATCTTCTTGCGGTTCGCGATGTATCCGGTTCCGTGACAATCCGTACATTTTTCCTTGATGATCTGTCCGGTTCCGTGACAGTCCGGACAGGTCTGTACATTTCTGACCATGCCGAACAGGGACTGCTGGGTAAATACCACCTGGCCCTTTCCGCCGCATTTCTCGCAGGTAACCGGAGAGGTGCCGGGTTTCGCTCCTGTTCCGTGACAGGTGGAACAGTTGTCCTTCAGTGTCAGCTCGATCTCCTTCTCACAGCCGAAGATCGCCTCCTCAAAGGTAATCCTCACACTGGTGCGCAGATTTGCTCCGCGCATCGGGCCGTTATTAGCCCTGCGGCTGCTTCTGCCGCCGCCGAACAAATCCCCGAATATATCACCAAAAATATCACCCATATCCATGCCGGAAAAATCAAAGCCTCCGGCACCGGCCGATCCGTCAAAGGCCGCATGACCGAACTGGTCATACTGGCGTCTCTTTTCCGCATCACTAAGTACGGCGTATGCTTCCGAAGCTTCCTTAAACTTCTTCTCGGCCTCGGTGTCTCCCGGGTTCATGTCGGGATGGTATTTTTTCGCCAGTTTTCTGTATGCACTTTTTATGGTAGCATCATCGGCTCCTCGATCCACGCCTAAGACTTCATAATAGTCTCTCTTGTCTGCCATATCTGTTCAACCTCTCTGTTTCATCAGGATAAGGGGAAGAGTGGTTCTTCCCCTTATAAATTCCTATTCGATTTCTCTTAGATTTCTTTGTAATCTCCGTCTACAACGTCGTCGGCCTGATAAGCGCCACCGTCTGCCGCACCGCCCATATCCGGGCCTGCTCCTGCATTTCCGGCAGCCTGCTGCGCCTGCTCATATACTTTAGCGAACAGCTTCTGAGAGCTTTCCATCAATTTATCTTTGGCAGCTTTTAGTTCCGCTACCTGAGCTTCTGTCATTTCTTCTGCGTTTGTCTTCTCGATCAGCTCTTTCAATGCGTTGACATCCGCCTGTACCGCGGTTTTGTCATTGGCATCGATCTTGTCGCCGACCTCCTCCATAGCTTTTTCCACCTGAAATACCATGGCATCCGCATCATTTCTGGTATCTATGGCTTCCTTACGTTTCTTATCCTGCGCCTCGAACTCAGCGGCTTCTCTGACCGCCTTGTCGATATCGGAATCGGACATGTTGGAGCTGGCCGTGATCGTAATGTGCTGCTCTTTTCCGGTTCCCAGATCTTTCGCGGATACATTCACGATACCGTTGGCATCGATATCGAAGGTAACCTCGATCTGCGGCACGCCCCGTCTTGCAGGCGGGATTCCGTCTAACCGGAACTGTCCTAAGGACTTGTTGTCTTTCGCGAACTGACGCTCACCCTGAAGGACATTGATATCCACGGCCGTCTGATTATCGGCAGCGGTGGAGAAGATCTGGCTCTTCTTGGTCGGGATCGTCGTGTTCCGCTCGATCAGTCTGGTTGCGATTCCGCCCATGGTCTCGATGGACAGGGACAGCGGAGTAACGTCTAACAAGAGGATTTCCCCTGCGCCGGCGTCTCCTGCCAGCTTACCGCCCTGGATGGAAGCTCCAAGAGCTACACATTCATCCGGGTTCAGCGTCTTACTGGGATCGTGTCCGGTCAACTGTTTTACTTTATCCTGAACAGCAGGTGTTCTTGTGGAACCGCCAACTAATAATACCTTACTGAGCTCAGAAGCTGTGATTCCTGCATCTCTCAACGCATTCTTTACAGGCTCTGCGGTTAATTCTACCAGATCATGGGTCAGTTCGTCAAATTTCGCTCTGGTCAGGTTCATGTCAAAATGCTTCGGGCCATCGGCTGTCGCGGTGATAAACGGCAGGTTGATGTTGGTCGTGGTAGCGGAAGACAGCTCTTTTTTCGCCTTCTCAGCGGCTTCTTTTAATCTCTGAAGCGCCATCTTGTCGGCGGAAAGGTCCACGCCTTCGTTCTTCTTGAACTCTGCGATCATATAATCGGTTATCTTCTGGTCAAAGTCATCGCCGCCCAGACGGTTGTTACCGGATGTAGCCAGAACTTCAATGACTCCGTCGCCGATATCGATGATGGATACGTCGAAGGTACCGCCGCCCAGGTCATAAACCATGATTTTCTGTTCTTTTTCATTATCCAGACCGTAAGCCAGAGCGGCAGCGGTCGGCTCGTTAATAATACGCTTCACATCAAGTCCGGCGATCTTACCTGCATCCTTGGTAGCCTGACGCTGCGCGTCGTTAAAGTATGCCGGAACCGTGATAACTGCTTCGGTTACTTTTTCTCCCAGGTAGTTTTCCGCATCCGCTTTTAATTTCTGAAGGATCATGGCGGAGATTTCCTGAGGAGTATATTTCTTGCCGTCAATGTCTACGCGGAAATCGCTTCCCATATGTCTCTTGATCGAAGAGATCGTCTTTTCAGAGTTGGTAACTGCCTGACGCTTCGCCGGCTCTCCAACCAGACGCTCTCCTGTTTTTGTAAACGCAACGACAGACGGTGTGGTCCTGGCTCCTTCTGTATTTGCTATAACGACAGGTTTTCCACCTTCCATAACTGCTACGCATGAGTTTGTTGTACCTAAGTCAATACCTATGATTTTTCCCATAATGATTTCCTCCTGTTTCTATCATTCTATTTGTTTAATTTGCTACTTTTACCATGCTGTGGCGAACGACGCTTTCTTTGTAGAGATACCCCTTCTGGAATTCCTCCGCAACGATATTATCGCCAAAGGCTTCATCCTCCACATGCATCACCGCATTGTGCAGATTCGGGTCAAACTCGCCGCCCACCGCCTCGATCGGTTTTACACCGATCTCATCCAATGTGGTCATCAACTGCTTATAAATCTTGTTCATGCCTTCCACAAATGGATCATCCCGTTCTGTTTCCGGCACGCTTGCGAGGCCTCTCTCGAAGTTATCCACAACCGGCAGCATCTTTTCAATCACTTCTTTTGCACCGATTTCATACATGTGGGACTTCTCTTTCTCGGTCCTCTTCCTGTAATTATCGAATTCCGCCATCTGCCGTTTTACCTGATCGGACAGCTCTTCGATTTTTTCGTCTTTCTTATCTCTTTTCTCTTTCTTTTCTTTTCGCTTGCTGAATTTTTCTTTTTTCTCTTCGCCTTCCTGTGTATCCGGCTGTACAGCTTCAGCTTCCTTCACGTTTTCCTCCGCCGGGTCCTGTTCCTCAGCCTGCGCTGTCTCAGCCGCTTCCGCTGCGTTTTCCTGATCCTTCGGAATGTCTGCCGTCTCCTGCTGATCTGCCTTTATCGTATCTTTTTCTTCTGCCAAGCCTGGTTACCTTCCTTTCTATCTTTACCTATGTTTTTTTCTTATAGATCGCATCCAGTTGAACCATCAGTGTTTTGAGAGTGCTCACTACTTTCTCGTAATCCATTCTCTTTGGTCCGATGATACCTATGGTGCCCTGCATCCCTTCGCCTAATTCATAAGTCGCGGTCACAACGCTGCAGTCTTTCATAGCCCGTACCGGCGTTTCATTCCCGATATAAACCTGTATTCCATGTTCATCCGCGTTGGCCAGCGTCTCATTTACCAGATCACTCAACTGCTGCTTTTCTTCAAAAGTACTCAAAAGTTCACTGGCCCGTTCACTGTCGGACAGCTCCGGGTATTTGAAAATATTCGTGGTACCGCTTGTATATATCTCTAAATCGTCGTCCAGGTTAATGGCCTCCGCCACCGCGTCCAGCACATCGCTCACAAGCCCGCTGTGGATTCCGGCCTGTTCCTTCAGGTTCGAGATCATCCCCAGGTTGATCTCTTCTAACGTCAATCCGTTGAGCTGTGTGTTCAACAGGATATTGAGTTTCAGGATCTTCTCATTGTCCAAAGGCTCATCCACCGTAATAATCTTATTTTTCACGATATTGCCTTCCACAACAATGACCGCCAGGATCTGGGTCTCATCCACTTCGCTTAACTGTATGAACTTCACTTTATTGTGATGGTACTGAGGGGAGGAAATCATCGTCGCATAATTCGTGTTATGGGCTAATACCTTAGCCACCTGCTGCAGCAGCGACTCCATCCGGTCCGCCTTCTGGATCATGAGTTCTTTCATCTCCGTGACTTCCCGTTCTTTTTCCTCCATCATCTGATCGACGTAAAGACGGTAACCTTTGTCGGAAGGGATCCTGCCCGCTGATGTGTGGGGCTGTACAATAAATCCCATTTCCTCCAAATCTGACATCTCGTTGCGAATGGTGGCTGAACTCAACTTCAAATCCGAGTATTTGGAAATCGTTCTGGATCCCACAGGTTCACCGGTTTCCAGATAGTTCCGGATAATCGCCTGCAATATTTTCGTCTTTCTGTCGTCCAGCTGCATCCAATCGCTCCTCTCTTTTTGCTTTATTAGCACTCGTTGTTGAGGAGTGCTAACATCTGTAAATAACATAGCACTCCCCCTAATTTTTGTCAATACCATTTCATATATTTTTCAAAAATTTTAGATTTATAAAATGTATGCAAGTTTCTTTATCAGGCGGTAACAAGAACCTGGCTTGATCAGGAGCAGAGGGGACGCAAAAGGATTTCAAGACAGAAGAATGACGGCAGACGGCTTAGATGCAGATGGGATAGTTTCATTGTAGAATCATGGATTTAGGGATATAATAGGAATATTGGAATTTTTATGCAGTTTCTAACTGTTTTTCAATAGAATTAGCATGGATGTTTGTTTCGTATTGTGCATATTTCAGTGTTATGTACATTTTAGTTTATTTACATTTTAGTGTTACGCTTGCTTCTGGAAATTTGAAGCTTCTATTCTGGCTGGCTTGGATTTTGATTTTCTATCATGATTATGGTATGTGGGAGGTTGTTGGATGAAGGAATTGTTGGAGCTGTTTTGTACGTTTGCCCAGATCGGAGCGCTGACGTTCGGGGGAGGGCTGGCGATGCTGCCAATGCTGAAGCATGAACTGGTGGATAAGAAGGAATGGGTCACGGAGGAAGAATTGCTGGATTATTATGCAATCGGACAGTGTACCCCCGGGATTATCGCTGTGAATACAGCTACGTTTGTGGGGTATAAACGCAAAGGAATTTGGGGAGGCGTGTTGGCCACCCTGGGCATGGTGTTTCCCTCTCTGGTGATAATTTCCCTGGTGGCTTCCGTGTTGTCGAATTTTATGGAGAATACTTATGTGGGACATGCGCTGGCCGGAATTCGGGCCGTGGTCTGCGCGTTAATGTTAGGAACCGTTTTGACTCTTGCGAAGAAAAGTCTGGTGGACTGGATTTGTTATCTTATTTTTTTCGGGGTTTTGATTCTGGCTCTGTTCTCCCCGATCCCGGTTGTGCTGCTGGTATTATTAGCAGCCGCAGCGGGCATTGGGATTAAAATATTTGGCAGAAAGAAGGACAAACCTGTATGATCTATCTGCAATTATTTATCGAATTCTTTAAAACCGGCTTATTCGCTCTGGGAGGAGGACTGGCCACTCTTCCATTTTTAATGGAGCTGACGGAGCGGTATGACTGGTTCACTAAGGCCCAGCTTACGGATATGATAGCCGTCAGTGAGAGCACTCCGGGACCGATCGGCGTCAATATGGCAACCTACGCAGGTTTCCATACGGCGGGTATTCCAGGCGCGGTTACGGCCACCATGGCCCTGGTGCTTCCCAGCATCCTGATTATCGTTCTGATTGCGAAATTCCTGTCCGGCTTCAGTGAAAACCGTATCGTACAGGCCGTATTCTATGGAATCCGGCCGGCCGTGGCCGCGCTCATCGCTTCCGCGGTATTCGGCCTGTTCAAGACTTCTCTGTTGCTATATACGGAATCCGGGACCCTTACACCGGCCTGGGGTATCATTCTTCTGGCCCTCATAACCTTTGTCCTTCTGAATATACCCAGACTTAAAAAGCTGCATCCCATTATTTTTCTCATCTTCGGAGCTGTAATGGGTATTCTTTTCCGGCTGTAGCCCGTACTCCTTCAGAATAAAAAACTGGCCATGACATAATTGCTGACGTCGATCCCCTTATCGGAAAGGAAGATCCGGTTCTTTTCCCGGATCAGGAGCCCCTGGTCCTCCAGTTTTCGGAACACGGAAGCATAGATATCCCAGAAGCTGCGGTGAAACTGATCGTGGAATTCTCCCAGGGAGATTCCCTCCATCATACGAAGGCCCAGGAACATGAATTCTTCCATCTGATCGGCAGCGGTCAGGGTCACCAGATCTTCATAGACGTACTTTTTGGTCAGATAGGTCTGCATATCTTTCGTGACCGTGAACCTCTGGTTTTCCATCAGGGAGGCGGCTCCCAGACCGTAGCCCAGATAATCGCCGCGCTTCCAGTAGGTGATGTTGTGCCGGCATTCATATCCCGGTCTGGCATAGTTGGAGATCTCATAGCGGCGGTACCCGAACTCGTCCAGGATTGCCGCGGTGTCGTAATACATCTGCCGTTCTGCCTCTTCACTGGGCAGCTGACCGGGGTCCTCTCCTCTGTCACGCCGCGCCACGTCCTCTTTATATAATAGGTAGAAAGGCGTTTCTTCCTCGATCATAAGTCCATAGGCCGAGATATGCTGGGGGTGCAGCGCAGCTGTTTTTTTGAGCGTCTGTTTCCAGGAATCCGGGGATTGTCCGGGCAGGCCCGACATCAGATCGATGTTAATATTTTCAAAGCCAGCTTTTCTGGCCTGTTCATAATTTTCCAGGAATTCTTCGTAGGTATGAATCCTGCCCAGAAGCTTTAATTCTTCATCCTTCGTGGACTGAAGGCCTATGCTTAAGCGGTTGATGCCCATGTTCCGGTAGGCCGACAGTTTTTCCGGGTTAAGTGTGCCCGGATTTGCCTCGATGGTGATTTCCGCGTCGGATTCCACCTCATATAGATCGAAGAGCTTGTCCATGAGTTTGTCCATCAGCGGCGCGGGCAGGATGGACGGGGTTCCGCCTCCGAAAAATATGGTGTGAACCCGGTATTGGCCGGCAGCCTCCCGGGTCCGCTCCATTTTCTGGAGCAGGGTCCGCACATAGCGCTCCTGCTCCTCCTCAGAGCCTGACTTGGACAAGAAGTCGCAGTAGCCGCATTTTTTTACACAGAATGGTATATGGATATAAATGCTCAGATCTTTTTTCATCTATTTGTCATCCAGTTTGAGTACACTCATAAATGCTTTTTGCGGGATCTCTACATTGCCCACCTGACGCATTCTCTTCTTTCCTTCTTTTTGTTTCTCCAGCAATTTTTTCTTACGGGTAATATCACCGCCGTAACATTTGGCCAGCACGTCTTTTCGCATGGCTTTTACGGTTTCCCGGGCGATGATCTTACTGCCGATAGCCGCCTGGATCGGAATCTCGAACAATTGGCGGGGGATCTCTTCTTTTAGCTTTTCGCACATTCTGCGTCCCCGCTCATAGGCGGTTCCCGCGTGAACGATAAAGGAGAGGGCGTCGACTTCTTCCCGGTTGATCAGGATATCCAGCTTGACCAGTTCCGAGCGCTCATATCCCTTCATTTCATAGTCGAAGGATGCGTAGCCTCTGGATCTGGATTTCAGTGCGTCGAAGAAATCGTAGATGATTTCGTTTAATGGCAGGTCGTATTTTAAAACCGCACGGGTTTCCTCTATATATTCCATCCCCAGATATTGTCCCCGGCGTTCCTGGCACAGATCCATGATGGCGCCGATAAACTCCGTGGTCACCATGACTTCTGCGCTGACCATGGGTTCTTCCATATATTCGATCTCGGAAGGATCCGGCATGTTGGAGGGATTGGTCAATTCCACTACCTCCCCGTTGGTTTTGTATATCTTATAGATAACTCCGGGCGCCGTGGTCACCAGATCGAGATTGTATTCCCGTTCCAGGCGCTCCTGGATAATCTCCAGATGCAAAAGCCCCAGGAAGCCGCACCGGAAACCAAAGCCAAGCGCTACGGAAGTCTCCGGTTCGAACTGGAGGGAGGCGTCGTTGAGCTGGAGTTTCTCAAGCGCATCCCGCAAATCGGGATATTTCGCCCCGTCGGCCGGGTACATGCCGCAGTATACCATGGGATTTACTTTCTTATATCCCGGCAGCGGGTGTTCGCAGGGCTGCTGCGCGTTGGTGATCGTGTCGCCCACCCGGGTATCTTTGACGTTCTTTAAGCTGGCCGTGATGTACCCTACCATCCCGGCCGATAATTCTTCACAGGGTATGAACTGTCCGGCTCCGAAGTAACCTAATTCCACGACTTCCGCTTCCGCCCCGGTCGCCATCATCCGGATCGGCGTTCCTTTGCGTACCGTGCCTTCCTTGATTCTGCAGAACACGATAACCCCTTTGTAGGAATCGTAGAGAGAATCGAAGATCAGCGCCTGCAGCGGAGCCTCCGGATCACCTGCCGGCGCCGGTATTTTTTGAACGATCTGCTCCAGCACCTCTTCCACATTGGTCCCGTCCTTCGCTGAGATGAGCGGAGCTTCCTGTGCCTCTATTCCAATCACATCTTCTATCTCTTCGATCACCCGCTGGGGTTCCGCGCTTGGCAGGTCGATTTTATTGATCACCGGCATCACATCCAGATCGTGATCCAGGGCCAGATAGACATTGGCTAACGTCTGGGCCTCGATTCCCTGGGCAGCGTCCACCACCAGGATCGCCCCGTCGCAGGCCGCCAGGCTTCTGGATACTTCATAGTTAAAATCCACGTGTCCCGGCGTGTCGATCAGATTGAAGATATATTCTTCCCCATCCTTTGCTTTATATATGGTACGAACAGCCTGCGCCTTGATCGTGATTCCCCGCTCCCGCTCAAGCTCCATATTATCCAGCACCTGCGCCTGCATCTCCCGGCTGGTCAAAAGCCCGGTCATCTCGATGATCCGGTCCGCCAGTGTCGATTTACCGTGGTCAATATGTGCAATAATGCAAAAATTCCGTATTTTACTCTGATCGATATGAGACATATTCATCCTCCTATGGTACCGGATTCGATTGCAGATCTCCTCAGGCAGCCGTACTTTGTCGAGTAGCATTATATCACAGACCCGGGAATATTGTCCAGGCGGTTTTCCTGACCTTTTCGTGATTTATCGATGGGCTTGATTCGTCCTGATCTTACCTTAAGACCCTGTTAATACTTTATGTAAAATGTCGGCCAAAGGCTCCATGGCATTTTTCTCTTCCTGAAGCGTATTGGTCTGCGCCCCGCATTCCACCAGAAGGCTTCTGGGCTTGAAGTGCATGTTGTAACGGTATCCTTTCAGATAGATCTTTCTGGCCACCCCGGGATAATACTGGGCAGCTTTTAACTGGCACTGCAGGGAGAAGGCCAGGTTATCCTGGATGTAAGGGTTCGGCAGATAGGAAATATCCCCGATCTTCGTCGTCCTGGATAAGCCGTTGAAAAACATGAACTGTGCGGTGTCCTTACCATTAATATTGGTAACCAGGTGAGTGCCTTCCGCCACTCCGTCCCTGTGCAGGTCGATCACAACTTCGATGGAAGGATTGTCGGCCAGGATCTGTGCGATGGAGGTTTCCGCCAGTGCATACGCTTTGCTCCGGTCCAGTTTCCCATCGATCATATCGTATACTTCCGTGTGGTGTATCACATTGAAGTGATACTTATCCCGCAGCAAAGTGGTCAGATATTCCCCTACTCCCACAATGGTGGTACTGGGGTCACCGGGAATCGAGTCCACGAAGCTTTCCTGCGAATGGGTATGGTAGATCAGGATCTGAGGGACGCTGTTGTCCTGGGCGATCCCCATATTTTCCTGAAGAAGCTGGGACGCGTTGAGCTGGCTGCTGGTAATCGTGGTTGTTTTGTCCACCACATAAAAATTATTGATCAGATAATCATAGTCATTTAATTTTTCCATGGAAATCTGATTCGTCGTCTCCTGAGCCTCCTGTATCTGAGACACATCCACCTGTTCACTGGGTGCGGGACCGGCAGCGGCGTTTTCCGCCTGCATGGCATTGGCCAGGGCAGCGGCATTTTCCTGCTGCATCGCTTCGGTTTCCATATCGGAAGGAATCAGTTCCCCTGTCATCTCGTTTACGGCATTTTCATCGTTGGCCTCCCCCGCCAATATCATTTCATAGGTAGAGGCGCTCTCCACTTCCGTGGCGTATCCGGAGTGTTCTTCCAGATAACCAAACAGCGGAATCAGGTCAAATGCTTTTTTCGCCACATATACGCTAAAATCAGACGGCTGCTCTTCATAAGCAGCCGAATACATCAGACCTGGCAGATGCGTAGTGATGGCCTTTTTATTCAGATAACTTTCCACCTGGCCCGCCAGGTCCGAAAAACTGCCCTGCATTTGTACATTGCTCAGGGCTTTTGTTCCGTGAAATATAATATATAATCCCAGAATTAAAATCACTACCCATAGGAAGAGATTCGATATTTTCTGAAAATGGCTCATTTTGTGACCACTCCGTTCTTACAAATTATATTCCCTATTCCAGGGGAATATGCTTGTAATTAAAGAGCTGTCCCAAGCCGCCTAACGGATGCGCCAGCAGGCTTCAGGATAATTGGAATGCCATATTCAGAGCTTCCGACACAGTAAAGCTAATTCTCTTGATCGTATCATCGATATCTTTCGGCGTCACGAACATACCGTTCAAATGCGGTGAGATCAGTTCCCGGATCAACTGGTATTTCTCCGAGCTGTCGAATTCCCGCCAGGTGTTGCCAAATCCCTTCATATGATCGGATTGTTCCATGGCCTCGATCAGATTCTCCATCGTATCGTTGACAATAGTGGCCGCATCGACTACCGTTGGAATCCCGATCGCGATCACGGGAACTCCCAGCGTCTCACGGGTCAGCGCATGCCGGTGGTTGCCCACTCCTGATCCGGGATTGATGCCGGTATCCGTAATCTGTATCGTACGGCTTAATCTTTTTGTGCTTCTGGCCGCCAGGGCGTCAATAGCAATTACCAGGCTGGGCTTCGTCTCTTCCACCACTCCCCGGATAATCTCCAGAGTTTCCATACCCGTTTGAGCCATGACTCCCGGAACGATTCCGCTGATCAAATTGACTTTGTCTTTTCCCATCGCCAGTTTCCCGTATTCCTGAATGACATGCCGGGTGATCAGAAGGTTGCCTACCACTTCCGGTCCCAGCGCATCCGGGGTGACCTCCCGGTTGCCCAGTCCCACTACCAGTATAGACTGTTCTTCCTCGGAGTGCTCGATCAGATTCCTGATATGGCCGGCCAGCACCGTGGAGATTTCCTTGTGATAATCTTCGTCGGGATCAGACATATTCGGAGCCTCCAGGGTAATATAGGTACCAATCGGTTTTCCCATGGCCTTTGCCCCTTTTTCGGTCTCGATTTTCACTTTTGTAATATGGATCTCCCGCTCCTCATCGTATTCTTCTTCCACAACGACACCCTTGATTTCCACATCATCCTGCTCAAAACTTTCCTTTGCCTCCAGCGCCAGGTCTGTCCGCACTCTGAATTTGTCCAACATAGTATCCTCCTTATTTATAGAAAAGACTTTAACCGTATTTTTTACAAAAAATTGAGGATTATGTATTGACAGATAAACTTCTTTGTTCTAGAATGAATGAGTATGTTTAGCGTGATTACCGTAAGCGTCCGTGTCCGGTTATAGGGTAACCACAAAAGAATTCAAAAATCAGATTTCATTGATTTGGAGGTGTACGGATTGGCTAATATTAAGTCTGCGAAGAAGAGAATTTTGGTAAATGAGACAAAAGCGGCAAGAAATAAATCGATCAAATCGGCAGTAAAGACCGCGATCAAAAAAGTCGATGCAGCCGTTGTTGCAAAAGACAAAGCTGCGGCAGATGCTGCGTTATTGGGAGCGATTTCCGCTATCGATAAAGCGACGTCCAAAGGAATTTACCATAAAAATACCGCTTCCCGTAAAGTATCCCGGTTAACAAAAGCTGTCAACAGCATTGCCTAATCGGTTATAAGAAGCGCAAAACAGCCAATACCGTCATGTTGGCTGTTTTTTTGTTGTTATAGGGGGGCGGGAGGAGAGGGAATGGGCTGAGCGCCTGGGAGCGGTATATCCGGGGATGCTTCCGGCGGCCGGGGCCTTTTGTGTCTCCCTGGGCGCGCGGAGGGCTTGCGCTGGCGGTCGCTAAGTGGAATCGGAAAGCCGGGTTCAGGAACCGAGCCTATTCACCAGGAACACATGAGGTGTTCCCGGTTCAGAGGCTCTTGCCCGTCGGACGTGAAGTCCGCCGTGCATCCTGAACCCGGCTTCCCGATTCCACTAAGCGGCCGCACAGCCGCCCTATGCGCGCCCAGGGAGACACAAAAGGCCCCGGCCGCCGGAAGCATCCCCGGATATACCCGCTCCCAGGCGCTCAGCCCATTCCCTCTCCTCCCTTGTTTATATCGTGCTTATTTGCCATGCATCGGAGGTATTGTTCTATGATAGCTGATAAACAGTATTCCTGTCAGGATTGTAGTGTTCTCCGTAGTCAAAATCTTGTTTACGTTTCCAACTATTACAGTCGCTCGGAACGTAGCAACTGCCGTACTGGCCACGGTTTGAACAACCATATTTCTAATTAGGAAATACGTTTCCAGACATAAACGGTAAGGTACGGTGGCATATTATTATGAGGTTGACCACTACCGGCTCCACTTGTTACAAATGACCCAGTCGAATCCCATAAGGTATCATCTGACCAAGTCGGTACGCCTCGCTTATTCCCCGAAACCGCCTTATACGGGATGGAATGATCGTGAGTGGGAATTTGGCTTAATGATAATGTAACGCTAGCGGCCCCACCCATACCTCCAGCTGGATACGAACTGCCAGCCGCTAACAGGAATCGGTCTTGTATACGTTGCCAGGTTCCGCCAAACAGCGTTCCAGGACTGGTATTGTTCACTGACATATATATGCTACCTATAGGGTGCGTTTTGTCTAATAGATTATTAGTAATGTTATTGATCGCTTGTTCTACAGTAATCTCCTTATTTGACATATAAATCATGTCTGCTTCATTAGGTCCCTGCGGTCCCATTGGTCCCTGATCGCCTTTTTCGCCTTGCTCTCCTTTCGGCCCCTGTGGACCAATCGGTCCCCTCTCACCGGTTTCACCTTTTACTCCCTGTACTCCCGGATCTCCTTTTGGTCCAACATCCCCTTTTGGTCCTGTTGCACCTGTAGGTCCCTGCGGTCCTTCAGGTCCGGTCAATCCTCTTGGACCTGTTACACCCTGTGGACCTTCCGGGCCAGTCAGCCCTCTTGGTCCTTGTGGACCGGTTTCACCCTGAGGTCCCTGCGGACCTACTGCCCCGGCATTGCCCTTATCCCCCTTCAAGCCCTGCGGGCCAGCTGGTCCTGTTTCTCCAAGTTCTCCTTTTAATCCCTGAGGCCCTCTTGGTCCAACAGGCCCCTGTTCGCCTGGATCTCCTTTATCGCCTTTTAAACCCTGCACTCCAGTGTCACCCTTCGGTCCTTCCGGCCCAGCAGAACCTGCTTCGCCAGCTGGTCCGACAGGTCCTTGTTCTCCAGGATCACCTTTTTCCCCTTTCAAGCCGTTCATCCAGTCGACCATAGTTCCCTGAAAACCATAATCCACCGCAATTTCATACGCCGATTTACCTTTGGCATATACAGTTGTTTTCTCATCTCCGATATACCAGAATCCATCAACTCCGATATGAGGCGTAACACCATCCTCACCTTTAGATGGTTTACCAGTATCGATACCGTTGATATACCAGTTTCCGTTTGTCCCGATTTCGGGAAGAAATAGTGTATAAGTACTTTGATCAGACATTAATTATCCTCCTTATAAACAAAATTAGAACATATGTTTGTTTTAAAATAGTCCTATGTTTTGTATATCCATCAAAAAGACACATTTAGTGTCTATTTTCAATATTCAAACTTATTTCTTCTCTTTACATTCTTCATTACGCCATTAATCAGTCATTTTAGCTAAATGCCATATTATTACCATAGTTACCGGAAGGCTCTCTGAATATATCCCATACCTGCGGACTGTGACAGTACTTATGGCATTAGAAAATCAATACCAACTACGTTCACAATTCATACTATTTTGTAATGTGGCTGTAGCAGACCGTCGGGTCGCCGGGTTTTTGGGGTCTTCCCGGAAGAGCATAGGGCGGTTGTGTATTCGCTAAGTGGAATCGAAAAAGCCAGGTTCAGGAATCCTGAACCTGGCTTTTTCGATTCCACTTAGCGGATACCAGAGCAAATCTTCCGCACTACTAGGGAGCCCCAATAGAACCCGGCGGCCGGCAACAGCCCCCTGATCTAATTTCTGACCGCAAGCCGTTTGACTCCAGTCTTTCTGCCGTCGCCCGCAGAGTCCAGCCTTGCGATGGCACGCTCCAGCCCTATAAAATCAATTCCCCCTGGCCATCGCACTATACTTAACGATTAGAAGCTCTACACTGATCGTGTCCGTCAGCTGGCCGGTCTTTACAGCTTCTTCCATCTGGGCGCAGTCCTCTACCGCTTCCCTCAGCTGTTCCAGGGTAAAACGTCCTGTCTGGGCGGCGTATTTTTTGACCAGGAACGGGGCCAGGCCTGCTTGCTTCGCTATTGTCGAACTGTCCAGGCCCAGGGTTTTCATGTTCTTTACCTGCATGAGCTGGTTGAATTGCCTGGAGATTAGAAATAGGATTCGCATGGGCGGCTCTTTTAAAGCCAGCAGATCATAATATAGCTTTAACGCTTTCTTTTGGTTCTGTTCCGTTACGGCGCCGATCATGTCAAAAATTTTGTTGGCGATCTGCGTGGTACAGATCTCTTCCACATCTTCATCATTGATCTCCGGCCGGTCCATAGTGTAGCAGATTAATTTTTCCAGTTCCTGGCAGATGTTTTCCATGTCGGAGCCTGTCTTGCTTAAGAAGAGCTGCAGTGTGGATTCCCGGATACTTTTTTGTTCTTTTTTTAACATACCGGCCACCCAGCGGATCAGGGTTCTCTCATCCTGACGGGTCATCTCAGCTGCACGGCCTTTCTCTTTCACCGCTTTAAAAAGCGCGTTCCGCTTGTCCACCTCCTCTTCTACAAATACAAAATAGGTGAATTCCGGAAGTTCCTTTATATATTCTGCCATCTGGGGACTGGAAGTTTTAAACCAGCCGCTGTTCTCTATGACAATTAACCGGTGTTCTGCAAAAAACGGCATGGTTTCCGCCAGATCGATCACTTCGCCCGGTGCTGTGCCCTTTCCTTCAAAATAGGTGTAATTCATCGTATCATCTGCTGGGAGGACAGCTTCATGTAGTTTGTCCCGGTACTGTTTCTTAAGATAGGTCTCATCTCCATAGAGCAGATATACTTGTTTCAGCTGTTGATTTTTTATGTCTTCTATCACGCTTTTCATTTGATTTCACTCCGTTTCATCCGTGTTGGAATGTAACTGCATTCCATTATACTATAATTTTTAAGGGTTTTGAAGAAAAGTTTCCAACTTTAAACGCCCATCTTGGATGCCGACCGTAATCGCGCCGCTTTGCATGGTGAGAAATGTACGGCACTTTATTTCCTCCAGACGCTCCAGAGTCTCCTGATGCGGATGTCCGTAGGAGTTTCCGGCGCCGCAGGAGATCAGCGCTGCTTTCGGCATGGTTTTTTCGAGAAACGGTTTACTTGTGGAGGAGCCGGAACCATGATGTCCTACTTTTAAGATATCAACCGGCAAAAGCTCGTCCAGGATTCGTTCCTCCCCCTCTTCCCCCAGATCACCGGTAAGCAGGATGCGGAACTGATCGTATTGTACAGCCAGTACCACGGAACCGTCATTTCGATCCACCGAATCGTATCCACGGACGGGATGCAGGCACTGGATACGAAGTCCTCCCTGTTCCAGTTTCATCCCCTCGCCGATTACTCCCACTTCTATCCCGGCATCCTCTGCCAACGTTCTCATTTCCATATAAGCTTCATCCCGGTTAGCGATATCAGGCAGCAGAAGGCAACGAATCGGGTAACCTAACTGTATCAGTTCCCGGATTCCTGAGGTATGGTCCGCGTCGGCATGGGTCATCAGCACATAGTCCAATTTTCGTATGCCCCGGGCTTTCAGGAAAGGCAGAATCCTGTATTTACCCACCTCTTTTACATCAGAACTGCCCGCATCCACCAGCATATGAAATCCTTGCGATTGTATAAATATGCCGTCCCCCTGAGAAACATCCAGCGATACCAGTTCGAATTCGGGATCGTTCCGCCCGGTCAAAATAAACAGCATGATACAAAAAAGGATGACCGGCAGCGTTTTTCTCAGAACTTTATGACTTATTTTTTTCCATAGGACCAGAATCAGCAGACTAATCCCGTAATATAGGAAGATTCGGCAAAAAGACGGCTTTCCGATGATGAGATTATGAAACGGAAGTTTCTCGGAACCGCTGCACAGAAGCTGATAGAATTCTAATATGTAATGAGCCGGAGCGGCCAGGAAACTTCCGGCCGTTCCGTTTATCATGCCGGCAAAACCACCCAGCAGGCCCGTGAAAACAACCAGGGACATCAGAGGGATTACACAAAGATTCAAAAGTACAGAGTATAACGGGAATTCATAGAAGGATGACAAAAGGACCGGCAAGCTCATAATCTGTACTGAGAGGCTTGCCTTTAAGCCTTCCGACACAGGATTCTTCCATGGAAGCAGTTCCTTTAATACAGGCATGAACACTGCGATTCCAAGGACTGCGCCAAAGGACAGGAGAAAGCCGGAATAAAACAGGTAGTACGGATTATCCGCCAGGATCAGTATGGCTGCGAAGGCCGTCCCCGTGCCCAGGTCGTAGGTCCGGCCCAATATCTTACCGGCGGTCATGAGGCTGAACATCAACAGCGCCCGGACGGCCGACACGCTTTGGCCGGTCATCTGGACATAACTGCCCATCAGGGCGGTGCACAGAACTCCCGCTGCCCACACCGGGCATCGGATTTTTCTCAGGATACTGAAAATGGCCATGCCAATAATCGAGATATGAAGACCAGAGATGGCCAGAATATGGCTGATTCCGCCACTTTGATAGCGTTCTTTAATCTGAGAGTCCAACTGGCCCTTTTCTCCCAGCAGCATGGCTTTTAGTACCTGGCTGTCGCTTTCCGGCAGCACCCGGTCCAGAGATCTGCCCATGCGCTCCCGGATCTGTGTGATCGCCTCCAGATACCGGTTATAACCGCCGTCCACCAGGGTGGTTTCGTCCCCGTAGACAAAACCGTCTGTTCTCATAATCTTATAATAGGCGGCAGCGTCAAACTGTCCTGGATTCCCTGCGGGTTCAGGCCACTTGATCGTACCAGATACCCGAACCGTACTTCCGATTTTCAATTGCGGATTTTCTTCCAGGTAAATAATTAACTTTTTTAAAGGGATTTTTCGATTTTCTTCCAGAATGGAAATGTGTTTCAGATAGATCAGATATTTGTCATTTTTTTCTTCGCGCCCGCAGACATCCCCCTGCACCGTGACCCGGGCGCCGTCCGGGCAGGGAGGTTCTTTCCTTTCCCCGCCATAGGCGCCCGGAAGCACAATCAGTGCGAAGGCCAGCGCCAATAGGCACATCGGCCGTTTGATCATTTTTTATTAGTCACCCCTTTTGACGAATCCATCTGGCTGTCCTTGATCAGGGTGTCCTGTGACTCGATCAGGTCCAGATTTCGCTCAAACGGTGATTCCAGACTGATACTCTCCCGAAATTTTACATCCGTCTTTCCGTTGATGGAAAACTGCACCTTACTGATATTGGACAGCTCCGTAAGCGAATTTACAATGGAATAGACCGGCAGCATGTCGGATATCTCATAGGGATTATCCAGGAATTTTTCGTCCAGATTCACATAACAGGTTCCGTCTTTCGTAGAAATGCCCAGTATCTTAGTCTCGGGAGGAATCGTGGCGTAAGCCTTTGATCCTTCTTTCGGCCCCTGGATTAACTGTTCCACGATCAGTTTTTCCATAGAAATATTGCCGCTGTAAGTCTTTGTCGGCTTGGTCGTCACCAGTTTATCTCCGTTTTTGTTGGCATAATATAAGGTGAGTGTGGCCCGTTTATAAGCATTGATTTCCGCCCCGGGGTTATCCACAAAGCTGTCCGCCGACATAATTCCAACCGGATTCGCGTTGGCGTCCAGCAGCGGATTGCCATTTACCGTAAATGTAATATTCTTGACTCCCTGCACCTGGGTCAGGGTTCTCACTACAGCCGCCCTGCACAGGACTTCCCGGATACTGGACATCTCGTGGTAGTTCTCACTGAAATCCAGGTACAGCTGATTTTCATCCATAGTGGGCTGCCCGACCACGATACCGGAAGGGATAGCCGCCTTATAATCGGCGTCCTCAGGTACGTTCTGCAGCTGCACCAGCAGTTCCTCCACCAATTTTAACGTATCTTCGCCTTTGATCTCAAAGGGCTCCGGCACCAGTGCCGTCTCATCTTTATTTACATAAAACACAGCCTTTTGCCCCGCTTCCCTCTCCTGCTCCCCACAGGCGCTCAAGAGGAAAACCATGAACAGGAGCAGACCGATTATTCCAGCCTTTTTTTGCATTCTATCCCTCCTAAGCGATGTAATTAAGCGGCACCCGCACCGTAAATGTAGTTCCTTCGTTCTCTTTACTGTAGACTTTAATGGCTCCTCTGTGCATCAGAATCGCACTACGGGTAATCGCAAGGCCCAGTCCGGTTCCTCCGATCTCTCTGGACCGGGATTTGTCCACACGGTAAAATCTCTCAAAGATATGTTCCACGGACTCCTCCGGTATGCCCATTCCGGAATCCGACACCTTCACATAGAAATATTTGTGATCCGCATTGAGGGAGACATGGACCCAGCCGTTATCAATATTATATTTGATCGCGTTCTCCACCAGATTGGAAAATGCAAGACTCAGCTTCACCTCATCGATCTCCGCGGTCACCGGGCGGAAGCTTTCAAACACCAGCTCTATGTTCCGCTGCGCCGCGATAGGTCTTAACCGTTTCAGGATCGATTCCAGCATCTCATTGATATTGATGGGAGCAATATTCAGATCCGACGCCTTCTTGTCCAGCTTAACCAAAGACAGCAGATCGGAGATAATCTGGCTCTCCCGGTCAATCTCCTGAGCGATATCCGACATAAACTCCTTATATAGCTCCACCGGAGCGTCTTCCTGCATCAGCAGAGAATCCGCCAGGACCTTCATAGAGGTAATGGGTGTCTTCAGCTCATGGGATACGTTGGATACGAATTCCTGGCGGCTGTCGTCCAACACCTTCATATGCGCCAGCATCCGGTTAAAAGCTTCCGCCAGCTGCTCGGTCTCCACATAACCCGGGATAGACAGATTATTTTCATCTCCGTATCCCTCGCTGACCTCTTCGATCGAATGGGTCACCTTGCTGAACGGCCTTACGAAAAAGCTGGCCAGATACACCGCGAGCATAAGAATCACTGCCGAAATCGCGATCACCAGAACTAAAGATTTGCTTCCCAGCACATCCAGGCTGTCCAGGATGCTGTCCGTGGATACACTGGTAATCATCACCCCGATCACTTCCTTACTGGTCTGGTCCTTAATCGGAACAGTCAGCTCTATGTAGTGGTTATCGGGATCATAGTTAACGATATTCTCCCCCTTAAAGCACTTAAACACTTCTTCGGAGACAATCGTTTTCGCTTCGTCCAATCCGTAGGTATCTTTAATAATCTTAAAATTCCGGTCCGTAATCAGTATCCGTCCGTCGTACATATTAGACAGCTGGTCCAACTGTCCATTGATCACATCCGAGGACTGATCCAGCATATAATCCGACGAGATCAGCTGATTGCTCAATATCATCAGCTGATTCTGCACGTCCATTCCCCGCACCGAAACAGCTCTGTCCTCATAGCTGTTCAATATCCCATTTCTCACAATAATGCAGGGAATAATCCCTACTGCCAGCAGAAACAGGAAAATCCGCACCCGAAGGCTGCGGAATATTTTCGCACCAAACTTCAATCTGGAAATGGGTACCCACTCCTTAATCTAACAGGAGACCCGGATCCCGAGCCTCCCGCCTTTTTATTCCCAATTATTTTACCATGATTATGGCGGCTGGTCAAATACTTTTGGGTGGCCTTTTCAGGTCTTTTGGCTGATTTGGTGTGGGATGCTTGAGGGGGATGGGGGCGCGTTTCTTCTGCCGGCGGGGGCGGGTGTTGCCTGTGGGACGGAAACTTCGAGGGACCTTTGAATTTCTAATAGGCCAGGATTTTTGCCAGGACAGTCAGGGGCCGCGCAAACTCGCGTGCGCTCAGACAGTGCGTGGCCCCTGACTTGGCAAAAATCCAGCCCTATAAGAAATTTCAAAGACCTCTCAATGTTTCCGTCCCACAGGCAACACCCGCCCCCGCCGGCAGAAGAAACGCGCCCCCATCCCCCTCAAGTCCAACAACCCAGCCTTATTAGTGTGAATGGTCTTATAATGCTTTTTTGTATTCGTTGGATTGTGGAATACTTATGTTTTTTGTTTTCTTTGTCGCTACGCTGTATTGATGGTGGTATTAGATATTAGATATTTTGATATAAGATATTAAAAGATATTTGGCTTATGTGCCTAGATCGTCTTCTATTCCATATTTTAGGTATGTCTATGTATATAAATAATTATCTGAGACACTGAAAATTCACCTATTAAAGAAAGGAGAAATACTGTTTTTCTGATTATAACAACTGCGAGGCTATTGAATAGGCTTTGGGCCTGGTAAGCAGGAAGCCTAAGGTTATGGATGAGCACGGCTTTATGTCCGGGCATTCCTCCGGGGAGACCCGGACGCTGCGGAATCATTGCTGGCTCTGGTAAGTATCCTAAACGTATAGAGGATTGCGGGCGAAGAAGAAATAAGAACCTTTCTATATCTGTCCTGGTTCTTACTCTCGAGTTTGGGGATACCCGCTGCTTAGGGCTGGGAACCGTGGGCGGTATCCGGGGTTGCTCCCGGCGGCCGGGTTCTTTTGTGTCTCCGCTTAGTGGGATCGAAATGCCGGATTCAGGATGCACGGCGGACTTCACGTCCGACTGGCAAGAGCCTCTGAACCGTGGGCTGGCGCACTAACTTGGCGTTCTTCCCGGGGGCTTCGTATGCCCGCTGCTTACGGCTTGGAACCGTGGCGGTATCCGGGGACGCTCCGGGCGGCCGGGTTCTTTTGTATCTCTCTGGGAGCGCATAGGGCGGCTGAGCACCCGCTTAGTGAAATCGAAAAGCCGGGTTCAGGATGACCGGCGGACTTCACGTCCGACGGGCAAGAGCCTCTGAACCGGGAACACATCACGTGTTCCTGGTGAATAGGCTCGGTTCCTGAACCCGGCTTTTCGATTCCACTTAGCGGATACCAGCGCAAGCTCTCCGCGCTCCCAGGGAGATACAAAAGAACCCGGCCGCCCGGAGCATCCCCGTATACCGCTCACGGTTCCAAGTCCTAAGCAGCGGGCATAGGAAGCCCGTGGAAGAATGCTAAGCTAGTGCGACAGCCCCTCGGTTCAGAGGCTCTTGCCCGTCGGCCCTGAAGTCCGCCCTGCATCCTGAACCCGGCTTTTCAATTCCGCTTAGTCCGTAACGACCCCTTTTTGGAGCATAATGTTCGCGTAGAGAGCGCTTTCGCCTGTAGCGATAATCGCATATGCCGTTTTAGACTCATCATAAAATTCGAAACGTTCAATCTGCCCGATGGCGTCCGCTCCGCGGCTGTCATGTTTCGCAACGATCTCTTTATAGGTCTCCCAGATCGGAGTCTCCACGTTATCGCCCTTCATGACTTCCATCAGGTTCATGGGTTTCTCCACATAGGTATCCAGCGGGAACACCTGCAGAATCGCGTCCAGCAGTTCCGGAACCCCATGTCCGTCACAGCGGATTACAATAGCGTCTTTTCCCATACTCTCCGCAGGGAAATTTCCATCCGAGATCACCAGCCGGTCGCTGTGGCCCATTTCGCAAAGAACTTTCAGTAATTCGGGAGATAAGATTTTTGGTACTCCTTTTAACATGATGATAATCCTCCTCTTTTTAATAAGATTGTAAGCATACGAAATTACCTAAATGAAATGCCCCGATGAACGGGGCATTTCGTTTTTCATGCTCAGAAACAATTTCTTAAGCAATTATATCAAATCTTATTCGTACAGGCAAGGTTTAACTTCTTCGGTTTCCATGTTTTCAGCGGTGTAGAATAAGCAACCGGTGTCAACATCGTGTACTTCCTGTCCTGTTGCAGCCATGATAGCCAGCTCAACAGCTTTGTAACCGATCTGTACAGGGTTCTGTGTTACGGAACCAGCGAAGATACCATTCTTTACAGCGTCAAGCTGAACTTTACCGGAGTCGAATCCAACGCCGATAACTTTGTCAGCGCCCAGAACGTTCAAGTTCTTGTTAGCGGTAATGATGTTCTTAGCTGCGAATTCGTTGGAACCATAGATCGCGATCAGGTCAGACTCGTTCATGATCTTGGAAGCAGCGGTCTGGCAGTCAGCGTCTACTACGTTTGCAGGGATACCGATCTCTAAGATAACCTTAGCGTCAGCAACTTCTTTTTTGAATTTGTCATGTCCGATGATGGAAACTTTTCCTTCGCCGATCAGTTCAACCATTTTGTCAAGGAATCCCTGAGTACGGTCTACGATAGACTGAGAGTTCGCTTCCTGGGAAACAACACCGATTCTTACGGTTTCAGCGGGATCTGTTACTTTATCTTTGATCAGTTTGTATAACTCATCTGCTGCCAGTCCGCCTGCTGCATAGTTGTCGGTGGAAGCGTTGGCAACGATAGCGCCTTCGGGAGCATCCGGAACACCGGAGTCAAAACCTACGATCGGAATACCGGAGTTCTGAGCCTGTTTGATGGAATCCAGAACGGATTTGGTATCCAGAGCTGCCAGGCAGATCGCGTCGGGGCTCTTGTTGATCGCGTTCTTTACCTGCTCAACCTGCTGAGCGATATCCTGCTCGCTGTTCGGTCCAACGAAGTTGTCGGCGGGATTTACGGTTAATTTGTAATCTTCTCCGGCTTTCTGAGCGCCTAATTTAACAGCTTTCCAGAAGTCATGCTGGAAACCTTTTGCAACTACCTGCACGTTCAGTGCGCTGTAATCTACGCTTGCATCGGGTTTGAGTTCGCCGGTCGCTGCAGGAGCTTCGCTCTCAGCGGGAGCCTCGGTTGCTTCCGGAGCTTCGGTTGCTTCCGGTGCTTTGGTCTCTGCAGGAGCTGCAGGAGCTTCGGATGCTGCCGGTTCTGCGGCGGGCTCTTCAGCCTTGCTTCCGCAGCCTGTTACCATGGCTGCTACCATAGCTACGCATAAAAGTACGCTAATTACTTTTTTCTTCATTCTTTAAATCCTCCCTTAATTTGATAGATTTATAATAACTGCCCTGCCCTATTGCAGGGACAGTTAATAACATGATAAGCAAACAATTGATACATTAGTTTCCCTGTTTTTTCCTGTTGGCCACATCGGCGAATACTGCGATAATCAGTACGAAGCCGGTGATAAACAACTGGTAGTGAGGCTGCAGGCCTACGAAAGGAAGGCCGGTTTTCAGGATCGCCATGATAAATACACCGATCAGGGTACCTGCGATTGATCCAACACCACCGGAGAGAGACGTTCCGCCGATTACAACACCGGCGATGGCATCCAGCTCAAATCCGTTTCCGGTACCGGGCATCAGGGTTACGTTGATAGCCGCGTAAGAGATACCTGCCAGAGCAGCGAACAGGCCGCTGATGATAAATGCAAGGGTTTCCCATTTTACTACGTTGACACCGGATAATCTGGTTGCTTCTTTGTTGCTTCCCAAAGCCAGGATATAACGGCCGGGACGGGTCTTATTTAAAATGATCGCCATGATAATAGCCAGTACGATCAACAGGATGAATCCGGTAGGAATACCTGCCGCCATATTCTGAGGCAGCCAGTCAGGCTGGAACTTGAAGATGTTCTTAAACCATGCGCCTGCTTCGTCGCCCATCGGGAAGGATACGGAAGCCGTTCCTGTAACGATGGAACCAAGTCCTCTTGTTATCATCATCGTACCCAGTGTGGCGATAAAAGCCGGCAGCCCCATCACGGAAACCATCAGTCCGTTGGCCAGTCCGAACACGCCGCCGATCACGATGATCAGGATCAAGGCTACTGCCATGGGAACCCCTGCCTGGTATAAGGTACCGCCGATCAGGGAACAGCAGATACACAAGGTACCGATGGACAGGTCAATTCCGCCTGTGATAATAACAAATGTAACGCCGATTGCCATGAAACCAATGTAGTAAGCGGAGTCAAATACGCTGACGATCGTACTGTATTTGAAGAATCCCTTACCGAATATACTAAAGAATATGAACAACGCTACCATCGCTACAATGGCAACTAACTTCTGTGTTCCCATTGCCCTGGTTTTCTTTTCAACACTTTTTTCCATTTTCTTTTACCCTCCTAATTTCTCAATGTTGCTGCGCGCATTATTGCTTCCTGGCTCGCCTCTTCGATAGAAAGTTCGCCAGTCTTTCTGCCTTCGCACATGACAACGATCCGATCGCTCATTCTCAACACCTCTGTCAATTCAGAGGATATCATAATAATGGACTTCCCTTGTGCCACCAGTTCATTCATCAGATGGTAGATCTCACTCTTGGCACCCACGTCGATGCCTCGGGTAGGTTCGTCAAAAATCAGGATATCACAATCCCGGACCAGCCATTTGGCAATAACGACTTTCTGCTGGTTACCACCGGACAGGCTGACTACTTTCGTATCCACGGTAGGAGTTTTTGTTTTCAATTTTTCTACATATTCCACCGCGGCTTCTTTTTCCTTGGCCTTGTCTATAAACAACCCATTGGCAAAATTATCAAGCGACGCCATCGTGGTATTCTCCGCAACGGTCTTTTCCACGATGATACCGTATCTCTTACGGTCCTCCGACAGATATCCGATACCGGCGTTTACGGCATCCTGAGGGCTCTTGATTACTACTTTTTCCCCATTTACAAAGATCTCGCCGCTGTCGATCTTATCCGCTCCAAAGATCGCTCTGGCCGTCTCTGTTCTGCCTGCGCCCATCAGTCCTGAGAATCCGAGAATCTCGCCTTTTCTCAGATCAAAACTCACATCCTTGACCATCTTACCGGCATTCAGATTCTTCACGCTCAGCACCACCGGCGCGTCGTCCGGTACATTGCTCTTTTCCTTCGGGTCTTCGTAGATTACACGTCCAACCATCATATTAATGATATCGTCTTTCGTGCATTTCTCAGTGATCAGTGTTCCCACATACTCACCATCACGCATAACCGTTACACGGTCCGTTATTACCTTAATCTCATCCATGCGGTGGGAAATATAAATAATTCCCAGATTCTTCTCCCGCAGGTCACGGATAATCTTGAACAGCTCGTCGATCTCCGCTTCCGTCAGAGCCGCCGAAGGCTCGTCAAAAATAATCACCTTTGCGTCTCTGGAAATAGCCTTTGCGATTTCGCACATCTGCTGTTTACCAACGGTGAGATTCCCCATTTTCTCAGCCGGATTGATATTGATATTCAATCTTTCAAACAGCTTTGCCGCTTCTTCGTTCATCTTCTTATCATTAATCAGTTTGCCGTTCATTTTCTCACGGCCAATAAAAATATTCTGCGCCACCGTCAGATGGTTCATCATATTCAGTTCCTGATGCACGATGGATATTCCGATATCCTGTGCCTCTTTCGGGGTGGTAAAGTTCACTTCCTGCCCCTCAAAAGTGATCGTTCCGCTGTCCTTGGAATAAATGCCCGTCAACACTTTCATCAATGTGGATTTTCCGGCACCATTCTCGCCCATCAGCGCATGAACTTCTCCCTTTCTCAGGTCAAAGTCTACTTCCTTTAGTGCATGGACACCTGGAAAGGACTTGTCTATCCCTTTCATTGTCAATATTACGTCGCCCACTATCTCACCATCCATTTCTCTTCAGAACTCGTCTCTCTGATATGTGTCTATTATATGTCTAAATTATGAACGTTTTAATAGAGAATCTTATGGAAAAGGGTAAAAATCTTACGAAGTTGTAGAATATTTTCCCCTTATTCCTTTTTTCGGATTTTCTTCCCCTGTTTTATGCACTGTTTTCTATAGAAACCGGAAAAAGAGTATACGCTCCGGTTCTTGACATATCTTGCTTTGAATGACATAATGAAAAGCACATCCGAGGAAGAAGCGGATTTCCCATATCCTATTTACACTTCGCCCCAAAACGAACGCTGTACCTTTGCCGGTAAGCATGTGTTCCCGGCATTCTGGAAACAACTCATTCATTGCTTGTAGTAATCTGACATTTCCCTTATAATAATCTTATAAAATTCCCATAAATAATATAGCGAAATGAAATGGATATAACAAAGTCCTGTTTCTTCCTTAAAAAATGATTAAGGAGGAAATAATATGCACACAACCGATTACATCGGGACGAACAAAAGCTATAAGGACCGGCTGTTCCGCCTTTTGTTTGCCGAAAAGAAGCACGGCCTCGAGCTTTATAACGCGTTAAACCATACGGATTACAGGGATGCGGAGGAATTGGAGATCAGGACCCTGGAGGATGCCATCTGGATGAAGATGAAAAATGACGTGGCATATCTGATCCGTGATATCCTATCTTTGTACGAACATCAGAGTACTGTGAATCCGAACCTGCCGGTTCGCGGCCTGCTTTATTTCGCGGATATGTTCCGGGGGATTCTGCACGGAAAGCATATCTACGGCACAAAGCTGGTAGCCCTGCCGACCCCGGTTTACATCGTATTTTACAATGGCGACCAGGAGATCGGCGAGGAAAAATGGCTAAAATTATCCGATGCTTTTATTCACGGGAATGAGCAGTCTAAAATGGAATTACAGGTACAGATCCTCAATATCAATTACGGGCATAATCCCCACTTAATGGAGCGCTGCCCCACCCTGAAAGAATATGCGGCCTTGGTCGGCAAGGTTAAGGCTTACCGCGGGGAAATGGACTTTGGCGAGGCGGTTAAGAAAGCGGTAGATGATTGCATTGCCGAAGGGATATTGAGAGAGTTCCTGATGACAAGGAGGGCAGAAGTGATGAATTCAATCCTGACGGAATATGATGAAGAACAGGTTCTGGCCGACATAGGACAGGAGCGTTATGAAGAGGGAAAAGCGGAAGGAAAGATGGAGGGGATAGCGGAAGGTGTCCTGGAATTGTTGGGAGAATATTGCGAGGTCCCAGAAGATTTAAAAAATACGATTCAATCGGAAGCCAATATTGATACCTTAAGCCGGTGGCTGAAATTAGCCGCCCGCTCAGATTCTATCGAGTCCTTTAAATCTCAGATGTACAAGCATTAAATGAAGATACGGCTAATCTGCCGCGATAATATAAGAATGGCCAGGTTTCCCCTGAGGTGGTTCTTCCTCGGGTTTGGGTATGCCCGCTGCTCAGGGCCGGGATGCTCCGGACAGCCGGATTCCTTTGTGTCTCCCCGGGAGCGCATAGGGCGGCTGTGCTCCCGCTTAGTGGAGTCGGAAAGCCGGGTTCAGGATGCCCGGCGGACTTCACTTCCGACGGGCAAGAGCCTCTGAACCGGGAACACATCACGAGTTCCCTATTTATCGAAAAATGGAAATAAAAGCTTCTGATTCTGTTCTGTATACATATTGTCTTTCGTAATCAGCTCCGAACCGGAATCGATAACCGGGGGGACTTTTTCTCCCTTCAAAACCTTTAACGCGGTTTCTACGGCCAGGTATCCCATATTAAAGGATTTTTGGACCACGATCGCCTGAAACACTCCTTTTTCCAGAAACTTAATCTGTTCCAAGGAATTATCGAATCCGATCACTTTCACCCGCTGGGATGCCCCGCCCTGTATCTCATCCACCGCCCTGGCCGCGCCTACGGCAGAATACTCGTTTAAGCCCGCGATGTAATCCAGATCCGGATATTTTTCCAGCAGTTCCTTGGTGAGGCGGTAAGCCTTTTGATAGTTGGAATCGCAGTAGACCACCTCCACGATCTGGTCTTCGTAGGGGCCGATTCCGGCCCGAAGGCCCCTCTCGCGGTCTATGGCCGTTGACGCGTCTTTTACATGGCTCACAATGGCGATTTGGGAATCCTCATTCAGGCTCTGCTGCATGAATTTCCCCATCTTCATGCCCGCCGCGAAATTGTCGGTGGCGATCAGTGCATCCGCCACATCCTCGTCCACTCCCGAGTCCACGAAAATAAGCTTGATTCCGCTTTCTTTCACTTTTTTTACCATCTCAGTGGAATTCGTGTACGAAATCGGAGATACCGCAATCACATCCGCTTTGCTGTCGATCGCTTTCTGAATCCGCCTGTTCTGATCCTCATAGTCGGTCTCATTGCTTCCCCCGTCTATGACCAGATCAATGTCGTAATCCTTGGCCGCCATATTGGCTCCCTCGATCAGCGCCGTCCAGAAATCATTGGTCTCATCAATGAGCTTCGGTATATACACCATATGGACTACTTTTTTCTCCTTTTGTGTCTGTATACTGTAGATGAGAAATAACAGGAGACTAAGGCAGAGGAGACTGCTGGCTATAATCAGCCATTTTCTATAGCTCTTCTTCATTTTCTTCCTCCCACGCAGAGTTCGGGATCCGTATCGTTACGGTGGTCCCTACATTCAGCTGGCTTTCATAGGTCAGGCCATATTCCGGTCCGTAGTAGAGCCGCAGGCGCTTATTCACGTTGCCTGCTCCCACTCCGTTGGATTTTCTGCTCGTTTTCTTCTCAAATATATGGGCCAGCTGTTCCTCGGTCATACCGATCCCGTTATCTTCCACACGGATCACGATAATGGAACCCAGATTACGCCCTGTCACCCAGATCATTCCCTTGGTTTCCTTATATTTTATTCCATGGTAAATGGCGTTTTCAACCAACGGCTGAAGCACCAGTTTTACGATCTTAAGATCAAGGATGTCCGGATCCACATCAATGGAAAATTCCAGCCTGTCCTGATAGCGCATTTTCTGGATCGTCAGATAGCTGCGGGTATATTCTACCTCGCTCGCGATCGTCACGATCTCGTCTTCATTGCTGATACTCTGGCGCAGAAGTTTTGCCAGCGAGGAGGTCATCAGCACCACCTCCCGGTTTTTTCCGCCTTCCGCCATCCAGATAATGGAATCCAGGGTATTATATAAGAAGTGGGGATTGATCTGGGACTGCAGCGCCATCAGTTCGCTCTTCCTCTTCTGTTCCTGTTCTTCCATATTCTGGATCATCAGATGATGGATCTCTTCCGTCATAATATTGAAAGAGTTGGTCAGCGCCGAGATTTCATTGTGCCCAACCGTCTGAAGTGTCACATTCTCGAACTGCCCCTGCTCCACCTTTTTCATGGACTTCACCAGCGCCTTTATTGGCTTGGTTATCATACTGGAGAGCAGAATCGCAATCAGAACCGCCGCCACAAAGAGCGCTGCGGCGATCAGCACGTAAGTCAGCTGCGTCTCCTTGCGGTTTCCCAACAGGTCTTCCAGATAGGCCACCCCCACTACGGTCCAGTGGGTGCGGTCCGATTTTGATATGGTGTATAGCTTGCTGTTGTCCCCCTCATCCGTAATGAAGGAATTGGTCTTGGAATTCCGGACCTCATCCACCCTCTCCGTTTTCAATCCGCTGTACAGCAGATGCTGCTGGGGATGATAAACGATCCCTCCGTTCTCCTCCACCACAAAGATATAGCCCTTGCTTCCAAGGCTTATTTTTTCGCAGAGGTCGTTGATGGAGCTATAGTTCAGGTCCACAAAGAAGACCCCTTCTATCTGATTGTTCACCGGGTTTACTAACCCCCGGCTCAGCGTGACCACCCATTTATAGTCATTCTGAACCACATTCTGGACATGGGAGCTGGAGATCACCGCCTCTTTGCCGGAAAGCAGCGCCTTCTGATACCAGTCCATCTCATGATAATCCATATAGGCATTCAGGCTGTCCGTTCCGTCGTTTATCAGATATTCGCCATTATTGCTGATGATCCCAATGTTATAAATGTCCTCTCTGGAATCCTTCAAGGTCTTAAATGTATTCAGAAGCCGCTGGGTAATCGCCTCTTTATTTTCCCCGCTGTTATACCGGAACAGATAATTCCTGACATCCACGCTTCCCACCATCATATCAGACAGATTATCCATATAACTGATGTAGGAATCAATGTCCGCATTCACCTGGTCTATCAGCTGCAGGGTGTAGCTGGAAGAATTATTCAGCACGGTATCCGTCGTGTAATTCAGGGACAGCAGCAGAAACACCAGCAGACCGGATACGATCAACGCGGAAAAGGAAACCAGCATCGTCGTACGGATACTTCGAAAATGAAACAATGGATTAAACTTCAACCGCCACTTCCCCTTCTCATCCGACATAGGATCTCTTCTCTCTCGCATATTCCGTAGGCGTCTTGCCGGTAGTTTTTTTAAATATGCTGCTGAAATAATGAGGATCGCTGTAACCGACTTCCTCCGCGATCTCATAGGCTTTCATCGATGTATTCTCAATCAGCGTTTTCGCTTTCTCCATCCTTTTTCTGGTCAGCGCCTCTATAAAAGTTTCGCCGGTAAAGTTCTTGAACACGGAACTGAAATAGCTGGTGCTCATCGCCAGATAGGTGCAGACCGAATTCAGGGACACCTTAGGGTCCTTATAATTCTTATCAATATAATCCAGCGCCCGCAGCGCCTGCCGTTTGGAATAGCTGTCTCTCTCATCTGACAGCGCTCTGGCGGCTTCCTGACAAAACTCCAGCAGGTGGTTCCCGATATCATCCAGATGTTCTTCTGCGTATATCCGGGACATCAGCTCATTTTCCGTTGTGTAAATAGGGCTGTCCGCCAGCTCCGAATCATCCAGAACGTTCATAACAGACATAATAATGTTCTGCACATAAATCATGCTCCGGTTTTTCGGCACATAGACCTCTTTCAAAGCCTTCACAAAATCCAGCACTTCCCCGCGCAGTTCCGGCTCATGATTGGATTTCACCGCCAGCACAATACGGTCCGCCCATTCGTTGATATTGACATTCCCGGGTTTGGACAGATTGCGCAGTTCTTTCGCATACAATACCTGGCCGCCGCCGGCAAGGAACCGGTACTCAAGCGCCATCTTCGTTCCCGAAAACGCTTCGCTCAGACGGCTTATGGTGCCCACCGTATTGCCAACTCCCAAAGTCACTTCCAGTTTCAGCAGCCGGTAGATCGTCTCCTTGACCGTTTTGCATATTTTCGCGGTTCTCTCTTCCAGATCGCTTTCCGACGCCCCGGCCAGTATTATGATGGTCTTGTCCTCCACATTCTGAAATGCCACGCCGTTTCCAAAGCTGTTGACCAGCTCATCCGTCACATTAAAGATCGCGAACAGGGCCAGATCATTCTTTTCCTCCGGATAGTTATCCGTAAAAGCGCTTAAATCATCTCCCTCAATCATAACCGTGGTAAACGCTCTGCCCTCCAGGGAGATACCGAACTCTTCCATCTTGTCCCGTATCTCTTCCTTCAGCCGTTTTCCCAGCAGAAGGCTGTTCAGGAAACGACCTTTCAGAACCGGCAGGTTGCTCATATAAGCTCCCCGTATTTTCTTAATATTCTGGCTCTGAAGGTTCTCCTCATCCAGGCTTTCTTTAATCTTCATCAACGTTTCCGTAAGTTCAAACGCGGTGACCGGTTTCAGTACATATTCCACCACCTGATATTTCACCGCCTGCTTGGCATACTCGAATTCATCGTATCCGCTGATAATTACCACTTTCGTATCCGGATAATTCTCGTATACAAATTTAGTCAGTTCCATGCCGTCTATGTACGGCATATAAATATCTGTCAATAATAAATCCGGAGGATTCTTCCGGATTTCTTCCATTGCTTCACGTCCGTCTTTACAAGCCCCAGCCAATTCAAACCCCAGCTGCCCCCACTTGATGTTCTCCTGAATTGCTTCCCGAATCAGAACTTCATCATCCACCAACAAAACCCGGTACATGGCTATCCCTCCCAAGTTTAATCACTTGTCTCCTATTTTACCGGATATATGGAAATTGCGCAAGGGGCGGGGGACTTCGCGGTTCTTTCTGCGGGCCGGGAAGGAGGCGGCGGGGGCGGACGGGCTCTTTTGTATCTTCCTGGAGCGCGGAGGGCTAGCGCTGAGTATCCGCTAAGGGGAATTGGAAAGCCGGGTTCAGGAACCGAGCCTATTCACCAGGAACACGTGATGTGTTCCCGGTTCAGAGGCTCTTGCCCGTCGGACGTGAAGTCCGCCGTGCAT
>NZ_JAHQCW010000034.1 GCF_019042275.1 Diplocloster agilis
CCAGGAACACGTGATGTGTTCCCGGTTCAGAGGCTCTTGCCCGTCGGACGTGAAGTCCGCCGTGCATCCTGAACCCGGCTTTCCGATTCCACTAAGCGGTGGCTGTGCCGCCTATGCGCACCCGGGGAGAAACAAAAGAACCCGGCGGGCGGGAGCCTCCCCGGATACCGTCTCTGTCCCCAGTCTTAAACAGCGGGCATCCCCAAACTCGAGGAAGAACCGGGGAAAAGAGGATGAGCCCAGTTATTTCCCCTTGTAAACACTCGGCACCTATAATAAAATAAAAAAGTAACGCTCGAAAACACCTCGCTGGCCATTTTTCAAGCATCGCACGTAAGCGGCTAAAATCAGCCGCTAAGTGCTCATAGCGATGAATAAATATAAAGGAGAAATTTATGGATCAACAGGAAGAAAAGGGCAGGCTCATAGCGCTGCTTCCTATCGGAATATTTTTGATTATCTTTTTGGGAGTGGGCTGGCTGACCGGGGATTTTTACCGGATGCCGGCGATTGTGGGTTTTCTGATCGCTCTGGTGGTGGCCTTCTGCCAGAACCGGCGGCTTTCCTTTGCGGATAAAATACAGGTGATCTCCAAGGGAGTGGGAAATGAAAATATCGTTACCATGTGCCTGATTTTTCTGTCGGCCGGAGCTTTTTCCGGGGCCGTGACCAGAGCGGGAGGTATGGAGAGTACCGTCAATCTGGGCCTTAGCGTCCTGCCTGCCGGTATCGCAGTGGCCGGTCTCTTTTTGATCGGATGCTTTATTTCCCTGTCCATGGGGACTTCCATGGGGACCATCGCGGCCTTGACACCCATCGCGGTGGGAATCAGCGAAAAGACAGGCTTCTCTATGGCGATCTGCGTAGGAGCCGTGGTCTGCGGCGCGATGTTTGGGGACAACCTGTCGATGATATCCGATACGACCATCGCGGCGGTCAAAACCCAGGGTTGCGAGATGAAGGACAAATACAAGGCCAATTTCTTTATCGTACTGCCCGCGGCGGTGCTGACCCTGCTTTTTTTTGTCGCCATAACCTGGGGGAAAAATTATGTGCTGCCGGGGGAACATCCTTATCAGATAATCCGTGTACTTCCTTATCTTGGAGTGCTGGCCGGAGCGCTGCTGGGCGTAAACGTATTTGTCGTGCTGCTGTTCGGCACGGTTTTTTCACTGGTGGTGGGAGTTGGAACCGGCGCTTTTGCTGTCTCTGAAATATTTACGGTAATCGGGGAAGGCGTGACCGGGATGTATGATATTACCGTGATTTCCCTGATCGTCGCCTGCATTGTATCATTAGTGAGGGAATACGGGGGAATTCAGTGTATCATACAGTTTATTAAGAAGCGGATTCGGGGAAAGAAAGGCGGAGAGCTGGGAATCGCTGCGCTGGCGGCCCTGGTCGATCTGTGCACCGCCAATAATACGGTGGCTATCGTGATCGCCGGGCCGATTGCGAAGGAAATCAGCGACGTGTATGAGATTACGCCTAAGCGTTCGGCATCCCTGCTAGATATCTTTACATCGGTCTGCCAGGGCCTGATTCCTTATGGAGCGCAGCTGCTTCAAGCCTCCAGCCTGTCGGGGCTCACCCCATTTGAAATCATGCCTTATCTGGTCTATCCGATATTGATGGCGATCAGCGCGTTATTTTTTATTATACTGAGAAAAAGTGATAAAAACCCGGCCAAGAGCGGATAATACGGCGTCAGTCCCTATGGTAGAAGCTGCGGTAGGTTTCCAGCGACTTAAGGTAATTTCGCACATCTACGGATTCATTCGGTTTGTGGCAAAGCTGCGGATCTCCAGGGCCGTAGAGAAGTACGGGGCAGCCGGTGAACTGCCGGAGTAAAATGGAAGCGTCCGTAAAATAGCTGATGCCGGAATATTCCACCGGCAGTCCCTGACTGCGCAGTATTTCCTCAAACTGGCTCAGCCGCCGGTCCTCTTTCGGGATCTCGATCCCCATCCGTTCGTTTTGAAGCTCTATGTCAAATGTAACCTTTCCGCCCAGCTTTTGCGTATATTCCGCACAGAGCCGGCGCAGATGGTGGAGCGCCATATCCCGGGTGAGGGCGGGAACTATTCGGATATCGGCAAGAAACCGGGCGTGATCCGGCGTCATATTCGGCGCGATCCCGCCTTCGGCCATGGTGACCTGCATCGTGGATGCCCCCAGGATCTCATGGTAAAAGGAATTGATATAGCATTTTAATTCCCGCAGCACTTCGAAGCCGCCTTCCAGGGCATTGCCGCCTTCTTCCGGGTTGGCGCCGTGGCTGGTTTTTCCGTTTACAGACAGAGAGAGCCACAGACATCCTTTTTGGGCGATACCGAGCCTGCAGCCGGTAGGCTCTCCAATCAGCAAAAAGGAAGGATGCTCTTCCCGGGCGATGGAAAGAAAGGATTCCGCTCCAAGGCCGCCCTTCTCCTCATCACAGGTTCCGAGAAAAAGAATCGTGTCATCGGGAACGACATGATTTTCCGCCATTTTGGCGCATACATAGGCCATGGCTGCCAGACCGCTTTTCATGTCGCTGGCTCCCCGCGCGTAGATCCGGTTTCCAAGCCTTATGGGAAGCGAAGGATCGGTGTCCCACTCATCCAGTTTCCCCCAGGGGACCGTATCCAGATGACCGTTCCAGATGACTGTCTGATCCGATTTCCCCGGAATCCTTCCAATGACATTGGCATGCCGGTCATCGATGGGCTGAAGTGTGGCCGCGATCCCATGGGAGTTAAGATATGTACACAGATACTCAGCCATGGCGCGTTCGCCGTCTGTGCCATTTACACTGGGGACAGACAGTACCCCGGTTAAAAATTGAAGCGCATCCTCCTGATTCAGATTGTTCATAGATCCACCTCCTGGATGATTGATAATCCGAAGCTTATTTATATTCCGTTGCTTAAGCGAAAACGCCGCACACAGAACATCCGGCCGGTACCCAACCCGGCCGTTGTTTCTGTAAGCGGCGTACTTTTATTCCATAGAAAGTGCGCCTATGGAATAAAAATTCTTTTCTGTATATCAGAGCTCTTTCCCGCGGAAAATAATCTTTTTTGTTTCCAGCGTATTTTCATCCAGCAGCACAATATTGGCGTACTTCCCGACGCTGATACTGCCGTACCGGTCATAGATGCCAATGGATTTGGCGGGATTCACCGCAGCGCATTTTACCGCGGAGGCCAGAGGAATCCCCATCTTCTGAACAGCGGTGCGCATGCAGTCCATCAGGTTCGTGGCAGAACCTGCGATAGTTCCGTCGCATTCCAGGGTAGCCCGGTTTCCCACCACATGCACGGCCTGGCCGCCAAGGGAATATTCCCCGTCTTTTAGGCCGGTGGCTTCCATGCTGTCGCTGATCAGGATGACCCGGTCGTCCCCGAACATCTTAAAGGTAGTCCGAACCACCGCCGGGTGGATATGGATACCGTCACAGATAAGCTCCGCCTCGCAATGAGGATCATCCACCGCCGCGCCGATTACGCCCGGCGCCCGGTGGGTAAATGAGGGCATGGCGTTATAAAGATGAGTGATATGGCTGGCGCCCCGCCGGAGCGCTTCGGCGGCCGTGTTAAAATCAGCCGTAGTATGGGCGATGGATAAGACCACCTCCCCTTTAAGCGCCGAGATGAAATCCATAGCGCCCTCTTCCTCCGGGGCCAGGTCTACCAGTTTGATCAGACCGTTGGCTTCCTTTTGAAGCCGGCGGAACATTTCGGTATCCGGTTTATGAATGTATTTCGGATTCTGAGCCCCTTTTTTCGCCAGGGAAATGAACGGCCCTTCCATATTGATCCCAACCAGATCCGCGCCCTTTTGCCCGTTGACATGAGCGGCCGCGGCGCGGCAGATTCCGGTCAGGGTTTCCTCGTCGTAGGTCATGGTCGCGGGACAGATGGAGGTGATACCGTTGGCCAGCTGATAATCCGCGATGGTTTGGATCGCTTCCTGCGTTCCGTTGCAGAAATCCTGCCCCATGCATCCGTGAAAATGTATATCGGTCAGGCCCGGAATCGCGATGCAGCCCGCCGCGTCGATACACACATCATCGCCGGAAGAATGGGAGATGTATTCTTTGCTGATACAGATCTCCTTCTCTTCAAAGGCGCAGTCCTCTGTGAATACTTTTGCATTTATAATTTTCATAGTTTTCTCCAAGCGTGGTTTTTTGCCTGTTAATTGATTTTCGACAGTGCGGCTTCATCGCCCACCAGCGTAACATCCGGGTGGAACTGCAGGATGGATGCCGGAACCTGAGGCGTAACCGGACCGAAGAAAGCTTTCTGCACGATATCGGCCTTGGCCTCCCCGTTAACGACAACCAGGATCTTACGGGCGCCCATAATCGTCTGAATTCCCATAGTATAAGCCTGGCGGGGAACGTCGTCGGCAGAAGCGAAGAAGCGCTTGTTCGCCTCGATGGTGCTCTCGGTCAGGTCCACACAGTGTGTTCCTTTCGCGAAGGAATCCGCCGGCTCATTGAAGCCGATATGTCCGTTGTGGCCCAGACCCAGCAGCTGCAGATCCACGCCGCCAAGCGCCCGGATTACTTCGTCATAACGGGCACATTCAGCTGCGCTGTCGGCAACGGTCCCGTCCGGGATATTCGTGTTTTCTTCTTTTACATTAATGGATTTGAATAAATTCTGATGCATGAAATAGTAATAGCTCTGGTCATTCTCTCTGGTCAGCCCTTTGTATTCATCCAGGTTGGCGGTTCTTACCTGAGAAAAATCCAGGTCTCCCTGCTGATATCCCTGAATCAGCTGCTGGTACAGGCCGATCGGCGTTGAACCGGTGGCCAGCCCCAGGACGCAGTCCGGTTTCATAATAACCTGAGCGGCGATGAGATTAGCCGCTTTACGGCTCATTTCCAGATAATCTTTTGCTTTCAGAATTCGCATAATGGAAATCCCCCTTTAGGATAATTGTTGTACATATACTCTATTTATATTCCTTATAAATGTATCAAACCACAGGAAAAAAAGCAATCGCAAAGGAGGAGAAAAAATGAATCCTGCAAAAAAAGTGGATGATTGGCTAAGGGCAGTGGAGTATTAAATTTTTTATTGCCATTTGGGGGAAAGCTGACTATACTTATAGAGATGAATTTAGGAAGTGGATAATGAAATTAGAAATAATGAATTCAGACATAATGAATTTAGAGATGATGTATTCAAAAATGACGAATTCAAAAATGCAGGAACGGATGGAGGGTAAGCGGATGGATAAACCTGTGTTGGTGATTATGGCGGCGGGTATGGGCAGCCGGTACGGCGGATTAAAACAGATCGATCCGGTGGACCGGGAAGGCCATATTATTATGGATTTTTCGGTATATGATGCGGTTCGCGCCGGCTTTAAAAAGGTTATATTTATTATTAAGAGGGAAAATGAAGAGGTTTTCCGGGAAGTGATCGGCAACCGGCTGGAAGAGTACGTGGAAGTGGAGTATGCGTATCAGGAGCTTGGGGATCTGCCGGACGGATATCAGGCGCCGGAGGGAAGGGTGAAACCATGGGGGACCGCGCATGCGGTATTTAGCTGCCGGGATCTGATCAAGGGGCCTTTCGCCGTGATTAACGCGGATGATTATTATGGGCCTAAGGCGTTTCAGATGATCTATGATTTTCTGGTGAGTCATGAGGATGGCCAAAAGTACAGTTACGCCATGGTGGGCTATGTGCTGGAGAACACCCTGACGGAAAATGGTTCCGTGGCCCGCGGCGTATGTGAAATCAGTGAGGACAGCCACCTGGTGAGTGTGACGGAGCGGACGAAGATTCAGAAAATAGAGGGAGAAACCGCGTATTCGGAGGATAATGGAGCCACCTGGATACCGCTGCCTGCGGACAGTACGGTTTCTATGAACCTGTGGGGATTTACCGAAAGTTTTCTGGATGAGATCCGGAAAGGCTTTGATGATTTCCTGAAGGAAGGGCTTTCGAGCCAGCCGCTGAAATGTGAATATTATCTGCCGGCGGTAGTCACGAGGCTTTTGCAGGAGGAAAAGGCGGTGGTTACCGTGCTGCGCTCAGAGGATAAATGGTACGGAGTGACATATAAGGAAGACAAGGCAATGGTGGAACAGGCGATTCAGTCCTTTAAGGATCAGGGGAGATATCCCCGGAATCTGTGGACGGAAAGGTAAAGGTGACAGGATGTCTATTTTAGTTACGGGAGGCGCCGGATATATCGGCAGCCATACATGTGTGGAGCTTTTAAATGCGGGCTATGAAGTGGTGGTAGTGGATAACCTGTGCAATTCTAGTGAAGAGTCTTTAAAACGGGTGGAAGAGATCACCGGTAAGACGCTTAAGTTCTACCGGGCGGATCTATTGGACCGGGATGCTATGGAAGAAATTTTTGAAGATGAGCGGATCGATTCGGTCATCCATTTTGCAGGACTGAAAGCGGTGGGCGAATCCGTCCAAAAACCGCTGGAATATTATTATAACAATGTCACAGGGACACTGGTTTTATGTGATGTGATGAGAAAACATGGCGTAAAGGACATCGTATTCAGCTCGTCGGCCACGGTCTACGGGAATCCCCACACGGTCCCGATCCGGGAAGATTTCCCGCTGAGCGTCACGAATCCCTATGGCCGTACGAAGCTTATGCTGGAAGAGATCCTGCAGGATCTTCATGTGGCGGATTCGGAGTGGAATGTTATCCTGCTCCGTTACTTTAATCCCATCGGCGCCCATAAAAGCGGCCGGATCGGAGAGAATCCGAAGGGCATTCCCAATAATCTGATGCCCTATATTACGCAGGTGGCAATCGGAAAATTGACCCGTCTCGGTGTGTTCGGAAACGATTATGATACGCCTGACGGTACGGGAGTCCGGGACTATATCCATGTGGTGGATCTGGCCAATGGACACGTGAAGGCTATCGAGAAGCTGAAAAGTAAAGAGGGCGTGTCGATCTATAATCTGGGTACCGGCAACGGCTACAGCGTCCTGGATATGGTGAAGGCTTTTGAAAAAGCGTCAGGCCGGGAGATCCCTTACGAGATTAAGCCCAGGCGGGCGGGAGATATCGCCGCCTGTTATGCGGATCCGTCCAAGGCAAAAGCAGAGCTTGGCTGGGAAGCCCAATACGGATTAGAAGAAATGTGCGAGGATTCCTGGAGATGGCAGTCCCAGAACCCGGAAGGATATAGGGAGTAAGCAGACGGTAGTACTGCAACACTGGAGGAAAATATGAAAGTATCTCGAAAATGTAAGACCCTGTGGAAAGCGATGAAGATGGAGCTTCGGGAGCATAGAAGCTCATTTATCGTATTTGTAATATTAAGGGCATTGGTCATCCTCATGATGATCCTGCAGCTGTTCAACCATAACTATGAAAATGTATTCCTGTGTGTCCTGACGTTGCTGCTTCTTATGGTTCCCAGCTTTGTGCAGATCAATCTGAAAATCGAGCTGCCCACGACTCTGGAAATTATCATACTGCTCTTCATTTTCTCAGCGGAGATTCTCGGAGAGATCGGGGCCTATTATATCAAATACCCTTTTTGGGATACCCTGCTTCATACGCTGAACGGCTTTCTGGCCGCAGCTATCGGGTTTTCTATGGTGGATATTCTGAACCGGAACGAGCGCTTCTCCTTCCAGCTTTCCCCGGTATTCATGGCTATTGTGGCCTTCAGTTTTTCCATGACCATCGGGGTGATCTGGGAATTTTTCGAGTGCGGCATGGATATGTTCTTCGGCATGGATATGCAGAAAGACACGATCATACATACGGTCAATTCCGTCATGCTGGACCCGGCCGGGGGCAACCACCCCACGGCAATTCACAATATACGTGAGGTAGTCATAGACGGTCAGCCTCTGGGCCTTGGCGGCTATCTGGACATCGGCCTTCTGGATACTATGAAAGACCTGTTCGTAAACTTTATTGGAGCTGTTGTCTTTTCCGTCTTTGGCTTCCTCTATGTAAAAAATCGCGGAAAAGGGAAGCTGGTGGGACGTTTTGTTCCCAGCGTAAAGAAACAGGAAGCGGATTTCCTGCATATCGCGGAGGTAGAAGAACTGGCCGCAGAGGAACGGAAACTGGGCTTTGGGGGAAAAGAAATGACAACGGATGAGGTGGAAGCGACATCCGGTGTAGTGGAGCAGGCAGTGGCAGAACAGGCGGCAACTGAACAGGAAGTAAAAGGACAGGATGAAATGGGACAGGCTGCGGGAGTGGCAGAACGGGATGATCGCAGGTAGAAAAAGGGATAAAATAATTGTGCCTAAATGGAATTTTATAGGGAACGTAAGAAGCCGCAAAAACAATATGTTTTGCGGCTTTTTGTGTTACGGCCGACGTCGTTTACTGCCGAGGCAGCAGGTTTGATTTCTTTGTGGGAGGTGGCGGATACCTATTTTTATCATTTAAACGAAATATCCACATAACGGGAGGTCACGGCCTCAAAGTTCATTAAAGCCCATAAGTTATACATTGCCCGTTTAATGCATTCCCCAAGTCTTCTACCACAGCGTAAAAGTGGTCATTTTGGTGCATTTTAGTAGCCACCGTATGGCTAAGGTTGTAGAAGCAGAATTTCAACAAAATACGATAAAACGTCTATTTATACGATAGTCGGTCAAATTAATTAACAGAATGCGAAGCTGTGATGTCATTTGATTTGATGTTATGGGATACTTTGCATAATCCTTATTTACCCCCTCGAATTCGAGGGGGTTCTGCATTTACTTTATCTCCGAAACGTTAGGCTGAAGCGACAGCCGCAATCGGTATTTATTCCAGATGGATTCAGCCAGTATAGTCGTACACAAGCCTATAATTGGTTGAGGAAGATTCGATGTCAATTGTATGACTGTGAAAGTGGACGGGAAGGTATAAAGATTATTGAATTTTTCCGAAGCGCCATTAGATGTTTAACCAGTGAGATAATCGGATTACTTTAGTGCAAGCCGCGTCATTCAGACATATATGCTTGGCGGGTGATAGAGTATTAATTGGGTAGAGATTGTATATAATACATTCAAGGTAAACAAAATAAAAAGAGAATGTATGTGAATGGTCAACAAAATATTGACCAAAATAAATCCTAGTGCTATAATAATAATTAAAGGAGGATGATTTCATGTACGCAATGGATTTTGCTCAAGTAGGAGCTAACATACAAAATAAATTATCAGAAAAGGAAATGACTCAGCAGAGTTTGGCGGATGCCCTTGGCATATCAAAACAGGTTATGAATAAAATTATTAAAGGCAGCAAGGCGATCAATGTGAATGAACTTGCAAGAATAGCGGATATATTAAACACATCTACAGATGCATTACTTACAGTAGGAACCGAACCGGCAACTGTCGAAAGCTTAAGCTTTATGGGCGCAGTTGATGATGAGGTAACACGAGAACGCGTGAACTTAATCAGAGCAGCAGTTGATGAGATTCATATGCTGGAGGAATTATTGGATGACTAACGATTTAAATGAATTTGAAATAAATGAAATAATGAGTCGCGCAATGGAAAAGCTAGGTTTGTGTAGAAAAGGAAACGATATTATAGGAACACAGATTTTTTCAATCCTTAGATTGTATGCTAGAGTGATCTATTATCCACTGGGAAAACATGCACCTTGGGGATTCACTAGAATCAGCGGGTCTAAAAATGATGCTTCTTTGGAAAAACCGTTTGTTGCACTAAATTCTTCTATTCCATTAGACTGCCAGGTGTTTGCTGCGGCACATGAATTGTACCATATTTGGTACGAACAAAATCCGGATATATTACCTTCTGATTTGTTAAATGATCAGAATAAAAAGACAAGTGAGAAAAAGGCAAATAGATTTGCAGCAGAATTTCTCATGGATAAAATGTTATTGAAGCAGGAGATTGAGTTATATAATATTAAGAAGTTTACGATAAAAAGCATATTGCAATTGGCAGAATTATTCACGGTTCCATACAGAACAATGGTAAAGCGGCTGAGAGAAATAGGGGCTATTGGGGAATCTGACTTGAATAATTTTTTGGCAGAATCAGAAGATTCAATCGAAAAATATAAAAAGAGATATGCTATAGCTTCTCAGAAATCCGATAATCGCATTGTAATGGATAATCTGGTTGAGTTAGCAGTTAATGCATATGAGGCTGGATACATTACTTTTGAAAAATTAGAATATTTGCTTGGAATCTGTAAGCTGAAGCCGGAGGATTTGAGCATTGAAAAGAAATCGACCTATGAATTTCCTTCTGATGACGAATTAGATAGTATCATGGAGGAATAAGTATGTTTGATAAAATAATTGTGGATGCAGATTTGTGTATTAAGCTTGGAGGAAGTAATAAATATAAATATTTGCATGATGTACTTCCAATGATCTCGGAGGAGATTTATATGCATACACATGTATATGGGGAAGTAATGATGCCTGCAAGTGCAGTGAGCCAGTTAAAAGACCTGATTACAGAAGGTAAAGTGTTTCTTGTAAATGAAAGTGGATTGGATAGTAAGGTTCGGGCCACGTATGATGCTGCATACTCTAATCTTTATAAGGTAATGATAGATCCGACAAGATCAAACAAAAATAAAGGTGAGATGTGTTCACTCGCATATGCAAAAGCAACAGGAATTCCTATATTTGCTACAGATGAAAAAGATCTTCAACCTATTATTGATAAGCAGTTAAATACCGGGATGGATGACATAACCTGTATCAGAATTGTAGACATAATTTTGAAGGCTAAAGAAGGAGAAATTGCAGTACCAAGAAAAATTGCAAAGGCACTTTGGGTAATTGCCGGAAAAAGGAAAGAAATATTTGATAACGAGATTTGGCCGGTAACAGTTGATTAGTACATACGAATTAAAAAAAGACTTTCATTCGATCTGGAGTGAAGGTCTTTTATATGGCAAAATTGAGAATGAAGAGTATAAAAAAGAGGAAAGAAAGCCAATACCTACAACTGAGAATTGTTATAAAGAAGGAAGGCAATCACAGGAAACAGAATGTGAGAGCAATATTTCAAAATAATGTGGCAAATATCCGTAATGTATTTTCTGAGCATACTATTATAATTAACAGCAAAGCAGCTAAAGTCCAAAGCTAAGCATTTCTGTAACTCAGGGCCTGTCCACCACAGAACGCTGCTTAAAAAAGAGCAAGAAACAGATATTGAATAATCTGGAAAGAGGGCGGAAGTAAGATGTTGAAAAAAATGGATCTTTCAGGAACTTTTGAATTTGCTATGGGAAAGAATCACTATATTTTGAAGATGGATCAGGAGGAATTCCACCCCGGTCAGAAATATGGTGATAAAAAAAAGGAGGACCGCCTGTTTGTTGACGAGCCGTTACCGGACATATTAGCCGATCAAATTGAACTGCCTTCCACAACGGAAATGAGCGGGAAAGGGGAAATCCTGGTCAACAGCAAAGAGACCTTGCACTTAAGCCGGTTGCGTCCATTTACCGGAAAATGCTATTACAAGAAGTCGGTTAGAATTCCAAAGTCCTGGGAGGGAAAAGGAATCCGGCTGACACTGGAGCGGACGAAATATACAAGGGTGTTCTGGGACCGCGCGCTGGTATCCGGTTCCCATGAATTTTTGATCCCCCAGGAGCATTTGCTCAGCAGGGCCTGTGCAGCAGGAGAGCATGAATTGTTCATAGAGGTGGACAACCACCTGGCGCCCTACCCGGATTTCCCGGAAGAATTGTATGAAGGACACCAGTTTTCAGAGCATACGCAGACAAATTGGAACGGGATCTTGGGCAATATTTATCTGGAAGCCCTGGAATCCGCATGGTTCACAGAATTTTATAAGAAATCAGACCAGAATGGCGAACTGTGTATTAGTGCTGGGATAAGCAGTGAAAGTGCCGCAAAGGTGGAGTTCAGGATAACTGCCAACATCCCTAAGGCATATACCAAAGAAGTTAACACCAAAGAACGATGCGCCGAGCAGTTAAGTACACAAAACGCACAGGTTAAAGAGACGTATTTTACGGAAGTACGTTTTCAAGAAATATTATCTGAGGGCCAAAATAGAAAAGAATTTACCATAAAACTTCCCAATAAACTTCGCTGCTGGGATGAATTCTCGCCAAACCTGTATGAGATCACGGTGGAAATGAGACGGGACGGGATGCTTTTGGATACAAAGAAACTCCGCACCGGACACCGGACAATTAAGCGGCAGGGAAAAACGATTCTCCTAAACGGAAACCCGGTATTCCTGCGCGGAAATATCGACTGTGCCATATTTCCCAAGACCGGAGCGGCGCCTATGGAAAAAAGCAGCTGGGAGCGTCTGTTTCGGATTCTCAGGGACTATGGGATGAACCATTGCAGATTTCACAGCTGGTGTCCCCCGGAGGAAGCGTTTGAGGCAGCGGACGAGAGGGGAATCTATCTGCAGGTGGAACTGTCCTGCTTTGCCGCAGAACTTAACAGGGATAAGGAGAGAGCTCTTGAAGGCTGCCTGTACCGCTATCTGGAGAACCAGGGCCAAACGGTTCTAAAAGCCTATGGCAGCCACCCGTCTTTCCTGATCTTTGCGGTTGGAAATGAGATGAACGGGGAACTGGCTGCGTTTGAACAGCTGATTCGCGGATACCGGGAAGTCCGGGACGATCTGCTTTTTACCCAGGGGGCCAATAATTTTCTTGAAACACCGGTGTGCAGCAGGGAGGATGATCTGTGGGTAATCATGCGGACAGCCCAGGCCGGAGGGAATATCCGGGCCTCCTTCTCCCACAATGACCTGCCGCTTGGCCATATTCAGGGAAAAGAACGGCAGAATACCATGCATACATATGAGGAGCCTCTTAGAGCGTCCGGGTTACCCTTGCTATCTCATGAAGTGGGGCAATATCAGGTATTCCCCGATCTGAACGAGGGGGATTCCTATCAGGGTACCGCTATCATGACGGCGCTTAACGTTTATCGGGACGATCTTGAGAAAACCGGGCTGCTTGACCAGGCGGAACCTTTTCGCCAGGCTTGCGCCAAGCTTGTATGGCGCTGCTACAAAGAGGATATAGAGGCAATCTTAAGAACGCCCGGGATGAGCGGCTTCCAACTGCTGTCCCTGCAGGATTTCCCGGGTCAGGGCACCGCATTGATCGGTATGTTTAACAGCCTTTGGCAGGAAAAGGGTATTTTGCCTTCTGAACGTTGGAGGGAGTTTTGTAATGACACGGTAGTGATGGCAAAAATGCCCTCTTATGTATATCGAACGGGGGACAGGATTCCGGTTACCGTTGTCGTATGTCATTATGGAAGAGAAGATATCTGCGGCGATGTCCGGGTTCGCATCAGGGGAGCTTCGGCTGCTTTGGAACAGTTTCTGCCGTGCCATACCGTGAAACGCGGCGAAACGGTGGAACTGGGAACCCTCTCATTCGATACCTCCGGAATAGATAAGCCGGAACAGGTATGTCTGGAGCTTGCGTATGCGGGACGGCAGAATCATTATGATCTGTGGATCTATCCGCCCGGTAGGATCGAACCTCACGATTGTGTGATACACAGATGGGATCAGGAGGCGGCCAGGCGGCTGGAACAGGGAGAGACGCTTGTATTATTCAGCGCAGATCTGGAAAATTCCGTGGAAATGGGATTTGCTCCGGATTTCTGGTGCTATCCCATGTTCCGGCAGGCTACGGATCAAAAGGGACTGCCTCCGGCTCCGGGAACTATGGGCCTTTTGATCGATGAGAGACATCCGGCGCTGGCGCAGTTTCCCACAGAATATTTTTCCAACTGGCAGTGGCAGCCTGTGGCCGTACGGTCCCGGCCGGTATGTATAACGGATTCACAGGCGCCTGTCCATATGATTGTGCAGGGCATCGACCATGTATCCAGAAATAACCGGCTTGGACTCTTATTTGAAGTCATGCTCAGGCACGGCCGCCTGATCGTGTGCACCTGCGAACCGGAAAAATATCCGGACATTCCGGAGATGTGCCAGTTATATCAGAGCATACTTGATTATGCGCTAAATGAGGGATAAGAAAGACGGAAGCGGAAATAAACAAGGTGGAATCAACGATAGGCAGGACAGAAGCAGGAACGAGCAGTGCGAAACCAGGATCAAGAAGGACGGAAATAGGAACAAGAAATAGAGAAAGAAGAATTAGATAGACGAAAATGTAATGTGAATTTTGCGGCAGAGCGGTGAATTCGTATAGAAAATGCACGTATTTGCCCGAAAAACTCTGATTATCTCAAAAAAGCCCGGAAATACGGGCATTTCACGGGATATGAGAACTGAATTTACTACTCATTTACTACATTCGGATTGAGCCTTGACACGCTGCTTTCTCCCGTGAAGTACCCCCTACCCAAATAGGACACATCAAAAATTGAATACGACACCGCAAGAAGCGGCGTTCTCTTTTCCCTGCGGGGAAATAAGGGACGCTGCTTTTTTTGCGCCTAAAACCAGAAAGGAGGCGACCGCCTATGTACTTCACATCCGGCGACGACCGGGCCTTTGAACAGCTCATGCAGGAGAGGCCGGGCGCAGACCACTTTGACAACGGCGAGGCCGGAGCGCCGGAGGATTGCGGCACCTGCCGCTTTTACCGCCCGTACTGGAAGTATCAGTTTTGCGTCTACGCAGAATGTCCCTACCAGCCGGGCAAGCTCACCGCCCTTGACGGCGCGGCGAAATTCCAAGTGAAAGGAGTTGACGACGAAATGGCAGTTTTTCGCGTGGAGAAAAACCGGGGCTACACGGTCATGTCGAACCACCACCTGCGGAACAAAGACCTATCCCTAAAGGCCAAGGGCCTGCTGTCGCAAATGCTGTCCTTGCCGGAGGACTGGGACTTTACCCTAAAGGGCCTATCCCTTATCAACCGGGAACAGATCGACGCTATCCGGGCGGCTGTCTGGGAGCTGGAACAGGCCGGGTATATCGTCCGTTCCCGTGAGCGCGACGGGCAGGGGCGGCTTCGCGGCGCGGACTATCTTATTTACGAGCAGCCCCAGCCAGTGCCGGATTCCCCTACGTTGGAAAATCCAATGTTGGAAAAACCAACACAGGAAAAGCCTACGCAGGGAAAACCAATGCAATTAAATAAAGATAGACAAATAAAAGAACCATTAACTACGGATGGATTAAATACCGATTCCATTCCTATCCTTTCCCCTCCCTCTCCTTTAGAGGACGGGGCGGCAGAGCCGCCGGAACGGAATGGAAAGGAAGCGGCGACACAGAGCGCCGTAGCGATTTATCGGGAAATCATCATGGACAATATCGAGTATTCCCATCTGGTACAGAACACCCGGCTTGACCGGGAGCTGTTGGACGAGATCGTGGACTTGCTTGTGGAAACCGTATGCAGCGCCAGAAAGACCATCCGCGTTGCCGGGGACGATTACCCCGCCGAGCTGGTAAAGGCCAAGCTGATGAAGCTGAACAGTTCCCATATCGAGTTTGTCTTTGACTGTATCAGCAAGAACACTACGGAAATTCGCAACATCAAGAAGTACCTGCTGGCGGCGCTGTTCAATGCGCCAAGCACAATCAGCGGTTACTATACGGCGCTGGTGGCCCACGATATGAACACCGGCAAAATCTGAAAGGAGGACGGCCCTATGAAACAGGGTGCATTGATTTTTGACGAACAGACAGACCGCTACGACATCCGCTTTGATTTGGCGGACTACTACGGCGGCCTGCACTGTGGGGAAACCCTTGACGTGATGGTGGGCGGCAGGTGGAGGCCGACCCGCATTGAAATGGCGGAGAAATGGTATCTTGTCGGCATACGCGCCGACGACCTCTCCGGCCTGCGGGTACGGATTTAAGCCGCGCCGCCTGCCTGCTTGACTTCCAAAGGAGGGATGGCAGTTGCAGGAAGAAGTCGATCAGAAAACCATAGCGTTAGCAATCAAGACCGGCAAGCTCACCGGCCAAGCGCTGCAAGCGGCCATGAAGAAGTATCTGGAAGCCCGGAAAAAGGGCAAGGCCAGACTTCCCCACGGCCAGCAGAGCTTGCGGAAGCTCAAACGGGACGGTTCCGCGCTGTCCAATATCGAAATCACCGAGGCCAACATCGGCCTGTTTAAGCCCTGCGCCAAGAAATACGACCTTGATTTTAGCCTGCGGAAAGACAATACCACCCATCCGCCCCGCTATATCGTGATTTTTAAGACCAAGCAGGCGGACAATCTGGAACAGGCGTTCAAGGAGTTCACAGCCAAGAAGCTAAACCGGGAGGAACGGCCCTCCATCCGAAAGACCCTATCCGCCATGAAACAAAAGGCTGCGGCCAAAGAGAAACAGCGGGCCAAGGAGAAAGTCAAGGAAAGGGGGCTGTCGCTGTGAAGCCAGAAGTAAAAAAACTGATAATTGCCAACCTGCCCTATCTCCTGTTTGTCTATCTGTTCGGCAAGCTGGGGCAGGCATACCGGCTGGCGTCCGGGGCGGATATTTCGGAAAAGCTGCTGCACTTCCTCGACGGGTTTTCAGCGGCCTTTGAGAGCGCCGCCCCCAGCTTCCACGGCTTTGACCTGCTAATCGGCGTGACCGGTGCGGCGCTGCTGCGGCTGATGGTGTACCTGAAAGGCAAGAACGCCAAGAAATACCGGCGCGGGGTAGAGTATGGCAGCGCCCGTTGGGGCGGCCCCAAAGATATAGCCCCGTACATCGACCCCGTGTTTGATAACAATATCCTGCTGACACAGACGGAACGCCTCACCATGAACAACCGGCCCAAAGACCCCAAGACGGCCAGAAACAAAAACGTGCTGGTGATCGGCGGCTCCGGCAGCGGCAAGACGCGATTTTTTGTGAAGCCCAGTGCGCCCGTAAGGGCGGTATAAATCCTACCTTGAGCAAGTAGTAGGTAAAAGTATCAAGCGGCATTGTGCCGCAACCTATCATTCCCCGTCTTACCCCAAAAGGGAAACCGGAGGGCGACCATAGCATGACGGAGGACACGGGGCGCTGAAGCCTCAGAAGCGCCGGCGTGACGGAATGAAAATCCACGTATGAGGATGGAAGCTAGACTGCTTGAATGACAGCCTGAAATCGGGACCAAGAGCGTACCCCTGACGTAGAGAGGTTGTACTCGTCAGTGTTCCTGACAGTCGCATTGTTTGGCTATGCGGCTGCTGATACTCGGAGCAGGTTCAGCCACGGGAAAGTGGAAAAAGGCGAACGTCACATACCGACAACGTGGAACGCTTGTTTATACCGTACTAAACGGGGATTGCCTAAAGTGAAATGCCGAAAGGCTATGAAAACGCTGAAATGCGGGGTTCTGAATATTCACCATGGCAACAGAGTTCCCATAGTAGTCTGCGGACGGGAAAGCCGTCTACATGGCAAAGGGGAACAGTGAATCATTTTCAAAACAGAAAGGATGGTGTGTGAGACACTATGAGAAATCCGATTCATGTCTTGAAAAGCCTTGAAGAAAAGGCAAGTGTAAGTAACTACAAATATGAAAGATTATATCGCAACCTATACAATCCAGAGTTCTATCTCCTTGCATATGCGAACATTGCGAAATCGCAGGGGAGCATGACGCAGGGGGTAGACGGGCAGACGCTGGACAACATGAGCCTGCCGAGAATTAACCGGATTATTGAATCCATACGCAACAGGACATATCAGCCAAAGCCTGCAAAAAGAAAGTACATTCCTAAAAAGAACGGGAAACTTCGCCCGTTGGGAATCACTTCTACTGATGATAAGTTAGTGCAGGAAGTGGTCAGAATGATTCTTGAAGCAATCTATGAGCCGACATTCAGCAACAATTCACACGGTTTCAGACCAAAAAGAAGCTGTCACACGGCACTTACGCAAGTGAAGAAAAACTTCACAGGTGTTACATGGATTGTCGAGGGAGACATTAAGGCGTGCTTTGATAACTTCGACCATCATGTGTTGGTTGAATTACTGCGGAAAAGGATTTCAGACGAGGCTTTTATCGGTCTAATCTGGAAGTTCCTGAAAGCCGGATATATGGAACAATGGCAGTACAACTGCACCTACTCCGGTGTTCCGCAGGGCAGCGGTATCAGTCCGATATGTGCAAACATCTACCTCAGCGAACTGGACAACTATATGCAGGAATACAAAGAAAAGTATGATTGCGAGCCAGAACGCAGAAGGACGACCAGAGAATACGAGCGGGCGTCCCGGAGATACAGAAAGGCACGTAAAGCGTTAATGGGCGCAGAAAAATCAACTCCTGAACTGGTAAAAGAATTTAAGGATTCCAGAAGGAAGAAGATGAATCAGCACTATTACAATCCGTTTGAGGAAGGCTTCAAGAAAATCCAGTACAACCGTTACGCCGATGATTTTGTAATCGGCGTTATCGGCTCCAAAAAGGACGCAGAAAAAATCAAGGAAGATGTAAAAATCTTTCTCCAAGAAAAACTGCATTTGGAAATGTCCGAGGAAAAGACGAAAGTCACCCATTCCAGTAAGCCGGTACGCTATCTGGGGTACGATTTCAAAGTAATCCATTCCAAGAACATGAAGCGTTGTAAAAACGGCGACATGAAACGGGTGTGGTATGGAAAAGTATTCCTGTATATGCCGAAAGAAAAATGGATTAAAAAAGCGATGGAACGGGGAGCGATACAGGTGAAACGCAACAATGACACAGGCAAAGAAATGTGGCGGCCTATGCCAAGGAAAGACCTGATGAACCGCAGCGACGCAGAGATTGTGTCTACTTTCAATTCCGAAATTCGAGGGTTATATAACTTCTATCGGATAGCAGAAAACGTAGGCGCATTGCACAAGTATTACTACATGGTGCGGTACAGCATGTTAAAAACTCTGGCAGGAAAGCACAGAACGAATGTCAGTGTTATTAAGAAGCGGCACATGGTAAACGGAGTACTGAGAATCCCATACGATACAACTAAGGGACGTAAATACTGCGAATTTTACCATGATGGATTCAGAAAGCACAGCGACGGCTATGACAATGTGGCAGACGTTATGCCGAGTTATAGGAAATATGACAGCAGGCACACGATAGTAAACCGCATAAAAGCCGGAGTATGCGAGATTTGCGGGGAACATGCAGACTATTTATGTATGCACCACGTAAGAACGCTGAAATCGCTGAAAGGCAGGGATATATTTGAGCAGAAAATGCTGAAAATGAGAAGAAAATCTCTGGCTCTCTGCCCTGACTGCTTTGAACTCTTACACGAAACCAAAGAATCAAGGTGATTCATGGAAAGCCGGATACGCTGAGAGGTGTACGTCCGGTTTGGGAGGCGGCTCCCTGAAACCTACTGATGAAAGTCAGCAAGGCGCAGGGTGCCTACCTCATACCTCATGCAGTGCGTGTCCAAGGACTATCCGACCTCTTTTGTTATCACTGACCCCAAAGGCGGCCTGATCGGGGAGGTGGGCCAGCTCCTTGTGCGAAGCGGCTACCGGGTGAAAGTGCTAAATACCATCAACTTTTCCAAGAGTATGCGGTATAACCCGTTCCGCTATATCCACAGCGAAAAGGACATCTTGAAGCTGGTAAACACGCTGATCTGCAACACCAAGGGGGAGGGCGAAAAGAGCGCCGAGGATTTTTGGGTGAAGTCGGAACGGCTTTTGTACTCCGCCCTCATTGGCTATATCTGGTATGAAGCGCCGGACGATGAAATGAATTTCACGACGCTGCTTGAAATGATTAACGCCAGTGAAGCCCGCGAGGACGACCCGGAATTTCAATCGCCGGTTGACCTGATGTTTGAACGGCTGGAAGAAAAAGACCCGGAACACTTTGCCGTGCGCCAATACCGTAAATTCCTGTTATCCGCCGGCAAGACCCGTTCCTCGATTCTGATTAGCTGCGGAGCCAGATTAGCGCCCTTCGACATCCGGGAAGTGCGGGAGCTGATGGAGGACGACGAGTTGGAGCTTGACACCATCGGGGATGAAAAAACGGCCCTGTTCCTCATTATGAGCGACACGGACACGACCTTTAATTTCATTCTGGCTATGGTGCAGAGCCAGCTTATCAACCTTTTGTGCGACCGGGCGGATGATAAATACGGCGGGCGGCTGCCCGTCCATGTACGGCTGATTTTGGACGAGTTCGCCAACATCGGCCAGATACCAAATTTTGACAAGCTGATTGCCACCATCCGAAGCCGGGAAATCTCGGCTTCTATCATTTTACAAAGCCAATCGCAGCTAAAGGCCATTTACAAGGACGCGGCGGAAATCATTTCCGACAACTGCGATTGTACGCTTTTCCTTAGTGGCAGAGGCAAGAACGCCAAGGAGATCGCGGACGTGCTGGGGAAAGAAACCATTGATAGCTACAACCAGAGCGAGAACCGGGGCGCGCAGACCTCCCATGGATTGAATTATCAGAAGTTAGGAAAGGAGTTGATGAGCCAGGACGAAATCGCAACGATGGACGGAGGCAAGTGTATTTTGCAGGTACGCGGCGTGAGGCCGTTTTTCTCGGAGAAGTACGACATTACCCGCCACCCCCGCTATAAGTACCTCTCGGACGCCGATAAAAAGAACACCTTTGACGTGGACAGATACTTGTCGTCCATGCGCCGCAAAAAGCGGCGTGTGGTATCGGAGGATGAAGCCTTTGAGCTTTACGACATTGACCTGTCGGACGAAGATTCCGCCGACCAGTAAGGCGGCTGGCAAAGAAAGGAGCCTGACCTATGAAACACTCGGACGAAATTACATTTGCGGATTGCTTCAAGTCGATAGAGAACGTCTATCGCGCCATTTTTTCTGTTGCCGTCATGTGCCGGTGGATAGCGGAACACAACACCGTCCCCACCGACGCGGAGGCCGTACAGATGGAAATGGAAATCAACCGGCAAGTGTGTGACGCATGGGCGGAAATCTATGTGACTGCCCTGCGGGAATGGCTGGGCGGCCAATAACTCCGGGCCGCCTGCGGATTGTGACGCTGTTGCCGGGAAATGACCGGCAGCTTTTTTTGAAACCAAACAACATCACAATCTGAATGTATGGAGGTAATTTATGGATTTTTTCAATTCTGCTGTTGACGTTTTACAGACTATCGTTGTGGGCCTCGGCGGTGCGCTTTGCGTGTGGGGAGGTGTCAATCTTTTGGAGGGGTACGGGCAGGACAACCCGGCCTCCAAAAGCCAAGGGGTCAAGCAGTTAGTCGCGGGCGGCGGCGTGGCGCTGATCGGCGTTACCCTTGTTCCGCTGCTCTCCGGGCTGCTGGGATAACCGGCCCAATGCCAACCGCTAACCTTAGAATCGCCCCCGCGCCCTCCCTCTTTTTGGGAGGGCGCGGGAAAGGAGGTGTACCCACATGATCGGTGATTTGATTGGGGAATGGATAAAAGGAATCCTGATTGACGGTATCATGGGGAACCTGTCAGGGCTGTTTAACACCGTGAATACCAAAGTCGGGGAAATCGCGTCGGACGTGGGGAGTACCCCGCAGGACTGGAACGGCGGTATTTTTTCTATGCTGCAATCCCTGTCGGAAACGGTAATCGTCCCTATCGCGGCGGCCATTCTCGCCCTTGTGATGTGCTATGAGCTGATTGAAATGATTGTAGAAAAGAACAATATGCACGATTTTGACAGCTCCATGTTTTTCCGCTGGATGTTCAAGAGCGCCTTTGCCATCCTCATTGTGACGAACACATGGAATATCGTCATGGGCGTGTTCGACGCCACGCAACAAGTCGTCAACCAGAGCGCCGGGGTAATCATCGGGGAAACCAGCATTGACTTTGACACGCTGCTGCCTGATCTGGAAAGCCGCCTTGACGCGATGGACATTGGGCCGCTGCTCGGCCTGTGGTTCCAGACCCTTGTGGTGGGGCTGACGATGAACATTCTTTCCATCTGCATTTTCCTTGTGACCTACGGGAGAATGATTGAAATATACGCTGTGACCGCGCTGGGGCCTATCCCCCTTGCCACGCTGGGAAACGCGGAGTGGCGCGGCGTCGGCCAGAACTATTTGAAATCCCTGCTGGCGCTGGGCTTCCAAGCCTTTCTCATTATGGTGGTTGTCGGGATTTATGCGGTGCTGATTCAGGAGATCGGCACGGCGGACGACATTTCCGGCGCGATATGGGGCTGTATGGGCTATACCGTTTTGCTTTGCTTCTGTCTGTTCAAGACCGGCAGCATATCGAAAGCCGTATTTACTGCACACTGACAGACAGGAGGAACACCAACCATAGAGGAAACACAAAAGAAAACCTACAACATCATTTACGCCGACCCGCCGTGGCGCTATGAACGGAAAGCGGTACAGGGGGCGGCGGAAAAGCACTATCCCACGATGGGGATTGACGAGCTGTGCGCCCTGCCAGTGGAAACGCTGGCTGACCGGGACTGCCTGCTGTTTTTGTGGGCCACATTCCCGCAGCTTCCAGAGGCGTTGCGGCTGATTAAGGCGTGGGGCTTCACATTCAAGACCGTGGCCTTTGTCTGGCTGAAATTAAACCGCAAAAGCCCCACATGGTTTTACGGGCTGGGCTACTGGACAAGGGGAAACGCGGAAATCTGCCTGCTTGCCAAGCGGGGCCAGCCGAAGCGCCATTCTAAAAGCGTCCATCAGTTTATCATTTCCCCCATTGAGGAACACAGCAAGAAACCAGACATTACCCGCGAGAAAATCATAGAGCTGGCGGGCGACCTGCCTCGCGTGGAACTGTTCGCAAGACAGAAAACCCCCGGCTGGGAGGTGTGGGGCAACGAAGTGGACAGCGACGTTTCACTGTCCGTATCAGAAACGAGGTGATATTTTATGGCTTATGTAACTGTTCCCAAGGATTTTACCCGCGTGAAATCCAAGGTGGTGTTTGGGCTGACGAAACGGCAGCTCATTTGTTTTGGCGGTGCGCTGCTTGTAGGCGTCCCGCTTTTCTTTTTACTTAGGGGCCGCGTCCCCACTAGCGCGGCGGCACTGATTATGGTGTTCGCCATGCTTCCGGGCCTGCTTCTGGCCCTCTATGAGCGCCACGGCCAGCCCCTTGAAGTGGTGGTATGGCAGATCATCCAGTGCTGCTTTCTTATGCCGAAAGAGCGCCCCTACCAGACCAACAACGCCTATTCTGCCCTTGTGCGGCAGCGACAAATGGAAAAGGAGGTAAACGCCATTGTCCAAAAAGCAAAGGAACGAAGCGCCGGAAAAAAAGCCGGTAAAGCTGACCCGCGCAGAAAAGAAAGAGATTCAGGCCGTCATCCGCAAGTATAAGGGCGACGGCAAGCCCCACTCCGCACAGGAGAGTATTCCCTACGAGGCCATGTATCAGGACGGGATTTGCCGCCTGACGCCCCGCACGTTCTCCAAGTGTATCGAGTTTGCGGACATCAGCTATCAGCTCGCGCAGGCGGACACCAAGACGGCCATCTTTGAAAACCTGTGCGATTTATACAACTATCTGGACGCCTCTATCCACGTCCAGTTTTCTTTTATCAACCACAAGATCGACCCTAAGCAGTACGCCAAGAGCTTTGAAATCCGGGCGCAGGGGGATGATTTTGACGACATCCGGGCCGAGTATTCCGCCATCCTGAAAGACCAGCTTGTAAGCGGGAACAACGGCCTCATGAAACGGAAATTCCTGACCTACACCATCGAGGCCGACAACCTGAAACTGGCCCGCGCAAGGCTGCGCCGCATTGAAACCGACCTCTTAGGCTATTTCAAGAGCATGGGGGCCGTGGCGTGGGGGCTGGACGCGAAAGCTCGTCTGGAAGTCATGTACAGCATTTTCCACCCGGACGGGGAGCCGTTTCCATTCGATTGGAAATGGCTGGCCCCCTCCGGCCTCTCCACCAAGGACTTTATCGCCCCGTCCTCGTTCCGTTTCGGAAATGCCCGGCTGTTTGGGCTGGGTGGCAAGTATGGGGCTGTGAGCTTCTTAAACATCCTTTCCCCGGAGCTGTCGGATGAAATGCTGGCGGACTTCCTCAACACGGAAAACGGGATTGTCGTCAACCTCCATGTGCAGGCCATCGACCAGAGCGAGGCCATTAAAACCGTCAAGCGGAAAATCACCGACCTTGACGCCATGAAGATTCAGGAACAGAAACGGGCCGTCCGCAGCGGTTACGACATGGATATACTTCCCAGCGACCTTGCCACCTACGGGCAGGACGCCAAGGAGCTATTAAAGACCTTGCAGAGCCGGAATGAACGGATGTTTCAGCTCACCTTTCTGGTGCTGAACACCGCCGACACCCGGCAAAAGCTGGACAACGATGTATTTTGGGCCGCAGGCGTGGCGCAGAAATACAACTGTTCGCTTGTCCGTCTGGACTACCAGCAGGAGCAGGGCCTTATGAGCAGCCTCCCTTTGGGGGCCAGCCACATCAAAATTGAGCGTTCCCTGACGACTTCCAGCGTAGCCGTATTCGTGCCTTTCGTGACGCAGGAGCTTTTTCAGGGCGGCGACGCCATGTATTACGGCGTCAACGCCAAGACCGGCAACATGATTATGCTGGACAGGAAGCGGGCGCGCTGCCCCAACGGTTTAAAGCTGGGAACCCCCGGAAGCGGCAAGTCCATGAGCTGTAAATCCGAGATTTTGAGCGTGTTCCTCTGTACGCCGGACGACGTGTATATCTGTGACCCGGAGGCGGAGTATTACCCCCTTGTCAAGCGGCTTCACGGTCAGGTGGTGAAGCTCTCGCCCACCAGCAAAAGCTATGTGAATCCGCTGGACATCAACCTGAATTACTCCGAGGATGAAAGCCCGCTGGCCTTAAAATCCGACTTTGTGCTGTCGTTCTGTGAGCTTGTCATGGGCGGCAAGAACGGGCTGGAAGCCATCGAAAAGACGGTGATTGACCGGGCCGTGCAGGTGATCTACCGGCTCTATCTGGCAGACCCCCGCCCGGAAAATATGCCAATACTTTCCGATCTCCACCAAGCCCTGTTAGACCAGCATATCCCGGAGGCTGACCGGGTGGCGCAGGCCCTTGACCTGTATGTGTCCGGCTCCCTGAACGTCTTTAACCACCGTACCAACGTGGACATTGAAAGCCGGATTGTGGCCTTTGACATCAAGGAGTTAGGCAAGCAGCTAAAGAAAATCGGTATGCTGATTGTCCAAGACCAGATTTGGGGCCGGGTGACGCAGAACCGCAGCCAGGGCAAGGCGACGTGGTTCTTTTGTGATGAATTTCACCTGCTTTTGCGGGAGGAACAAACGGCGGCCTTTTCCTGCGAGATTTGGAAGCGTTTCAGGAAGTGGGGCGGCGTCCCGACAGGTGCCACCCAGAACGTGAAAGACCTCCTTTCCTCCCCGGAAATCGAGAACATTTTGGAAAACAGCGACTTTATCTGCCTGTTAAATCAGGCCAGCGGTGATAGGAAAATCCTTGCGGAACGGCTGAACATTTCCCCCCAGCAGCTACGGTATGTGGACAATTCCGAACCCGGCGAGGGGCTTTTGATTTATGAGAACGTGATTCTGCCGTTTAAGAACCCGATCCCGAAGAACACGCAGCTCTACCAGATCATGACGACCCGGTTAGGCGAGGGGGCCACAATATGAGCGCCGGGCCAGATAGGAGGTGATTTACCATGAAGCGCCCCTTAAAACCCCGTGATAAAATCACCCAGCGCATGACCCACGACGGGCTGACGCTGGATAACCAGACCACCGGCGAGAACGTCAACGTGTCCAGCCGGGAGGCCGAGCAGGAATATACCGCCGAGCCGGGCGGCACGGCGGAAAAAGCACTGGAACGGGCCGACCAGCTCCACAGCCGCCATAAGGCGAAGCAGGCGGCCAAGGACGCCGGAGAGGTAGTGGCGGAGGGAGGCGAAGCCCTGCACCGGCCCACCTCCCGCCTGCAATTTACCGCCGAGGAACGGGCCTCCCCGGAGCTTGCCCCCTATATCAAAAAAGCCGAGAAACGGGCGGATAAGCTGGACGCGGCCAAAGACGCCCTCCCGAAGAAGCGCGTACTTACCAAGGAAACCGTCTACGATGAAGCCAAGGGAAAGGCCAAGAGTAAACTTCACTTTGAAAAAGTGGAAAAAGACCCGCCGAAGCTCAAAACCAATCCGGCCAGCCGCCCCGTACAGGAGGCGGGGCTATATCTCCACGGGAAAATCCACGAGGTAGAACACGAAAACGTGGGCGTGGAGGGCGGCCACAAGGGGGAAGAACTGGCCGAGCGTCAGGCGGGCAAGGCCCTAAGAAGCACCAGACAGCGGCATAAGCTAAAGCCCTACCGGGCCGCAGCCAAGGCCGAGAGGAAATCCATAGCCGCCAACGCCGAGTTTGTGTATCAAAAATCCCTGCGGGATAACCCGGAAATGGCGCAGGCGGTAAAGAACCCGGTTTCCCGCTTCTGGCAGAAGCAGAAAATCAAGCGGCAGTATGCCAAGGCAGCGCGGGCGGCGGGCCAGACGGCACAGGGCGCGGCCAGCACCGCCAAGACCACGGCCACCACAGCCAGGAAAGCCGCCAAGGAAAGCAAAAAGGCCGCCTCCTTTGTGGCCCGCCACTGGAAAGGGGCGCTGCTGATCGGCGGCGTGGGCCTGCTTCTCATGCTGATTATGGGCGGCCTGCAATCCTGCACCGCCATGTTCGGCAGCGCCGGGACGGGGCTTGCGGCCACCTCCTATCTGTCCGAGGACAGCGATATGCTGGGGGCCGAGGACGCCTACGCCGGGATGGAGGCCGACTTGCAGCATGAGCTTGACAACTACGAAAGCCTGCACCCCGGCTACGACGAGTACCGTTTTGATTTGGACGAAATCAGCCATGACCCCTATGTGCTGACATCTATCCTCTCCGCGCTCCACGGCGGGGCGTTTACGCTGGACGAGGTACAGGGCGATCTTGCCATGCTCTTTGAACAGCAATACACCCTGACGCAGACCATTGAAACGGAAATCCGTTACCGCACGGAAACGAGGACAGACAGCGAGGGCAACGAGTACGAGGTGGAAGTCCCCTATACCTACTATATCTGCAACGTGACACTTACCAACAACGACTTATCCCACCTGCCCGTTTATCTCATGGACGAGGAACAGTTAAGCCTGTACGCGGCCTATATGCAGACATTAGGCAACCGGCCAGACCTCTTTCCAACCGGCAGCTATCCCCATGCCTCCACCGTCAAGGAGCCGACCTACTATGAAATCCCCCCGGAAGCTTTGGAAGATGAAACCTTTGCGGCCATGATTGCGGAAGCGGACAAATATGTGGGCTATCCCTATGTGTGGGGCGGCAGCTCTCCAAGCACCAGCTTTGATTGTTCCGGCTTTATTAGCTGGGTACTCAATCAGAGCGGATGGAGCGTCGGGCGGCAGACGGCGCAGGGGCTTTATAACCTCTGTACCCCCGTCACAGCGGGGCAGGCCAAGCCCGGCGATTTGGTGTTTTTCGTCGGCACCTACGACACTCCCGGCGTTTCCCATGTGGGGCTTTATGTGGGTAATTCCGTCATGCTGCACTGTGGCGACCCCATTTCTTACACAAATCTAAATTCAAGTTACTGGCAATCTCACCTATTTTGTTACGGGCGTCTACCCTGACGCCAGAAAGGAGTTTTAGACTATGGCAGCAAATAAACTTGACCGTATTGAAAAGGACATTGAGAAAACCAAGGGCAAGATCGCGGAATTGCAGAAACAGCTCCGGGAGCTGGAAGCGGCAAAGACCGAACAGGAAAACTTGCAGATCGTCCAGCTTGTGCGCGGTCTGAACATGACCCCGCAGGAGTTCGCCGCCTTTGTGCGCGGCGGCGCTCTGCAAGCGCCCCCGGCCCCGCAGCCGGAGTTTGAACAGGAGGGAAACGCTGATGAAGAATAAGCTCATTCGCAGATTTACCGTGACGCTGGTCGCTGTGCTTTGCATGGCGGCTTTTTCCGTCACCGCCTACGCCGGGGGCGCTGACCCTGACCCGGAGCCGCTGCCGGAAACCACCGAGGCCCCTTTGCCGGAGGAAACGGAGGAACCCACCACCGGGGGCATAGAGATGGAGCCGGAGGGCGTACCCGTCACCCCGGAGGGCAACGCGGCTCTGGTAGATGATTTCTACGGGGATAAACAGCTTATCACCGTCACAACCAAGGCCGGGAATTATTTCTATATCCTGATTGACCGGGCCAACGAGGACAAGGAAACCTCCGTGCATTTCCTGAACCAAGTGGACGACGCCGACCTGCAAGCGTTGTTGGAGGACGGCGAACAGGAGCCGCAAGCCTGCACCTGCACGGCCAAGTGTGAAGCCGGAGCCGTCAACACGGCCTGCCCGGTTTGTAAGAATAACCTGACCGCCTGCGCCGGGCCGGAGCCGGAACCCGTAGGCGAGGAAGAACCGGCAGCGCCGGAGAAAGAAAGTGGCGGTATGGGCGGCCTTGTGGTGTTCCTTGTGGTAGCGCTGGCAGGCGGCGGCGCGGCCCTTTACTTCTTTAAGCTCCGTAAGCCGAAAGCGGATGTCAAGGGCAGCGATGATCTGGATGAGTACGACTTTGGCGAGGACGAAGAAGAAGCCCCGGAGCCGGACGACGCCACCGATGGGGACGCCCAAGAGCCGGGGGAAGATTTGTTGATAGAGGAAGAAGCAACAGAAACGAATAAGGAGGACGAGGAATGAGTATTCAGTTAGTGATTGCAGAGAAGCCGAGCGTAGCCCGCAGCATTGCAGGCGTGACCGGCGCGGATAAGAAACAGGACGGCTACTTTGAGGGAAACGGCTATCTGGTGAGCTGGTGTATCGGCCATCTGGTTTCCCTTGCCGACGCCGGGGCCTACGACGGGCGTTTCAAGAAGTGGCGCTATGACGATTTGCCGATTCTCCCGCAGGAATGGCAGTATATCATCCCGGACGAGAAGAAAAAGCAGTTTGAAGTCCTGCGTTCCCTGATGGAGCGCCCCGATGTGGACGGCCTTGTGTGCGCCACCGACGCCGGACGCGAGGGGGAACTCATTTTCCGTTTCGTCTATCAGATGGCGGGCTGTCAAAAGCCGTTCAAGCGTCTTTGGATTTCCAGCATGGAGGACGGGGCCATCCGTGACGGCTTTGCCAGCCTGAAACCCGGCGCGGACTATGACGCCCTCTATCAATCGGCCCTTTGCCGGGCGCGGGCGGATTGGCTGGTGGGGATAAACGCCACAAGGCTTTTCTCCATCCTCTACCACAAGACCCTGACCGTGGGCCGGGTGCAGACGCCCACCTTAAAAATGCTGGTTGACCGGGAGGCCAAAATCAGCGGTTTCAAGAAAGAGAAAAATCACGTTGTCCATATCGCAGCGGGCGGCATGGAGGCGGCCAGCAGCCGCATTTCCAACCCCGGCGAGGCGGACAGCCTGAAAGCGGCTTGCGCCGGGGCGCAGGCCGTTTGTGTTTCCGTGGCGAGGGAGAAAAAGACGGAGCAGCCGCCCCGCCTCTATGACCTTACCACCTTGCAGCGGGAGGCCAACCGGCTCTTTGGCTTTACCGCCAAGCAGACCCTTGATTACGCCCAACAGCTCTACGAAAAAAAGCTGCTGACCTACCCCCGCACGGACAGCCGGTATTTAACCGACGATATGCAGCCCACAGCGGAAAGCCTTGTGTCCGGCCTCTGGCCCCTGCTTCCCTTTGCAAAGGGGCTTGACCTCTCCCCGCAGTTTGGCCGGATTCTGGACAGTAAAAAGGTGAGCGACCACCACGCCATCCTCCCCACAATGGAGTTTATCGCCAAGGGCTTTGACGGCTTGACCGAGGGGGAGAAAAAACTACTTTCCCTTGTCTGCTGCAAGCTGCTGTGCGCCGTGGCCGCGCCCCATGTGTATGAGGCCGTCACCGCCACAATCACCTGCGCCGGGAATGAATTTACCGCCAAGGGCAAAACCATCCTGACGCCGGGATGGAAAGAGATTGACCGGCGCTTTAAGGCTTCCTTTCAGACCGACGCCGACGAGGACGCGCCGGAGCTTGCGCGGGAGCTGCCGGAGATTACCGAGGGCCAGACCTTTGACAAGGTGGAGGCCAGCGCCACCGAGCATTTCACCACGCCGCCAAAGCCCTACACCGAAGATACGCTGCTGTCGGCTATGGAACGGGCCGGGGCCGAGGATATGCCGGAGGACGCCGAGAGGCAGGGCTTAGGCACACCGGCCACCCGCGCCTCCATCTTAGAAAAGCTGGTGCAGATGGGATTTATCGAGCGAAAGGGCAAGCAGCTACTTCCCACCAAGGACGGCCACAACCTTGCCTGCCTCCTGCCGGATGTGCTGACCTCTCCCCAGCTTACGGCACAGTGGGAAAAGGAGCTGACGGCGATTGCCAAGGGGGAGGCCGCCCCGGAGAGCTTCATGCAGGGCATTGAGGAAATGACGCGGGGCCTGATTGCGAACTATTCCCAGATCAGCGAGGACGCCCAGCAGTTGTTTCAAAACGAGCGTGTGGTTATCGGCAAATGCCCGCGCTGCGGGGAAAGCGTCTACGAGGGGAAAAAGAACTACTATTGCGGAAACCGGGCCTGCCAGTTTGTCATGTGGAAGAATGACCGATTTTTTGAGGAACGAAAGAAAGCGTTCACCCCGAAAATCGCCGCCGCGCTCCTTAAAAGCGGGAAAGTCAAGATAAAGGGCCTCTATTCCGTGAAAACGGGAAAGACCTACGACGGCACGGTACTTTTGGCTGATACGGGCGGGAAATACGTCAACTATCGCATAGAACGGAGGGCAAAGAACTAAAAAACAGCAAGCATAGGGAGTGTAGCCACACTCCCGAAAACTCCCTGACCCGGTACACCCTGCCGGGCCGGGGAGTTTGCTTGTTGGGGAATATCCCCAAACCCCTACGCAAAACACGACCACAGAAAGGATGTGAGGAATGAATGTCGTACAGCTCTTACGACCATGACAGCTTAGAAACGGCTGAAACCATGAAGATTGAGCGCCGGATTTACTTTGAAAGTGAACAGTCCGACCTTTCCGGCCTGGCGGCCCTGCCCTTGTCGGAGCTTTTGAAGCAGCGGGAGGAAAGCGCCGCCGCCGAACAGGAAGTGTTTAACCGTCTAAAGGAGCTGGCCGCCGCATGGGAGGAACAGGCCGGAAAGACCCTTGCCCTTGATAAAACGCTGGACTATGCCCGGACGCTTCCTGTCAAGCATACCGCAAACCAATGGGAGCCGCAGGGCGATTTTCTCCGCGTCCGCAGCAACGCCGTCTATAAAATGTCCTATTCCATTACCGAGAACACTCGGTATAACAGCGCGGCGGAGAAATCCATCCCCTATTCATGGACGCTGGACTGGAATCTTTACACCAATGCGCCGGGGAATTACGGACAGGCCAGAATCGCCGGGCAAAAGAAAGTCTTTGACAGCCGGGAAGCACTGGACAAATATCTGAATGGCCGTATCAAGGCCCACCAGCATTTGTTTACGGAAATCTCCCCGGCCATCCTCAAGGAGTACGCCGACTATTTCAAGGTGAATGGCCTTTTGCTCCCCGGTTACACCATCGAGGGGGAAGCGCCCAGTCAGGCCGCCGAGCTGCCCCAGCAGACCACCGGGGCCGAAAAAGAACAGCCGGAGCCGTCCCCTGCTATCCAACCGCCTGAAAGGAGGGAACCCGTGAACGAAGTATTTTCTATCCTGATTGACAACCGCGCCGAAGCGCAGTCCGGCGGGCCGCACGGCTACTGGCTTTCCCTGCCGGCCACCGCTGAACAGGTGCAGGCCGCCATGAAAGAAATCCACATCAGCGCCGACAACCCGCAGGATTTTTTCATTGACGGCATTTCTGCCCCGGAGGGCCGGGCGCTGGAATTGCCGGAGGATTTGGTACGGGCCGCCAGTGTGGACGAATTGAATTTCCTTGCCGCCCAGCTTCAAAAGCTGGACGCTGTGGAGCTTGCAGGCCTCAACGCCGCCATGCACTCTCCGGAAAAATTTCAGTCTATCGGCCAGATCATCGACTACGCCGAGAACACCGATTGTTTTATCCTGATCGACGCCAAGGACAACCGCACACTGGGGGATTACTACTTAAACCGTTCCGGCCTGATGGTAGTCCCCGACGAGTGGAAACCGGCCATCGACACGGAACGGCTGGGCCAGTTTATCGCCAGCGAGGAAAAAGGCACGTTTACGGAGTACGGCTATCTCCTGCGAACCGGCGACGAGTGGCAGCGCGTCCACGAGGGCCAGCCCGTGCCGGAGGAATACCGGGTAATGGGCTATCCCGCGCCGGAAGCGCTGCGGGAGGAAGCAAAAGCCCAGCCAGAGCAGAAACAGGAGGCCGCAGCTCCGCCCCCGCAGCCCGTCACCCCCATTATCCTGAACAGCCAGAACAGCGCCGACCGCATGAAAGAAATCACCGACCGGCTGGAAACAGGAATACAAGAACTTTTCGAGAGTGAACGCTACAAAGCCTATCTCACCTCTATGGCGAAGTTCCACAGTTACAGCTTTAACAACACGCTCCTGATCGCCATGCAGGGCGGCCAGCTTGTCGCAGGCTATAACAAGTGGCGGGATGATTTTCACCGCAACGTCAAGAAAGGCGAAAAGGCCATCAAGATACTGGCTCCAGCCCCGTTTAAGGCCAAAAAGGAAGTGCCGAAGCTGGACGCCCAGGGCAAGCAAGTGATCGGCAGGGACGGAAAGCCTGTCACCGAGGTTCAGGAGGTACAGGTTCCGGCCTTTAAGATTGTTTCCGTCTTTGACGTGAGCCAGACCGAGGGGGAGCCGCTGCCCTCTTTGGGGGTGGAGGAATTGACGGGCGGCGTGGAGCAATACCAAGATTTTTTCAAGGCGCTGGAACAGACCTCCCCCGTCCCGATTGGTTTTGAGGACATCCCCGGAGGCTCTCACGGCTACTACCACCTGACGGAAAAGCGGATTGCTATTCAGGAGGGCATGAGCGAATTGCAGACCGTCAAGACGGCCATTCACGAAATCGCCCATTCCAAGCTCCACGCCATAGACCCGGAGGCCACGCCCGCAGAGCAGGCCGCCCGGCCCGACAGCCGAACCCGCGAGGTACAGGCCGAGAGCGTGGCCTATGCCGTCTGCCAGCACTACGGGCTGGACACGTCCGACTATTCCTTTGGGTATGTGGCCGGGTGGAGTTCTGGCAAAGACCTGCAAGAGCTGCGGGCGTCCCTTGAAACCATCCGCGCTACTGCCCACGAGTTGATAACCGCCATCGACGGCCACCTTGCCGAACTTCAGCAGCAGCGGCAGGCCCAGCAGGAACAGCCGGAGGCCGCCCCAATAGAGCAGGCCGCCGAGCAGCCAAACCCGGACGGCGTATTTTCCAAGCTGCCCCCGGAACAGCAGCAGGCCATGACCGATGAAGTGCGGGCCATGCTGCAAATGCTGATTGACACGGATTTGAAAATTACCGGCGAGGTATCGCAGGGGACGAAAGAGGCCATCCAGACACAGGGCTTTACGCTCTCCAAGGATGGAACGCTGGAAAAGGCCGAGGCCCGGCAGCCGCAGGCGTGGAATAGGATAGACGGGATTTTGAACGGAAAACCATTCATGCCGGAGGCGTTCCCCAATGAACGGGCCAACGCTTTGATTGACCTTGCAGAAAAGGACGGCCAGCGGTTAGGCAACGGGGAACGCCGGTTGATTGTGGAATATGCCGAGGCGGTGGACGACACGCAAAAGGTGATGGCCCTTGTCAATGAGCTTTGCGAACAGGGCTATGAAATGCAGTACGGCGAGGTGGACAGCTTTGTGAAAAGCCGGATAGAGGGGGAAATCGCCGTGGCAAACGCCGAGCGCCAGATCACCCTTGACCCGGCAGCGGAGCCGATTGTTACGATTCTTTGGAGTGAAAGCCCCCACCTGAAAGACGGCCAGCAAATGCCGTTACATGAAGCCGATGCCGTTTTTAAGTCACTGGACGAGGCCCAGCGCCATGACCGGGAACAGCCGGGTTATACAGGTCATTGGTACGATAAAACCAAGTTCCGCATTGATTTTACTATGCAGGGCCAGCCGGACAACTACGAGGGGCGGCAGGATTTTGGCGACGGAGACGGTTCCCTGATCGAGCATATCCAAGGGTATCACGAATACTACGCGCAGGATGAAAGCTGGAAAAACCATGTGCTGCACCACGAGGGGCCGGAGGCATGGGAGGCGGACAAGGCCCAGCGGGAAATGCTTCTCAATGAGTTTATCCCTTATATGAAGCAGCACTGTAACCTTTCCCGTATGGAGCAGGAGGCCCAGCGCCTTTTGCAATCCGGCGATTCCCTCCCGCCAGAGCAGACCGCCTATTTGACCGCCCTTGTGGACTATGTAAAGGAGTGCCGCCCGCTTCTCAATCAGGGGGAACCTTTGCCGGAGCCGCCGCAGCTTTCCGACTTTGATAAGAGCTTGCAAAACTACAAGGAGCAGGTACAGGCCGAGGTCGCGCAGGAGGCCAAGGCCGCCGGTTTGACGGTGGAGGAATATATTGCTTCTGGCTCCGATGCCCCGGCGCAGCCTAACTTTTCCATCTACCAAGTACCGCGCGGCCCGGAGGGGCGCGACTTCCGCTACCGTTCCTATGAGGGCTTGCAGGCGGACGGGCTTTCAGTAGACAGGAAAAATTACCAGCTGGTCTACACAGCCCCGTTGGATAAGAACGCCTCTCTGGACGAGATTTACCATTGCTTTAATATGGAACATCCCGCCGATTACAAGGGACGTTCCCTCTCTATGGGAGATATTGTAGTGTTCCGGCAGGACGGGAAACAGACTGCCTACTATGTGGATCGTATCGGTTATCGGGAGGTGCCGGAATTTTTCAAGGAGCAGGGACGGCAGCTTACCCCCGACAAACTGGAAACGGGCGAAACTGTTAAAACACCGAGGGGGACTTTCTATGTAACCGCCATGAGCCGGGAACAGATGGAGGCTGCCGGGTATGGATTTCACCACCAGTCGGAGGATGGCAGGTATCTCATTATGGCAAATGGTACGAGGGCCTTTGCCATCCCGGCCCAGCAGGACAGCCACATCAAAACCGCTGAAATGTCCACCGAACAGAACGAAAATATGATCGACGGCATCCTGAACAACACTCCGTCCATGGGAGAACTGGAAGCCAGAGCAAAGGCCGGAGAACAGGTTTCCCTTTCGGATGTCGCTGCGGCAGTGAAAGCAGAGGGACAAACGCAAAAACAGGCCCACAAGAATGCTAAGGCCAACCATAGCCAGAAAAAGCCCTCCATCCGGGCGCAGCTTGCAGCGGCTAAGAAGGAACAGAAAAAGAATCCCCCGCATAGGGAACAATCAAAGGAATTGGAGGTATGAGGAATGTATTTCACCGTGGAAGAAGAAAACCTGATTTGTATGTATCATAAGAGTGACCGGCGCAGGACATCGGGAGCCATCCGGGCCACCCTGTCGGATATGAGCGAGGATATGGCGGCGCTGGCCCGTCAGGCCCTTGATAAGCTGGACGCTATGGGCGATGCCGACTTTGAAGCGCAGCCGTTCCATTTCACAGACGAATAACCCAAGCAGGCAAAAGCGCCGGACGCGGGGGGCTATATGTCCCTTGCGTCCGGCGCTTTTTTCGTGTTATACAAATCCATAGCATTTTCATAGTCAAATGTGACCTTTAGCCGTCACGCAGACTTATTCGCCTTGACGAATCATTGGCTGGCGTTCGATTTGCTGCTTTTTTGTAGTAGAAAAAGTAAATGGCTTTCCTGGGGGAAACGATATTAACACTCAGCCATACCTCCAACCAAGGGAAGCGGCCCCGATATTTCAGGGTTTCTCCCCTTTACTTTTTCTACACACACCTCCCAACATTTCAGGACACAACTGGAAATCCAAATCAATTCGTGAGCAATCGGTAAATAGTCAGAGGAATATACCATACAGCAACCACCAGACGCCAGGTCAGGATGACCCCGCCGATCAGGCCGCCTATTATAAAGTTCACAGCAATCATACCAACCGTGCCGCCTAAGTCATATCCATGGGGAACCAGCCAAACAAACATCCGCCGAATCCCAAAGGGAATCCCGCAACAGAGCCAGACATAAAAATATTCCGTTTCGCCGTTTTTGGTAAAGACCGACTTGAAAATCAAAAACAGGAACAGTGCGATTATCAGGGGCAAAACCGTGTGTTTCAACAAATCTTTCCAAATCTCTCCGCGTGTCATTCTATCCCTCCATCATGTGTTGTAAGTAAGAAATCTCTATGAATCCGCATTTTGAATCGGCGGTTCCGCTTACCGTGCTTTCTCCGCCAGGAGACAAATCCAGTGTTGTTTCCGATTTATATGTGCGGCTATCTGGGAAAAGCCTGCATCTTTTAAGTATTGCGTCAACTGTTCCTGAGTAAAAATACGCATTCCGTCGATAATGTCAGTCCATTTTTCGTCTGCCTGTTTCGTCCCGTCCGATTCATTCACAATCATAAATGTCCCGCCCGGTTTAAGTACCCGCCAGACTTCTTGAAAGCTCTCCACCGGCCCCGGCCAGAAATAGACCGTTTCAAAGGCTGTGATCACATCAAATGTCGCCGCTTCAAAAGGGAGACGAGACACATCCCCCTGCACAACGTTACATCTCCCAGACTGCACCTCATGCCGGTTGAACTGCTTTGTTTTATCACAAGCGACCTTGGAATAATCCAGGGCGGTGACCGTTGCAGCAGGAAAACGCTTTAAAAGCGCTGCGGTATTGCGTCCTCCGCCACATCCGAAATCTGCGATCATAGAATGAGACGCCTTCTGTACGACTGGAAAATAGGAAAGCCCCCAATCGGAAACAGCAGCATGGCCCTGATTCATACCTCTGACCATCATTTTTCCCATCCAGCCGTTCGGCTTTCTGGTGTTGTTAAAAAACTGTTTGAGAATCCCCATGGAATAACCTCCTTGCTCTTACTGAGTTCGCATTAACTAACTGATTTTATTATATAGGAACTCACTTGAAAAATCTACTGATTTTTCAAGGATATATGATTGTGGGGAAAGCCATAGGAAAAAGAAACAGAATGGCAACGCAGAAATGAGAGCGGGATATCGGTATCACTTTGTAGAAAAAGTAAATGCCGCTTCCAGGAGAAAAGGTATTAACATACGACCACCCCTCTGACCAAAGGAAAAAGCCCTGATATTTCAGGGCCTTTTCCCATTACTTTTTCTACGCATGCTCCCGGTGTTTCCTCGCCCACAGCTTCTTGCTCTGCCGTTTGCGTTTCTTGGCACAGTCTGGACAGTAAAGGCAGTTGGGCCGCCTGGGAGAAAACAGCGTCCCGCACTCCCGGCAGCGCAACGCCTGGCTCCGCTCCATTAGTTCGGCATAAAGCGCCGCGTCCAGCGGGAGGACGGCGGCCTTGAACCACCGGCACAGCAGCGAATAGGAAATGCTCTGCACACAGACACATTCCTCCCCATCGTCCAGCAGGAGGCAGTTCCCGTCACAGTAATTGCAGCACTCATGCGTTAGCCGTCGGGACTTGCGGTATTGGCTGTAATTCATTCTTGGTCGCTTCATCGTTCCTGTGTATGCTCCTTTCCCGGTGTCACCCACAAAATGCCATCCACATTCTGCTTTATAATGCCGTATTCTTTCAGCTCTTTCTTTACCTCGTTATACTGTTCTGACAGCCGTTCCCGTTCTCCGTCCAGCTTTTTATATTCGGTTTTGAGCGCGTACAGGTTGGGGAGCTTCTTCACCCCGGCCTCTTTGAGCGCCTTTGCCGCAGCTTCATACAAAATAAGCTGGCTCTCATGCTCTCGCCGGAACGCGGCCTTGTCTTTGGCCTGCCGCAGTTCCAGCGCCACGGGCCGCAGTTGCTTGTAGGTAGAAATATGCTTTATCAGCAGCGCCATGTCCCCAAGGCGGCGCTCCACCGCTTTCAGGGCAGCGGCGGCTTCGTCGTTGGCCGCGCTGATCTCGTTCAGCCTGCTTTCCAAACCCTCGTAGCTCTCAATCTGATGTTCCGTCAGGAAATTTAAGGCTTTAGCGGCCTGCTTCAAGTTGTGGACTTTCGCCCAACGCGCATAGCCCGCCGACTGCTGGGCCTTGATACTGTCCTCCAAGGCGATCCGCAGGGAGATTTCCCCGGCACTTCTTCTGCGCGGCCCCCGGTCGATGGCAATGCCCCTGATCCGCTGGGTGATCCGTTCCTCGGTGTAATCCTCCCCCAAGGTTTTGCAGCGGGTAAAGCGTTCCTGTCCGGGGGTGCGGAATGAAATGAATTTCCCGTGCTTAATCTCGTAGCCCTGCGCCTCCATGAGCCGTAAGAGGCCGTCAAAATCTCTGGCCTGCGGGATTGCCGCGTCAATGGCAATTTTCAGCTTTGCTTTCCAGCTCTTGCCCTTGCGCTGGGCGTCCCATTCGGCATAGCTCTTTCCCTTGTCCTTGCCCGGCTTCACCACGGACAAGCCGTTTTCCCTGCACAGCCGGTCACTGGTACGCCGGATATAGGCGTAGCTCTGCTTATTGGAAATGTACTTGCGCTGGTTTGCCATATCCACTGCGCAGAAAATGATGTGGTTATGCAGGTGGCCCTTGTCTATGTGGGTGGTTATCACATAGGGATATTTCCCGCCCAGCACTTCATCGGCAAGCTGCCGCCCGATTTCGTGGACCTGCTCCGGCGTGGTTTCGCCCGGCTCAAAGGCTTGTATCAGGTGGTGGGCCAGATTGTTGCCTTTCTTAAACGCCTGATCTAACAGCATTTGAAATTCAATGTCCGCCGTTTCATAGGAACAGCCGTAGGAGGAAACAAACATCTTATCGTCGGTCTTGTCCGGGTTCTCGATATAGTCCAGCGCCTTTTTCAGATTTACCTTGATAGGATGTATCTTTGTAATTGCCATATCTGGGCCAGCGCCCCCTTGATGTCCTCCACGTCCTGCGCGTACACAGCCCCGGTACTGTTGATACGCCGTGCAATCTGGTTGACGTTGACGCCGATTTTTTGCAGCTCCGCAGTCTGCGCCCGGATGTCGCTGGTGTCCACATGGACAATATAGCCGTCAATCAGCATTTTCCGGGCGTAGGCTGAAAAATTCCTTGTGCCGAGCTGGGCCATCTTCGCTTGAATGAGCGCCCTTTCCTCCGGCGTCACGGGGACGCGCAGCACAAACTTCCGTTTTCGATTTGCCATTTCCTCACCGTCCTTTCATTCAGGGGTTTGGGGATTTCCCCAACAAGCAACCGGCTCCGGCCCGCAGGGAGGGATGGGGCCGATGTTCGGGAGTGTGGCTACACTCCCTATGCTTGCTGCTGTTTTTCTTTTCCTCCACTCCTAATACTCTGAAAAGCTTTCAAACTACCCGCAAAATAGCGCTTTGGAAAGAAAAATTTGCAAAAAAATAAGAGGCCTTTTTGTGGCCTCCACAACACACAGAATAGAGAATATTATTTTGTGTACTGGTCAATAATTGTGCTGATAAACTGTGAAAAATGATATTCACTTTGTGTGCCTTCCTCTATCTGTTGGTTAAGAGAAAAATTTTCAGTTCCTAGGCTCTTTCGGTTTGTTCTATATTGTGTTGACATTACTCTTATATCTGATCAGGCTTCATGGTCTGCATATAGCGTTGTTTTCAGAGTTTATTAGCACAGAGGCTTTTGAACGGCTCTAGGCTGCCTGCCCTCATCAAGAAACAATAACATAATTTGCCCGTGCAGCAACGGACAAAGCGTCTTCGCTTCCTCTACCAATACTGTTATCTGCAAGTCTTACTTTGGCTTTATCTTGACTGCTTCCTTCAAATGGCATATTATAGTTAGAAGTGGCTAACCAAAAGGAGGGCTATTCTGATGACCCAACATCATGGCTTAGAATGGTATGGTGAAGGTGCGACATTCGCTGAAGTGTGCAATGATTACACGAAAGTTGAATACAAGTGCAATGGAATAGGGGTTCTATATGATTATGCGCTGTTCCTTGGTATTGATTTGATCTTTATGGACTTTAATTGTACAGACACCTTCCGTGAACCCATTCCAAATAAAAATATCATTGAAATTCGTCATTACCAAAAGGGGCGCGTTGAATTTGAACTAAGAAATAATAAGGTTTTTCATATGAAAGAAGGAGAATTATGTATCAATGCTCTTGCTAATATTCCTGCGGCCTATTCTTTTCCCTTTGGATATAGCGTAGGACTAAGCTGTGTGATTGATAAGGATTCTGTCGATGCGGAAACGCAACAGATTTTTTCGTACTACAACATTGATGTTCTAAATCTGGGACGAGAACTGGAATTAGAAAAAAAGTGGTTTTTATGTCGAACGCCTCAGCGTCTGTTACATATCTTCGATGAATTGTACGCGGCAAAAGGTATTGAAGGGAGAAATTACTTCCGTATCAAATTATTGGAACTATTTTACCATATCAAACAGCTGCGGATTGAAGATCAGTATGAGGCAACGTATTATGCCAAAGAACAAATTGAAATCATCAAACGCATCCGCCAACAGCTCATAGAAAACCTCGACAAAAAAATATCCATAGAAGAACTTTTGCGAAAGGAGCCAATGAGCAAGGTCACATTTCAAGCTATTTTCAAACAGATTTATGGCGATACGCCCTATGCACATATCAAAAAGTATAAAATGAATCTTGCGGCTGTTTATTTGCAGGAAACAGATCAATCAATCACGCAAATAGCCGGTGAACTTGGATATTCAAATATTAGTAAATTTGCGCGAGCCTTTCAAGAAGTGTTTGGAATGCTTCCAAAGGATTACCGTAAAGCAAAAAAGTGATTTAACTTTTGGGCTGTTTTCTTGATTTACTTTTCCCTTTGGAGTAGTTAGAGACTGCAAACCGGTGTAGAATGACAGTGTAGTTAGTTATTGCTAACTACACTGTCATTTTATTTTAAGGAGGTTTCAAAGATGGAACAAACGGTGAAGAAAAAGTTTGGCATTCGCGATATTATGACGATTGCCGCAATGATGGTCATCAATTTTGCTATTGCAATGATAATTGGTATGGTTACATTGCCTTTTCCGGTAGTATATTTGTACGGCTCTGCCGGAATTGATGCATTTATCGGCGCAATCTTTTATCTGGTTGCAGCAAACCGCGTCAACAAACACGGACTGTTGTTTGCATGGGCTGCGGTTTATGGGGTGATTCAAGGAGTTATGGGTTATATGTTCTTGATTCCCTATTTCTTGATTGTAGCTCTCGTTGCCGAACTGTGCATGGTTGGCAAGAATACATACCAAAGTGCGGTTCGTAACCGAATTGGCTGGATGGTCAACTCAATCGGTAATTTTGTAGGTTGTGCCGTACCGTTGTGGTGGTCCTGGGACAGTTATCAGGAAATGGCTGCAAACAGTGGTTTTGATGCCAACACCTTAAATATGCAGCTCTCTATGGTAACGTCTCCTGCGCTGATGCTTTTGGGCGTTGTTATTACTGCGGTTCTTGCAATCCTCGGCACGTTGTTTGGCCAGCGTCTGCTCAGAAAGCATTTCCAAAAGGCAGGCATTGTAGGATGATGGCCGTATCAAAAAGCAGACGGATTGATCGAATTGACGGGCGCACAGTTCTTTTCCTGACGCTGTGCGCTTGTCTTGTTACTTTCCTTACAACAAGTTTTTTAGGACATGGAATTTTTACCCTTTGGATTTGTTTGATCCTGTGCTGGTTTGGTTTGTTTCGTCAGGCGATTGGGTGCTTTTCAATTTATATGGTTGCACTTGTATGGCTACTGATTGAAATGAAATATAAAATCAGTGTCCCATCTCCACTGTTGCTCAGCATGGTTTACAAACTTTTGCTTCCGGCTATGCCTGCCTATCTTCTGGCTAAAATCCCCTCTGGGAAATTAACGGCCAGCTTGAGAAGAATGCCGATTTCTACCCATATCATGCTTGTATTGATCGTCATGCTCCGCTTTGCGCCGACTGTGCTGCATGAATTTGGAGAAGTCAGGGAAGCCATGAAAATTCGTGGCTTCTTAAAATCGGTCGGTAATGTTTTGAGGCATCCAATGGACACGTTGGAATACGCCATTGTTCCGATGGTGTTCCGCTCCTTAAAGATCGCGGACGAGTTAGCAGCTTCTGCCATAGTCAGGGGAATTGAAAGCCCCTACAAGAAAGAAAGCTACTATGTCAGCCGGATCGCTGTGCTGGATTGCGTTTTGATTGTTGTCAGCGTGGGAGCTGCCGTGTGCTGCTGTCTTTTATAGCATTCTGGTGATATGTCAAGAGTTTTTAAAAAAGATTTTGATATATTTTTCAGGAAAAAGGGTAACTTTAATAGACCTTCGGCGGAAAATCCAAAGGCGAACATCAGTTCTTGTTGATATTTGATTGAGTGTCCAGCTTTTCGCCGGTGTACAGTTGGTTTTTGACCAGCAATCCAAAAACAAGCCGTACAAGTTTACGAGATGTAAGCGCGAGTGCTCTTTTGTGCTGATGCTTGGTAACTTCAGCATATTTTTTTGCATAATACTCAGTGTATTCTGGCACATGCTTCCTGACGCTGTTAGCCGCTTCTCCCAGATAATAGCGCAGATACGGATTCCCGACTTTTGAGACTTGATTGTCCTCGGAAATAAAATCGCCGGAATCGTTTTTCAGCCAGTACAAACCGGCATACTTTGCAAGTGCATCGGATGAGTGGAACGCAGTTATGTCGCCTATTTCGGACAGCATGCCGGAGGCCCATACCGGTCCGATACCGGGAATGGACTTCAGGATAAGAAACGCATTCGGGTTCATCCCATTGATGCACTTTTCAATTGCCTGCTCTATCAGTTTTATTTCTTTTTGATAGGCCTGGATGCAGTTAAATGAGCTTGCAAGTGAAATATTCAGTGGTTCATACATGCATTGATCCAAACGGTACGAGTCCCTTGCGGCTTTCCGCAAAAGCTCGGATGTCCTGGATATGTCAGAAATACGGTTCCTGCTTTTTTCAGCGAGGAACGAAAGGAGTTCTTCCTCTGAGAGGTCGATGATCTCCTGGGGGGACAGGAACTCCGTCAGTATGGCAGAAGATGTTGCGCCGTAAATATTGCTGAACGGCTTGTTATCACCCTCAAGAAGCTGCAGTTCGCTGAACTTCAGATACAGGTTTGAAACCATGTAGGTCTTTTCCCTGGTAATGCATTCTGACAGGTGCATGCGATGCCTGGTAAGACGCTTCAGGGCGATAAACTGGCCGCCGCGCCAAGGCTCAAGCTTTTTCGTCCTGCCGACCCTTGCGAAGTCAGCAATGAGAAAAGCATCGATAGGATCCGTCTTTTCCATTCCGATATAGGATTTACGGTAATTGGATGTAGCCTTGGGGTTGACACAGAAAACATAGGGCTTGTACGGCATAAGCGTCTCACATGTAGAAAGAAAATTTGCGATATGGACGCTGTAAACAGAGGTAGACTCTAAAGCAACGATGATTGTATCAAGGTTTTTATGTTTCTGCATGCATTTAGCGATCATATCGGCAAGTTCATCAGCGCCGGGCTGATTGTTGCCAAATGAGGATGAGATGTACTTGTTTTCTTCAAAATCCATGGCATAGACCGCATTGGATTTTGAGCTTACATCAATACCTACAAACAAGGTGGACATATAGTTGATCTTTAACAAGATATCACATCCTTTCCGATCTGGATTTGTGGAGCCTGAAGTAAAAGGTTTATCCTGTGCTGCATATGGTGACCGAAGCCTCGCGCAATGAGCATGCACCCGGCCAGCCTTTCTTGCTGGAGCTACGGCGGGGGACGAAAATTCTGTGTTAGCGGAATGTGCCATATGTGCCAGGCTGAATGCTAAAAAAGCAGTCACGGCCAAAGCCGGCTGAAAGGAGGAAAAGCAGTGCCTTCGGACATCAGACTCTGCCTGATATCATAACACAGGATGAATCATATAAAAAGTAACTGTTGACCGTATGGATGGGATTCAGGATGAGGGGAGTTCCTCTTGGATGTCCTTACCATCTATACCCATAAAAAGAATAAGTTCATAAGCGATATTTCTTGCCTACGAACTTATTATACGAGGAGGAATGGAATGGGAAAAGAAATTATGATCCGTGACCTGACCTTTTCCTATGGCGGGAACGGAAATCAACTGGAACATATATCATTAGACATTGCCGCCGGGGAGGTCATTGTTATGACCGGCCCATCGGGAAGTGGGAAAAGCTCTTTGACAAGAGTAATTAACGGCCTGATCCCCTACTTTTACGAGGGAGAATTAAGCGGTGAGGTTTTTGTGGATGGAAAACTGCTGAAAGAGATTCCTTCCTGGGAACGCGGCAAAATCGCAGGAAATGTATTTCAAGACCCGAGGAGCCAGTTTTTTGCCAATGAGGTCGCAGGCGAGATTGCTTTTGGCTGTGAGAACTACGGTTATTCCCATGAAGAAATTCAGAACCATGTTCACCGGGCAGCGGCGAACATCAAGATTCAGGATATTTTGGATCACAGCCTGCACAGCCTGTCCTATGGAATGCGTCAGAAGGTTGCGATTGCATCCGCAGAGGCGATTGATCCTGAAATCTATGTCATGGATGAACCGTCTGCCAATCTGGATATTGCATCTACCTACCGCTTTGCAGATATTATTCACGATTTGAAGAAGAAGGGAAAAACCATCATTATAGCGGAACACCGGCTTTATTATCTGATGGATCTGGCAGACCGTTTCCTGTGTGTCCAGAAAGGGAAAATTGTGCGGGAATTTACTGCACAGCAGATGAAAGCTCTGACTAATAAGGAAATCCAGGCGCTGGGGCTTCGAACTCCTAACCTGCATCAGATTGAGCAAACGGAAATCCCGTCTGCGGCAACCAGTGAGGTTGTTCTGGAAGTGAAAAAACTGAACCACTCTTTTGGTGAAACGATTGTATCTAAGGATATTGACTTTCAATGCCATAAGGGAGAAGCGATAGCCCTGATCGGCCCAAACGGGACGGGCAAAAGCACCATAGGGCGAATCTTGGCAGGGCTTTTGAAAGAGAAATCCGGCGAAGTCGTTTTATTCGGAAAGCATTGTAGACCGAAAGGCCGCTTGGGAAAGGTCTGGTATATTCCCCAGGATTTAGACAGTCAGCTATTCGGTGAGGATTTGCTTGACGAACTGACTACCGGCGCAGAAGTCAACCCGGAGCGGAAACAAGCGGCGGAAGAAATCCTGGAGGCCCTGGAACTGACGCCATTCATCAAACAGCATCCCTCTACGCTGTCAGGAGGGCAAAAGCAGCGGCTGGCTCTTGGCGTGGCTCTAATGCACGAAGCGCCGATTATCGTACTGGATGAACCGACAAGCGGGCTGGACGGTACGAATATGCGGAATGTCAGCCGGATGATCCGCAAGCTGGCGAAAATGGGGCGCACCATTATCGTCATTACCCATGACGCGGAGTGTGCGCTTGCCTGCTGTGAGCGGGCAATACGCCTGGAGAACGGCTGCATTACCGATGATTTTCAAATCAGAGGCGCAGAGCTTCTCTTAGACAAAATTGGATATGACAAAAAGGAGGGTTAGAAATGGCACAGCAAAACAAGAAGCAGCCGATAGCGAAAACCGGACTGGCACGCTGCCTGGAATTGGCTTCCGGCCATAAAGGGTTGGTGTTCCTGGCAGGGTTTTTGGCGGCGCTGGCTGCGATCTGTTCTTTTGTTCCGTACTTATCAATCTACTACATCATTCGGGAAATCCTGTTTGTTTACCCGGATATGTCGCTCTTGAATGTTTCCGCAATCTCGACCTGGGGATGGCTGGCCCTGGCTGGAATTTTGGGGAACATCGTATTTTACTTTTTTGCCCTGTTGTGTTCCCACGTTGCGGCGTTTGGAACGCTTTATGAATTGAAGGTGGCCTTTGCCGACCACATCATGCAGATTCCCCTTGGGTATCATCTGACCCTGGGCAGCGGCAAAATGAGAAAGATCATGGATGAAAACATTGAAAGTGTTGAGAAATTCATCGCTCACCAGCTCCCGGACTTTGTGGCCTCTTTGGTCGCGCCGCTTGTTCTGGTTATCATTCTTCTTGGAATTGACTGGCGGTATGGCGTGGTTTGTCTGGTCGGTATTGTTCTGGCCTTTATCGTGCAGTTTGCGGGCTTCAACGGAGAAGCAAAGGAAAAAATGCACCGTTTTCAGACCGCCCAGGAGAACATGAACAGCGCTTCTGTGGAATATGTACGTGGTATGTCGGAGATCAAAGCATTTAATCAGACCGCCGATTCCTTTAAGCGGTTGGGCAAATCCATTACAGACTATACCTCTTTTGTGTTGGAGTACGCATTGGGCTGGCAGAACTGTATGCCTGCTTTTACCACGATCATCAACAATATTTATCTGCTTTTGATTCCGGTGGGCATTCTGATCGGGATGCACACTACGGATTTCAGGGAGTATTCGCTGACATTTATTTTCTACCTGATTATTGTCCATGCGATTTCCGGTGTCCTGAATAAAATCATGTATATCTCTGAGTCCTTTACGCAGATTGACGGCAGCGTGGAGCGTATGGATGAAATCCTGCGTATCCCGGCCCTGCCCGAAAAGAGTACGGCGCAAGCAATCGAAAACTATGGGATTGCTTTCCGGGATGTCAGCTTTTCCTACGAAGCCGATTCCCAGGTCAAGGCCCTGTCTCATGTTTCTTTCTTTGCGGATCAGGGCAAGGTGACAGCCATTGTCGGCCCCTCCGGTGGCGGTAAAAGTACCATCGCCAGCCTAATCTCCCGGTTTTATGATGTGACGGACGGAAGTATTCAGATCGGCGGCGTTGACATTCGGGATATTCCTCTGGATGCGCTGATGGATAAGGTCAGCTTCGTATTTCAGGATACGTTCCTGTTCAAACAGAGCATCCTGGATAACATCCGTATGGGAAATCCAGATGCCACGGAAGAACAGGTGATTGCGGCGGCAAAGGCTGCAAGATGCCATGATTTTATTGAGCAGCTTCCAAACGGTTATCAGACTGTGATCGGCAGTACCGGCGTCCATCTCTCCGGTGGTGAGCGTCAGCGGATTGCCATTGCAAGGGCTATCGTAAAAGACGCGCCCATCATCGTTCTGGACGAGGCTACTGCGTTCAGTGACCCGGAGAACGAGTACCTGATTCAAAAAGCCTTTGAAAAGCTGATCCAAAATAAAACAGTTGTAATGATCGCCCATCGCCTGTCCACGATTCGTAATGCTGACCAGATACTTGTCATGGAAAAGGGCTGCCTGATTGAATCCGGCACCCATGACGAGCTGCTGAAGAAGGACGGAAAATACGCGCAGATGTGGAGCAGCTATACGGAGTCGATCAACTGGAAAATTGGCACAGGAAAGGCGGTGTGATCTATGAGTAAGCTGAAAGAAAAGTTAATGCTGTCGGAGAAAGGCTATTCCGACCTGAAAAAAGCAATTACGGCCTGCACAATAACCAATATCGCGTTATTGCTCCCATCAATGGTAGCCTGCCTGATCTTTTGGGAGCTGTTAAAGCCGTTTACGGGAGAAGCAATTTCGTGGGCCGCGTTGTGGAAGCTGCTGGGCCTGGGGCTGGTGGCGGCTATTCTGGTATTCCTGGCCGCGAAAAACGATTATAGGAAAACCTATATTGCTTCCTATAAGGAGGCCAGCACGACCAGACTTCGGATCGCGGAGCATCTTCGCAAGCTCCCCATGAGCTTCTTTAACACAAAAGATTTGTCCGATATTACCACCAACATGATGGCGGATTGCAGCAGCATGGAATCCATGCTCAGCAGTACCATCCCGCCGCTGATTGCAAATATCATCTCTGTTACCCTGACCTGCGTTTGTCTGGCATTTTTTGACTGGAGAATGGCCCTTGCGATTTTCTGCACAATGCCGGTTACATTCCTTATCATCTGGTGCGGGCGCAAGCTACAACTTCGTCTGTTTGACAAACAGGTGGATGTGAAACTGGAGGCGTCTAGCCAGATTCAGGAATACCTGGAAGGTATCAAAATCATCAAATCCTGTGGTCTTGGCGGTTCCCGCTTCGATGCGTTGGATAAAGCACTCCAGGCTATGAGAAAAATCGCCATCAAGGTAGAACTGGCCTCCGGTATTCTGGTTCAGGGAGCCAGCCTGATCCTGCAAGCAGGGCTTGGCATTACTATTTTCATTGGAACGGTGCTGATAACAAACGGTAAAATTGAACTGCTTTCTTTACTGGTTCTACTGATGTTCTCTACGCAAATTTACGGTCCGATCCTTGCCATTCTCTCGCAGTTGACCTCTCTGTTTCACTTGGGGACTGTTACCAACCGTATGCGTACCCTGCTGACCACGCCCGCCATGGAGGGCGAGGACAAGGATGTATCCAAATATGACATTGAACTGAAAAATGTCACTTTCGGATATAACCAGGACGATGTTATCAAGGATGTGTCTTTCTCTATTCCCGCTGGCAGCGTAACGGCTCTGGTAGGGCCTTCCGGCAGCGGCAAAAGCACGATTTCCAAACTGAACGCCCGTTTTTGGGATGTAAGAAAAGGCCAGATCACCATTGGCGGCATAGATGTCAGCACCATTGAACCGGAACACCTGATGCGCTGTATGTCCTTTGTATTCCAGGATGTGACCCTGTTCAATGATACTGTTTTTAACAATATCCGTGTAGGCAACATGAACGCTACCGAGGAGCAGGTCATGGCGGCGGCAAAGGCGGCATACTGTGACGAATTTATCCAGCGATTGCCAGACGGTTATCAGACTGTCCTTGGAGAGAACGGCAGCACTCTTTCCGGTGGTGAGCGTCAGCGGATTTCCATTGCCCGCGCGCTTTTGAAGGACGCACCTATTATTCTGCTTGATGAGGCAACAGCGTCCCTTGACCCAGAGAACGAGGTTTTGATTCAGCGTGCTATTGCAAAACTGGTAGAGGGTAAGACGGTTATTATGATTGCTCATCGGCTCCGCACTGTGGTGGATACTGACCAGATCATTGTCCTGGATAATGGTAAGTTGGTTGAGCAAGGCACTCATGAGGAACTAATGAAGAAGAACGGTCTATACCATAAGTTATTTCATATTCAGCAGGAAAGCCTTAGTTGGGCCGTATAATTTTTGTACTAGGAGGCTGAGATGAAACTTCATGCATCCGGGGAGGACTACTTGGAAGCTATCCTCGTTCTGCATAAGAGAATAGGCATGGTGCGTTCCGTAGATGTAGCCCGGCACATGGAGGTGTCAAAACCCAGCGTGTGCCATGCAGTAGGCATTTTGCGTGAGGGCGGCTTTCTGACAATGGATGAAGAACACTATCTGCATCTAACAGACATTGGTCGAGAAGTGGCCGTAAAAATCTATGAGCGCCATTGCTTTTTCATGGAACAGCTCATAGCCGCAGGCGTTGATCCTAAAATTGCAGAAGCCGATGCCTGTCGGTTGGAACACGTTATTAGTAGGGAATCTTTTGAACGGTTAAAAGAAACAGCCGACCAATAGGAAGTGAATCACACGAAACACGCTTCACCGCCCAATAGGCAAAGAAAAAACGTTGCAGGGACAGAGGCTTTCCTGCGCGTAAAATGGATTCCTTAATCTTCGGCGGTTCAAGACCAAGTCTGCCGTTTCTTCGCCTTCTATTGGAAATGGCGTCCTGACACTGGCGTGATTGGCGGCTCTAGGAGGAAGCTGTCATGTGTAGAACGGGAGAGCGACCACCGGAAATGGGAGTAGTACCGTTAAAAAAAGCCATCCCCCGGCCATTCGGAAATGCGGCCGGAACTATGCATTATACCATGCAGTAAAATATTTTACTATTTTTATGTTCGCCCGGAGGGTTTATGCCCTTCCGGGCGAATTTTGTTATTTCCTGCGTCCCGTACCACCGGCCCCACACTTTTTCAAAAAATGTTTAAAAAAGTGGCGTTTAGCGGGTAGCTGGTGGCCTTTCAAAAGTAACTTTGGCGGAAAGGGAGATAACCACCAAAATCACCCACAGAAAGGGGGTGAGAAGATGGATACAATCCCCCGCAATGACTTTATCCTACGGCACCGCTATGACGCATTTTGCAAGGCGGTACTCCGCAATGAGGCCAAAGATTATCTGCGTGAGATGGGACGGCAGCGCGACCGTGAAAAGTCGTTTGAATGCCTGACTCCGGAAGAACTGGAAAAGCTCTCCACGGTAGATTATTACCCCAGCGATAGCTACGTTTTTTCGTCGCATGGATATGATTTGCCCATTGACAACGAGCTTGTAGCCGAGGCATTCGCCAGCCTGCCACAACAGGAACAAAGCATTTTGATTTTGCACTGTGTTTTGGATTTGGCAGACGGAGAAATCGCAAGCCTCATGGGAATGTCCCGCAGCGCCGTACAGCGCCACAGGACAAGCACCCTGAAACAGTTGCGTTTGAAATTGATGGCGCTCATGCCAGAGGGAGGGAAACGCGGATGAAGGAACCCACATTCAACGGCAGAGAGCTTCTGCCCCTTTCGGTGATGGAAGCTGCCCACGCTGGGGACGCAATGGCTATGGAACAAGTGCTGCGGTACTATGCGGGCTACATAAACAAGCTCTGTACCCGCACCTTGTACGATAGCAGCGACATCCCTTATGTGTGCGTGGACGAGTATATGAAGCACCGTTTGGAACTCAAGCTCATTCATTCCATCATCGTTGCTTTGAAGTAACGGCCCGGCCACGGGAACGGAAATGTTTTACTCATCCCTTTCCGCATTTCCGCTGACCTGGTGGCTGATGGATGCACCTTGACAAATACGCCCGCAGGACAATGGCGGTGCGTCATAGGGCATACGGACACATTCTGTCTGCATCGAGCCGGACGGCGGTTGCGCCATGATGCTGATTTCTACGAAAACAGCGGAGCGATCACCACCCAGCCGCAACATAAGCGTGGCTGCTTATGGGCGACGACGTGTAGGCAGGACAATGATACTCCCTTACAGCCACAGTCCGAGCGTTAAAAGCGTCGCAGGCAATGGGTAGGGCCGCGTGAAAACCACGCGGGGGTGAAAGTCCCGTGGAGCTGGGCCGCCAGCCGTCCGTGTTTTGCCCACATTCACAAGAAACCTTTGTTTTAAACAGAAAGGGGGCCGCATTATGAGTAATAACGATGTGCCTATTTGGGAAAAGTATACGCTTACCATTGAGGAAGCGTCGAAATATTTTCGCATTGGAGAAAACAAGCTGCGGCGGCTTGCCGAGGAAAACCCATTCGCTGGCTGGGTGATTTTGAACGGCAACCGCATCCAGATCAAACGGCAAAAGTTTGAAAAAATCATTGATTCTCTGGACACAATCTAGTGAAAAAGAGCCTTGACTATGCTATAATATCCTTAGAGCGTGTCAAGGCTCTTTCCGTCATGGAAAGGAGCATGACGAAATGCCAAAACAGGAACGAGATGTAAAAAGACGGGACAGCAAGGGCCGCCTTTTGAAATCTGGAGAGAGCCAGCGACCAGACGGAAGATACGCTTACAAATATACGGACACCTTTGGGGAACAGAAGTTTGTTTACTCATGGAAGTTAGTACCCACAGACAAAATCCCTGCCGGGAAGCGGGCGGATATTTCACTCCGCGAGAAAATCAAGCAGATACAGAAAGACCTTGACGACGGGATAGACACCATCGGCAAGAAAATGACGGTCTGCCAGCTTTATGCCAAGTACATCCGGCAGCGGGGAAATGTGAAGCGGGGAACCCAAAAGAGCCGCCAGCAGCTAATGAAACTTTTAGAAGAAGATAAGCTGGGGGCGGCCAGCATTGACAGCGTGAAGCTGTCCGACGCGAAAGAATGGGCTTTGCGTATGCAGGAAAAGGGTGTTGCTTACACGACCATCTGCAATAGCAAGCGTTCCCTGAAAGCCATCTTCTATATGGCGATTCAGGATGATTACCTCCGCAAAAATCCCTTTGACTTCCAGATCAATGAAGTAATCAACGACGACACCGAGCCAAAGGTTCCTCTGACCCCCGCACAGGAAAAAGAACTCCTGAAATTCATACAGGATGATACCATCTATTCCAAGTATTATGACGAGGTGGTTATCCTGCTGGAAACAGGACTTCGGATTTCTGAACTCTGCGGCCTGACCCCTGCTGATCTGAATTTTGAAAAGCGTTTTATCCATGTAGACCACCAGCTTTTGAGAAGCACGGAGGACGGCTACTATATCGAAACGCCCAAGACAGACAGCGGATTTCGTCAAGTGCCAATGAGCGCAGCAGCTTATGAGGCGTTCCAGCGCGTGTTGAAGAACCGCAGGGGCGGCAAGGCAATACAGGTGGATGGGTATAGTAATTTCCTATTCCTGAACCGGGACGGCCTGCCGAAAGTAGCGGTACATTATGACGCCATGTTTAAGTGTCTTGCCAAGAAGTTTAACAAGTGTCACAAGGAGCCGTTGCCGTCAGTAATGACGCCCCACACCATGCGGCACACGTTCTGCACCAGAATGGCAAATGCGGGAATGAACCCAAAAGCACTACAATATATCATGGGCCATTCCAACATCATTATGACGCTGAACTATTACGCCCACGCCACATTCCATTCCGCACAGGAGGAAATGGACAGACTGGAAGCCAAGACGGAAATCAAAGTGGTAAACACGGAGAAAACCGAAGCTGCCGCTTAGTAGTAGACAGGTATTTTACTACTTCTTCTACTACTTTTGACCGTGAAAACACAAGGGGTTATAAAAGTATTTGTGAGGTTCTTCCGATATGAAAAACGCCGGAAAAGCCCGAAGTTACGGGCTATACCGGCATTTAAGAACTTCTAAAGAGATAATCGAAAATCTATTAAACTATTCATACAAAAAATACGAATGTTGAACAAAACAAGGAATAATCCGGTGCTATAATTTTATCATCCTAAGTACGAGGGAACGGTAACCAATTTAGTTATGAGTGAGAAAAGGAGAGGCGAGATGAAGAAGAAAGTATTAGGCGTTTTGCTGGCCTGCGCTATGGTTGCAGGGATGATAACCGGATGTGGAGAAAAAGGAGATACCGCTGCGCCGCAGGCAGACGCACAGGCGAAGACACAGGACAGCCAGAGCGGGGAAGCCGCAGGCGGCTCGGAGGGCTCCGGAAAAACAGTGACCATATGGACCTGGGACTATGACAATACGCTGATGATGGCGGAAGACTTCAATAAAGTATATCCGGATATCCAGATTGAAGTGGTAAATGTAGCTTACAGCGATTATTTCACAAAGATCCAGCAGGCAGTTGCCTCCGGCTCCGAACTTCCGGACATCGTGGCTCAGAGCTGTACGCTGTTAAAGAATTACGGGGAACTGGGGATTTTCGAGGATCTGAGCAAGGAACCCTATAATGTGGACAGTAATATTTTCTTCGACTTCATCAAAGACCGCGCAGTGATGGAAGACGGTTCCCTGATCGGGATCGAGGAGTCGATCTCCCCTTCGGCCATCGCCTATAAGAGAGATCTGGCGAAACAGTATTTCGGAACGGATGACCCGGATGAGCTGGCCAAGATCTTCGCGGATCCCTCTGATTATATTACCCAGGGCAAAAAGGTCCAGGAAGAGAGCGGCGGGGAAGCTTATCTGTTCCACGCGGCAGGCGCGGTGGCTGAGTGGCTGTATTTCGCGGACACTACCCCTCTTGAGACAAATGGAACCATAGATTTTACCGGAAAAATGACCGGCACCATCAATATGCTCTGTGAGATGAGAGACAACAAAGTGGTGGATACCTATGAAAACGGTACGGCACAGGCCAATGCCACCTATTCGGATGACAAACATATCATGTACCCCTGCCCCAACTGGGCGATCAACTATTACATCAAGGCCAACGACGCCGACGGTTCCGGCAACTGGGGCCTGATGATGCCGGCCACCGGAGGTTACAGCTGCGGCGGTACTTCCTTGGGGATCACCAACACCAGCGACTGTAAGGACGAAGCATGGCAGTTTATCAACTGGTGCCTGATGACCAAGGACGGCGCGGAAATGATGCGTGACAGACTGAATTTCTTCGTACCTACAAAAGAGTTCTTCGATGATCCGGAATTCATCGGCGGAGAAGACGAGTTCTTCGGCGGACAGGATATTGAGAGCTTCTTCTACAAAGATATTGTCAACAGCATCGGTACGCTGACGGTATCCCAGTATGACCAGACCGTTATCGATATCCGTGACCTGCTGGCGATCGCAGTCATGGACGACCCGAACATGACCGCGGCCGATGCGCTGGCCAAAGGGCTGGAGGAAGCCAAGAACAGAATAACGGATATGGAAGTGAAATAGTGACGAAGGGTCAGGGACCGGCCGGTTGAGCAGCCGGTCCCTGTTTTCTGCCTGAGGCGCTTCCCTGTCGGCGAAGAATAGTCTGTGAGTCCAGGAGGTTATGTGATGAATAAAATAAAAAAAACGGGAGGAAACAGAAAATATACGGTGTTCTGGCCGATTGTCTTTGTGGCTCCGTTTGTGATATGTTTCTTTCTCTTTAATCTGTTTCCCATCCTTTATTCGTTCCAGTTGAGTTTTTATGACTGGAGCGGGGTCGGGGAGAAGACGTTTGTGGGACTGGCGAATTATGTGAGAATTGTGACGGAAGATAAGATGTTTCTGAAATCATTGGGGAATACGCTGTTTATGATGGTGATCTCCTTTCCGTTTGCCATTATATTCGGCCTGGTGATCTCGGCGTTCTTAAGTAATCTGAAACATGGCAGGAGATTTTTCCAGACTGTGAATTTCCTGCCGTACATAACGACGCCGGTTGCGATTGGACTGATCTTTACATTTTTGTTCGACCGCAATACCGGCATGGTGAACCGGCTGCTGGAGCTGCTGAACGTGAACGGCCTGAACTGGCTTGGGAATCCGAGGCTTGCCCAGGTGGTGATCGCTATCATGATTGCCTGGAAATATACGGGTTATTATATGGCGTTATATCTGGCCGGGATCACATCTATATCGGAAGATATCTATGAAGCGGCCAGGGTGGACGGAGCCGGTGCGCTGACTATATTCCGAAAGATCACGATGCCTCTGCTGAAACCGATTACGATCTTTATCATTGTGACCAGCATGATCGGCGGGCTCCAATTGTTCGATGAACCGAACCTGATGTTTAACGTCTCTACCACCAGCGTGATCGGCGGTCCGGACCGGTCGTGCCTGACCCTGTTATGGAACTTTTATGACGTGGCGTTCGGATCGACCGCAAAGCTTGGATATGGTTCGGCGGTGGCGGTGTGCATCTTTATTGTGATCGTGTTGATTTCCCTGATCGGCATGAAGCTTATGAACCGGAAGGAGGATGTGATATGAAAAAGGGATCGAAAATATTCTCCTATGTCATATTAGCGTTTATATCGGTGGTCTCCCTGTTTCCGTTTTATCTGATGATCGTAATGTCTACCTACAAGACCGAGGAGATATTTAAGGGACTGCCGTTTCTGCCCTCCAATTATTTCATGACAAATATGAAAACGGTATTCCAGTCTAATTTTATCGGCTCCTATGTGAACAGCCTGCTGGTTTCAATCTTATCTACCGTGGTTTGCGTCGTGATCAGCGCCATGGTGGGATACGGGATTACGGCATACCGGTTTAAGGGCCGCAGATTGTTGATTAATCTTGTCATGCTGACCATGATGGTCCCGGTTCAGATCGGGGTGGTGGGATACATGATCGAGATGAGGACCATGCATATGACCGGGACGCTGATGCCGATGATCCTGATCTGGCTGGCGAACGGATTCGGAGCCTTTTGGATGATCCAGTTCATGCAGTCCTCGCTGCCCATGGAAATCGTGGAGAGCGCCAGGATTGACGGTTCCAATGAAATGAACACATTTTTCAGAATTGTGATGCCCTGCATCAAACCCGGCCTGGTTACACTGGTGCTGCTGATATTCCTCTGGTCCTGGAACAGCTATCTGGTACCGCTGGTATTTGTCAATGACAACAGTGTTATGACGATACCAATCTTCATCAAGAGTCTGGGAAATGCCTACCGGACGGATTACGGCGCTCAGCTGACCGGTCTCGCGGTGGCGACTGTGCCTTTGCTGGTGCTGTTTATTGCGGGCTCCAAGAATTTTATACAGGGTCTGACAGCCGGTGCAGTCAAGGGATGATTCGGCTGAGAATTAGTCGGGTAAAGGCTGATTCAGTTAAAGCCGGATACGGATAAGGTTGATTCAGCAGAGGACTGTTGAGATAAAATTTGCGGTTGGAAAGGAAGGAATACATTGATCAATATTTTATGCTTTGGCGATTCTAACACATTCGGATTCAATCCGGAGTGGACGGCTCCACAGGAGATGCGCTTCCCGAAAGACAAGCGCTGGACCGGAATTCTAGGACGGATGCTGGGGGAGGGGTACGAGATTATAGAGGAAGGGCTGGGCGGCAGAACAACCGCCTGGGATGATCCGCCCACCCAGGGGCGGAACGGGCTGAAGGAAATCGTGCCGCTTTTGCAGACTCATCAGCCGCTGGATCTGATCATATTAATGCTGGGAACCAATGATGCGAAACGGGTTTATAATGCATCGGCCATGGAGATCGGGCGGGGGATGGAGGAACTGGTGAAAATTTGTCTGAACCCGTACGTGTATGATATAATGAAAACTCCGAAGGTGTTAATCATATCACCTGTACGGTTGGGAGAAAAGATCAGGACCTCTTGGCTTGGAGACGTCTTTGATGAGGACTCTGCGAATCGTGTCGAACAATTGGCCTCCATTTACAAAAGAATAGCGGACACCTATGGCTGCGGTTTCCTGGATGCGGCGGACGTTGCAAAAGTATCCGAGACGGACAGCGTTCATATAGGGATGGAAGAGCACCGTAAATTAGCAGAAGCAATAGAGAGGGAAATCCGAAAGTTGGTATAATATGGTGAAGTTATTTGTGGTGGATGATGAGAGGATGGCGGTCCAATATTTTCAAAGCCTGCTGGCGAAGACGTCCCTGGACTATGAGGTGGCGGGAACCGCGTTAGATGGTAAAAGCGCGCTGGATCAGCTTCAATCGGTAAAGGCGGATATTTTATTTGTGGACATCAATATGCCGGTGATGAACGGACTGGAAGTTGCGGAAGCAGTGCTGACACAGAATCCAAAGCAGAAGATCGTCTTTTTGACATCATACCGCGACTTTGACTACATAAAGAAAGGCATGGATATCGGTATCAATGCCTATCTGTTGAAGAATGAACTCACCAGGGAAAAGCTGGAACAGGAGATCTTGCGGATCACAGAGGAAATTAAGCGTGAGAAGGAACAGGATAAGGTATACCGGGAACACAGCTTAAGACAGTATTTGCGAAGAGCCAGGGTCGGTGAGGGCTTTACCGGTTTTTTTAAAGAAGGGGAGTTTTACGGCCTCCTGTATGTGACTGCGCCTTATGTGATCCATGTCCGCAAACAGGAGGAACAGATCCTCAAGATCGACAGCGGTGAAGTTGAGAAGCTTACCTATCCCGAGGGAATCAGCTGTGAATATTTTTTCAGGATCGATCTGGGGTGGTGCGGACTGATTCGGATGCACGGCCGGAAAGACGGATCAAGGGAAAGATTAAGGGACGCGGCCGGGATTGTGCTCAAATATCTGGAAGGGCGGGAAAGCGCGGCCCTGGTGCTTTACAGCGAATGGCTGAGCACTCCCGATGATCTGCCGGATTGGTATGAGCGGGAACTTCGGGTTGAAGAGGAGAAGCTCTGTTATGGGAAAGGAAGCCTGATCGCCGCGGAAGAAACCGGCAGGAGAGAGATCACGAACCTGAATCTCATGCAATATGAACTGGAACTGCCGGCCCTTATGGAAAGGGGCGACCGCATGGCGGAGAGAGAACTTCTGCACCGCTTTTTAACAGAGATGCGGGAACACTGCGACGATCATACTTATGAAGGATATCTGAGGGATCTGATCCGAATCTATAACCGCTTTGCAAAACAAAAACAGCTTTTGATCGATGGGATCTGGCTGGAGCAGGCGATCACTTCCATGGACGAGGCGGAACAGTGGCTGATTGATTTTTCCATTTACATCCACAGGCTGTCGGTCCGAAAGGAGGACCGCGGCTATTCCAGAAATATTGAAGCGGCTCTTAAATATATCGAAGCACATTATCAGGAGGATATCTATATCCAGATGATCGCGGATGGGATCGGTATATCGGAGGGGCATCTGCGAAGGCAGTTCAAGGAAGAGCTCTCCATGACCCTGAACGATTATCTGCTGCATTACAGGATCACCAGGGCGAAGGAGATCATGGAACACCAAAAAGTAAAGGTATCGAAAATACATGAAATGGTTGGATTCCGTTCCAGCCAGTATTTCAGCAGTGTATTCAAGAAACTGGAAGGGGTCAGCCCGAAAGAGTATCAGGATCACCGGAAGAGATAGGATGGGGACGGGATGAAAAGAGGAATTCGTAAGAAACTAACATTTACACTGTTTATTGTGGTGACAGTCACTTTTTTCATCGCTTCGATCTGTTCTTTCTGGTATTTTTTTCATACTTTGAAAAATCAAACGATTCAAAGTGAAGCGCAGAAGCTCCAGCAGGCGGTCAGTCAGCTCCGCTATGCCCAGAATGAGGTGGAGACGCTGGCGAAGCAGATCATCATTGATGAGAGCTTCTATTCATATCTGGAGTTAGATGACGGGTCCGACGCGTTTGACCGGCGGGTGGTAAGCGACCGGATGCGCAAAAAGCTGATGCAGTACACGAATCTGAACGAGTATTATTATAGTATACTGGCTTTGACGCCAAACGGACAGGTTTATTCATCGGATCAGTACCAGGGCGGGCTCGATCTTACGGAAGACTGGTACCAGGAGTTCAAGGAAACCCATGAGACGGGGGGATATTCAAAGCTGCATGTCATCTATGAACCTCAGACCTCGAAGAAGCGGGACGTGATCAGTTATATCCTCCCTTATACCCGTATCCAGCGCAAGCAGAAGTTTCACGGAGAACTGATTGTAAATATGGGGTTTAATAAGATTCTGGAATGGGCGGAAGTGGATGATACCCTGCTAAACGGTTACACCCTTTATGATAAAAACGGCAATGTGATCCTGTCCGGCGGGACGGTGACTGCGGACTATCCGCTGATCTGCCAGGTGGAGAACGGCGGCACGGCCGTCCTTGATAATCGCAATGTGCTGATCAAAAACGCGGATCTGAATGACGAATGGATTTTTGTGTCCGAGGTTTCCAACCGGCTGGTATTAAAACAGCTGCGTATGATTATCGTGATCGTAACAGCGGCCTATGCGATGGGTCTGGTTATCCTGTTCGTAGTATTTTATAAATATATCAAAAACTTTACAAAGCCTATCGAGGAGCTGCATCAAAGCGCGCTGAGCGTGCAAAAGGGTGATTTTGGCGCCTATGTGGACATCCATACCAACGATGAACTGGAGACACTGGGCGGCACCTTTAATCAGATGCTGGATTCGATCAAGGAATACATGGACCGTCTGGTGGAAAATGAACGGACAAAGAGAACCATGGAACTGGACCGGCTGATGCTGCAAATTAATCCGCATTTTATCTATAATACGCTGAACACCATCGTTTATATGGCCGGAATCGAAGGAAATGACGATATCATCCGGTATACGAACGCGTTCATCTCCCTGCTTCAGGATACGCTTCGGGTAGAAGGGGACGGTCCGTTCGTGACCTTAAAGTTCGAGCTGGGCAATATCAGGAACTATCTGATCCTGTTGTCCTATCGTTATAAGGACCAGTTCGAGGCTCACTTTGATATCGACGAGGACGCTATGGACTGCGCGGTTCCCAATGTCATGCTGCAGCCCTTGGTGGAGAATGCCGTATTCCACGGATTAATTCCCAGGGGAGATAAGGGGGATCTGTGGCTGAGCATCAAAAGGAAAGAACAGGATGTTAAGATCCGGATAACAGATAACGGAGTCGGTATGAGCGGAGATATGCTGGAGAGGCTTATGAACGCGGAAGAGGAGAACCGGGGAGGCATGCGCAAGATCGGGGTTGCGAACGTAAAGAAACGCCTACAGACCATCTACAGCCCGCCCTATGGCATGGGTATCCGCAGCAGGGAAGGCGAGGGAACGCGAATTACCATCACCATTCCCTATCAGACGAATCCGGATTTTATGGAAAATGAGATAGGAAACAGCGAGACAGGAAGTAGTATATGAGCGATAGATAGCAGTACATGAGATTTGGGAGGTAGAGATGAAAGGTGGATTTACTTTGCCCGGAGAGGCAGGCTATGAGAAGCTGACCCTACAGATGGCTGAAAAATGGGGAGCGGATGTGATCCGGGACAGTGACGGGACGACTCTGTCCCAGGAGATACTGGATGCGGGCTACGGAATCTATTCCACCGTCTGTGTTATCCGGGATCATAACGACTGGGTCGGAAAACACCCGGATATGCAGCAGCAGACGTTTTTGATGAGCGATCCGAAAATGGCGGATCACGATCAGCTGGCAATCCGGCCGCTGGAGGGGTATTTCGAAGAACAATTCCGAATTAACGATTCGGAGGAATCCCTTGTCTGGTGGCAGGTTTTTGACCGGACGGCGGACAGGGAAGTTCCCGGGGAGTCCTGGAGCTATGATAAGGAGAAACGGACATTATTTATTACAAATGCAATACCCTGGCATATATACACGGTAAATTTTCTGGCCTACCGTATCTGGGAAGAGATCTCCATGTATAACCATACCACGAACCATTGGGATAAGGAACATCTCATGCAGATCGATCCCAGATATCCGCAGGTACAGGAATATCTGCTCAAATGGATGGAAAATTGGTGCGAGGCACACCCGGCCACCACAGTAGTGCGCTTTACATCGATGTTCTATAACTTTGTCTGGATCTGGGGCCAGGATGAGCGGCGCAGGAACCGGTTTACGGACTGGGGGTCTTATGACTTTACCGTAAGCCCAGCGGCTCTGCGGGAATTTGAGCAGAATCACGGTTATCGGATCACTTCCGAGGACTTTATCAATAAAGGACGGCTGCATGTGACCCATATGCCACCGGACGAAAAGAAGAAGGACTGGATGGACTTTGTGAACGATTTTGTGGTGGAGTTCGGCAGCCGGCTGGTGGATGTGGTACACAGATATGGAAAACAGGCCTATGTATTTTACGATGACAGCTGGGTAGGGGTGGAACCTTATCATAAACGGTTTTCCCAGTTTCGGTTTGACGGCATTATCAAAGCGGTCTTTTCCGGTTATGAGGTACGGCTGTCGGCGGGGGTTCCCGTTCAGACCCATGAGATCAGGCTGCATCCCTATCTGTTCCCCACCGGTCTGGGAGGGGAAGAGCAATTTATTGGAAATGGGGACCCCACCAGAAAGGCCAAGGAGTTCTGGACGAATGTGCGCCGCGCCCTGCTCCGGGAGCCGGTGGAACGGATCGGGCTGGGGGGATATCTCCATCTGACGGAACCGTATCCGGATTTTTGCGACTATATCGGCCAGGTGGTGGATGAATTCCGAAGAATACGGTCCTATCATCAGGCCGGCCGTCCATATTGTCTGAAACCCAGAGTGGCGGTACTGCACAGCTGGGGCAGCCTCCGGCCGTGGACGCTATCCGGCCATTTTCATGAGACCTTCATGCATGATCTGATCCACGTCAACGAGAGCCTGTCCGGCCTGCCGTTCGAGGTCTCCTTTCTTAACTTCGACGACGTGAGGGGCGGAGCGCTTAAAAATGTGGATGTGGTGATCAATGCGGGCTATGCCGGTTCTGCGTGGAGCGGCGGGGATGCTTGGAAAGACGAAAAGCTGCTGGAACAGGTATTTCAGTGGGTCTATGAAGGAGGCGCTGTCATCGGAATTGGGGAACCCTCCGCAGTGGAGGGCTATGCCGATTATTTCCGCCTGGCGCCTGTTCTGGGAGTGGATATGGATACCGGAGCCAAGGTCTGCCACGGGAAATGGCAGTTTGAGATCACGCCGGTGCCGGGCCTGCTCCCGGGAGGCTGCGGGATCAGCCCGCGGCCCAAACGGTACCTGACGGATCCAGACACGAAGGTTCTAATGGCCTTTGGGGAGGAACCGGTGCTGGCAGCCCATGCGTTCGGAAAGGGAAAAGGAATCTATCTGGCATCCTACGAGATTACCCCTGAAAATACGAGGCTGCTACAGAATCTGATCCTGTATGCGGCCGGGCAGGAATGGAATCAGCCATATCTCACCGATAATCCACAGACGGAATGCACGTATTTTCCCGACAGCCATGTGCTGGCGGTTATCAACAACAGTCCGGCTGCGCAGAACACCAGGATTGCCACCCGCGATGGGAACGTGGAACTGCGTCTGGCGGGGTTTGAATCCAGATATTTGGAGATTTAGAGGATTGGTATGACGTGATTCATTCCCGGGTTTGGAGGCTCTTGACCGGCGGACGCGAAGTTCTCCGGTCAGCCTGAACCCGGATTTTAGGTAATTCTCACCACGGACTTTCCGGAACTTATAACCCACCCTTCCCGGAACTTTCCCGCTGCCTTCCAGCAAATTAGTACTTGACTCTCCGGGTAAAATGTTGTATTGTATTTGCGATGATAACATTTGCCCTTCAGGTATATGGATATACTTTAAGGAACTGGAAGCAGAATAATTTCATATAGAGTATATTTCTCTTATTCAGAGTGGTGGAGGTACATAGGGCCTGTGAAACCCGGCAACCCCTAGCGATAGGAAGGTGCCAACCTGAGCGAGTAATCGAACGATAAGGGGATTTGATTATCAATTTGTCGAGTCCGCTTTTGCGGATTTTTTTTTATTCAACGGTAAGTTTTAAGTAAACCGGCCAAGGCCGGATCATCCAAAGGAGGAAACATGATGGAAAAAAGACTATTTACGTCTGAATCTGTAACTGAGGGACATCCCGACAAGATCTGCGACCAGATCTCTGATGCGATCCTGGATGCGCTGATGGCAAAGGACCCCATGAGCCGGGTGGCCTGCGAGACAGCTACCACCACAGGACTTGTACTGGTAATGGGAGAGATCACGACGGAAGCTTATGTGGATATTCAGAAAATCGTGAGAGATACGGTACGGGAGATTGGATACACCCGTGGTAAATATGGATTTGACGCGGACAACTGCGCGGTTGTGGTCGCTCTGGATGAACAGTCCAGCGATATCGCCCTGGGCGTGGACAAGGCTCTGGAGGCAAAGGAACATAAGATGAGCGACGCGCAGATCGAGGCCATCGGCGCCGGGGATCAGGGTATGATGTTCGGATATGCTACCGATGAGACCGAAGAACTGATGCCTTATCCCATCGCTCTGGCTCATAAGCTGGCTCTCCAGCTGACGAAGGTCAGAAAAGACGGAACCCTTACGTATCTGCGGCCCGATGGTAAGACTCAGGTTACGGTGGAATATGACGAGGAGGGCAAACCGATTCGCCTGGATGCCGTCGTACTGTCTACCCAGCATGATGAGAAGGTATCTCAGGAACAGATACACGAAGATATTAAAAAATATGTATTTGACGTAATTCTGCCTCAGGAAATGGTGGATGAGAATACGAAGTTCTTTATCAATCCCACGGGACGTTTCGTAATCGGCGGACCTCACGGCGACAGCGGACTGACCGGCCGGAAAATTATAGTCGACACCTACGGCGGATATGCCCGTCACGGCGGCGGCGCTTTCTCCGGAAAAGACTGCACGAAGGTGGACCGCTCCGCGGCCTACGCTGCCCGCTATGTGGCTAAGAATATCGTAGCCGCAGGCCTGGCGAAAAAGTGCGAGATCCAGTTGTCCTATGCCATCGGCGTGGCGCAGCCCACATCCGTTATGGTGGATACCTTCGGAACCGGCAAAGTATCCGATGAGAAGCTGGTAGATATCATCCGCGAGAATTTTGACCTTCGTCCCGCCGGCATTATCAAGATGCTGGATCTGAGACGTCCGATTTACAAACAGACAGCGGCCTACGGACATTTTGGAAGAAATGACCTGGATCTGCCTTGGGAGAAACTGGATAAAACAGATCTTCTGAAAAAGTATCTGTAAAATATTCGTTTGAGTCAGATATATCTGTCCGGCAGCGTTTTTGACTGCCGGACAGTTTTTTATTCCACTGGAAAGTGCGCCTATGAAATAAAAAGCCCTCCGGGTAATCGCACTGTGCGGAAAGGAAAATGCCGCTTACGCGCCCTGCCGCAGGCGGAGAGTTCCGCAAGCGAAACTCTTTTAATTATAAATAAGAAAGCACTGTTGATTTATCTCTAACGATTCAGACAAGCCGCCCTTTGCCGTTCATTCTATTATTTTTACGGCCATGGAACCAAACCGCCTGCCTGTTCCTCTAATTAGTGTAAATAAGATTTCAACGGCCGTTGAAAGAAAGGATCTCCAAAGTATGACAAAAGAAGCTTTTGCAAATGTGATTATGGAAAATGAGAGAAGCTTTTACCACATTTCCAAATCCATCCTGAAAAATGATGAAGACTGTGCGGATGCGGTGCAGGAAGCTATCGCGATTGCTTTTTCCAAGCTGTCGGGGCTAAGGCAGGACTGTTATGCAAAGACATGGTTTACGCGGATTCTGATCAATGAATGCTACCATCTAATCAAAGACCGGAAACGATGCCTGCCGATGGAGCGGGAAGAGGACAGCGCAGCTGAGACAGAGGAATACAGTGAGCTGTATCTGGCGCTGGCGCAGCTCAACCCGGATCTGCGCATGACCGTGGTCCTGCACTATATAGAAGGGTTTTCGGTGAAAGAGACCGCATTGATACAGAAGATTTCGGAAGGTACGGTGAAAAGCCGTCTGTCCCGGGGAAGAGAAAAATTAAAACAGTTGTTAGAGGAACAGGAGGCATAGATATGAGACAAGGAAAAGAACCATTATGGGATCAGGCATTTCCGGAAGTGCCGGAATGTTTTCACGGCGCATTGACACAGGAATTAGACCGGCAGGTAGGGGGCAAGAACTGCAGAAGAAAAAAACATATCGGCAAAAAAGCCCTTCTGGTGTTAGCGGCCACCTTGATACTTGGCACCACCGCATTTGCGGCGGCAAGACATCTTCTGCTGGAACGGTTCGACATGGAACGGGAAGGACGCAGGGAAAGCGCGGAAAATCTGCTTCAGACAGACATTACCCAGAAAACAGTAACAAATGAGAACCCTACGGCCGGAGGGGCGGCCATCGGGGAAGCTGAAAATTGGCTGCCATTGGAAGACCAATCTCCGTTACTGCAGATCCGGGAAACGCTCTATGATGGGTTGAAACTATACGTCTATGCCGACGCCACCGAGAATGGTAAAAAATACGACCTGAACGCGGACCGTTTATTCGTAGAGGGAAAAGAATGCGGTCCTGTGGATACAGTGGAAAAAAACGGAGCATATACATTCCGGATAGACCTGTCCGAACAGGATCTCCCTGAGGATTTCGAGGTGAGAATCCCGGTATCCGTATACCGCAAATCCGACGCAGAACCAGGTGCGGATACGCAGCAATCGAAAGCTGAGGAAATCGTAAGATACCAGAACCAGGATCTGATCTTCCGGGTAGCTTCCCCGGAGCCTGCGCAGCGGCAGAAGGGCCAGATGGTACAGCTAAAAGACTGCAGCGCTTATTTAAACAACTGTGTTATCACCCCTCTTTCCATGAAAATTGATTTTTCCTATCAGTTCTCAGGCGATGACGCAGAGCAGCGGGCTAACGAATTCGCGTCAGGCACAGAATTCTATTTCCGCGACGATCAGGGAAATGAATATGAGTTTAAAAACGGAGAGGGTGGAAATTCCACACTGATCAATGTAGAACAAACAGAAAATCAGGATTGGAGAGTTGACATCTGTTACGAGCTGTCGGATGGCGCAAAGCAGATCAAAACCCTGGAGATCATACCGATCCGTTTCCGGGAAAATCCGGATTCCCCCAAAGAAATATTGGATGAATACGTATTTTCTGTAGCCATTGGGGAGGAGTAGCAAGCGGAGCGGGCCGGTACAAGGCCTGGCTCCGGGCTGGGGGGACTGGTAGTACCGGGAACCCATGGGCTTGAGGACGGGGATAATGGCAGTTTCCGGGGAGGCTCCCGGCGGCCGGGTTCTTTTGTGTCTCCCCGGGAGCGCGGAGGGCTTGCGCTGGCCACCGCTAAGTGGAATCGAAAAGCCGGGTTCAGGAACCGAGCCTATTCACCAGGAACACGTGATGTGTTCCCGGTTCAGAGGCTCTTGCCCGTCGGACGTG
>NZ_JAHQCW010000035.1 GCF_019042275.1 Diplocloster agilis
TGTGTTCCCGGTTCAGAGGCTCTTGCCCGTCGGACGTGAAGTCCGCCGTGCATCCTGAACCCGGCTTTCCGATTTCACTAAGCGTATTCACAGCCGCCCCATGCACTCCCAGGGAGATACAAAAGAACCCGGCCGCCCGGAGCGTCCCCATATACCGCCCGCGGTTCCAAGCCGTAAGCAGCGGACAACCGAAGCCCCCAGGGAGATACAAAAGTCCCGGCCGCCCGGAGCGTCCCCGGATACCGCCTGCGGTTCCAAGCTGTAAGCAGCGGCATCCGAAGCCCCCAGGAAGAGCGCGAAGTTAGTACGACAGATCCTTTCCCTTTTCGCGGAGACATCCGAATTGGGCGGCTGCCGCAGGCAGCCTGCATCCCGCAAATATACCTTTATATTAAGTTGACAATTAGAAAAAATCCCAATACAATAAATTAGTAAAGAAGTTTTACAATAATTGGTTTTTGGAAAATTTTGCAATAAAATTTTTTGGGTGATTCTAATAAAAAGGGGTAAAATGGATGCTGTTAAGAGTTGTCATCGCGGATGATGAGGATAAAGTATGCCAGCTTATATATGGGCTGATCGACTGGCAGGCGCTGGGAATGGAAGTGGCCGGGATCGCCCATAACGGACTGGAAGCTTTGGAAATGGTGGAGTCGTTAAAACCCGATCTGATGATTACGGATATCCGGATGCCGGGGTACGACGGGCTGGAATTGATCGAACGTTCCAAGGCGGTCAGCGACACACTGGAATTTATCATTATCAGCGGCTACCGGCATTTTGAATACGCGCAGCATGCGATCAAATACGGAGTCGGCGACTATCTGCTCAAACCGATTAAGAAGGAAGAATTGACCCATACACTGGAACAGATAGCGGAAAAACATAAGCTTCGAACCGAGCGGATCAGCAAGGAAGAACGTCTGAAAATGCGGCTGCAAAGCGATATCGATAGGCTGAGGGCCAATTTATTTATGGAAGTGATGCAAAAACACGATATGGAGAGCCTGACTCTTGAGAAGGTGAACGAAGATTACCATTATCACTTTCGGGAGGGCTGTTTCCAGGTCGTTGTCGTAAAATATGACTGTGGCGTGGATGAACAGTATGACAGCAGCATTAAGGTGCTGGAAGAGAAGGTCGTTCAGATTATGAACCGGCTGCTTGGAAATGAATGCTTCGATATGGAGCATTTCGGACTGGAAAACAGCAGCTATTATCTGCTGAATTACGACCCGGCCCATAAGAAACAGATCAGAAAGCAGCTAAAAGAAGTGCTGGATGAGCTGAGCGTGCAAAAGAGCGCGTTTGGGTATGTGGAATTTACGATCGGTGCGGGAGATGCGGCGGACCGTATCGGCGGCATAGCCGAATCCTATGAAAATGCCTGCCGGGCAGCTGCGGAACGGCTGGTGGAGGGGACCGGACGGCTGATCGATCATGTGGAGATTCATGATCAGAAAGAGCATACGGACGTTCTGCTGTCAGCCTTTAACAAAGCCATGGATCAGGCGCTGGAGGTCCTGAATAAGGACGCGGTGTTGAGAACGGTCTCGCAGCTTGAGGAGTCGGTGGGATCGATCCCTGAAATAAACGGAGTCGATATTATCGCTGTAGTAATGGAAGCCTGTAACACTTACGTGATGCTGGTGAAAAAGAACCAGCTTCCGTTTTCGAACGCGGGAATACCGGAGAAATTTGAAAAATACGCGCTCCGGTGCGGCAAACCGGACGAAATCTTCCGGTATTTATCCGATCTGATATCCGAATCCATGGATTCCATCTTAAAGGATAAGCAGGAGGAAAATATAAGGCCCATCCGGCAGGCGAAACAATACATACAGCAGAATTATATGAAGTCCATTACGCTGGACGATGTGAGCAGTGTGGCGGGATTCAACGCGACCTATTTCAGCTCGCTTTTCAAAAAAGAGACGGGCAGTAATTTTGTGGAGTATTTGTCTGAGATCCGCATGAACCGCGCGAAGGATCTTCTGAAGGAGACGAATATGAGCATCGCGGCTGTCTGTGAAGCGGTCGGTTACAACGATTTGAAGCATTTTACCAAGAGCTTTAAGAAGGCTGCCGGCATCAAGCCGGGTGAGTACCGGAAACTGTACTCGTAGGAGATGTCCATATGAAAAAGAAGCCGACCCATTACCTGTCTTACCGCATGAAATTCATGTCCGCCGGCCTGGCAGCGATCCTCCTGCTGCTGCTGACCGCGCTGTCTTTCGCCGCGCTGCGGGACAGTGTGTTCGTGATCCCTGCGATCCTTTCCTGGATCTTAAGCTTTGCCTGGGGATATATCTGTCTGAACTGGCTGTACCGCCCTTATAAGGAGAATGCCAAGGTGCTGCACCTTTTCGTGACCGGCTACCTCTTTGAAGGGGTATTTGACCAACGGGTGGACATGAACCCGGAGACATCCCAGGCTATGGACAAATTCAGGGATATGATCAAAACCGACGAGCTGATCAGCGCTTCTAAGAAACAGGCGCAATATCTGGCGCTGCAGAACCAGATCAATCCCCATTTCCTGTACAATACGCTGGAGGGAATCCGGGGCGAGACCATGAACGCGGGGCTGGAGCATGTGGCAAAAATGACGGAAGCCCTGGCTACCTTCTTCCGCTACACCATTTCCAACGTGGAGCATCTGGTGACGCTGGAGGATGAGCTGAAAAACGTGAGGAATTACTATATTATCCAGCAGTACCGCTTCGGTGAACGGCTGTCTTTGCATATCGAAGACCGGACGGAAGAAGAGGAGGAAGCGATGCAGTACCGGCTTCCTAAACTGACGCTGCAGCCGATCGTGGAAAATTCTATCTTCCATGGGATCGAGCGGAAGATCGGCAGGGGAACCCTGGAAATCAAGATCGAGACCACTCCGAAGCGTCTGATTATTACCGTGTCGGACGACGGGCTTGGGATCGAGCGGGAGTACCTGGATGAACTGAACTTAAAATTAAACAGCAGTTCCATAGACAACGTCAAGGCGTACACCGACGCCAAGGGCGGCATCGCCATTGTGAATGTAAACAGCCGGATCAAGCTGCTGTTCGGGGAAGAATACGGCATCTGTATTTACAGCACCAGGAACGTGGGGACGGATGTGGAGATCACATTGCCCCTGATTAAGAAAGATATGATGAAGGAAGTTCTATGAGAGAAGAAATTCTAAGACTCGAGAACGTAACCCGGGTAGTGGATGACGTGGTACTTCTGGATAATCTGAACCTGCATATTTTCCGCGGGGAGATCATGGGAGTCATCAGCTTAAACGGTTATGGACAGGAGAGTTTAATTGAACTGATTAGCCAGAATCTGCCGATCCTTTACGGGCGGATTTATTTTCATGAGGAGCTGGTCAATAATTACGCCCATAGTTCGTATACGCGGAATAAGGTTTATGTGATCGAGGATCCCACCAAGCTGGTAAAAGACCTGTCTGTGGCGGATAATGTATTTGTACTGCGCAGAGGTTTCCGGAAATATATCATCAATTCCCATGTGCTGAACCGGCAGCTTAGAAGGCTGATGGACGGGCTGGGAATCCGGATTGACGGAAGAACCCTGGTGGAGGATCTGTCTCCCTTTGAAAAATGCGCCGTGGAACTCTTAAAGGCGGTGACCATGGGCGTGAAGCTGATCGTGGTGAAAGATATCAGCAACTTTATCAGCACGGCCGATCTGGCAAAATTCCAGAGACTGCTGCGGCATTATACCGCTCAGGGAGTCTCCTTTTTATATGTCTGCAACCACCATGAGGAGGGGTTCAAAATATGTGACCGGATCTCCCTGATGGAAAATGGTAAAATTCTAAAAGTCTTGGAAAATTCCAAGTTTCGCAGGGAATTCATCAAGCCGTATTATGTGGACGCCTTCCACCGGGAAGAGATTCCCTATAAAGAGGGAAAAGGCGTACTGCGTTTCCGGGATGTGGTGACGGATACTATGGACGGCTTAAGCTTCCACGTTGAAAAAGGGGAGTGCGTGATCCTATTGGATATGGACCGGACGGTGATGGATGATATCGTCCGGATTATGAACGGCGAAATGAGTGTGGAATCCGGAGAGGTCTGCGTGGATGAGAAATCCTACCAGGTGAATTCCTCCAGGGAAGCTCTGCGGGAGGGAGTTGCCTTCATCGGCCAGTATCCGGTGCCCGGTATGCTGTTCGAGGATATGAGTTACATTGAAAATCTATGTTTTCTGTTGGGAGAGAAGACGCAGGGGATATGGTCCGACCGGAAAGTCCAAAAAAGTGTCGGCAAAGAGTATGAACCGCTCATAGGACCGGACATCCACGCCAAAGACATTACCGAATTAAGTCTTAGTTCCCTCTACAAGCTCGTCTATTACCGGGTTCACGTCTACCGCCCGAAGATCTTATTCTGCGTCCAGCCATTCGCGGACGCGGATATGCCGCTGCGTTCCCAGATCATCCTGCTGCTGCGGCAGCTGAAAAAGAAGGGCATCGCGGTGGTCATCCTGGCGACCAGTTTTTCGGATTCCCTGATGGCAGCCGACCGGATGCTCCAGGTGGAAAACGGGAAATTAAGACAGGAATACGACCGGTCCCAGTTCTATCATTTTAGCCAGGACGCAACCGTTCTCTAACATTTCTAAATGTGAAAATCTACCAAAAAATCACAACTACATTTGGCAATATTGTACATGTAGAACAAGAATACCAGAAGAAAAGCCCTATAATTCAAAATCCATCCCCCTTACGGATCAAGGGGCTGTTTGCTATACTGTTTACACAGAACAAGAGAAAGTGTAAGGTCGGGTGATGGAAGAATGCAGGATTATATAGTCGAGATTAACCATGTGAGTAAGACGTTCCCTGGTGTAAAAGCCCTGGACGATGTCTCCTTCAATCTGCGGTCGGGAGAAGTCATGGCGCTGCTGGGTGAAAACGGAGCCGGGAAATCCACATTGATGAAAGTGCTGAGCGGGGTATACACAAGGGACAGCGGCGAAGTGAAAATCTTCGGCAAACCCCAGGGTGATATGACGCCGAAGCTGGCGCAGGAATTAGGAGTGGCTATTATTCACCAGGAATTGAATATGTGCGCGCATTTGTCTGTGGCGGAGAACATATTCCTGGGACGGGAAGAGATACATACAGGAGTGCTGGCAAACCGGCAGATGTGCAAAAAGGCCCGGGAGGTACTGGAACGGTTAAATATCGATATCGATCCCAACACGATCGTGGGGGACCTGCAGGTGTCCAAGCAGCAGATGGTGGAGATCGCGAAAGCGCTGGCCACCAACGCGAAAATCCTGATTATGGATGAACCTACATCCGCGCTGACCTCCAAAGAGATTGATGATTTATTCGGTATTATTCAAAAGCTGAAAGCGCAGGGGTGCGGAATTGTCTATATTTCCCACCGGCTGGAAGAGCTGCAGCACATTGTTGACCGGGTAACCATTATGAGGGATGGAAAATATATCACGGATATGAACTTCGCGGACACGAACCTGGAAGAAATCATTTCCCTGATGGTTGGCCGCGAGATCAAAGAGAAATTCCCGCGGGTACAGTGCGCGCGGGGAAAAAAGATCTTTGAAGTCAAGGGATTAAACGCCGGAAAGATGGTCCGGAATGTAAATATGGAGCTGTACGAGGGAGAGATCGTCGGAATCGCCGGACTAATGGGCGCGGGCCGGACGGAGACCACCAGGGCAATCTTTGGCGTGGACCCGAAGGAGAGCGGGGAAATTATCCTGGACGGGAAGCCGGTGACCATACACAATCCTATGGACGCCATCAAGGCCGGGATAGTGCTTGCGCCGGAGGACCGGAAAAAGGACGGCCTGTGCACCAAGCTCAGCATCCGGGAGAACATCGCCCTTCCGAACCTGGATATCCTGTGCAACAAAGGCGGTGTGGTGAACCGTAAGAAAGAGCGCGCGATGACAGAAAAAGCGGTAGTGGATCTGAAAATCAAACTGCCGAATGCGGAAGTAAACGCGGCGACACTTTCCGGAGGAAACCAGCAGAAAGTAGTAGTGGCCAAATGGCTGGCCAGAAATTCCAGAGTAGTTATTTTCGATGAGCCGACAAGAGGAATTGACGTAGCGGCAAAGGTTGAAATTTATAATCTGATGAATCAATTAAAACAGCAGGGAATCGGCGTCTTATTCGTATCCTCGGAAATGCCGGAGGTTATGGGAGTCAGTGACCGTATTATCGTTATGTGCGACGGACGGGTCACCGGAGAATTAGGCAGAGAGACAGCCACCCAGGATATGATTCTGAAATATGCCACCAGATTTGATAAAAAAATAGAAAGTGATGCTGCGTCACAAAATTAGAGGAGCTAAGGAGATAAAAACAATGGAAAAGAAAGAGAAAAATAGTTTTTTTAAAAGTTTTATGGCCATCCGCGGGATCGGGCAGGTCATAACCGTAACCATCGGCCTGATTATATTGTGTATTGTATTCGGGATCTTAAGCCCCACGTTCTTTTCGGGCCGCAATGTGACCAACCTGCTTCGCCAGGTGGCGCCTATCCTGCTGGTGGGGATCGGACAGTCCTTTGTGCTGATTACCGGGAACATTGACTTATCCATCGGTTCCGTCATCGGAATGAGCACGATGATATCCGCTACCCTGATGACCAGAGGGCTGAATCCCTGGCTGGCGGTTATCATAACCCTGGCGGCCTGCCTGGTGGTGGGAGTAGTCAACGGGACGTTAGTCGCAAAGTTTAATCTGCCGCCTTTCATTGCTACCCTGGGTACCATGACCGTGGCCAGAGGTATTGCCCAGATTGTGAATAACAACTATAACACAGACGCCATCGGCGACGCTGCGCAGGGATTCCGGGATTTCTTCTATTACGGAAAAACCCTGGGAATATATAATCCGGTATGGATTGCCATCATACTGTTCCTGATCTTTAACTTTATACTGAGCAGGACCAGGACCGGCCGTCACACCTACGCGGTCGGAAGTAATATAGAGGCCGCCAAGCTATCCGGCGTCAACGTATTTGCGGCCGTGCTAAAAGTATATCTGGTCAGTTCCTTCTGCGCCTGCGTGGTCGGATTGATCACCTGCGCGACAGCCGGTATGGGTACCATGGATGCTGGTAATATGTATGAAATGTACGCAGTCGCCGCTTCCGTAATCGGCGGTGTATCCACTCTGGGCGGTCAGGGATTACTGTTTGGTACTGTGATCGGCGCGTCTATCTGGGGCGTACTGCAGAACGGGCTTCAGTTCGTCGGGGCGCCCGTGGGCATGAGAAATGTAGTGATTGGGTTTATTGTTATCGTTTCCGTACTGCTGGATGTAATCATCCGGACGGGAAGAAAACCGAGAAAAAAAGCAAACTAGCGGTTCATTAGTGGTTCATTTGATGTGGTGTCTATCGGGTGATTAAAGCACAGAGTGCTTTGATTATAAAACGAAAAGGGAGGTTTCAAATATGAAACGAAAATTATTATCAGTGCTGTTATGCGTGGGGATGATTGCCGCCATGGTATCCGGATGCGGTCAGAAGAGTGAGGAGGCTGCCGCGCCCGCCGCGGATGACGCCGCTGCAAAAGAGACAGCTGCCCCAGCCGCAGACGATGCGGAAAAAACTGCAGACTCAGGTGAAAAGGTAAAAGTTATCCTGATAACTATGGACAGTTCCGACCAGCATTGGGTTTCGGTTGACAAAGGCGCAAAAGAAGAAGCGGAAAAACTTGGCAATGTAGACTACAAGTGGATGGCGCCGGACAAAAAAGACGACGCGCAGCAGATCGAGCGTGTGAACAATGCGGTAGCCGACGGCGCGGATGCGATCATGATCGCGGCTAACGGCCCCGATGCGATCACCGCGGTTCTGGAAGACGCTAAGTCCCAGGGCGTGAAGATCATATATGTAGATTCCCCCGCCAATACGGAAGCGATGGCAACCTTTTCCACCGATAACAAAGCGGCTGGCAAGACTGCCGGAGAAGAAATGTTAAAGGCATTAAAAGCAGCCGGTAAAGAAGAAGGCAAAATCGGTATCGTAAACATCAGCGCATCCACCGATTCAACCGCAAACCGTGAGGCCGGTTTCCGGGAAGCTTTTGAAGGAACCCCCTATGAAATCCTTGAGACCCAGTACGGTGAGGGCGATGCCGCAAAATCCCAGGATATCGCCGACAACTATATCACAGACGGCTGCGTAGGCATTTTCGGATGCAATGAAGGCGCCACAGTTGGTACCGGCAACGCCATCAAAGGAGCAGGCGGCGGTGTGATCGGCGTAGGATTTGATAAATCCGATGCGATCCTTGGCTTAATCAAAGATGGTTCTCTGGTAGCCTGCATGGCTCAGAATCCCGATGTTATGGGAAAAATGGGTATGGATGCAGCGGTAGCCGCAGTAAAAGGCGAGCCTATTCCCGAGACTAATGTAGATACGGGAGTATCGGTATTGACCAAAGACTCTATTCAGTAATTTATAATTATAAAAGAGTTTCGCTTGCGAAACTCTTCGCCTGCGGCGGGCCGTGTAAGCGGCATCTTCCTTCCCGCCGCAGTGCGATCCCCCGAAGGGCTTTTTATTCCATAGGCGCACTTTCCTATGGAATAAAAAGCACACAGGCCGGGGGCCAGCGCTGGTATACGAAAGGGAACCGGAAATGGGTTCGCTTAACGGATGCCGGCGCAGGCCCTCGGCCTGTGTGTAACTGGTATTGAAACTGCCACCATTTTCTTTAATTGTATCAGTGTGAATTCGATAATTCAGTTTTGCTATCTCTCTATTCAAGTTCCAGTTCAGAGATAGACGACTGTTTTCATCAAACTTTAAACGCCTGTAATCTTTCATAATAAATAGCTGAAATTCCGGAGAAATCCAGGTCGCAAACGACATTGCGATATCGCTATGAGCAAAGGTTCCGCCATAACGGCCGGCTTTTGAAATAATACCAATTGCATTCATTTGTTCAATCCATTTTGCTGGAGTCATGACAAAACGATTTAGGCCTGCTTCAGTTTTAACCGCCTCGAATTGCACACGGTTAAAATCCGGATTATGTAATTCCTCCCATACAGCAAGAAATTCGATCGTATTCCGATTCCTCATCCAGTTTTGAATAACAAATCTAGGATCATCCTCATTTCGGAATTTCGCAATATCTGTTAATGAAATAAATTCATTTTCAAAATCTGTCGTATAAATACCAATATCAATACCTTTGGCATGAATCGTTTCTTTGATTGCTTTTTTTACCATATAGATAATCCTTTCTAATCCTTGATATATAATTAAGTTTTTAGCGGTCTCTATCCAGCGTTTTAATGATAGAATAAAAGGTAAGCCGTGCGTTTACCATAATCTCAAGAAGTCCTTCATACTTTGCAATATCCGTCTATCTCAGTTTTTTAATTATACCAAATAATATGCTTTATGTCTTACTTCTAAACAAAATATGTTACCAAAGACTTATGACATACGGTTTGGTTCAGGATGTGCATCACGTTACAGTAGTTGATTATCAGGTTTGGGATGACAGTAGGAAAATGACGATATTTGAAAGTGCTTATGAGGTATGATATGGAGCTTCAGGAAATCTTTGAAAACTTTATGTCCGCCAAGCGATTGGCCGGTCTTGCTGATAAATCGTTATACAATTATGATCTGTTTATTCATTCATTTGTCAACTTCATAGGCTCTCAAACCAGCTTGTCCGATCTTACACAGGAACGTGTAAACCGCTATATTTCGATGTTATACGACAAACCGATCTCAAGGGCTACTCTGGCAACGTATATTCGGAATTTAAAGGTGTTTCTCCGGTGGATTGAGAAAAAGTACGGCTTATCCTTCTCTGCCCGGGAAATAGTCATTCCGCGTACACCAAAGAAGCTTTTGCGGATATACAGCGATGATGAAATATTCCTTATTTTTAAAACGATCAAGGTAGAGTCTCCTTGGCTTACCGCTCGAAATAAGGCGATTGTTTCGGTTATGTTGGATTCAGGCTTGCGGCAAAATGAAGTCTGTACCATAAAACGGTGTGATATCTCTCTTGCAGATCGCATGGTAAAAGTCTTCGGGAAAGGAAGTAAAGAACGTATTGTTCCGCTTGGCTCCCTGTCTGCGCACTACATACAAGATTATCTAAATCTGTGTCCCTATGATTCGATCCGGCTCTTTGTCAGCCGCACAGGGAAAGAGCTTACCTGTAATGCGGTGAAACACATGATGTTTAGTATCCAGCGGAAACTTCCTTTCGAGTTTTCTTCTCACAAACTTCGTCATAACTTTGCGACGAATTACTGCATCGATCAGTATGAAAAAACCGGTCAGATTGATATATATAAGCTGATGCTTTTAATGGGCCATGAGGACATAGAAACTACCCGTGTGTATCTGCATCACGCCAACCAGATTATAGTCTCCAAAATGAACATATCCCACCTGGATAAAGTGTTCTTTGGGGAAAACTGATTTTTTCAAAAACAGTGGTTTCCGGGGACAAAAAAAGTACCGTCCCCGTAGCTCTGTGACTACAAAAACAGTACCTCGATGCGCCGCCAGGGGCTCGAACCCTGCACACCCTGATTAAGAGTCAGGTGCTCTACCAAATGAGCTAGCAGCGCAAATTTAAGAAAATATTATTTGCAACGCAAAAGTTATTATATATGAAAGTTTTTTAAAAAGCAAGCTTTTTTTCCAACTTTTTTAAAAAATTTGAAATATTATGTTTCTTCGTAAATTTCCAAAGTAAATACAATAAAATTGTAAGTTGCATAAAGGCGCGTCTAGAACGGAAGCTTCCGAAATTTTCCCGGGGACATCCCTTCATTCTTGTGGAAACAGGCGACAAAATTCGATTCACTTTTAAAACCGGTGGTAAATCCAACCTCCCGTATGGTCATAGCCGAATTCTTCAAAAGCCTCTTGGCCCGGTCCAGCCGGTAGTGCATCAGGTATTCATAAGGCGAATAGCCGGTCTCCTTTTTGAACATCCTTGAGAAATAGTAGATACTTAAATTCACGGTGCCGGCCAGGGCCGCCACGTCCAGATCCTCCATATAGTGATCCTTGATATAATCCAATATTTGCTGAATCATCTGCCGGTCCTGGCCGGCGTCGGCGGCAGCGCCGGACATTTGAAAGGGAAGCGCCAGCAGGGTATGAAGCAGCAGGGAAATTTCGCACTCGGTCAGAAGCTTTTCTTTCCGGTAATGGCAGACCAGGCGGCAAAACGCCTCATCGTAAGGGCCGATATCCGCCGGACGCAAGATAGTCCCGCCGGAATGCAGGATTTCCCGGTAAAAATCCCCGGATGCGTTGCCGTCAAAATGAATAAAACGGAACCGGACATCCCGCTTCGTAAAATACTCATGATGCTGGTAACAGTTGATCCAAACAAGTTCGCCTGTTTCCGCCGTTTCATAGCGCTTCTCTCCGGGGAGCTTAACGGTCAGGCTCCCGTCTAAGATCTGGATTAACAGATAACTGTTATAGCTGTCCCGGTTGACATGATAGGGCACTTTACAGCTGAATTCTCCGCAGCAGATTCCATAAAAAAATAGTTTTTTGGCGATTCCGCTGGGCGTGCTGAAATAATAATCCGAGCATTCCAAAACTCCTGGTTCCATGCATTTCATGGGAACACCTCCCCTGGTAGTCCTTTCTCCAAGTCCTTGTGCATATAGCACCCGCTATTCACGCCAGGTGCACGATTGCGAAGCTAACCGTAGGACCCGCTGCGCCGTCGCTTCGCAATCGCACACCTGACGCGAATATCAGGTACTCTGCGCACAAGGATTTGAAGAACAGACTGCTAGTTATTCTATCGCATGAATATGAATTGATTTAAAATATTAGCAGAGCAAGAATTCGAAATAAGTGAGCAGGTTAAAAGAATGTATTTTATCCGCCCCTCTTATATAATTGCATTATATCAGGGTTTATAATAAATTTGCAAGGAGGAATCACCATGGATGTATGGGAGAAAAAAGTTCAGGTCTGGGAGCAGGATATTGAAATTCCTACCTATGAAGTGGGGAAACCGGATAAGAACCCCATGTTTTTGGAAAAACGGGTATATCAGGGGAGCTCCGGTAAGGTATATCCCCACAGTGTCATTGACAAAATTTACGACGAGAAAGTGAATAAGACCTATCATGCGGTATATTTGGAAAACAAATATCTGAAAATTATGGTTCTGCCGGAGCTGGGCGGAAGAATCCAGAGAGCCACGGACAAGACCAACAATTATGATTTCGTATATTATAATCATGTAATCAAACCGGCATTGGTGGGGCTAACCGGGCCATGGATCTCCGGCGGGATCGAATTCAACTGGCCGCAGCATCACAGACCCAGCACGTTTGATCCGGTGGATTTTCGGATTATGGAAAATTCCGACGGCAGCTGCACGGTTCTGGTGGGAGAGATAGAAAATATGTTCCGCACAAAGGGGATGGCGGCGTTTACCCTGCATCCTGACAAGGCGTACCTGGAAATATCCGCGCAGTTATATAACCGCACCAACCGGCCGCAGACCTTCCTGTGGTGGGCGAATCCGGCCGTACCGGTTAATGATCATACCCAGTCTATTTTTCCGCCCGATGTTCACGCGGTGATGGATCACGGAAAAAGAGATGTGTCCAATTTCCCCATCGCAACCGGCGTTTATTATAAAATGGACTATTCGGAAGGCGTTGACATTTCCAGATATAAAAATATTCCGGTGCCTACTTCCTATATGGCGGATCATTCGGACTATGATTTTGTAGGCGGCTATGACTATCAGGAGAAGGCGGGCATTTTACATGTGGCCGACCACCATGTGGCACCGGGAAAGAAACAGTGGACCTGGGGATGCGGAGAGTTCGGAAAAGCCTGGGACCGGAATCTGACGGACGAAGACGGCCCCTATGTGGAGCTGATGACCGGATGCTTTACGGATAACCAGCCGGACTTCACTTGGATGGCCCCCTATGAAGAAAAGGTATTTACCCAATATTTTATGCCTTATAAAGGTGTGGGACAGATCAAAAACGCCACGGTTCAAGCGGCTGTCGGTCTGGAAGAGGATGAGGAAGGAATTACCATTAGAGCCTATGTGACAGGAGAATACCCGAAGGCAGAGATCCGGTTAACCAGGGATGAGGAAATCCTCTTTAGCAAGGCGCTGGACCTGTCGCCGGAGCAGGCGTTTGAGGCAAAGATCGGGAAGGACGCAGATCCTGTTGAAGACGAGACCCGTCTGGAAGTAACGGTTCTGGATCAGGACGGAAACAGATTGGTCGCCTACAGGCCGGAAAAACAGACGATCCACAAGACTCCCGACCCGGCCAGCCCGGTGCCGCTGCCTGAGGAGGTAAAGACCAATGAAGATCTCTATCTCTATGGCCTGCACCTGGAACAATACCGGCATGCGACCTATGAACCCGCGGACTATTATCTGGAGGGGCTTCGCAGAGACCCGACCGACTCCCGCATCAACACCGCCTACGGAAAGCTGTTGATGTCCAGAGGGCGGTTCGCGGAAAGTGTCCCGTTTTTTGAGGCGGCCATCAGCAAACTGACCCGGTCGAATCCGAATCCCTATGACGGGGAAGCCTATTTCCAGCTGGGCCTGGCGCTGCGCTACATGGGGAAAGATGCGGAGGCGTATGACCGTTTTTATAAAGCGGCCTGGAGCGCTGCATGGCAGGATGCCGCTTATTACCAGATGGCCTGTATCTGTACGGCGGGAGATGACCTGGAAACCGCACTGTCCCATGTGGAGCGGTCCTTGGTGCGGAACTATCATAATATGAAGGCCAGAAATTTAAAAGCTTCCCTATTAAGAAAATTAGAAAAATGGGAAGCGTGCGGCAATCTGCTGAAGGAAAACGAGCAGATCGATCCGCTGGATCTTGGAACGGTCTATGAAGAAGCCCTGTTACAAGACAAGATACAAAATTCAGATGTTCCCTGCGGTAAAGACCTGTTACAGGAAGCGGTCCGAAGGCTGCGCGGCAACTTCAACACAGCAATCGAACTGGCAATCGATAAAGTGGAAGCGGGCTTGTACCGGGAAGCTGCGGAATGGTTAGAGCTGTTTATTTCCGGAGAAATGCAGAAAGGGAAAAAGGAAGATGAGATTTATCCGTTAGTGTACTACTATGTAGCGGGCTGCTACGGGAAACTGAACCAATCAAAAGCCCAGGAGACGGCGCTTCGGCGGGCGGCTTCGGCGGACAGCAGTTATTGTTTCCCGCACCGGCTGGAGGACATAGGCATCCTGACCGGGGCGATTGCGAAAAACCCCGAAGATTCCCGCGCTGCGTATTATCTGGGGAACCTATGGTATGATAAAAAGCAGTACGGCGACGCCATCAGCTGTTTTGAGCGTTCTGCGGCGATCTGTGATGACTTCGCTACCGTGCACAGGAATCTGGCGCTTGCCTGCTATAATAAGCTCCACGACGCAAAAAGAGCGAGAACAGAGCTTGAGAAGGCGTTCCAACTGGACACCACCGACGCCAGAGTCTTCATGGAATTGGACCAGCTGCGTAAAAAGATGGGCATGTCCAAAGAAGAGCGGCTGAAAGAATTGCAGAACCACATGGAATTAGTGGAGATCAGAGATGACCTGTATCTGGAGTACGCAACCCTTCTAAACGCCTGCGGCCGGTTCGAAGAGGCGCTGCAGTACATAAGCCGCAGGAACTTCCACCCGTGGGAAGGCGGCGAAGGCAAGGTACCCGCGCAGTATCTGTTCAGTCTGGTGGAGACCGGCAAGAAGTATCTGCGCCAGGGTGATTGTGAAGCGGCTATAAAAGTTCTCAAGCAGGCTGCCGGCTCCTACCCGTATAACCTGGGAGAAGGAAAACTGGCCGGCGCGCAGGAGAACAACATATACTATTATCTGGGCTGCGCGTACGAGGGGGCGGATCAGCCCGACAAAGCGGCTGTCTGTTTCCAAAAGGCCGCGGTGGGAATCAGCGAGCCTGCCGGCATGATGTATTACAATGACCAGCCGCCGGAAATGATCTTTTATCAGGGGATGGCCCTTCGTAAGCTTAACAGGGAAAAGGAAGCCCGAAGCAGATTCCACAAACTGCTGGATTATGGGCAAAAGCATATCTTCGACGATGTCAAAATAGATTATTTCGCGGTCAGCCTTCCGGATCTTCAGATCTTTGATGAGGACCTGAACCGGAAAAACGAGATCCACTGCCGGTTCCTGATGGGACTCGGATTATTGGGCCTGGGTCAGGAGAAGGAGGCCGGCGCGGAATTTCAAAAAGTGCTGGCGCTGGACGGCATGCATGTGGGGGCGCTGATCCATAGCAGCTGGTCATAATATACAATTTGGGACATGTCCAATTCAGTTTGGGACATGTCCAATTCAGTTTGGGACATGTCCGATTCAGTTTGGGACATGTCCGATTCGGTCTGGGACATGTCCATTTGCGATTTGGTTGTAAAAACAACAGACATATTTACCCTCATAGCTTAAACTGAATCCAGAAAGAGAATTTTACTACAGGAGGTAACAAATATGATCAGAAAAATTATTCACATCGATGAGGAAAAATGTAATGGCTGCGGCCTGTGCGCGGACGCCTGCCATGAAGGAGCCATTGGGATGGTAGACGGCAGGGCAAAGCTGCTTCGGGATGATTACTGCGACGGTCTGGGGGACTGCCTGCCGGTCTGCCCTACCGGGGCGATTTCCTTTGAGGAAAGAGAAGCTGCCGGTTATAACAGGGAGGCGGTGGAAAATAATATGAGGAAAACAAAGCGCAGGGACCCGGTCCCATCATTCACAGGCTGTCCGGGTTCCAGAGCCAGGAGTCTGTCAGGGCCGGAAGGAAATCCGGCCCCCGGGGCGGCGGAAAAAGCAGCGGACACGGAACTCAGGCAATGGCCGGTTCAGATTCAGCTGGCGCCCATGCAGGCTCCGTATTTTGACCGGGCGCATCTGCTGGTCGCTGCGGACTGTTCGGCTTACGCCTATGGTAATTTTCACAGGGAATTCATGAAGGGAAAGGTCACCCTGATCGGCTGCCCGAAACTGGATTCCGTGGATTACAGTGAAAAGCTCGCGCAGATCATAAAAGGAAATGAAATAAAAAGCGTCACAGTCGTAAGAATGGAGGTACCCTGCTGCGGCGGAATCGAGCAGGCGGTAAAAAAGGCGCTGCAGGACAGCGGCCGGTTCATCCCATGGAGAATCATCACCATGTCTGTGGATGGAAATATTTTGGAGGAATAGAAAGATGGCGGAAATAAAAACACGCCTGAAAAAAGGAGGGGCCGGTATCTAGCTGATACCGGCTCTATGAAAAAGAAGTTTTATATGAAAAGGTTATTGCCTTGTTTGATTATTAATATACAGGACAGCTGTGAAAAACGTGTGAATGAATTGTCAACAGTTTGTGAAGAAAAATAGAAAATATTGTGAGCAAAATCTGACGAGTTCTTAAGAATCGGAAGAAATACTTAAGACAGCCCATATAAAATTGACATCCGGACGAATAGAGGCTAGACTAATAGAAAAACGTCAAAAAAGGGGACGTACCGGGAAGGCAGGATAAAAAGACATCCGTCCATACCTGAACCTATAAGCAGTAAACGCGTCGCCGGAGGTCATTATGAAAGTTAAAAAAATTCACCTGTCAATGCTGCTGTCTGTAGTTCTGTGGGCCATCGTTACGGATGCCTGGGGTTATTCTTCTTTGCTATTCGGAAACATGCCGGATGGCTGGAGCGGTTATATCTATGGCTATCTCAGCAGGTTGGTCTGGGCAGTCCCATTTATTATCTTCATCTTCCGCTATTCGGCTCAGATCTCCGTCAATAGCAAAGAACTGTTCCTCCATAAAATACACTGGAAATCTTTTCTGGGATTCTTTTTTGGAATAACGGCTTATGCGATTGCGGGAATGATTCTAAACCACGGCGGCTTTTGGCTGAATCCGGATCTCAATATTTTGCAGGAGCTGCCCAAGTTTTTGATTGTGGGTTTTGTGGAAGAAATCGTTTATCGGGGCTGGGGGATGAATGCGTTTGCCGCCTGTATGAAGGAAAAAAAGGCGAATATATGGGCTTCCCTGTATTTTGTCCTCTTGCATTTTCCTTCCTACTTTATCCACTGGTATCTGGACGGTACGCTGGCGCTGTCCGCAATGCTGACCCAGGCAGTCTATGTTTTTGTACTGGGACTGGTATTCGGCTATCTGTTCAGAAAAAGCAAATCCATTTTGCCGGCCGCTGTTATCCATTTCTGGTCGGATTTTTCTTCCATCCTGTTTATCGGATAGGGGAACGGATCGGATCATATTTACAAATTAGTTACAATCAGGCTTTATAATATAATCAGGCCATGAGGGAGAATATAAAAATATTCTGCGCCATGGCCTGATTCCGTTAACCCTCTTTTAAATAAGCTAAAAAAGTTTGATTAAAGCATTCCAGTTCATCATAGAATATACCATGACCGCTCTTGTGAAAGGTAAATAAGGTGGAATCAGCGATCCGCTGCTTCTGCTGCAGAGCCAGAGAATAGGGGACGATCTGATCCCGGGTTCCGTGGAAGATGCCCGTCGGCACTTTGATCTGCCGCAGATCCTCCCGCAGGTCTTCGTCCCGCAAGGCGTATCCCGTTTGAACCGTAGCGATCCCGGAGGCGCTCAGGGACAGGTCCGCAAACCACTTTTTAATGGACTCGCTGTGTGGAGAATACAGCAGCATCTGACTGAAATTATCACTGAGCTGGGGACGGTCGGTTTCGGCCAGGCGGATCAGCCGATTCACTTCCGAAACGGTTTCTCCATAAGGGAAATCCGCCGTCTGGGTAAAGCGGGGAGCAGCGGCCGCCAGCAGACATAACTTTTTCACGCCATACCCATGATAACGTCCCATATAGCGGCTGACGATGGCGCCGCCCATGGAGAAACCGGCAAGGATAAACGAGCGGAGGCCTAACTTGCAGACGACCGTATAGATATCATCGGCCATCCGGTTATAATCATAAGGGCCGGCAGGGGCATCCGAATTGCCGAACCCCCGCAGGTCCATGGTGATCACACGGTAACCGGCGCACAGCAGCATCTGTTTTTGATATTCATAGATCTTTTCGTTTAAGGGCCAGCCGTGCACCAGGAGAATCGCTTCTTCCGAACGGGGATTCAGATCATAAACGGCTATTTTCACGTGGTCGTTGGTGGTGATATAATACATTAGGAAGACTCCTTTTTATTTCTAATATATGAAAGGCCGGTGTTTTGGGTTAGAGTAAATTCCAGTAATTGTAACTATAATTTAATATTATTTAAACCAAAAGAAATATATATTATGTTATGATTATATTAGTTTGTTGTAGTATTTTATCAAATAAAGGGGCATAACCTTATGAAACAGGTATTGGCAAATATAACACGGATTATGTCAACCCTGGTCGTGTTTGTCTGTGTGGCATGGTTTGGATTAATGATTCTATCATATCAACAGGAACTGCGGGCCGGGAATACGGACATGGCCGGTATACATAAATTAGACGAGCTGGCGGCCCGGGATGTGGCGTCGGTGGAAAATGCGATTCAGAATAGCAGGGCGGCATCCGCACAGCAGCCGGAAACGGCGGAAACGCAGGCGGAGGCGGCGCCGCGGGCGGATATGAAAACACGGTTTGCCAACTCTGTGGTGATGGGCGATTCGATTACCAAGGCGCTGGAGGATTATGAATTCCTGGACAGTACCAGCGTAGTGGCGAAGAACGGGATTAACCTGGCCCATGTCCAGCCGGAACTGGAGCGTGCGGTGGAGCTGAACCCGAAGAACATCTTCATGTCATACGGGATGAACGATCTGGAGTATCTGTGGGGCAATCCCCAGAAGTTTGAAGAGCTCTATGAGAATGCGGTCCGCACTCTTCAGGAGAGCCTGCCGGATACGAAGATTTACATAAACGGTATCCTGCCGATTCAACAAAAGGCAATTGATAAAAAACCTCTGTACGGCAATGTGGACGCATACAATGAGGCGCTGGTGGAAATGTGTACGCGCCTTGGGCTTCCCTTTATCGATAACAGCGGGCTGATGCAGCAGGAGGATATTTATCAGGAGGACGGAATTCATCCCAAGCCTCATTATTACCCTAGCTGGCTTGAAAATATGGCATCGAAAGCGGGAATCTGAGTTATGAAATATCTTTATAATATAATAAAAATCGGATTGGTACTGATCCTGGGCCTTTTCATAACGGCCATGCTGCACTATAATGCGTATAGCGCCAAACCGATAGGGGAAGTGAAACAGAACATTTTACAGGCGGCCGATTTAAGCGCTATGCAGGAGGCCGACGCCAGGACGCTTAAAAAACTCTATGGGCTGGATAAGGGAAGCTATGAGGAGTTTGTTCTGTACACCTCTGCCGATAGTATGGATGTAAAAGAGATCCTGCTTGTAAAGACCGAAAATGACAGTCAGGCGGACGCTGTGGAACAGGCCATAACGAAGCGTATCGAGGCACAGAAACAGAACTTTGACGGTTATGGCTTGGAGCAGATGAAACAGATCGGAGACGCGGAAACTCTGGTCAAGGGAAACTATGTCTTCTTTGCAATCTCTCCGGGCGCGGAGACCATGAAGAAGGCGTTTCTGGACAGCCTGATCAGCGACAACAGTAAGAAAGAATGAGGAAGCAGGAATGATATTCAGCAGTGTCTTTTTTATTTTTACTTTTTTACCGGCCATGCTGCTGGTTTATTATATTTCCCCCAGAAAATTTAAGAATTTTGTATTGCTGGCCGGAAGCCTCATCTTCTACGCATGGGGAGAACCGGTCTATATTTTCCTGATGATTTTTTCCATCTGTTTTAACTACGTGTGCGGCCTGGATATCCAGAGATGCCGGGGACGAAAAGCAGCAGCGGTGTTAAACCTGATCTTCGCGGTGGCCGTAAATCTTTTTATCCTGGGATTTTTCAAGTATTACGGGTTTGTTGTGGAAAATGTCAACGGCATTTTCGGCCTTCATATCCCGGTCGAGGGTCTGGCGCTGCCGATCGGAATTTCTTTCTATACCTTTCAGACCATGTCCTATATCATCGACGTATACCGGGGTGTTGTGGACGCCCAGAAGAATATCGTTGATTTCGGACTTTATGTCTCCATGTTTCCCCAGCTGATCGCAGGACCGATCGTAAAATACAAGGATATCGCAAATCAGCTGAAGGAGAGAAGGGAATGCTTCAGCAAGTTCGGCTATGGTATTTCCAGATTCCTGCAGGGACTGGCCAAGAAGGTCCTGATCGCCAACACCATCGGGAGCGTCTACCAGAGCATCAGCAATCTGGGGCTGGAGCAGCTTTCGGTGCTGGGCGCCTGGGTGGGAATTCTGGCTTTTACCTTCCAGATTTATTTTGATTTCAGCGGATATTCGGATATGGCCATCGGCCTGGGACAGATGTTCGGCTTTGAATTCCAGGAGAACTTTGACCATCCGTATGAGGCGAAAGGAATTACGGATTTCTGGAGAAGGTGGCATATCTCCCTTAGCACCTGGTTCCGGGAATACGTCTATATCCCTCTGGGAGGTAACCGGAAGGGGACGTTTCGCACGGTCCGCAATATTCTCATCGTCTGGCTGCTGACCGGCCTCTGGCACGGAGCCAGTTGGAATTTTGTGGCCTGGGGGTTGTATTACGGTATTCTGCTGCTGATTGAAAAATTCGTGCTGCGGAAAGTGTTCGATAAGCTTCCGGATGTCTTTGTCCATGTGTACACGATGTTTTTTGTGGTGATCGGCTGGGTATTGTTTGCCAGCCCGGATCTTGGCTATGCCGGCCGGTATCTGGCCGTCATGTTTGGCCAAAACGGCGCGCCGCTTACAGATACCGCCGGTATCTATTATCTGCTTACCAACGCGGTGCTGTTCGCGCTGGCGGCGGTCTGTTCCACGAAGGCGGTGCACCGCCTGTTCCAATGGCTGATGTTTGAAGGGCGCAAAGGGCGCTCCAAGACGGCGGTGGCCCTTCATATCCTGATTTTTGTACTGTGTATCGCATTCCTCGTAACGGAAACCTATAATCCATTCCTATATTTCAGATTCTGACATTGGAGCAAGACGATCTATGAAGCGAGAAAATCAACGTTTTTATAAATTACTGTTCATCAGTTTCCTGCTGGTACTGACGGTCATCACAGTGGTGAATCTGCTGATACCGGATCAGACTTATTCGGAAACGGAAAACCGTATGCTGGCGGAACGCCCGGTGCTTACGGCCGCCGGTTTCCTGGACGGCAGGTATCCGAAAAAATATGAAAAGTACACGACGGATCAGTTCGCCTTCCGGCCGTTCTGGGTGGAGGTTAAGACCACCGTTGACCGCCTGGTGGGCAAAAACTATTCAAACGGCGTTTATTACGGGGATCAGCAGTATCTGCTGGAGGATATCGCGGTTCCCGATCCGGACAGCCTGGCAAATAAAATAAACGCCATGAACGAGTTCGCGGCCCGCTATCCCCAGATACGTTCGGCGGTGATGCTGGTTCCCGACGCGGCCAATGTGCTGCGGGATTATCTGCCTCCTTATGCCCCGGTGAAGGATCAGGACGCCTTTATCGGCCAGGTCAAAGATTCCCTGTCGCCTGCGGTTACTTTCGTGGATGTGAAGGGGGCGCTGCAGCGGGACTCGGTGAACCCGATGTATTATAAGACGGATCATCACTGGACGACGCAGGGAGCCTACGACGCTTTCCGGCAGCTGGCGCCTGTGCTGTCTCTGGACCCGGACGCGGTGGCTTACGACAGCTACCCGGTGACCAATGAATTCATCGGTTCTCTGGCCTCCAAAAGCGGATATTATCTGAACAACGGGGATACGATCAGTGTGTTCCTGCCCAAGGAACCGCTGGACTACGTGGTGACCTATGTGGAGGAAAAGCAGAAGACCGCTACCTTTTATGAGGAATCCAAACTGGAGATCAAAGATAAATATGAGGTGTTTTTTGGAGGAAACCATCCGCTGGTGCAGATAGAGAGTACGGCGGACCCAAACAGAAAGCTGCTTTTGATCAAGGATTCTTATGCCAACTGTTTTGCGCCGTTTCTGGCGCCGTATTTCGGGGAAATCACCATGCTGGACCCCAGGTACTATACAGGCAACATCGAGGAGCTGATGCAGACCGGGAATTATACGGATCTGTTATTCCTTTATAATGCGAATACCTTTTTCCAGGACAGCAGCCTGGAGACGGTGCTGAGCCCTGAATAATTCCCTGAATAACGCCTGAATAGCAGCCCTGATTAACAAATACGCAATGATTGACAAACCGGGCAAAACAAGGTATACTAAAATTCCCATTCTGTTTTAGAATGGTTGAATCATGTTATAAAGTTTCCGTGCAGCCGGGGAGTTAGCGGTGCCCTGTACCTGCAATCCGCTACAGCAGGGGTGATATCCCGCCCAGGGTTCCTTCTTGTGGAGCAGCCCTTTATAAGTGGCGTTGACGTCTGGGTCTTACGCAACAGGAATCTATGAACCGTGTCAGGTCAGGAATGAAGCAGCACTAAGTAGAACCTCCTGTGTGCCGTGAGGGTGCCTGGGCCGAGTTAACTGTAAAGGTAACGTCTATGATGGGAATTCAAAGCGGGATGCACGGATTTAAAATAATAATTATATGGATTAAAAAACAGGGTCACTGCGTTTGCAGATGCCCTGTTATTTTTTTGAAGCCTACACCAAAGCCTCGTTTTTTTCAAAGGTTGCCAGAATGATATCCCTTGTATAAGCCCCCACATGCTTGCGTTCTTCTTTGGACAGGGACTTAAGGTCAATGGGCGCGCCGTACTCCAGGACCACATGGACAGGCCGGATCTTCGGGAATTGGTTTTCGAAGATATTGGCCGTGTTATTCAGGGTTACGGGTATGATGGGGCAGCCTGTCTTTTCCGCCATCTTCATGCTGCCCTCCTTAAAGGGAAGCAGTTTTTCCCCGGACTTATTCCGGGTTCCCTCCGGGAAAATGCACATGGAGATTCCGGACTTGATCTGATCGATGCCTTTTAATATGGTTTTTAGTCCGGCCTTGATGTCGTCGCGGTCCAGGAACAGGCAATAGAGAAGCTTCATCCAATTGGACAGAAGCGGAATCTTTTCCATGGATTTCTTGGCCACATATCCGGTCAGCCGGGGGCATCTGGAGTAAGTGATCAGGATATCGAAGAAACTGTTGTGGTTGGGGATATAGAGAACCGGCTGGTCCTTCGGAACATTTTCCTCCCCGATGACGGTCAGCTTAAGTCCGGTTAGCAGCAGAATAAAACGGAATACCCCCTGTACAATACGCAGAGAGCTGATATCCCTGGCGCGGGGATTGAATTTTCCCAGAATCCATTCGGCGATCAGGATGGGAATCGACAGGATCAGAAAGCCTACCACAGTGATTACGATCAAGATAAATCGGAACATATCTCATACCTCTTCTTTTCTAAAGTACATACAGTCTTATTATAGAAAACCCCTTGGGAAATTACAAGCAAATGGTGTATAAATTTTCCAGTCACTTAATAAAATGGTTAAAAAGGTGATAGGATTGCTGCTATGAAAAATCGATACCATTTCCCGAATTCCGTAACACATACCCTGCGGGCAGGCCTTCGGGCGTCGCTGCTTGCTTCTGCGTGCGCTTTGCTGGCCCTGGCCTGTCTTCTGACCGGTTGCAGTGTGGAAAATACGGATCCGGTCAAGCTTAAGGATCTGGAGTTTACCGTTGTGGAAAATGCGGAGGTTCCGGAAGAGCTTCTGACCATTATTGAAGAAAAAAAATCGGCGAATTTTAAGCTGACCTACGAGGACGGCGGCTATTTGTATATTGTAGTGGGCTACGGGGAACAGAATACAGGAGGTTACAGCATCGCGGTAAAGGAACTGTTTCTGACCAGCAATGCCATTTATATCGATACGAACCTGATCGGCCCGTCCAAGGAGGAGAAAATCACGGAAGCGGCCAGCTACCCGTATATCGTGATCAAGACCGAATTTTTAGACAAATCTGTGGTGTTTCAGTAAGCATAAATAGATGTGGACGGGAATACAATAAAAAGAAGGATACTCGCGCGGAGGTATAGCTATGGAGTTAATTAAGAAAAATATTCATATGAATAAACTCAAAAATAAGGCCGTCAGCCAGCTGACCCTGGATGACGATTATAATGTACCGGACAGTAAACCCGACATCGGGAAAATCATACAGCAAAAAGGCGAGGTGAACATTGACGAAGTCAAGCCTACGGCCGATCACGTCGGTATCAAGGGGAATCTCACATTCCGGATTCTCTATATGAGTGATACCGAGGATAAGCTGGTACATAGCCTGGATGGCAAACTGCCCTTTGAGGAAGTTATGAACCTGGAGGGAGCTGCGGATGGGGATAATATCCGCCTGAAATGGGATCTGGAGGATTTAAGCACCAACCTGATCAATTCCAGGAAATTGAGCGTAAAAACGCTGGTTACCTTTATGATGGCGCTGGAAGAGCTCTATGACGAGGAGACCGCGGTTGAGGTACACGATGACGAGACGGTTGCGTTCCGGAATGAGACAATGGATGTTCTGCAGCTGGCGGTCAGCAAAAAAGATACCTATCGGATCAAAGACGAAGTAGTGCTTCCCTCCAATAAGCCGAATATCTACGAAATGCTCTGGAACAGCGTGCAGGTAAGAGGACTGGATCTGCGGCTGGCGGAGAATCTGGTCAGTATCAAGGGAGAATTACTGCTGTTCGTGCTCTATACGGGTGAAGACGAGGAGAATCAGGTACAGTGGCTGGAAACCAGCGTTCCGTTTCACGGGGAACTGGAGTGTTATGGCTGCAACGCGGAGATGATCGGCGATATCGAGGTGGCCGTACCTCATATTGAGCTGGAGCCAAAACCGGATTACGACGGAGAAGAGCGGCTGTTAAATGTGGACGTGGTGCTGGAGCTGGATATGAAGCTCTACGAGGAAGAACAGGTGGGTATTCTCGATGATGTCTACATGCCAAGCAAAGAGTTAAAACCGGTCGTACAGCCGGCGGTTTTTGACACCCTCCTGATCAAAAATTTCTCAAAGTGCCGGGCTTCGGAGCGTATCCGCATCGGAAGCAACGATTCGAGAATCCTGCAGGTCTGCCACAGCGAGGGGGATGTTAAGATCGACGACATCCAGGTGGTGGAAAATGGAATCGAGATCGAAGGCGCTGTGGAGGTACAGCTGCTGTATGTGACTTCGGACGATACCATGCCGTTTAATTCCATGAAAGGGATGGTCCCGTTCCATCATACGATAGAAGCGCCGGGAATTGACCCGGACTGTGTGTATAACCTGAGAACGGATATAGAACAGTTATCCACGACCATGATCGACAGCGAGGAAATCGAAGTCAAACTGACGATTAACCTGAACACGCTGGTATTGCGCAAGCGGAAAAGAAACAATATCGTGGATGTGGAAGTGGAACCGCTGGATATGAATAAGCTGCAGGAACTGCCGGGAATCGTGGGCTACTGTGTGCAGCCCGGCGACAGTCTGTGGAGTATCGCGAAGCAATACTATACCACGGTGGAAAAGATCATGGCCGCCAATGAGCTGGCCAGCGATGAGATAAAACCGGGGGATAAGCTGCTGATTGTGAAAATGGTGGAATCCATGCTGACGGCTTAGTCTGACGGCTTAACTACCGGCGGCTGTTAAACCATAGTTCATGCGGGAAAAGAAAATACTAAAGGGGCTGTGCAAAAACGGTCTGATTACAGAGGGGGGCTTACCGTCTTACCATCATGGAGACGTAAGTCCCTCTTGAATTCAGAAAGTTTTTTCACAGCCCCTTAGACAAACTAAGAAGAACTGCTATTGCGTGCTGCCGGTTTTGAAGCAGTTAATTTTTTTTGGCCTTTTACCTGATGTCGGGTTTACCTGATGTCAGGGCTTGCGCGGACGCAGAGGGCAGGTTTACATTGCCATATGCGGGGATAAACGTAACATTTTACGAAAAGATGCTATTTCTTATAACATCAGTTACCGCAGCAATCGGGGGAATTTTACTTTCTTCGAAGTAAGCGGCAGGCCCCCTGAATTTTGCTGGAAGGGCCTTGTTCTTTAAATATGGGCTGCCGGAACCGAAGATGCCGGACGGTTACGGGGGAGATTCAGATAACCGTGGAAACGGCGTCGGAACTGTTGGTATTTGGGCATTTGGACAACGTTTTGGAGCATTTTTGAGCAGCTTAACGCAGATGTTTTCGGTTGATAAGGAACGGGTGGAATCTGCTCCTTAAGGAGGAAGAGCCTTCCCGGGACGCTTCGGCGCCTGTGAAAAAACGACGAATTCAGCGCACTTCCCGGGAGAATTCTGTCGAGCGAATTTTATTGCGCCAAATAGCGGGTATGTTATAATTGGAAAGAGAAAAAATTGTAAAATTTTTACAATCCTGGAGGGACAAGTATGAGTAATGAACGAGGTACACGCTACATGATTTCTGACGCGGCCAAGAAGGTGTCGGTAGAAGCTCATGTTCTTCGGTACTGGGAAGAAGAGCTGGAAATCACCATCGCCAGAAATGAAATGGGACATCGATACTATACGGATAAAGACATTCAATTGTTTAAGAATATAAAGGAACTGAAAAATCAGGGGTTCCAGCTGAAGGCGATTAAAATGCTGATACCGGAATTAATCTCCAACGGCGGTAAAAATATGGACAGCCTGATCATCCTGAAAGAGGAGCTGAACCGGCAGGTGATGGAGCAGACGCTGAAAGAAACGGCGATGAAAGAAGTGGCCGCCTCCACGCCAAAAGCGGAAGTGAAAAAAGAACCGGAACCAATCGAAAAAGAGATTGTGGTGGTCGAGCAGTCTTCCCCGGTAAAAAATATGGACAAGGGCCAGAAGATGAACCAGTTCCGTATGATCCTGGGCAGCATGATCACCGAAGTCCTGCGGGAAAACAACAAGGAGCTGGGAAAAGAAGTCAGCACCCAGGTCAGCGACAATGTAATCAAAGAAATGGATTATCTGCTGCGCATGAAAGAAGACCGGGAAGAGGAGCGATTCAAAAAATTGGACGAGTCTATCCGGAACGTGCAGAGATCCCGGCGGGAAGTAGCTGCAGCCAAGTCCGAGGAGAAAAAGCAGAGACGGCACCGCATGAAAATGGCCAAGCGCAAAAAAAGAGCGCTGCGCAGCGAACTGATCTAAGGTAAATGGGGACATGTCCAAACCGATTTGGGACAGGTGCATTCCGGAATGTACCTGTCCCAAATCGGTTTGGACATGTCCCTTTCTGCACTTTAACAACAAATAACAACATTTCGTATAAGCCTCCGCCATCGCAGAATCTATTTTATATGGAAGGACAGAGTATAGAGAGGTGACATCATGTTAAGAATAGCGATCTGTGATGAGCAAGGAAACAGCAGAAGGGAAATGTATGATTTTCTGACAGATTTATGGAGCAAGGATCACATACAAGCGGCAATCCGTGTATTTGAAGAAATGAATAACCTTCTGGAACAGTATAAGAAAGAGGAATTTCAAATTATTTTTCTGGGTTTTCACGCCGACAAGCCTGAAAAAGTCCAGGCCGCCGAAAAGCTTCGGGCACTGGACGATGACCAGTGTATGGTCTTTTTTTCGGACAGCAGGAAATTCGCGTTGAAAAGCCAGGAAGTCTACGCATCCGGCTATCTGCTGCTGCCTTTGGAACGGTCAAAAGCCGAAGCGCTGCTGTGCAGGCTGATCCGCAGGGAGTTTCCGCAGGCGGATAAGAGTTTCGAGATTAAGATGAAAAAGGAATGCCGCCGGATTCCATACCATGATATTTTATATATGGAAAGCCAGAACCGTATTGTGATGATCCATCAGCTGGACGGCGCCGTGTACCAGATCTACGATAAGCTGAATCGTGTGGAACAGAGCCTGAAAGATTCCAGGTTCCTGCGCTGCCAGCAGAGTTTTCTGATTAACATGGAACATGTAAAGGAGGTAAATACAAAATTCCTTCTGGCCACCGGTATATCGATCCCGATCCGCAGAGGGCAGGTACGCCAGATCCGGGATATTTACTATCAATATCTGATGAATCAAAAATAAACGATCTAGCGGCCGCCTGCTATCCCTGTACATGAAGCGGCAGGGTAACGGTAAAACATGTATATATGCCCGGATCGGATTCGGCTGTTATGGACCCGCCCATTTCTTCCACCGATGTTTTGACAAAATAAAGCCCCAGCCCCCGTACTCCCTGATGATTCTTCGTGCTGAACTGATATTCAAAGATATGGTCCATATGTTCTGGGGAAATTCCTTCGCCGGTATCCATGATCGTCACTTCCACACTTTCCTTAAAATAGCTGATGCCAACGGTAAGCTTACCGCCCAAAGGCGTGTGCTCCACAGCGTTCAGGATGATGTTTTCAAATACCCGGAAAAGCCGGTTGCGCTGACAATAAAGAACAGCATCCTGATCCGGAAGGGACAGATCATAATAAATCCCGTTGGCATCCGTGTATGAGCGGGTTTCCTCGTAGAAGAGCCTGAAAAATGAAAGGCAGCTGATACACTCAGGCGTTTCCGATATCCGGTCCTGGGCGTTGAAGACCTGGAGCGTCTGAATATTATCCCGCAGCTGTGCGGACTTATTGTCGATCACCGTCAGATACCGCTCCATTTCCTCGTCCATATCTACTTCGCTCTCCCGTATAAAATCAATATAGGTCTGGATAACGGCAGCGGGCCCTTTCAGATCGTGAGCCACGGCGGACAGGAATTTCTTCCGCTCATTCAGCATACTGGTTAAGGATGCGGTTTTCAAAGAGACTTCTTCCTGCAGATGCTGGGTCAGATGCTGATTTTCCGATATGATTTTCCGGTTGTATTGGATGATCAGACCGGTAAAGAGCACGACCATCAGAAAACCGCAATACTCATTCTGCCAGCCAAAGCGGATCGGCTCAAACTGTCCTCCGGTGATAAAATCCAAAAGAATGCCGAACCCGAAAACCGCGTTGCCTGAGAGAAGCCAGACGGAAGAGCTTCTCTTTAACGCGCCGTAGAAGGCGGAAGACATCAGGTAAATACACATAACCAGTTTTGCCAGGCTGATCACTGTGCCATACCACGCGATGGCGTTGGGAAACAGCGGGAACAGTATGTATATGGAAACAGCGGGCATTATGCACAGTATGACCGACATCAGATAGAATACCATATGCAGCCTCCGGGGCAGAACCCTGCGGGTAAGCCAATAAGTCAGCAATACCATACAGGAGAGCATGGCGAAATAAGAGGAATCCTCTGCGACATAGGCAAATTCACCCAGACCGATACCGCTCCAGTGGATAAAAGGATAAAGCGTATGGATGGAAAAGAAAAGGCAGAGCAGACCGTAGGTGAGATAGAGAGGCTCCTGCTGACGGTGGGCCCAGACGGCGATGGAGGCGGCTGCGCCGCCCAGGGGGAAGAAGCATAACAGCGCATAGAAAATAAAACGGACCGCCAGATTTCCCAATATGTCATCGCTGCGTCCAAGCAAAGGCGGATAGGTCATGCCGCTATAGTAATGGGAAAAATTCGAGGTCTGAATAATCAGCTCCACGCTGCCGTCCGGCAGGCTTAACAAGGTATTGCGGACCCCATACTGAAAGTGAGCCGGTTCTACATTGCCGATCTCCTGCACTTTTTCCCCGTTTATGAATATTCTGCAGGCCGAAAAAACCTCGGGTAGTTCGAGAAGCCATCCCTGGGGCTCATGAGCCAGTGTCAGACACTTGCGGTAGGTGGCGGTACCAAAAGGGGAACCGCCGTTACGGTCCTGTGAAAAATTCCCGAATTGGCCGATATAGACCATTTCCGGATCAGATACGGCGCCGGACTTAAAATCATCCGGTTCGTACAGGTGATCGGGATAGTATTCCCATTGATCGATTAAAGGACAGAGCCGCTTGCTCTGCGAGGTATATTTATTGTCGTAGTGATAGGTGACCCAAAATAAAATCCCGGCCGATAAAAAGGAAAAGGCCAGGATCAGGATGGAAATCCGTATATTGCGTTCTGCTTCCTTTGTCATAGCTTACTCCGTGTAAATGTAACCCTTTCCCCACTGGGTTTTGATATACTCTTTATCGGGGGAAAGCGCCTGGATTTTTCTTCGTATCCGCATAACCAGAATCTGAATGCTGTGGGTATTATAATAATCTTCTCCCCACAAAGCCTGATAGATGGCCTCCTGGCGGTACGGAGTGCCCTTGTGCTGCGCGAGGAACTGCAATATTTCATATTCGTTCACCGTAAGGTTGAGCGACTTGCCGCCTATATATGCCTGCTTTTCCTCAGAATTGAGCTGCAGACCGCCGGACAGAGACTGGGTCTGGGACAGAGGACTGTTATTCCGGATTCTGGCCCGTACCCTCATCTCCAGTTCCTTCATGCGGTAAGGCTTCAGCAGGTAATCATCACCGCCGCATTCAAAGCCTTCGATCATGATCTCCTCTTCCGTCAGGCTGGTCAGAAAAATAATGGGCGCCCGGTACTTCTGGCGTATCAGCCTGCATAGGTCCAGCCCGTTCACATCATCCATTCGGATATCCAGTACAATACATTTAAATTGATATTCGGACAGGAGAAGGAGCGCTTCTTCAGCGCCCAATGCGATATCCACCAAATAACCGATTTTCTCAAAATAGATCTTATTCATATCCAGCAGATCCGCATCGTCATCCACAAATAATAACCGTTCCATAGTTTCCCGCCTTATTTTATAGTGTAAACAGTACCGGTGTAATTGTCCAGATATTCAGTAAAATTAATTTTAATGATAACCGAATAAAACTGCAATCTAAAAAATTATCTGTTGTTATTTGTTGTTAATTATTGTAAATTCCATACAAATTATGTAAGAATGTAAAAAAACAAATTGACTGTAACAGGTTGTACCTATAGTATGAAAAAGTAGACGGCATAATAATGGGAAGGGCGATACGGATGAGGGATAAAGCGCAGAGCGGAAAAGTACATATATGGGCAGGCATTGTTATTCTTTTGGCGGTCTTATTGTTCCGCACAATGGACTGCTTTGCAGCGGTATGGCCGCCTGTGAAAGAAGATGAAAAAGAGTTTCTGAGATGGTATGAGGAGCATAAAAACGAGGACGCCCGGTATGTGCTGTCAGGGGATCTGTGGCTGACGCTGGGAACCGAAGAGCAGCCAATCATATTGGACGGCTCCGGTCATATCCAAATCGAATGCGGTCCTTATGCCGTCGTCGCAGCCAGTCCGGTCGTATTGGATAATGAGAATCTGCTGATCACAGAGACCGGCGGTATCGCCCTGGTAGTGAACAGCGGTCAAGCCGTATCATTATATAACGGCAAAATCTCAGCTGCCGATGGGACGGGAATACTGTTATCGGGAGAAATACGGACAGATCCCCAAAGAGGGGATTTTCACATAGAGGCAACAGGTGAAAGCTGTACCGGAGTGTACTACTCGGGGGGAGGGAGCGCTGAATTATCCGGTTTATACATCCGCAGTTCAGGAACCGGACAGATCCGAGGGGTATATAGTTTCATGGGGGACATTTCCCTTGCGGACTGTGATATCGCCGTCTCCAGCACTGGTGATGCCTATGGAATCTATGGAAGCGGAGCAGTCTCGGCTAGTAACTGTATCATAGAAGCTGCCGCCGGCGAGAGCGGGCGTGCGGTCAGCGTATACAGCCAGATGGATCAGATGACGATTATAAACTGCAGCCTGACGCCTCCGGTTGAAGGAGCTGTGACTGTCTATCAGATGATAAATAACACCATTCCAAAGCCATTGACCGTACAGGCGGGAACAGAGCTTACGCAGGAAATGCTGCCTGATACGGTCCTGACACTGCTAGAGCGGAAGGGAACGAAGGAACGCATAGAAGTGGAACTGCCGGTCCAATGGGAAGCCTCCCGGGCGGATACGGATGCCTTTGGCGTAACACAGATTACCGGCGTCTATTTTCCGCCGGACCTTCCATATACAGTGCTCAATCCTGAAAACGTCACACCCCGGATGGCAGTGATAAGCAAAAATGAGGAAAAAGGTATGTTTCCGGTATCATACCAGGTGGATGACAAAGAAGATGGAACGTACGGGATACTTTTCCTGACGCCCTATCCCTATGGAGCCAGCTCGCTTGAGATGGAATATAGCCAAGATAAGGAGAACTGGAGCCTGTACCGCCTCTCCCATTCGGACAGCGATCTGCTGAAAGGAAGCGTGCCTACGGAACTCGGTCTATTCAGTTTCTATATGGAAATCCCCTGTGAGCAGAATGAGCTTTATGTCAGATTCCTGACCGGGCCAGGGAGCAGTTATGAGGAGCTGGGAGATCTGTGGCTTCTCGATCTTACCAGCACGCAGACGATCCCTCCGGTCTGGTCCGGTTCAAGTGAAGGGGACAGAGGCGGCGCCGGAGTCAATCCCCCGGACCGGGATCCGGGCAAAGGGGACGGAGAAGGCGGCAAGCCTGAGGATATCTTGGGAAATCCGGATGCACCGGATGTCCCGGATAAACCGGATACTCCGGGCAGCGGCCAGGTGACGCCGGAGCCATCCGCGCCCGCAGACCAGGAGAATACCCCGCCGCAGAACCAGGATGCAGAAAGCGAACAGAAAAGCAGCACGAACCACAACCAGGAAGAACAGGCGGATCAGGCAACGGAAACCACAGCAAACAAAGCAGCCGTCAGCGTCCAGAAGAAGCTCAGAACTTCCAGCGGACAGAGCGGTGTTCAGGAATCGTTCCCACCGGAGGGGGAGGAAACAGGGGAAACAGGGGAAGCAGCGGAACCGTCCGGCCAGACGGGCGGTGAAACAGATCAGACCCGGCCGGGGATCTCCCCGTGGAAAGCGGCTGCGGTAATCCTGTGCTGCCTGTTGATCGGGACGGGGCTTATTTACCTGGGGTTAAAATTAATGAGAAAAAGGCCGGACGTTCCCACAGATCAGAAATAGGGGGGACTTAAAGCGTCCGGACTTTTCATTCCGGGATTTTAATATAGAAAGACATTCGGTGAAATAAAAAGAGACTGCTGCACCCCAATGCGTGACGGGTTACAACAGACTCTTTGGTGATTCGATATTATTCAGCTGAGATAGCGCCGGTCGGGCAAGCGCCTTCACAAGCACCGCAATCAATGCAGCTATCTGCATCAATAACGAATTTGCCATCTCCTTCGCTGATAGCACCAACCGGACATTCGCCCTCGCAGGTTCCACAGCTGATGCAGCTATCGTTAATTACATGTGCCATAATGCGTATCCTCCTTCTATAAACTTTTCTTAAATTAGCTTATCCTCGCGATATGCTTAGAATTATTCTAATACATTCATATCAATTATACAAGTAAATTATGTGCATTTTATTTAGGACAATATTGGGAGAACGGACAGAGATCCGGGTGAAAACTGAGGGCTCAAATCCGGGACATACCGGGGTTAACCGGGCTAAACCGTGCCTAAGCCGGGGTTAACCAGGCTAAACCGTGATAAGCCGAGATTAACCAGGCTAAACCTGGGTTAACCGGAACAAACCGGATAAAAGCTTCCTGGGCTAAGAAATAACCAAGGCTAAGAAGTAACCTGGGATTCCAAAACGGTTACTCCTTCTGGTTTCGAACAGAACGGATACCCTCAAGGATATAGGACCTTAAGACCTTCGCTTCCTCCTTAGGCATATCCTGCAGGCCTTTCAGCGGATAATCAAGTCCCAGCGCGTCATACTTGGCGGCCCCCATGGAATGGTAAGGAAGTACATCCAGAGCCTTAAGCGTTGGAAGGGCGCCGATGAATGCGCCGAGCCGCTTTAACGCCTGGGGATCATCCGTTATTCCCGGAACGACCACGTGTCGGATCCAAAGCGGGGTCCCCCTCTCGCCCAGATAGCGGGCGAAGTTAAGCGCCGGATCATTTGGCTGTCCGGTCAGCGCCCGATGTGCTTCCGGGTCGATATGCTTGATGTCCAGCATAACCAGATCGGTATAGCGGGTCAGCCGGTCGAATTTTTCCATCAGCTCCTTGGAATCGCGGCGAAAGGTAATGCCGGAGGTATCCAGGCAGGTATGGATTCCCCTCCCGTGCGCTTCCCGGAACAGCTCCGTGAGAAAATCAATCTGAATCAGCGGCTCGCCGCCTGTGGCGGTGAGCCCTCCGTTCCGGTAAAATGCTTTGTTCGTTTCATATTCCTTTAAAATCTCATCCACGGTCACTTCCCGGCCACCGTTCGGATTCCAGGTGTCCGGATTGTGACAATACAGACAGCGCATGGGGCATCCCTGGAAAAAAATGACCATGCGGATTCCGGGACCGTCTACGGTGCCGAAGCTTTCGATCGAATGGATTTTACCTGTCATAGTTATCGCCTCTGTGCAGTTATCATTTACATGCCCTGATGGAAGGTCCTGGAGATCACGTCGTCCTGCTGTTCCTTTGTAAGCTTTGTGAAATTGACCGCGTAGCCGGATACACGGATGGTCAGCTGCGGATATTTTTCAGGATGCTGCTGGGCGTCCAGCAGGGTTTCCTTCGAGAATACATTCACGTTTAGGTGATGGCCGCCCTGTTCTACATAGCCGTCCAGCATATTTACGAGATTGTCGATTTGTGCCTGGCTTGGGTTAGTCATAATAGTTTCCTCCTGTTTAATTCTATTTTAACATTTATAGTTGCATAGGAATGGTCCGCCGGTGGTCAGTTACCGGCTTCGTTGTCGTCGATGCCTTCCATCAGGTTCGGAATGCCGCAGGACATATCGGGACCGCAGTCACAGCCGGATTCCAGGTCGATGGAGAGATCGCCGGAGATGATCAGGTCATCTTTGCCGAGAGCCCCCGGAATGATGGAGAAGGTATTCGAGATACCGTCCTGCGCGTCTTTGAACGGCAGTTTGGCCACGGAGGCCAGGGAAGAGATCGCGCCGTGGGAATCCCGGCCGTGCATGGGATTCGCCCCGGGAGCGAACGGCTGGCCCTGTACCCGCCCGTCCGGTGTAGAACCGGTATTCTTTCCGTAGACCACATTGGAGGTGATCGTCAGGATGGACATGGTGGGAACCCCGCCGCGGTAGGTGTGATTTCCGCGGATCATCTGCATAAAGGTGTGGACGATATCTCTGGCGATTTCATCTACCCGGTCATCGTTGTTGCCGTATTTGGGGAAATCGCCTTCCACTTCGTAGTCCACCACGACCCCGTTCTCATCCCGGATGGCTTTTACCTTCGCGTATTTGATCGCGGACAGAGAGTCGGCTACGACGGAGAGTCCGGCGATCCCGGTGGCAAAATACCGTTTCACGTACTTATCGTGTAACGCCATCTGGATTTTTTCATAGCAGTATTTATCGTGCATATAGTGGATGACATTCAAGGTGTTCACATACAGCCGGGCCAGCCACTTCATCATATCGTAATAGCGCTCCATCACTTCGTCATAGTCCAGATATTCCGAGGTGATGGGCCTGAATTTCGGCCCCACCTGCTTTTTGGAAATCTCATCCACACCGCCGTTGATGGCGTAGAGCAGGCATTTGGCCAGGTTCGCTCTGGCCCCGAAGAACTGCATTTCCTTACCGACGCGCATGGAAGACACGCAGCAGGCGATGGCGTAATCGTCACCGTGGGTAACCCGCATCAGGTCATCGTTTTCATACTGAATCGAAGAGGACTTGATCGACATCTTCGCGCAGTAGCGCTTGAACGTCTGGGGAAGCTTCGTAGACCACAGAACGGTCAGGTTCGGTTCCGGAGCGGTGCCCAGGTTATCCAACGTATGCAGGTAGCGGTATGACATTTTGGTTACCATGTGGCGGCCGTCGATTCCGACCCCGGCGATGGACTCCGTGACCCAGGTCGGGTCTCCGGAAAACAGAGAATTATACTCAGGGGTTCTGGCGAACTTCACCAGCCGCAGCTTCATAATAAAATGATCTACGAATTCCTGAATTTGCTCTTCCGTAAACGTACCGTTCTCCAGGTCCCTGTGGGCATAGATGTCCAGGAACGTAGAGGTGCGGCCAAGACTCATAGCGGCTCCGTTCTGCTCTTTGACAGCGGCCAGATAACCAAAATACAGCCACTGGATCGCTTCCTGAACATTTGCGGCAGGTTTGGAGATATCAAGGCCGTAGATCTGACCCAGTTTCTTCAGATCCTGCAGCGCCCGGATCTGTTCCGAGAGCTCTTCCCGTTCCCGGATAACATCCGAATACATGATGGTACGGGTGCTGTCCTTCTGGGCTTCCTTATCCTGAATCAGCTTGTCTACGCCATAGAGGGCTACCCGGCGGTAATCGCCGATGATCCGTCCCCGTCCGTAAGCGTCCGGCAGGCCGGTAATGATGTGATTCGATCTGGCGGCGCGCATCTCCGGGGTATAGGCGTCAAACACGCCTGCGTTGTGTGTCTTCCGGTGTGTGGCAAAGAAGTCCACGATCTCAGGGTCCACTTCATAACCGTTGTCCTTGCAGGCCTTCTGAGCCATACGGATGCCCCCGTAAGGCTGCAGGGAACGCTTAAATGGTTTGTCCGTCTGAAAACCGACGATCTTCTCGCTGTCCTTATTCAGGTATCCGGGGCCGTGGGAGGTGATGGTGGATATGATCCTGGTATCCATATCCAGTACTCCTCCGGCTTCCCGTTCCTGTTTACTTAATTCCATCACCTGATCCCACAGCGCCTTGGTTGCATCCGTAGGCCCGGCCAGGAATTCCTCATCCCCTTCATAGGGAGTATAATTTTTTAAAATAAAGTCCCTGACATCCACCTCGCGGATCCATGCTCCGGGATGAAAACCATGCCACTGGGCTTCTAATTGATGACTCATATATTTGTCCTCCTGTTCCTTATGATTTCAGCGGAAATGAACCTTCCGGCAAAATCAGATGAGTGTTAATCTGGTAACGAAAAACCAATAGTATAAATCTTATTGTGCCCACATTATAAGTGAAATAACGGGTGCAGGTCAATAGTTTCGCTTGTACTTTTTTGAATACAGTATACAAAATTCCATAATCTGGCAGATAAGGCGCAATCTATGTTTAACAATGCAAAATCATACCACGGCTACAATTTTTTTGATATACTTAGGATATATATTATTGGGCGGTGAATACTGCGAATCTGTCCGTAGGACATATGAATGTGAATGGGGTACTGTTAAATATACTTTTAAGGAGATCTATTGCGATGCGTAATAAAGAATATTCCAAATGGTTACAGGCTTATGTGACTCATGCGGTAATTGCAAATTATATAAAAAGATGTCAGCGGGTAGAGGATAATTTACATATTGATCTTGATGACGAGTTTGTCAAAGACAACGGAAAATCTCTGCTGACAAAATTGACCTATACAACGGATGACCAAGCGCATAATCGTCCCCTGAAATGTGATATATATTTTAATGCGGGTTCCGATTTGCGTGCGGGAATGGGGTCGCTAAAAACTGCTGTAAGCAAGTATTTTGAGTTTTGTCAAGGGGGCGGCGCCCCTGCCGCTATCAAGAATTGCGGTAAGAAAGATGTAAAGCAGGGAATTACTACATCGCCAACAAAGATAGACTCATACCAAGAATTTTTGACTCATTTTGGAATTGACAGAACATCATTTTTTGAATGGGGCATAGCTTCCACAATCTTTCCGCCTATTGATAAGGTGGCTTACGAATGGGAGGATTTAAAAAAACGAATATTTAATAATCAAACCGTTTATATTCGCGGATACGGCCGGGATGCACACGGAACACAATTATACAAAGATTTATATGCGAAATTATTGAATAATGCAAATATTGAAAAAGACCCTGCGAACAATGCTGTTCCGCATAAGTTAATACAGCGTATTACAGGCTTAAAACGGAACAAAGATATATACAATTATCAGGTGTCACATATATGGGGGCACACCAAGAATGTATTTATGTTTGAATCTCCGTGGAACATATGTTACACGCCCAAAATAATGGATCCCTTTACCGGGCATGAAACACAAGGTATATGGCCTGCTGAATATCAAAAACTTTTTATTGCAAAAGCTAACGAATTGTATCGCCCTTTCGTTGATGAGTACAACCAGCTTTTGAAAGCGTTAGATGTTGAGAATCAATTACGGGAATACCTGTTATCGTTGAAGAGTATCATTCCTGAAAAAGAGCTTGTTCAGTTTTCGAAAGATGCTGCCAGTGAATTATCGCTTATTACTTAAAAGAAAAGTGAATACGGCACCCAAATTTACGAAACCAACGGATGCAAAAATATAAAGAGATAAACAGATATATGTGAAAACGTAAGGGCAAAAAATAAACTTTCACATGTATATAAGCCCCTTTTTCGTATAAAATATACTTTACGAATATTCACGGAAGTATTATAATGAGTAAACTGAATACTATAAGGAGGAAACGAAAATGGCACAAGTGACGAAGGACATGATTATTTCCGACATTATCGGAATTGACACCAATATTATTCCCATTCTTATGCGGGCCGGAATGCATTGTATCGGCTGCCCGTCCGCACAGGGGGAGAGCCTGGAAGAAGCCGCATTCGTACACGGAATGGACGCGGACGAGCTGGTGAATCAGATTAACGAATATCTGGCAACGAAATAATTCCGAATGAAAAAACGGCACAGCCAAGTGGCTGTGCCGTTTTGATCGTTGTGGTTATACCAGAGCCAGGTTTTGCAGCGCCTGATCTGAAATCATGACCTCGTAATGCTCTTTGAAATAAGCTTCGCCGGCGGTTGTGAATTTGTCGCTCCGGCCGTACTCGGATAATATATTACATACTTTATTGAATGCAACGGGAGTGTGGGAGGATTGGCTTAATGTCAAAAGGTATTCTCCATTGTCCGGATTTTTGTATAAAGTATTATATCCGTTATAAAAATGATCCAGCACGTGAGCGGCGTCAATCAGATTATCCAGCTGCCGGAACCGGTAGAGCTTCGTCACATTCGGCGTATGCTCGGCAGATTCCTTAGCGGTGCCGGTCTGGGCCTCTTTCTTCTGACGGTCTTCCCGGTATTTCTTGAAGAGATCCAGGATCTCGTCGGCGCCTTCCCGGATGGCGCTTCCCCAATCCAGCGTGCTTTCGCTTTCGTCCCGAAGCAGGGGGGCAAATTTGGAAAATCTGGTATCCAGTTCTTCCGGGTCCTCCACCTTCGTTACGATTAATACTATGCAATCCGCTGAGAGCGGAACTGCTTCTATCATCAGAGGAATATCCTCCGCTTCAAAACCAAATTCATAGGAGGCCTGCTGCATAAGATCCCGGAACAAGGACTTCGCCTTTTCTGTTCCGTAAGCCAGTTCACTCAATTTTATATGACGATCTGCTAAATCTTCTCTGGTTAAAGTACAACGGATCTGGTTTTCACTGACTTTTTCTATCTTCATAAAATCACTTCCTATTCTAAAAGAGATTAGAAACTGTCGGACTACCTACCTATAGTATAAACAAAAATGCCCGATAAGTAAAGCGATTACCATAAGTATAATTTGGTAGTAAAAAGTATATCCAATATAGTATATGAAGTCAATAGAACAAATCTTTCAATTTTATAAACATTTTGTAAAAAAATATAAAATTTTACAATTTCCTTGAAAATGTTCCTCTTTTTCCCTATACTATTCTATAGAGAAGATATTATGCCATGGAAAATGGAAAGGAGTGGTTCTATTACAGGAGGATAAGATAATTGCAGGCCGTTACCGCATTCTCAGAGTTCTGGGAAGAGGCTACAGCGGCACCGTATTTCTGACAGAACATACCGGTTTGCAGGCGCTTCGCGCGGTGAAGTGCATCAATAGAAAACATGTTATGTACCGTCAGTTTCTAAAAGAAGCTATGCTTCTGAAAAATCTAAAGCACCCGGGGATACCCCTGATCTACGATCTGGTAGAAGAGGAGGAAAACCTCTATATTATAGAGGAATATATCGAGGGTGAGTCTGTTCAGACAATCATGCTGCATCAGCAATACATACCAGAATCTACAATAATTGAATATGGAATTCAACTCTGCGAAATTATCATGTACTTACATCATATGCGTCCGGAGCCAGTTTTATACCTGGATTTGAAGCCGTCCCATCTGCTGATCAACGACGGACAGGTGAGACTGATCGATTTTGGCGCGGTGTGCCGAAAATCAGACTGCGAGAGCTATTCTCTGGGAACGCCGGGCTTCGCTGCGCCGGAACAGTATGATGGCGGGCTGCCGGATGAAAAGACGGACATTTATGCGATCGGGGCAATTTTGTTTTATATGGCTGCCGGAAAGGCTTATGAGGAAAATCTGTCAAATGAGGCAGAGCGGATTCCGGCATCCGGAAAGCTTCGGTCCGTCATAAAAACCTGTCTGCATCACGATCCGGCCGGGCGGTATGACTCAGTAGCAGAATTGAAAAAAGCATTAAAAACCGCATTAAAGTATGAAAGACAAGCAAATAAAAATGGCGGAATATCTTCTCTGATATCCGGATTAAACAGCACCCTGTCCTATCTTACCGGGAATGGCTATCGTAAACTGCTTCCAATGGAACTAAAAGCTACGGTAATCGGAGTCCTGGGATGCGGGCCGGGGACCGGCACGACGCATCTGGCGCTTATGCTGGCCGGATATTTATCCGGGGGCCGGCATAAAAAGACCCTGCTGGTTCAAAGAGATGCGGACCCGGCCTATGGAAGGCTGCAGCGCGCCTGCCAGGGCCAGACGGAAGAAGCCGGTCGGCAAAAAGTATTTCCGGTATTTGGCTTCACATGCTGCCGCAATGCCACACATAGGGAATTGACCGATTTACTCAATGAATCCTATGAGATGGTAATCATTGATTTTGGAAGCGGCTATGAGGCGAACCGGGATGAATTCAAACGGTGTGACAGACAAATCGTGACAGGCAGCTTGTGCGCCTGGAAGAGAGAGGTGTATCTTGGATTCCTGGAAGACAGAGCAAAGGAAAAGGGTAACGCTTCGATTCTATATACGGCGCAGTTCGCCAGCAGCCGGGAAATCAAAGAAATCGCCCGTCTGACAAAAATTCGGATGCGGCCGGTCCCGTTTGCGCCAAATCCCTTTGCCCTAAATGAGGAAAGCCGGAGGTTTGTGCGGGAGCTGCTGTCCTGAAGAAAAAGGATGGAACCTGTTGAATAATATATCACGAAACCTCCTGAATGGTCAGGATCATACAGGGGACGTCCGTAAATTCAGAAGTAGGAGGCATCTTCTATGTACGAATCAAAAGATTACCCGGACCGAGTGGGCCTGCTGTTGGAGCTGGAAGGCTATGAAAACGGCGGCGTTACGGTCTGGCTTGAGGGGACTGTCAGCAGTCCCTATGAGATTGCAAAAGCGTGCGCGGTGGAGGAGGAGAGCAATTCCTACATGCGCGACTATATTACCGATGAAAGGGGGGAATTAAAAGAGATCCGTTTTGACAGGATCAGGAATGGAAACCTGGATTAAAGAATAGAATTAACAAAATATGGATATCCTTACCAGGACGGCAGAGCGGCTGTTTATGCCGCTCTGCTTTTCGAGTATGAGGGTGGAACCCGATAGGGCGGAACCCGGGTGATCCCAGACGGGCGGCGGAGGGCGGTCTGGCCAGTCTGCTGCGGCTCCGGCCGGATGCGGTTGTCACTGCCGGGGCGCCTGCCCGCGGGCTCTCTGACTACGGCTGCGGTACTGCCGGCCGGGCCGGTCTGCGTCTGTCTGCCCTTTTCCGGCGGAGGGCTTGCCGCTGGCTGCTGCTAAGTGAAATCCAAATGGTGGATTCAGGAACCGAGCCTATTCGCCAGGAACGCATGATGCGTTCCCGGCTCAGAGGCTCTTGCCCGTCGGACGTGAAGTCCGCCGGTCATCCTGAATCCACCATTCGGATTTCACTAAGCAGCAGCACAGCCGCCCTATGCCGGAAAAGGGCAGACAGACGCAGACCGGCCCGGCCGGCAGTACTGCAGCCGTAGTCGGAGAGCCCGCGGGCAGGCGCCCTGGCAGTGACAACCGTATCCGGCCGGAGCCGCAGCAGACTGGCCAGCCGGCCTCCGCCGCCCGTCCGGGATCACCCGGGTTCCGGGTCTGGTGCGGGGGGATGTGGTTTGAGGTGATTTTGCAATTTATTTGTTGTGGATTTGAGTTTTGGAGGGACTTTTGAATTTGGTTTTGAATTTCTCTTAATTTTTTGTAAACATGTAAAAAAGTTAATGAAGTTGTTGGAAAATATGATATAATGTCGAGAGACATTATATCTGACGCGGGAGAGATTGAGACATTTATCATAGGAGGAATTGACGGGATGAAGAAGAAACTGATTCCGATATTGGCAGCGCTGCTGCTGATCGTGATCGTTGTGGCGATTACATTGGCCAGCGGCCTGATTAAAAAATATAGTTTTACGGATGAACGTGCGGACCTGAAAGGTTACTTTAATCTGCAGGCGGAGGATCAGGTGGGATTGGTGCTCCAGGATGAGGTGGTTGAGGATAAGGGAAAGCTGATCGACGGAGAAGTTTATCTGAATTATAATACCGTTAAGAATTACTTCAATTCCAGGTTCTATTGGGATGCTAATGAAAATGTTCTGCTGTATACGACGCCTACGGATATTATTAAGGCGGAAGTGGGAAGCAGGGATTACTATGTTTCGAAAAATAAGAATACGGAAAGCTATGCGATCGTAAAGGTGGATGGAGATCAGGCGTTCATTGCGCTGGATTATGTTCAGAAATTTACCAATATCGGGTATGAGACGTTTCAGGAGCCGAACCGGGTCCATATCACTTATCAGTGGGGCGAGGTTCAGGTGGCGGACGTCAAAGGGGATACCCAGGTCCGGGTGAAAGCGGGGAATAAGAGCCCGATTCTGACGGATGTGTTGAAGGGCGATAAGCTTTTTGTTCTGCCGGAGGAAGCGCAGATCGAGGAATGGACGAAGGTGCGGACCGGGGACGGTTATATCGGCTATGTTTTGAATAAGAAGATCGGAGAGACGCGCGCGGAGACTACCAGCCGTGAATTTGAAGAGCCGGTCTATACGAATATTTCCAAAGATTATCCGATCAATCTGGTCTGGCATCAGGTGACCAACGCCCAGGCCAACGGGAAGCTTTTAGAACTGATTACCAATACCAAGGGAGTGAATACGATTTCCCCTACCTGGTTTTCTTTGTCGGACAACGAGGGAAATATCTCTTCTCTGGCGGATAAGAATTATGTGACGCAGTGCCACCAGATCGGAGTGGAGGTCTGGGGACTGGTGGATAATTTTAATAAAGAAGTGAGCACTTTCGAGGTGCTGTCCCATACGTCCAGGAGGGAGACGCTGATCAATCAGCTGATCGCGGCCGCCATCGAGTATCAGTTAGACGGCCTGAATATTGATTTTGAAGAGCTGTCCGGTGAGACCGGGGAACATTTCATAGAATTTATCCGGGAATTATCCATCAAATGCAGGGCAAATGGGATCGTGTTGTCGGTCGATAACTATGTGCCCAAGGCTCACACGGTTCATTATGACCGCAGGGAGCAGGGGATTGTGGCGGATTATGTGATTATCATGGGCTATGATGAACACTACAGCGGTTCCAAGGAATCTGGATCCGTGGCCTCGATGTCGTTTGTCCGGGAAGGGATCGAGAAAACGCTGGAGGAGGTTCCGGCGGATAAGGTAATTAACGCGGTTCCGTTCTTCAGCCGGCTGTGGAAGGAGACGCCGAAGACGGAGGAGGAGATCGCCGCGGAGGATCTGACCGAGGAATACGTGCCGTATCACTTAAGCAGCGAGGCGATGGGGATGCAGGCGCAGCAGGATATCATCAGTGTCAATGGTCTGGAGCCCGTTTGGCAGGAGGATATCGGTCAGAACTATGTGGAGTACGAAAAGGACGGATCTACTTATAAAATGTGGATCGAGGATGACCAGTCCATCGATCTGAAGGCAAGTCTGGTGAAGGAATATAATCTGGCCGGTATCGCCGCGTGGCGGCTGGGACTGGAGCGGCCCAGTACCTGGGATGTGATTTTGAAATATGTAAACTGACGGCAGCCGTTCTGTTGTCATGAATCGGGCGGGCTCCCACATATATTATATAAAATGTGTGTGGGAGCTGCTTTTGTGAAAAGAAAGACTCTGGAGATCGGAATGGGAGTTCTGATGCTGGCGGGAGTATTGTTTCTGTCCAGACAGGGCGCTGTTCTGGTATCAAATATGAAACAGGCACAGGCTCAGCAGAAGGTAGTGGTGATTGACGCAGGGCACGGCGGGGCGGACCCGGGCAAAGTCGGCGTCAGCGGAACATTGGAAAAGGATATAAATCTGAAAATTGCGTTTCAGCTAAAGGAATTTCTGGAGGAAAATGACATCAAGGTGGTCATGACCCGGGATAGTGACGGCGGACTGTATGATTCCAGCGCCAGCAATAAAAAGGTGCAGGATATGCAGCGGCGCTGCTCGGTGATTGACAGTGCGAAGCCGATCTGTACGGTGAGTATTCACCAGAACAGTTATCATGAAGAGGGAGTGCACGGGGCGCAGGCGTTCTATTATTCTCATTCGGCCGAGGGCAAGGAACTGGCGGAGATGATACAGGCGTCTCTGATCGGGACTGTGGATCCTGAGAATCACCGGGTGGCCAAAGCGAATGACAGTTATTATCTGCTGAAACGGACGGAAACGCCGGTGGTGATCGTCGAATGCGGATTCTTGTCAAACTGGGTGGAATCGGCAAAGCTGGAGGACGATTATTACCAGGAGAAACTGGCCTGGGCGGTCCATATGGCCGTGATGCAGTACATAGCCGCGAACTGACTAAAACGGCCGGCGGCGGAAAGAATTTGGAAGAAATCAATAGTTTCCCTTTCGATAATGAAGTGGTATAATAACGAAGGATGGCGTAAGCCAAAAAACTGAGGTAATTGAATGGAAGCAAAGATAATAAAAGTGGATAAACAAAATATAGATCCGGAAGTCATGCGGCAGGCGGGTTCGATTATCCGTATGGGCGGCCTGGTGGCATTTCCGACGGAGACGGTTTACGGGCTGGGAGCTGATGCCAGACAGAAGGATGCGGCTGCCCGGATTTATGCGGCCAAGGGACGGCCTTCGGACAATCCGCTGATCGTCCACATCGCAGAGTTCCAGGCGCTGCGGGCCATCGTCAGTGAGGTACCGGAAAAGGCTGTGCGGCTGGCCGAGACGTTCTGGCCTGGCCCGCTGACCATGATTCTGAATAAAAACCAGGAGATCCCCTATGAGACCACAGGCGGCCTGGATACGGTGGCGGTCCGGATGCCGGACCACCCGGTTGCCCTCACCCTGATCCGGGAGGGGGGCGGCTATATTGCCGCGCCAAGCGCCAACACATCCGGCAGGCCAAGCCCCACCATGGCGGAGCACGTCATGGAGGACCTGGGTGATAAGATTGAGCTGATTATAGACGGCGGGCCGGTGGGTATCGGTATCGAATCCACCATCGTGGATATGACGGTAGAGCCGCCTATGATCCTGAGGCCCGGTTATATTAACAGAGACATGCTGGAAGCAGTGATCGGCACTGTGGAAGAGGACAAGTCCCTGCTGGGCGATGATCCGGATATAAAACCCAAGGCGCCAGGCATGAAATACCGCCATTACGCGCCCAAGGCGGACATGATGATCGTGGAGGGATCGGAGGCGGCTGTGATCGCTAAGATCAACGAGCTGATACGCAAGGATAAGAGCGCGAAGATCGGCGTCATTGCCACAGATGAAACCAAAGCCAGATATATCGGCGCGGATGTAAAGAGTATCGGGAGCCGCAGGGAAGAGATCTCCATATCCAGGAATCTGTACCGGATTCTGCGGGAGTTTGACCGGGAAGAAGTAAGCAGCATCTATTCCGAGGCCTTTGAATTGCCCGAACTGGGACAGGCAGTCATGAACCGGCTGTTAAAAGCCGCCGGTTATCATGTGATAAATGTAAAAAATGAGATTAAACTTAGGAATTATCGAAAGGTAATCTTTGTCTGTGCCAGCGATACCTGCAGGGCGCCAATGGCGGAGGCGATCATGAAGAGCAAGCATGTGACGGCTCCGGTCGTAATCCAGTCCAAGGGGCTGGTGGTCCTGTTCCCGGAACCGTTGAATCAGAAGGCGGAAGCCGTGATGATCAGCAACGGGCTTAAGATGGAACAGCATATGTCTTCGCCGCTGGAGGAAGAGGACTTCGGTGAGGATACTTTGATCATCACTATGGATGAAGAGCAGAAACAGAAGGTACTAATGGGCTATACGAAGGCGTTAAATGTATATACACTGAAATCTCTGGTAGGAGAAGAAGGAGAAATCCCGGACCCTTACGGCGGACCGCTTACGGATTACGGGGAATGTTATGAGGAACTGTATCGTCTGGTTACCCTGTTGGTAGAAAATTGGAATGAGGAGGAACCATAATGATCGCATTGGGCAGTGACCATGGCGGCTATGAGCTGAAACAGGAAATTAAGCAATATCTGGAGGACCAAAAACTGGAATATAAGGATTTCGGCAGTTACAACGAGGAAGCCTGCGATTACCCGGTTTACGCCAAAGCAGTCGCACACGCGGTGGCGGACGGAGAGTGTGAAAAGGGAATCCTGATCTGCGGAACCGGGATCGGTATTTCCATTACGGCAAATAAAGTGAAGGGAATACGGGCAGCGCTCTGCTCCGACTGTTTCAGCGCGGAAGCTACCAGGCTTCACAACGATGCCAATATACTGGCGATGGGAGGACGGGTCGTCGGCCCCGGCCTTGCTGTGAAAATCGTGGATACGTTTTTGCACACGGAATTTTCCGGCGACGAACGGCATATGAGAAGAATCCGGCAGATAGAAGAAGATATCTGAATGTAATGAGAAAGATATTTTGTACGGATGAGAGTTATTATAAGAAGTAGATAAAAATTAAAAATATACAATCAGGAGGAGACACATGTCAAAAGTAATGATAATGGATCACCCGCTGATCCAGCACAAAATCGGTTTAATCCGCAAGATCGATACGGGTTCGAAGGACTTCCGCCAGATGATCAGCGAGATCGCCATGCTGATGTGCTATGAGGCGACCAGGGACCTGAAACTGCAGGATGTGGAAATCACAACGCCGATCTGTACCACTACGGTAAAGGAACTTCAGGGAAAGAAGCTGGCGATTGTGCCGATCCTCCGTGCAGGATTGGGTATGGTTGACGGTATGCTGACCATGATTCCTGCGGCTAAAGTCGGACATATCGGCTTGTACCGCGATCCGGAGACGTTAAATCCCGTAGAATATTACTGCAAGCTTCCTGCGGATTGTTCCGAGAGAGAAGTGTTCGTGGTAGATCCGATGCTGGCCACCGGAGGTTCCTCTGTGGCGGCGATCCAGATGTTAAAAGACAAGGGTGTGAATAATATCCGGTTCATGTGTATCATCGCGGCGCCGGAGGGGCTGAAGAAGATGCAGGAAGTCCATCCGGATGTAGATGTTTACATTGGAGCCATGGACGATCATCTGAATGACCATGGATATATCGTTCCGGGACTGGGAGACGCGGGAGACCGCATATTCGGAACGAAATAAGCAACAAGCCGTCCGTTGATGTTTGTTTTGGATAAAGGAGCAGGTGCATGAGTAATAAAAGAGAAGATTATATAAGCTGGGATGAATATTTTATGGGAGTTGCGATTCTGTCGGGAATGCGTTCCAAGGATCCAAGCACCCAGGTAGGGGCCTGTATCGTCAGCCCGGACAACAAGATCCTTTCCATGGGATACAACGGATTTCCCATTGGCTGCTCAGATGACGAATTCCCCTGGGCCCGGGAAGGCGATCCGCTGGATAACAAATACTTCTATACCACCCACAGCGAGCTGAATGCGATCCTCAATTACCGGGGAGGCAGCCTCGAGGGGGCGAAACTCTATGTATCTTTGTTTCCCTGCAACGAATGCGCCAAGGCGATTATTCAAAGCGGGATCAAGACGATCGTCTATGATTGTGATAAATACGCCGACACGCCTTCCGTACTGGCTTCGAAACGAATGCTGGATGCGGCGGGGGTGCGGTATTACCAGTATAAGAGGACTAACCGGGAGATAAGATTTAGCGTTTAGAGGGTAGAGGAGCGGTTCATTCTCAGGTATGAGGGAACTCTCCGTTACCGGCTGGGGCCAGCGGATGGAATCCTGGGATGCTTCCGGCTCTGGGGTTCTTTTGTGTCTCCTTGGGAGAGCAAGGGCTGGCAGCTGTCATCCGCCCAAGGATTTCGCGATTTCCCGCAGGTGATTCCCGTCTGTCCCGCAGCAGCCGCCTAATATGCGCAGGCCAAATTTACGTTTTGCCTGAATCATGCTTTGCGCCAGGGAGACGGGGTCCGAACATTTTAAATCATGGGAGCCGTCGAGTTCCTCGTAAGTTAAGGGGGAGGCGTTGGCCTGGATACCCAGAAAACGTGTCTGAACATTTAATGTACGGTTAAAGTCGTGGGATAAGGCGCGGGACAGGATGTCGGGATGTACGCAGTTGGTCATGTAGCAGAGCGGGGGGCGTTTCACGTGCTGATCGATGGAACGAATGGCGCTGTCGATCGTTGTATTGTCGATCAGACGCCCGTCCGGTGTGATGGTAAAGCTGATGATGTAGGGAAGTCCGGTGTCGGATATTGCCATCGCCATGCCTTTTGCCTCTTCCAATGCGGGCATAATTCCCGCAAATAAAAAGTCCACGCCGGCCCGGGCGAAGACATCCGCCTGCCATGCGTGGAAACGATATGCTTCTTGAGCAGAAAGACTGCCCTTGCCGGTGTAGGCGTCTCCTTTGCAGCCCATCAGGCCGCCTGCAAACATTGGAGTTGCGGCAGTACTTTGAATCTCTTTCAGGAGACTGACATTTTCATACAAGAGGGCAGAATCATAGCCGGCCGAGAGAACCCGGGTTTGATTGGCGCGTCTGGTCGGGGTGGTGGCTAAGAAAGGCAGATGGTATTCTTCCGCAATGGATAAATATTCCAGCCATAACTTACACAGGGCAGATTTGCCGGTTTTGTGACAGATGAGATCTGCCATCGCAACTGGGCCATCGATGGCCAGACCGTATTCTCTCTTTAGTCTTTCTCCCAGAGCGGCTTCCATTAACATAGTCCGGGATTCTTTAAAACATTGCTCGAAGTTCATAATAGGTACTCGCATTCCTTAAGCGTTTGATTAATTTGGGACATGTCTATTTTGGAATGGACATGTCCCAAACCGAAATGGACATGTCCCCTTTTGGGCCTTTTGGTTATTCCCGGGTTAAGATCTCGCGCTGGAGATCGCCAAAGCGGTCCTGGTAGATGATGGACAGCAGATAATCCAGCCGCCGCAGGGCGCGCAGCAGCATGCTCTGGGAGATTAATTTATTTTCCATGGCGTCGGCCAGCTCGTCCACGTCCACGACTTTGATGCTTCCGTCAGGGGTTAGGATGACGTCCACCAGCAGATCGGTGAAGGTATAGGCGTTCAGCTCCGCGTCGTAGGCGGTGTCGATGATGTCGCAATACCAGCAGACGTGCTGGTTTTCATGGCCGTAAAAGCGGCTGACCTTGAATCCCTTTTTCATAAAATAGCAGGAATACCCGTGATCCAGGTCCTTTTTGGGACGGATGGTATTCCATTTCGTTACGATAATCCGGTCATCCCGGTAGAGGATCTGATCGTCTTTTAATTCGAAACATTCAGAGGGGATGAGGCGTTTCCGGTAGAGAATCGGTTGGGTTTCCATTTCCATAAGCACTCCTTACTGCATGATTTCGGTATTTTTGATGATGGTCATGGGCTCTTTGTCCATGTACTGCTTTTCCGTTGATTTATGCTTATAGTAGGTCAGGTTGTAGGCGCCTTTATCGGGCATTGCGGAAAATTCGGTGGGAGTATAGCCTGTCATTTCCTTGAAGACACGGTTGAAGGTCCTGACGTTGTTAAAACCGCAGTTGAACGCGATGTCGGTGATCTTATCGTTGGAGGTCCTGAGAAGATCCGCGGCTTTTTCCACACGGATCATATTCAGATAGATGACAAAATTAATGCCGGTCAGCTTCTTGAATATTTTCGAGAAATGGCTCTCGCTGAAATGCATCCTGGCCGCCGCGAATTCCAAGGTGATGTTCTCCATATAATGCTCTTCCATATAGGAGAGCAGCTGCTGCAGATCATCCAACATGACAAGCCGGCGGTTCTGACTCTGCATGGCTGTGTCGCTGGTCGGGACATTGCGTTTCAGCAGATACCAGAACTGGCGGATCGACGCGGTTACCACATCCTGATAATAGGGCTTTTGGCTTTCCATTTCATCGTCAATCAGATCCAGCAGACGTTCCAGCATGTCAAATAAACCGTATGCTTCCAGCTGTTCTCTGGTCACACACGGGTGCTGAAAATGTGAATTTGTATAGTGGGAACTGATGAGATTTGTATCAAATATCAAGAAATCCAAACAATTGTCCATCTGATAAGAATCGCTGTAGTGAATATCCCCGCTGTCGCAGATGACCAAATCCCCGGCTTTGGCATAAAAACTCTGATCGGTAACGCTCAACTTTGCGCTGCCGGAGCGAATATAGATCATTTCGATTTCTTTGTGCCAATGCGCCAAAAAACTGATGTCTTTGTACGATTTGTGCCAAACCATGAATTCTGTGGCGTATCTGCGCACTTCGTGAAATGCTTTCATCATGCACCTCCCGGGCGCGGGTATCCCGCCCCTGCTGGGATATTTCCTTGATTATAGCAGGAGTGTATAGAAAAGTCCAGAGAATCATCACAAAAATTGTCTATATCCGAACAATTTTTTACGTGTGTTTTTGACAGACATGTTGTATAATTAGCATATCTGGTTAAAGATTTCTACATATCCATTGTGGAAAACGTTGAAAGAAAAATATTATGGAGGTAAGAAGAAATGGCAAAGAGCAGATTAATTGGTGATTATCCTGTGATTGGTATCAGACCCACCATTGACGGACGTAGAGGTGCGTTAAAGATCAGAGAATCTCTGGAAGATCAGACCATGAACATGGCAAAAGCTGCCGCGAAATTGTTTGAAGAGAACTTGAGATATTCCAACGGCGAACCGGTAAAAGTTATCATCGCCGATACAACCATCGGCCGTGTGGGCGAGACCGCCGCATGTGCTGAGAAATTTAAAAAAGCAGGCGTTGACATTACCTTAACCGTAACCCCTTGCTGGTGCTACGGTGCGGAAACGATGGACATGGATCCCAATACCATCAAAGGCGTATGGGGATTCAACGGAACAGAGAGACCCGGAGCCGTATATCTGGCCAGCGTTCTGGCAACTCACGCGCAGAAAGGCCTTCCGGCGTTCGGCATCTACGGACATGATGTTCAGGATGCAGACGATACCAGCATTCCTGCTGATGTTGAAGAAAAATTACTGAGATTCGGCCGTGCGGCAGTAGCCTGCGCTACCATGAGAGGGAAGTCCTATCTGCAGATCGGTTCCATCTGTATGGGTATCGGCGGATCTATCATTGATCCTGCGTTTATCGAGGAATATCTTGGCATGCGTGTGGAATCTGTCGATGAGGTGGAGATCATCCGCCGTATGACAGAAGGCATCTATGACGAAGCGGAATTCCAGAAAGCTCTGGCCTGGACAAAGGCTAACTGCAAAGAAGGATTCGACAAGAATCCGGAAGGTCTGCAGAAGACCAGAGAAGAGAAAGACGAAGCATGGGAGTTCGTAGTCAAGATGATGGTGATCATCAAAGACCTGATGAACGGCAATCCGAACCTTCCGGCAGGCCGCGAGGAAGAAATGTGCGGACACAACGCTCTGGCTGCCGGTTTCCAGGGACAGAGACAGTGGACAGACTTCTATCCCAACTGCGATTTCGCAGAGGCGATGTTAAATACCTCCTTCGACTGGGAGGGAGCGAGAGAGCCCTACGTACTGGCTACGGAGAATGACGTTCTCAACGGCCTTGGCATGATGTTCATGAAACTTCTGACCAACCGTCCTCAGATCTTCGCTGACGTGCGTACCTACTGGAGCCCGGAGGCAGTTAAGAAAGCTACCGGATATGATCTGGAAGGCGTTGCGAAAGATGCCGGCGGATTCATCCATCTGATCAACTCCGGCGCAGCCTGCCTGGATGCCTGCGGAGAAGCAAAAGATGAGAACGGCAACGCAGTTATGAAACAGTGGTGGGATGTAACCGAAGCAGACCAGAAAGCGATCATGGAAGCGACTACCTGGAACCCGGCTGACAACGGATATTTCCGTGGCGGCGGCTTCTCCTCCAGATTCGTAACCAAAGCAGAAATGCCTGCCACCATGATCCGTCTGAATCTTGTTAAAGGCCTTGGGCCGATGCTTCAGATCGCAGAAGGCTGGACCGTAGCCCTTCCTGAAGAAGTGACCGACATTTTATGGAAGAGAACCGACTATACATGGCCTTGTACCTGGTTCGCTCCCAGAACGACCGGAGAAGGCGCGTTCAAGACCGCTTATGATGTAATGAACAACTGGGGCGCTAACCATGGTGCGATCAGCTACGGACATATCGGCGCGGATCTGATCACCATGTGCTCCATGCTCCGCATCCCGGTAGCAATGCACAACGTACCGGACGACAAGATCTTCCGTCCCGCCAGCTGGAACGCATTCGGCATGGACAAAGAAGGACAGGATTTCAGAGCATGCGCAGCCTATGGCCCGCAGTTCAAATTAGTTAGATAAGTTTTTTGACGATATAAATTTATAAAGAAACCCCTAGAGGGCCAGGATGCGGTTGTTTGCACCTGGCCCTCTAGGGGGTTTTATTCTGTAGAAAAGTGCGCCTATGGGGTAAAAACTTCATTGGCCGCACAGTGGCGGTCAATATACAAGAGATTCACATCATTGCAAAAAAATTCAGCGGATAGGGAAATGTATCTTAAAAAATGCACAATGAATAAAAAATAATAACGTATTTAATTGACATCTTGTACAGGGGGACCTATAATGAAAATAGTAACACTGTAATGATTTAGTGAGGAAAAGAAGGGGACCAAGGCTGAACAAAATGTTCATCCATCCCTGTGTGCGGGAAAACGCACGAAAGGAGAAAATCATGGAAAAAGAAATTGTATCCACCGAGAAGGCTCCGGGAGCGATCGGGCCGTATTCCCAGGCAACGAAGGGAGCCGGCATTGTGTGTGTGTCGGGGCAGCTGCCGCTGGATCCTGTGACCGGGGTGATGCCGGAAACGGTGGAGGAACAAGTGGCCCAGTCGATGAAAAATGTTATGGCGATCTTGGAGGCCGGCGGTTCAGATCGTTCAAAGATTCTGAAATGCTGCCTGTTTATCCGGGACATGGATAAATTTTCCGCGATCAATGAAGTTTACGCCGGTTTCTTCCCCGATGAACCCCCGGCCCGGGTTGTGGTAGAGGTGTCCAGACTTCCGAAAGACGCGCTGGTGGAGATTGACGCCATCGCACTTTGTTGAGGTCCTGCTATGTCAGTTAAGATTGCGGAGCGGTACCGGGGAGTGGAAGGCGGCCTGTTTTCCAAAGTGACGAAGGCTGATGTGGGCGACAGTTTTGCTTCCATGGAGGGACAGGTCACGCTGATGGGATGGGCGGATCCTTTTTATCCGGACCCGGCTATTCCGCCGCACATTCAGAAGGTTCTGACGGAAGCTGTAAAAACCGGATTTCCCGCCCACTATACCATGCCCATCGGTTCTCTGGAGCTGCGGCAGGAATTAGCGGTGAAGTTAAAGAATTTCAACCGGATCTGTGCGGACCCCAGACGGAATATTATTATCACCCCTGGTTCGGATTCCGGCCTGTTTTTTGCCATGAGCGCGTTTATAGGTCCTGGGGACGAAGTGCTGGTGCCGGATCCAAGCTATCCGAATAATTTTCTGAACGTACAGCTGCTGGGCGCTACGGCGGTTCCGGTACCGTTAGACCGGGAAAATGGGTATCAGCTGGATGTGGACGCCTTCGCCCGCGCGGTAACGGCGAAGACAAAGGCTATCGTCCTGACCCATCCCAACAACCCGACCACCACCGTTTTTTGCAGGGAAGGGCTGGAAGAGTTGGCCAGGCTTGTGGTGGAGAAAGACCTGGCGCTTATTGTGGATCAGGCCTTTGAGGATTCGGTGTTCGATGGGATAGAGTTTGTCTCCCCCGCCGCGCTTCCCGGAATGTGGGAGCGGACGGTGACCGTATGCTCTATTTCCAAAGGAATGGGACTGAGCGGGTTCCGTGTGGGTTATCTGGTTGCGGACGACCGGGTGATGGATGTGTTCCACGGAGCGGCGGTGAATGTTCTCGGGGCGACGAATACCCTCTCTCAGATCGCGGCGCTGGAGGCTTTCCGGCATCCCGCGTTTTTGCAGGAAAATATTCGGGCCTTTGAGCGGCGCAGAGACATGGCCTGGGAAGAACTGTCCGGTATTCCGGGCGTTCGGATGTACCGGCCTGAATCGGCGTTTTACTGCTGGCTTGATGTATCTGCCCTGGGGGATTCCACCGAGATCGTGGACAGAATCCTTAAGGAGGCCGGTGTGGCGGTCAACGACGGCAAAGCATACGGAAGCCAGGGTGCAGGCTGTCTGCGGATTATCCACGGTTGTCTTGGGGACGAGGAAGCGGCCCGTCAGGCCCTTAAGCGTATCGCCGGGGTTCTGAACGGGATTGCCGGAGAAAGGGAAGTTAAGCAATGAGATGAGTTTTTAGGCAAATGAGGAAGTGGAGGAGAGAGAAAGCATGAGTACAAGTACGTTGATTTCAGTAGACAACAATATTGGTTTGATGGCGGTGCTGTGTGGCATTGTCGCCCTTGCAATCTGTCTGGAGCAGAGGTACAAATGGGCCGCGAAGCTGACCGGCTGTATCCTGGTGCTGCTGACGACACTGATTTTATCCAACCTGCGGATCATACCGGAGGATGCGCCTGCTTACGGATTTGTGGGCACCTATCTGGTTCCCATGGCCCTGCCGCTGCTGCTGTTCAGGGCGAATATCCGGGAAATTGCGAAAAACAGCGGACGGCTGTTAATCCTGTTTTTGCTCAGCGCCTGCGGCACGATGCTGGGCTCTGTCATTGCGTTTTTCACGGTAGGCCGGTTTATCCCTGAAGTGGGCAAATTCCTGGCAATGATTACCGGTTCCTACATAGGCGGAGGAATCAACTTTGTGGCTATGGCGGAAAATTACGGCGCCAGCGGAACTATGGTTTCCACAGCCAATGTGGCGGACGCGATCACCATGATGTTTTTCTTCTTTGCATTGATGACGATTCCCAGCATGGCATTCTTTAAACGGCATTTCCGTCATCCCATCGAAGATCATCTGGCAACCGTTGAAGGACAGAACGCAAACGGCAAAACCAACGCCGCGAATTACTGGTCCCGTAAGGAAATCTCCCTGAAGGATATCGCGCTGGCACTGGGCATTTCCGTGGTTATCGTGGCGGTGTCCACGCCCCTGGCGGATTTCTTCTCGGCGGCGATCCCCACCGGCAATTTCTTCCTGAATTTCTGTAACGCGCTGCTGGGCAGCAAGTACCTGATCATCACGCTCATTGCGGTGGTGGCGGCAACTGTTTTCCATAAACAGCTGAATGAAATAAAGGGAGCGCAGGAATTCGGAACCTATTTTATCTATATGTTCTTCGCTACCATGAGCGCGCCGGTCTCCCTGCGTCTGCTGGTAAATGACGCGCCTATCTTCTTCGTGTGCTGTATCATCATCGTCGGCGTAAATATTATCGTGACGCTGGTATTTACAAAACTGCTCAAATTCGGAATCGAGGACGCTATGGTTGCCTCCAATGCCAATGTGGGCGGAGCTTCCACCGCGGCGGCCCTGGCTATCGCGAAAGGATGGGACAGCTTGGTTGTTCCCGGAATCCTGGTAGGTACTCTGGGCAACGTGATCGGAAATATCTGTGGAATCCTGATCGGCACCATCTTTGGCGCATAAGCGCAGGATAAAAAAGTTTAAATCAGAAAGGAATGATAGTTCGTGTTAATTGATAATCGGGAAATACCGAAGGGAACAAAATTAAAATGGAACTTCCTGGCCGCTGAAATGACGGTCAATAAGATCGAAGTTCCGGTCACTGTCATCAACGGGGCGAAGGACGGTCCGACCCTGACGATCACGGCGGGGGTTCATCCCAATGAGCTGATCGGCATGGCGGCGACGCTCCGTCTCTCCAACGAGATCGATCCGAAGGACGTGGCGGGAACCCTGATCCTGGTCCACGTAGAAAATGTAATGGGGCTGCAGTTCAAGTATGCCAACCGTTCCCCGCTGGACGGCGTGAATATGAACTCGGCATTCCCTACGGGTGAGCAGAAAGGCGAGGACTCCGGTAAGGATCAGCTGCACCTGGGAATATCCCCCACGAAGCAGGCTGCTGAACGGATCTTTAATACCTTTATCTCTATCGCTGACTGGCATGTGGATATGCACGGCGGTGAACTGCATGAGGATCTGGATATGAATATCGAGATTCTGCCCATCGGAGAGCCGGTGGATGAGAAGACGAGAAAACTGGCCAGAATGTTCATGTCCGAGAAGATCTGGGAAGTACCCCAGGGCACGATCCCGCAGATGCCCAACTATCCCGGCCGCGGCTGCGCCGTTGCGGAAGCCAATCACCGCGGGATTCCCTCCGTGTTCTTCGAGATCGGCGGAGAGGGCAAGCTGGTAAAGGAGCATGTGGATTTTGCCTGCGACGCGCTGAGAAATGTAATGAAATCCATCGGTATGCTGGAAGGCGAACCTGTGGTGGTAGAGCCCACGGTGTATTCCGGAGGCAATGTGCTCTTCGCTCAGAAAGGCGGGCTTCACTTCATCAATATCAAGAGCGGCGATCTGGTCTATGAGGGCCAGGAGTTAGGCTACACCATTGACTGGAACGGTGATGTCATACACCGGGATATCTGTCCGTGCAATGGCCTGATGACGAATATGGTGGTGCACGGCGGTGTGGAGCCGGGCGATATGCTCTTTGTAATTGCGAATGCCATCGAGTGAAAATGAGGCTACAGCACAAAGGCGTCTCATAACATACTAAATACAGGGGCTGCTGCAAAGTAGATGACAGATCTACAGAGCAGCGGCCCTTTGCCGTCCGGAATTGACAAGAAGGCGTTTCGTGCTGTAATATTTTATTGTTAATCTTAGGATAATCTGGCAGGAGGGGTCATAATGAAATATGAGCAGAATATGGTGTTGACAGAGACAGACCATGCAATCCTGGAAGCTTTTAAAACATATGTGGAAGGGCTCTCTGATTATCTGGGTGAGGGGTATGAGATTGTCCTGCACAGTCTGGAAAACCTGGACCAGTCGGTAATCAAAATCATCAACGGCCATTATACCGGCCGCAAAGAAGGAGCTCCGATTACGGATCTGGCGTTGACTATGCTCGCTAATATCAGTCAGGACGAGCGGATGCCTTACGCCACTTATTTTGCGAAAAATAAAAACGGTGCGCCCATAAAAGCCAGCACCATCGCGATCCGCGGTGAGGGCGGCAGGATTATCGGCCTGATGTGCATGAATTTCTATCTGGATATGCCGCTGTCTTCCCTGATCCATTCGTTTTCGCCGGATGTAAAAAATGACAGCGTGTCGGAGACTTTCGCGGAAAATGTGTCCGAGGTCATCGAGAAGGCTGTGATTCAGGAAAAGGCTACGGTAATCAGTGACAAGGATATCTCCCCCAGCAATGTGAATAAGGAGATTATCTCGCGGCTGAACGAACGGGGGATCTTCAACCTGAAGGATGGGGTCGGACAGGTGGCGGAGATGCTGGGATTGTCCAAAAATACGGTTTATCTGCATTTGCGGAATCAAAAGTAGGAGCTATTTTCGCAACAAAGAATGAGAAGAAATGATTGACATTTTCATAACCAAAGTATATGATAAACCTAAAGAGCGAACCGGTTCGCTCTTGCGAGAAAGAACAGGAGGGATTTCGGTGGCAGCTACCATAAGAGATATTACAAAAATGACCGGGCTGTCCCTGGCTACAGTGTCCAAATATCTGAACGGCGGCAACGTACTGCCGGAGAACCGGGCGCTGATTGAGCAGGCGATCCGTGAACTTCACTATGAGGTCAACGAAGTGGCCAGGGGGCTGGCCAAGAACAAGACTAAGACGATCGGTGTACTGATCCACCATTTGGACAATATATTTGCCAGTACGATTATAGCCAGGATAGAAGACATCCTGCGGCAGCACGATTATGGGACGATCGTGTGTGACTGCCGGGGAGATCTGAAGCTGGAGGAGCAGGAGATCCGCTTTCTTCTGAGTAAGCGGGTGGACGGGATTATCACCCTGCCCACGTCGGGCAACGCGGAGTATTTAAAGCCGGCGGTGGAGAGGAAGGTTCCGGTTGTATTAATAGACCGTACCTTTGGTAACGGCATGTTTGATACCGTCTTGGTCGATAACCGCGAAGCGGTTAGGGGGGCGGTTTCGGTACTGATTGAGAAAGGCCACCAGAGAATCGGTATGATCTGCGGCGGTGACCAGGAGTATACGGCAAGAGAACGGCTTCGGGGTTACTTTGAGGCGCTTGAGAGCGCCAACCAAAAGATTGAGGACGGACTCATCAAGCGGGGAGAACTTTCGGTACAGCACGGATACCGTGGGATGCAGGAGCTGCTGGAGATGGAAGAACGTCCTACGGCGGTCTTCCTGAGTAATTACGAGATTACGCTGGGAGCCATTGTGGCGTTAAATGAGAGCGGGCTTAAGTTCCCGGAGGATATATCGATAGTCGGATTTGATAATATGATGCTTTCCCAGGTCATCCGGCCCAAACTGTGGATGGTGGTGCAGCCCATGGATGAGATCGCGGAACAGGCCGCGGAATTAATGCTGAAACGCCTGGAATTTGACATAGAGGGCGAACCGGTTAGCGTTCATCTGAAGACGGAACTGATCTGCGGGGATTCCATTCGGGAAATCACCGGATAAAGCTGTAAATCATTTTCAAACAGCATATCCGGATCTGATACGAATTGAAAAGATGAAAAGAATTGATACAACGAGATCCGCTTTCCATTTATCTACATATAAACCTATAGAAGAAGGAAAAAGCGATTAATAAAAGAAAGGGAGAGAAGATTATGCCACTGGTTACAACAGAACAAATGTTACTGGATGCAAGAAACGGAGGATATGCGGTAGGCGCCTTTAATGTAGAAAACATGGAGATGGTGCAGGCGGTCCTGGCGGCGGCGGAGGAATTAAACGCTCCGGTTATTATGCAGACGACCCCTTCTACGGTAAAATATGCCGGCCTGGATTACTACTACGCCAATGCGCTGGCCGCAGCGAAAAATTCCAGGGTTCCGGTTGCGATCCACCTGGATCACGGCAGCAGCTTCGAGCTGGCCATGCAGGCGCTTCGCGTGGGATATACTTCCATTATGATCGATGGGTCCCACAGCGTATTCGAGGAGAATATAGCGGTCACGAAGCGGGTGGTAGATGCGTGCGCGCCGTCCCGGGTTTCCGTGGAAGCGGAATTAGGCAAAGTGGGCGGAAAAGAAGACGATCTGGATGGCGGAAACGGTGGTTATACCGATCCGATGGAAGCCTGTGAATTCGCGGAAAGGACAGGGGTGAACTCGCTGGCTGTGGCGATCGGAACCGCGCATGGCGTGTACAGCGGGGAACCCAGGCTGGACCTGGACCGTCTGAGCGAGATCCGCAAAGTCGTGGAAATTCCGCTGGTACTCCACGGCGCGTCCGGATTGTCCGATGAAGCCGTAAAAGAGAGTATCAAAAGAGGAATATGCAAGGTGAATTTTGCGACGGAACTGCGGATCGCTTACAGCGACGGTGTAAAAAAAGTGCTGGCAGAGGCGCCGGAAACTTTCGATCCGAAGAAATACGGCGCTGTGGGACGGGAAAATGTGAAACAGCTGGTCATGAACCGCATGAAAGTCTGCGGGTGTGACGGCAAAGCCTGAAGGTTAAGGCGATAGCGGAGGATCAGGATGGATCAGTTATTATTGGGAATTGATATTGGAACATCAGCATGTAAAGTGGCGCTGTTTGAGCCTTCCGGAAAGGTTTTGGCCCAGTCGAACCAGGGATATCCGGTCTACTATCCGAAGCCGGGCTGGGTGGAGCAGGATCCGGAGGAATGGTGGGCTGCGATCTGCAAAGGAATCCGGGAGACTATCGAAACGGCCCGTATACGGCCGGATCAGATCGCGGGTATCGGGATAGACGGCCAGAGCTGGTCCTGCATACCGGTAGATAGAGAAGGAAAATGCCTACATAACACACCGATCTGGATGGATATAAGAGCGAGAGAGATCGCCGGCCGGGTGACGCGGGAGATCGGGTTCGACCGGATCTTCGAAGTATCGGGCAATGGATTTGAACCGTCCTATACCACTCCAAAAATGATATGGTTCAAAGAACAAATGCCGGAAGTCTATAAAAGAACCGATAAATTTCTGCAGAGCAACAGTTATATCGGGATGAAGCTGACCGGAGTAATGTCCCAGGAGGTCTGCCAGGGATACGGATTACATTTCTTCGATATTAACGGGCTTCGCTATGACGCGGAACTGGCCAAGGATATGGGGCTTTCCGTGGATAAGGTGCCGCAGCTTTTTGCCTGCCATGAAGTGATCGGGACAGTCAGCGCCGAAGCCGCGGCGCAGACCGGACTGGCGCCCGGAACCCGGGTAGTCGCGGGGGGACTGGACGCGGCGTGCGGAACGCTGGGAGCCGGGGTATACCTGCCGGGGCAGACGCAGGAGCAGGGCGGCCAGGCGGGCGGCATGAGCATCTGCGTGGACCGGGCGACGCCGCACCCGAAGCTGATCTTAGGCCCTCATGTGGTGCCGGATCTGTGGCTTCTTCAGGGCGGTACGGTAGGCGGAGGCGGAGTTCTGAGATGGTTCAGGCAGGAACTGGGAGCCGGGGATTCCTTTGATGACCTGACCGCGCTGGCGGAGAAGATTCCGGCCGGAAGCGACGGTGTGGTCTTCCTGCCCTATATGTCCGGCGAGCGCTCGCCGATCTGGGACCCGGATGCCAAAGGAGTGTTCTATGGATTGGGATTTGACAAGACCAGAGGACATATGGTGCGGGCGGCGCTGGAAGGCGTGGCGTTTGCGCTGCAGCATAATCTGTCCACCGCGGCGGAAACCGGCGTGCAGGTAGAGGAACTGGTCGCCATGGGAGGAGCTGCCAACAGCCAACTGTGGACCCAGATCAAAGCCGACGTAACCGGAAAAACGATCAAGGTGCCCACTTCGGATACGGCGACCACCCTGGGAGCGGCGATATTGGCCGGTGTGGGCGTGGGCGTATATGAAAGCTTCGCTCAGGCGGTGAAGGAGACGATCGTAATCACCAGAGAACATAAGCCGGATATGGAAAAACACCGGTTCTATCAGAAATCCATGGAGCTTTATCTGGAGCTATATGAGGATCTGAAGGAAACCTTCCATAAATATCACTGAAAATATTACTGACGCGGCACGCCGACGTCAGAGCGCTATGCAATAGAAACCTGTGGAATTCATTGGCACTATGAATGATATATGAAAACGAAAAAGTGAGGTTAGATCATGAAAGCAGGAGTTGTTCACGCAAGAGAGGATATCCGTTACGAGGAGATACCGACGCCTTCCCCCAAGGCCGGTCAGGTTCTGATTAAGGTAAAATATACCGGGATCTGCGGCTCCGATGTTCCGAGAGTAAATGGGGATGCCTGCCATTTCTTTCCCAATGTGCTGGGGCATGAGTTTTCCGGAGTGGTGGAAAAGACCGGCGAAGGTGTGACCGGTGTGAAGCCGGGCGACCGGGTGGCCGGCGTACCGCTGGTACCATGCATGCAGTGTGAGGATTGCCAGAAGGGAAACTATTCACTGTGTAAGAATTATAGCTTCATCGGTTCCAGAGAATATGGAAGTTTCGCGGAATACGTGGTGGTGCCGGAGCGCAACGCGGTAAAATTCGGAGCGAACGTATCCTTTGAGCAGGGAGCTTTTTTCGAGCCGTCTACCGTGGCCCTTCACGGCTTGCTGCGGGTAAACTACCAGGGAGGCGGCGCGGTTGCGATCCTGGGAGGCGGAACCATCGGGCTGTTCACTATGCAGTGGGCGAAGATCTTCGGTTCCCGCAAAGTCGTGGTGTTCGACATCAGTGAGGAACGTCTCTCCCTTGCCAAAAAACTGGGCGCGGATGACGTCATCAACACACTGGAAGAAAATTATATGGAAAAAGCGCTGGCCCTGACGGACGGAAGAGGATATGACTATGTATATGAAACCGCCGGAAACACGGCCACGATGCATATGGCGTTTGAAGCGGCCGGAAATAAGGCGCAGGTATGTTTTATCGGGACGCCCACAAAAGAACTGACCTTCACCGTGAAGGATTGGGAAAATATGAACCGGAAGGAATTTACCCTGACCGGCTCCTGGATGTCCTACAGCGCGCCGTTCCCGGGCAGAGAGTGGGAACTGACGGCTCATTACTTTAAAACAGGGGAGCTGAAATTCGACGAATCCCTGATTTACAGGAAGATTCCCCTGAGCCGGATTGCTGAGGCGTTTGCAATGTATCAGGTGCCCGGGCAGGTCAAGGGAAAGCTTTTGATTGATTCCGAAGCATAAGGCGGGCCATTCGCCCGGAGCAAACAAGGAATACCTTTCAAAACCAAGAGCAAGAGAAATAAAAAATTCATCAATACAATCAAATTTAGTAGAAAAGAGGTTAATCAAAATGGGAAATGATGTGATTCGTGAAGATGCGGTCAATCCCGCGGAAGTACCGCAAAGAACCCTGTACACCGGAGCCAAAATGCCCGGAATCGGCATCGGAACCTTCGGCTCCGACCGGTTTGGCGCGGACGACATAGCGAACGCGGTGGAAGACGCGGTAAAATCCGGCTACCGGCTGATCGACTGCGCCTCCTGTTACGGGAACGAAGACAAAATAGGAGTGGCGTTAGAAAACGCCATGAAAGCCGGTATCAAGAGGGAAGAACTGTTCGTCACCTCCAAATTATGGAACGACATGCACGGAAAAGGCGATGTGCTGCTCTCCTGCGCCCAAACATTAAAAGATTTGCGGCTGGATTATCTGGATCTGTATTTTGTCCACTGGCCTTTCCCCAACTATCATCCGCCAGGCTGCGATGTAGACACCAGAAATCCCAATTCCAGGCCGTATATCCATGAAGAATTCATGGCATGCTGGCGGCAGATGGAGCGCCTGGTAGACATGGGACTGGTAAAACACATCGGCGTATCCAATGTAACGATTCCGAAGCTCCAGTTGATTTTAAGAGACTGCCGCATCAAGCCGGCCGTCAACGAAATGGAACTGCACCCCTGTTTCCAGCAGCCGGAGCTATATGATTTCTGCAAAGAGAATGACATCCAGATCATCGGCTTCTGCCCCATCGGTTCCCCGACACGCCCGGACAGGGACAAAACCCCGGACGACATCGCGGACATCGAGCTGCCGGAAGTACAGGCGATCGCAAAAGCCCACGGCGTGCACCCGGCCATTATATGCCTGAAATGGGCGGTTCAAAGAGGCCATACCCCCATCCCCTTCTCCGTCCATCGGGACCAATACATGGGAAATCTTCGCTGCAGCTTCGAAGACCCTCTGACGGAAGAAGAATTAGAGCTTCTAAAGGGCGTGGACAAAAACTGCCGTCTGATCAAAGGCCAGGTATTCCTCTGGGAAGGCGCCGACGACTGGGAAGACCTGTGGGACCTGGGAGGAGAGATCCCGGGCTGGAACGGTTACACCAAAAAATAGGAGGCCCATATGATAACAGCAGTCACTCTGAACACATCCATTGACAAAGCCTATCAGGTCGAGGACGTTGAAAAAGGGACCGTAATGCGGGTAAAAAGCTGTAACAACACAGCCGGAGGAAAAGGCTTAAACGTAGCCCGCGTAATCCAAATATGCGGGGAAGAGATACTGGCCACCGGTTTCTGCGGCGGCCATGCCGGCGCCCTCCTGGAAGAGATGCTAAGCAAAGCCGGCATCGCCTACGACTTCGTCCACACGGCAAAAGAAACCCGGAACTGTCTGAACATCCTGTCCCGGGACGGGGTCTCCACCGAATTCCTGGAACCCGGCGAACCGGTAACCGAAGAAGAGATCGAAGCCTTCCTGAAAAAATACGAAGCCCTTGTAGACAAAAGCAACGTAATCACCCTATCCGGCAGTATCCCCCAGGGCGCCCCGCCAGACATCTACGCCACCCTGATCCGCATAGCCAAAGACCGGCAAAAGACCGTAATCCTGGACACCAGCGGCCCAGCGCTGACCGAAGGCATCAAAGCCCTCCCGGACATGATCAAACCAAACGCGGATGAAATAGAAACCCTTCTCAACATATCCATAACCAACCGGAACGACATCATTCAGGGAGCCGTTAAGCTCCATGACATGGGCATCCCCTATGTCGTAGTCTCCCTGGGCAAAGAAGGCGCCGTCTGCGTATCCAAAGAAGGAATCCTAAAAGCCGCCCCCCCAGCCGTCAACGCCATCAACACCGTCGGCTGCGGCGACTCCATGGTAGCCGCCTTCGCCGTTAGCTTTGAGCGGCGCTACCCCCTGCAGCAAGCCCTAAAATACGCAGTCGCGGTCTCCGCAGCCAACACACTGACCCCAACCACCGGCCATTACCGCCCCGAAGACATGCAAGAAATCTATTCTTTAGTCAAAGCCGAAATTTTGTAAGTAAAAATTCTTCCAATCCATTCCCCCTAAACCTGCACCAGAGCGGGGAAATTCCTCTAAACCTGCACCAGAGTAGGGAAGGAGGCGGCGGGGGCGGACGGGCTCTTTTGTATCTCCCTGGAGCGCATAGGGCGGCTGAGTATCCGCTTAGGGGAATCGGAAAGCCGGGTTCAGGATGCACGGCGGACTTCACGTCCGACGGGCAAGAGCCTCTGAACCGGGAACACATCACGTGTTCCTGGTGAATAGGC
>NZ_JAHQCW010000036.1 GCF_019042275.1 Diplocloster agilis
ACGGCGGACTTCACGTCCGACGGGCAAGAGCCTCTGAACCGGGAACACATCACGTGTTCCTGGTGAATAGGCTCGGTTCCTGAACCCGGCTTTCCGATTCCACTTAGCGGAGCCTCAGCATAAGCCCTCCGCGCTCCTGGGGAGGCACAAAAGAACCCGGCCATCGGGGGCATTCTCGGATGTCTCAGCTATCCCCAGCCCCCAATCATAAGCAGCGCGCATGCCCAAACCCGTGGAAGAACTTCCTTAAAAGCTTTTTTTCCCGCTTTCTCTTCGCTTTGAGATCTCCTGCTGTTTTAACTCCTCTTCCATTCTTTGTTTTTTACGGCAGATACATTCCTCATCCAGCTCATAAACAGCGGTTCCATCTATTATTAATTGGTCCATGTCAAATTCCTCTTTGCTTCATATAATACATTATATTATATGATTCCACAGGGAAATCGGTCATATCTTTTCGGCCTGGCACATATACATTTTTAAACAAGACCTTTGGAGGTCTCCATGGAAGAAAATGAAAGACTCACAATGACGGCCCTGGATGCCCAGGTCTCTCCCCGGCATCTGCAGATGATCAAGGCGGCTATTCCTTATGTGCATTTAACGGAACAGCGCTTTCTTTCTATTTATGTGAAGTTTCTGGAATTTAAAAATACGATGGATTTCTTCAGCGTGGACGACGATCAGCTGCAGGCATGTTCTCTGAACGCAGACTCATCCGACCCCATGAATATGTTGAATGACATCCGACCCTTCTGTACGGATTCCGAACGGGAAACCATGGATATGCTGCTTAATGTATTTCAGGCCATGAACTTATACCGGGCCTACCAGTCGTCCACCTCATCCTCAGGGGAAAGCGCCGGCCCCGCAAACTCTATGGACGCCTTAAAATCCATGCTCTCTCCGGAACAGCAGGCAATGTTCGATACATACTCAGCCATGCTGAGTAATATGACCTAATCCTATAGGCCCCATGATGATAAACGCTTCAAACCAAGATACCCAAAATCAAATTATTGAAAAGGCTTGTAAAAGTATGATAAGCCGTAAGGAGGTTCCTATGTCAGAAGAAAACTTAACTAACAACCCGAAGCTAAACGGAATAGATCCGGCCAAGCTTCAGATGCTGATGGCCCTGGCCAACCAGGGAAAGGGAAAAGGGATGAACGAAATGATGCCCTTTATGATGGCTGCCATGTCACAGGCCCAGAACAGCGGCATGTCCTTCAACAACAGCGAAATGGACCTGATTATCGAAGCCCTGAAAATGGGTAAATCCCCGGAAGAACAAAAGCAAATTGACTATGTGAAAAATATGGCCGCCATGATGGCCCCGAAAAAGCCATGACGGAAACAGGCTCTATACCCCGTCGGGGGCCCGGCGGGTTCCAACCTTATGGAACTCGCCGGGCCCCCGGCGGATTTCTTTTTATTTCAATATTAGAGCCCAGATTTTTCTCACTCCAGGCTAGTTCCCCCGGTTATATCTCTTCCGGAAAAATTTCACAGATCTTTTTCTGAATCAGGGCTGCCATTTCCTGATGTCCTTTCAGGGTATAGTGGATTCCATCCTGGTCGTTAAGTTCCACCTGGCCCTCGGGGTTTAGATAGTGTATCCGATACTGTCTGGCGATGCGCTCATAATAAGGTGCCAGCTCATGGCTCTTACGAACCGCGCCGTGTAACATCCGGTCCAGGTCGGGATTTCCCACGCTGCGGATGGGAACCGGCGTAATCAATAAAATCTCCGGGGCGTTTTGGTTCCTTCCGGCCTCCGATTTCAGAATCGTTTTAACCAGGTTTTCCATGGCAGTTCCCACGTCAAAGCTGGAGACGGAAAAGCGAAGCTTTAAGTCATTGGTGCCCAGCATGAGAATCACGAGATCCAACGGTTTATGACTCTCCAGACAGGGAAGCAGGTAGGTTTTTCCGTTTTTGTGCTCTTCCACCGGGTCGTCCCAGACGGTAGTGCGGCCGCCCAGGCCTTCTTCAATGACGTAGTACCCGCTGCCTAAGCGTTCCTGGAGGATTCCGGTCCAGCGCTCATGCCGCTCGTAACGGCTGACCAGGTCGGATTTCAGTCCGTAGGTGTTGGAATCCCCATAACACAGTATATTTTTCATGGTATATGGTTCCTTTCTGTTGCGTATTGTTCTCAGGCGGATTTTACTTTTTTAATGCGGTCGGTGTTGGTAAATACATCGAAAGCTACCGCCAGGATCAGGACCAGACCTTTTACCACCTGCTGATAGTATTCGCCGATATTCATAATGGTCAGTCCATTGCTCAAGACGCCGATGATCAGCGCGCCGATAAAGGCGCCGGAGATCTTGCCCTTCCCTCCGTTAATGCTGACGCCGCCGATGACGACCGCGGTAACCACGTCCATCTCCATACTGGTGCCGGATGCGGGAGCGCCGGAGCTGACACGGGCCATCAGGGTCACCCCTGCGATGCCGGCCAGAAACGCGCTGGCGGAATAAAGGGACACTTTAATTTTATCTACGGCGACACCGGCCAGCCTGGCGGCTTCCTCGTTGCCTCCGATGGCATATACGTATCTGCCGTAGTATGTGCGGTTCAGGATAAAGGCCGCTATGACGACAATGACCAGCATGGTGATGACCGGAATGGGAATGGCGCCCACATAGCCCTGTCCTAGCGTTACGACTCCCTCGGGAATATCATAGATGGGAAGGCCGCCGGAAATGATAAAGGCCAGTCCTCTGGCTACCGTCATCATACCCAGGGTGATGACGATGGCGGCTACATGGAGCTTTACGATCAGCAGTCCGGTGATCGTGCCGAACAGGGTTAAAATAACCAGCGTCAGAAGGATCGCCACCACGCTGTTCATCTGGTATTCCACCAGGAACTTGGCGCAGACCACACCGGTCAGGCCAAGCAGGGAACCAACGGTTAAATCCATACCCCCGGAGATGATGACAAAGGTCATGCCGGCGGAGAGGATTCCAAGAACCGCAACCTGGCGCAGGATATTGATCATATTTTTGGCTGCAAAGAACGTATCTGTCATGACGGCAAAAAAGATAACCATAATGACCAGTAAGATAATGGTACTGAATTGTTTTAAAATATTTTTGCTCTTCATATTTTTATCCCTCCATCAATTCTTTCCGGAAGCCAGTTCCAGAATCTTCGTCTGCGTCGCTTCCTCCTTGGATAACTCACCCGTGACTTCTCCCTCATGCATAACCAGAATCCGGTCGGACATACCAAGCAGTTCCGGCATCTCTGAGGATATCATGATAATCGCCATCCCCTCTTTTGCCAGCTGGTTCATCAGCATGTAGATCTCCTGTTTGGCGCCCACATCGATCCCTCGGGTAGGCTCGTCAAAGATCAGGATATCGGATTTGCTGGCCATGGATTTGGCCAATACCACTTTCTGCTGGTTACCGCCGGACAGGTTCTTGGCCAGCTGTTCCATGGAGGGCGTCTTGATTTTCAGCCGGTCAATGTAGGACTGGGCCAGATTCCGGTCTGCTTTGCGGTTTACAACGGCCGCTTTACAAATATCCCGGATGGATATAAAGGAAATATTATCCCGGATACTCATCTCCAGCAGGACTCCGTGCTTCTTCCGGTCCTCGGGTATGAGGGCAATCCCGTCCCTGATCCCGTCCCTTGGCTTTTTGATCTCCACTTTTTTCCCGTGGACATAGACTTCACCGGATGATTTTGGATCCGCGCCGTAGATCGCCCGGACGGTTTCCGTCCTGCCGGCGCCCACAAGGCCAGCCAGCCCCAGGATTTCGCCTTTTTTTACGCTTAAGTTTACATTTTTAAGAAGCGACGGGGTGGACAGGTTTCTGACTTCCAGTACGGTTTCCCCGATTTCCTTGTCTACCGTCGGATACTGCTGGTCATCCAGCGTGCGGCCCACCATCATGCTGATCAGTTCGGCACGGCCGGTCTCTTGCGTCTGCCTGGTTCCCACGTATTCCCCGTCCCGCATGATGGTCACCCGGTCGGCGATCTGGAAGATCTCCTCCATACGATGGGATATGTATATGATCGCCACTCCTTTTTTCTTCAGCTGTTCCACGATCCGGAACATAGCTTCGATCTCCCGGTTCGTCAGAGGAGCGGACGGTTCGTCCATAATCAATACTTTTACGTCATTGGATATAGTCTTAGCGATTTCCACCAGCTGCTGGTAGGCCACGGTCAGGCTTCTGACCGGTTTGGTCACATCGATTTTGATTCCAAAGCCTTCCATAATCTCCCTGGCTTTCTGATTCATCAGCTTCCGGTTAATGGTAAGGCCTTTGGTTAATTTATTTCCCAGAAATATATTCTCCGCAATGGAAAGCTCCGGAACCAGGTTGAATTCCTGGTAGATGACCCCGATCCCCAGCTTCTGGGACAGGATCGGATTCATTTCACTGTATGATTTTCCTTCATATATAATTTCTCCGGCATTGGGCTTGATGGCTCCGGAGATGACCTTGATCAGGGTGGATTTTCCGGCTCCATTCTCTCCCATCAAAGCGTGGACTTCTCCTTTATAAAATGTAACGTCCATATCACTTAACGCTTTCACACCCGGATATTCCTTCGTGATATGTTTTAATTCCAGAATTTTCTCCATATCCACTCCTCCTTCAAGAAGTTCTTAACATACTACAGGCACCGATACCGCTTACGGTTTGTAACATCGGTGCCTGTTCTGGTGCCGTCTGCTTATTTGTAATCAGAGATATTGTCCGGGGTTACCGCAACCAGCTCCTGATTGAAATCTTTCTCATACTGACCGCCGTCGATCACTGCGATACAGGTATCCACTAACTTCTGTCCGGTTCCGGTCGGATTCTGGTCTACGGTGAACTGATAGATCGTACCCTCGCTGATCTTATTCAGCGCTTCGTCCGTGGCATCCACACCGGCAATGATATATTTTTCAGGATCGGTCATCTGGTTTGCCTTGAAGGCTTCATACGCGCCAAGCGCCGCTCCGTCGCTGACACCGCATACGATTCTCAGTTCCGGATGCGCCTGCAGGAAGTTTTCGGTTGCAGTCATACCTTCCGTCTGATCCGCCGCTGTGGCATCCGCTACGAATTCCACATTCGGAGCATTTTCCTGAACCCCTTCCATGATTCCCACTTTTCTCTGGATAACGGATTCCAGCAGATCATAGTTTAAGGTTCCGGCTTCGATCTTCTCTTCGGTTCCCCATTTATCCGCGATCCATTTTCCAACCGCAAGGCCCTGGGTATATCCTAACTGATACTCATCTGCGCCGATATATGCGTCATAGCCGTCTACCTTGGAAGTATGGCACACAACCGCGATCCCAGCGTCTTTGGCTTCTTTTACTACGGGAGCCAGAGCGGTCGGGTCCACTGCGGTTACGATGATTCCGTTTACCCCTGCCTGAATGAAGTTTTCAAGGGCTGCCACCTGGGTCTCAGAGGAGTTGTTGGCGTCGTTGACGATCAGCTCGCCGCCTACCGCGTCTACCGCTTTCTGTGCGGAAGCTACCATGTCGATGAAAAACTGTCCGGACATGGTCAGTACGGAGATACCGATCTTATAGCCGCCGTCTTTCGTCTCGCCATCGTCTGCCTTTGCCTCTTCACCGGCCGGGGTCTTATCCGGTGCGGCTTCCTCTTTTCCCGCTTCCGCCGCCGGTTCCTTCGCTTCTTCTTTGCTGCCGCATCCGGCCAGCATGGAAACTGCCATGGTCATGCATAATAATACGCTTAATAATTTCTTTTTCATTTCATATCCTCCTTGGATTGTTTTTGGTTTATATCAATCTCACCTGCGGAGATTCATATCAATTTTATGTATTGCGTCAATTTGTCGTATCCCGTATGACCAGTTCCCCGTCATACATTACCTGATGATCGATTTCTTCCCCGTTGATTTTGGCGATGACGATCTCCCCCGCCTTTTGACCCAGTTTTCGGATCGGCTGTGCGATCGTGGTAAGGGATGGTTCTATAAGCTCGCTTAAGGAAATATTATCGTATCCCACCACATTGATCTCCTCCGGTATCTGTACCCCTTCCCTTCGCAGCTGCAGCAGGCATCCGATGGCAATCGTATCAATCGCCGCCATGATGGCGTCCGGCCGTCTGCTAAGCTTAAGATAATGCTTTGCCGCCCGCCTTCCAAGCCTGATGTAGTCCGGCTCGTGCTCATGTTCGATCCGGTAGATAAATTCCTGCTTCACAGGAAGTCCGCAGTCCTTTAATCCCTGCAGATACCCCTGATAACGCTCCTCGATAACCGCGATATCTTCCGTGTTCCGTATGTATCCAATTTTGCGTTTGCCCCGTTCAAACAGATAATGCACCGCCTTCCGGGTACTGTTATAGCCGTCTGTCAGCACATAGGAGATTTCCGCATTTTTTTGAAAGATCCGGTCCATGAAAACCACCGGTATTTTATCCGATATTTCCTGGAGATAGCGGATGGTTTTTTCGTTTATCTGATAAGTATTGTATATGATACCGTCCACATTTCTGCGAAGCAGCTCCTCTATGTACTCTTCCTCGGAATTGGAGTGCCGTTCCGTATTGCAGACCAGCACCATATATCCGTGGGCCAGGGCGGTATCCTCCACTCCCCGGAACATTTCACTATAGAACATATTGCTGTATTCCGGTACCAGCATCGCAATCGTCTTGGTTTTCCCGGTACGGATTCCCTGGGCAAAATAACTGGGGGTGTAATTCAGTTCCCGGATCGCCCGTTCAATTGCTGTTCTGGTCTTTTCCTTCACGGAGTCCGGATGGTTTAAAACCCGGGATACGGTTGATTTAGATACTCCCGCCCTCTTCGCCACATCAAATATCGTTGCCATCGCGTTCCTCTGCTTGTTCTGGTTGCGCTTTCATTAATGGGAACATTCCCAAAACTGTTCTAAAAAAAAGCTTATAACTCTTTATATTTTCTGAAAATGCACCTTTGGGAATGTTCCCATTTGTTATGGTTTTATCATAGCAGACACTATTTCCATTGTCAATTACCAAAATTTTTTTCATCATTTTCCCGATTTTTCGATCCGAATTCCGTTAAAATCCGTCCGGTTTTTGTTCTTTTTTCACAAAATACTAAGCTTCATCGTTTTGTTCCTCCAGATCCGCTCCCTCATTTCCTTCTGAAATCTTTCCCATTTTGAAACGCATTTTCACAACGTCCTCTTTCTCATCTTCCTTTCCGCCGCTGTGTCACCCAGAGGGTTTTTGTTCCATAGGGGCACTTTTCTATAGAAAAAAGTGGACTCGCCGGCTATGGGTACAACCGGCGGGTCCTTAATTTCTATTACTTTTCCGTACTCTCACGGCGGCTCCTGAATTCTTTCCAGGTTACCCACAGCGGTCCGGCGACGCAGACTGAAGAATAACATCCGCTGATAATACCCACCAGCAGGGGCAGGGAAAATACCCGGATGGACTCTATATGATAAACCAGGGAAAAGACCAATACGACCGCCACACAGATCGCCGTCGTGACTGCGGTCTTAACCGAACGCCCGATGGTCTCTGTAATACTCCGGTCCACCAGCGCGCACAGGGTTTCCTTCTTTCCGGAGCTCCGCTTTTTTATATTTTCCCGTATCCGGTCATAGAGAACGATCGTATCATTGATGGAATAACCGATAATCGTCAGAGTCACAGCCACAAAGGCGTCATTGACCGGTATCCGGAATACTCCGAAAACAAAAAACACCAGGATCACATCATGAATCAGCGCTGCGACGGCGGATACCCCGGCCGACAGCCCCGACAGGGATTGAAAGCGGACCCAGATATACACAATGATAAAAAGGGCCGACAGCGCGATAGCCAGCGCGGAATTCTTAAGGGCTTTTGCCCCTATGTACGGTTCCACGGCAAAGGTTTCCGACAGCTCGTAACGGGTATCGCTTATCCGATTGATTTCCTCTGATACTGCTTTCTGATCATCCGGGCTGATTCCTTCGTTTCCGGCCAGAGTCAGCACCAGCTTCTTATCCCCGGTTGCGGAATCCTGGGAGGTCTGTACACTGGCCGGCCGTCCAAGCACCTTATTCGCTGCTTCTTTGATCTTCTCCGTGTCCGCCTCGCCTGAGTACGTATATTTTAATACCACTCCTCCGGTAAACTGGGTGTCCAGTTTCACACCGTTGACCGCCGTGACTATTCCGCCGATGAGAAGCACGCAGGCCGTAAAGAGAAAGACCCATTTTCTCTTTTCCGCAAACCGGATTCTTTTTCTTTCTTTTTTCTTTCGGAAAAACTTTTCTTTGTTACATTTATCATAACGAATCACGGATTCCAGCATAAATCTGGACATCCAGACACCGGCCAGCAGATTGATGATCACGCCGGTAAACAGGGTATAACCAAAGCTTAACATGGTCCCGGAACCAAAGATCATCAGGATCACCGCCACCGCCGCCGTAGTCAGATTCCCGTCCAGCACAGAGGAAAATGCGTTATGATATCCCTTTTTCACAGCGCTTCGGATGCCGGACCCGGTCTTTAATTCTTCCCCGATCCGTTCACTGATAATAATGTTGGCATCCACCGCCATGCCCACAGAGAGGATCAGTCCGGCGATACCGGGCAGCGTAAGCGTATACTGCGGTATGGATAAGGCCAGGATCTGAAGGCACATCTGAAATACCAACGTCAGACAGCTGATCACTCCGGGCAGCCGGTATATGCTGATCATAAAGATAATCACAAGCAAAACCGCCACGATAGAAGCAGTTATCATCGCTTTCAAAGCCTGGCTCCCAAGCGTCGGGCTGATGGTATTATAATTACTGGTTTCCATAGAGAACGGCAGGGCGCCGGAATTGATCTTATCCGACAAAGCCTTGGCCTCCTCGTAATTCGCCATACCGTTGATCACGGCCTGCCCTCCGCTGATCGCCTGTTTGACTTTGGGATTGGATATCATCTGTTCATCCATATAGATTCCCATCTGCTCTCCGACCAGCTTCTGCGTGGCTAACGCAAAGGCTTTCTCTCCCTCTGAGTCAAACTGAAGCTCGACTTCATACTCGCCGGTCTGAGAATTTCGTGTAACGGAGCTGTCCGCCACGTTTTGTCCCTCCACCAGGACATTTCCCTGCGGGTCCCGGAAGGTAAGTTTCGCGGTCTCCCCTAATTCGGAGATCGCCTGCTCCGGGTTGAACTCTTTTTCGTCGGATTTCCACGGAAAGCGGACTATGATATGCCCTTCATTTTTATCAACGGTTACTTCCCGGTCCGTAATGTTCTGGGCGTCCAGCCTGCTCTCCATGACATTGCGCGCCGCTTCCATCTGCTTTTCCGACGGAATCCCGGTTACTCCAACCGGCTCAAACACCGCCTCCACTCCGCCGCGGATATCGATGCCAAAACGCATATCCCGGATTCCTTTTATGTCGCTGCCCGCTCCGAAAATAGTAAGCAAAAGAAAGCCTGCAATGAGTATCATTGCAAACCATATGTGATTTTTTTTATCTTTCAAGGTACGGTTCCTCCAATTTTTATTTTAATCAGTTTTGGATTTAGATGAAAACCGCACGTTTTTTTCCGTCCGACCTGTGAATGATATAGACCTGATTCATCAGAACACATAAGAATTTCAGACAGACCAAGCGAATCCAAAGAAGACTGTTGCAGATTCGTCCCAACAGGAATTCCATCGATAACAGCAGCAAAATGGCCAGTACACCGTTATAGAAAATCTCTTCATCCCGCTGGGAAAAAGGATTCGTAATTCTCCCGCTTGTCTCCTGTCCCTGCATACCGATCGTGATCTCCATGGGAGACACCACGGTAAATGCCGGAATCCTCTGGTAACTGTAAGCAGAAATCTGCGTATCCTCCAAAACGGCAGCATTAGTCTGCGCTTCGGAGCCTGCCCCGTTTTTCACCAGGGCAAGGAGAAGGAAAATCAAAACTATAGTTAAAATCATGCTTACAGACTTTTTCATAGCGCCGCATCCTTTGCCAGACATATACCGGTACCGCTGTTATCTCTGTTACCCGTTCTATTATATTTTATTTAAGGCCGTTTTGCAAACATTTTCATCTGAATGATACCCGGAAGGATATACGGTATTTCTGCCTGAACATACCCTGTTTCGGTTGACAAGCCCTGCAGCTATCCCCTAAGATAAAATCAGATAATTTGAAAGCCAGTCATGGCACAAAAAAATCCCACACATATGAAGGAGGACCATCTATGAGACGCTCCAGTATCCTATTACTGCTCTGCCTTATCCTGGCAGCAGCAGCCTGCGGCCCCGCTTCCAAAACTACCGCCTACAGCTATGACGGTGACACCGAATATACCGTGGCTGACCGAAGTCTGATTCTTAAGGATATACCGGCATCTGACCCGGAGGAAACCGTGATCCTTGAATTTTTATATACGATACAGGGAGAATTCGATAAAAAGAAAGAGATCCTGGCGGATATCGAGCCACACAGCATCTCTATTGATAATGAGAAGGAGAATTTTGACAACGGCATTTATATCAAATCCTGCACCGTACACCAGATCGACACCCTGACCCCGGAACAATATGAAGAGCCAAAATCTGAGGATGGTTCCGATAATCCTCTGTACTACTATGGGATCGGGGATGAGATCGAACAGTACCAGCTGACCGACTATACCGTCGTCCATGTGAAATTTTCCTGGGATTACTCGGAGAAAATGTTGGAAATGGGCCCCCAGTGGGGACCCGGTGAACACGAGAGAAGTTTCCTGGTAGGGAAAACCAAAAGCGATAAAAATTATAAAATCTATAGTTTTGGCTTTATGTAAGGCTGTTGCCCGCTCCCACTCTTAGGCGGCGGGCTTATCCGTACATATGGAAGGCCCCCGGCCCGGGCCGCCGCCGTGACTCAGCCGCCGCAAAAACCGAATCATCACAGCTCCGGCCAGAGCCGACATAAATACCTCCGTCAGGGCCTGCGCGAAAGGAAGCCCGTACAGAGGGAACAGGAAATTTAAAAGATACATAAACGGAATCTCCAGAACCGGTTTTCTCATAATCGCAAAGGCCAGGGATTCTTTTCCCATTCCCACCGCCTGGAACGTGCTCACGCACAGGAAATCGATGGCCAAAAACGGCTGTGCAAGACAGAAACCCTTCAGGAACAGCGAGCCGAAGGCCACCGTATCCGCATCCTCGATAAAAAACCTTACCAGAGGGTTCGAGCCAAAGAACATCACCGCCGCGGACACGATCAGCAGACTTTCCGCAATCTTCATAGTAAATCCCATGGCCGCTTTCATACGCTTCGTATTGCCGCTGGCGAAATTATAGCTGATCAGCGGCATGACGCCCTGGGCCAGCCCCATGGCCAGATACATAGGTACCATATTTATCTTCGAGCAAATGCCCATGGCCGCTAGGACCGCAGCGCCGAACGGGGCCGCCAGGTTATTCAGCACCGTACTTCCTATCACATTTAACAGGTTCTGAATCGCCGCCGGAATTCCCACGGTACATACGCCCAGCACTACATTTCTCCGCAGTTTAAAAGAGCGCGGCGATATGTTGACGCAGCTTTTCCCCCGTTTTATCCACAGATAAACCAAAAAGTAAATAAGCGCAAAACAATTCGAGATACAGGTAGCCAGTCCCGCTCCCTCCGCGCCCATATTAAATCCCCAGGGCAGCACAAAAACCGGGTCCAGCGCGATATTTAACAGGCAGCCGCTCATGGTGCCGATACTGGCGTTTACGGAAGCGCCCTCCGAACGGATCATATAAGCCATCACCACATTCAGAATAGCCGGAACCGCGCCGATCGTCACCGTCCAGTCCAGATAAGCGCTGGTGGCCGAGATCGTTTCCACATCCGCCCCCAGAATACCTAAGAGCCCAGGCCGGAACACGGTACACAGAAGAGAAAACAAGATCCCGCAGATCAGCGCGCCGTAGAATCCGAACGCCGAACTCAGCCGGACCGTCTCCATATCTTTTCTCCCCAGCGAACGGCTCATCATACTGGAGCTGCCCACCCCGAACAGATTATTCACCGCGTTAAAGGCCAGCAGCACCGGAGCCGCCAGCGTAACCGCCGCCGTCTGCACAGGCGCATTTAGCAGACCGACAAAATACGTATCCGCCATGCTGTAAATCACCGTCACCAACGAACTGATAACCGTCGGGACCGACAGCGCGGCGACTGCCCTAGGTATCGGTTCCCGCTCAAATATCGCCTCTTTTTCTACTGTAACTGCCATTTTTCTTACTCCCCTATCTTATTCATGGACTCCTCTTCCATCTCTGCAAAATATACAAAAGCGAGAACGGGCCGGGGCTTTGCTCTAAGCCTGCCCCAGCCCGATCCCGCCCTCATATTTTCCTCCGTGGCGCGTGCACCGCACCATAAATTCTACGGAAATAAGTTCCGAAAAAAGGTTCACACAACCTTATCCGCCTATCTGCACATCCAGCCCGGTAGTCTTCGCCACTTCGAACAGCTCCTGCATCCGGTCATTTTCCGGCGGCACGATATTTGGCAGCAGATATTCCCTGTCAAGCTGCCCGTACTTATCCTGACCCAGCCTGTGATAAGGAAGCAGATGTATCTTCTTCACCCCGGGCAGCGAACGGGCGAACTGGGCGATCTCCAGGATCTCCTCCGGCGTATCGTTAAAGGTCGGAATCACCGGCACCCGGATAACCAGGTTCTGTCCCGTTTCCGCGATTTTCCTGGCGTTTTTCAGAATTCTTTCATTGCTCTGGGAGGTGTACAGCTTATGCTTCGCCTCATTGATATGTTTGATGTCCATCAGGAACACATCCAGGTACGGAAGGATCTTGTCCCGGATCACAGCAAAATCCGCGAATCCCGTGGATTCCAGCGCGGTGCTGATCCCCGCTTCCTTCGCCGCCTGCAGCAAAGCGCCGGCGAAATCCGGCTGCAGCAGCGCCTCTCCCCCGGACAGGGTAAGACCCCCGCCGGAGCGGCGGTAATGGGCCCGGTCCTGTAAGACCTCCTCCATCACTTCCTCTACCGTCACATCCCGGCCGATGACCTTCTCTTTCCCGTCCACCGTCATAGTTTCGATCTGATGGCTCTGGGATTCCGGGTTACAGCACCACTTGCACCGAAGCGGACATCCCTTCAGGAAAACGATGGTCCGTATCCCCGGTCCGTCATGGATGGAAAATTTCTGTATGTCAAATATCCTGCCTGTCTGGCTTTTCACACTGTGATCCATGTTACCTCCAGCGGCTGCGACTATCCCGCTCTTACTCCCGGCTGATATCCGGCGCGTGTCCTAACCGCTTATATCTGTCCTATTAGAATTCCCGCACGTTATTCGAATTCCACACTTATAACCTCTGTACCTATTAGAACCCCTGTACCTTTTAGAATCCCTGCACGGTTCGGTTGATGATATCATCCTGCAAAGATTTGGACAAGGTCGTAAACAATGCGCTGTAGCCGGCCACCCGGACTACCAGGTTCTTATATTTCTCAGGATGAGCCTGCGCATCCAAAAGTGTCTCTCTGCTCACGACGTTAAACTGCATATGCATACCCTTCTGATCGAAAAATGCCCGGATCAGAGACACAAATTTCTGAAGTCCCTCCATACCGCTTAAAGCGGAAGGATGGAATTTCTGGTTAAATAAGGTACCGTTTGAAGCGATCATGTGATCCAATCTGGACACAGAGTTGGCCGTAGCGGTAGGGCCTTTCGTATCTTTTCCCTGTACCGGCCCCACGCCGTCGGCGATCGGCGTACCGGCGAGCCTTCCGTCCGGGGTCGCTCCTGTCTGCGCGCCCAGCGGAACATTGGCGGATACCGGATACAAACCGGCCTGGTAGATCCCGCCTCTGGGATTCTTATAGTTCTGCAGGGGTTTCGTGTAGGTATAAGCCACTTCCCTGGCAAACGCATCCACCTCAGGTATGTCGTTTCCATATTTTGGCACATCATTGATCCAGGCCAGCAGCTGGTCATACTTTTTCTTGTCCGCTTCGGATACTTTATTTTCTTTTACCGTCTCATAGATCACCCGGATTTCCTTAGGGCCTACGCTCTGACCGGCCCGGGCCATCTCTTTGGCTATCTCAGTAGTAAGAGACTGTAGCTGCTGCTCGCTTAAGCCCTTGCCGAAGTTATCGTCCAATGCTTTTTTGAATTCCGGGAGCGTAAGCTTCTTCTCATCGAATACCAGTTTCTTAACCGCAAGCAGAGAATCCGTCATATTGGCAATGCCGAATCCCTGTGGGCCGGTAAAGTTATAGACGGCTCCGCCTTCCTGCAGCGATTTTCCCCGCTTGATACAGTCATCGATCATACAGGACTGGAACGGAAGCGGGCACCGCTCCGCATGGGCCACATCGATCGCGTTGTCCGCATTGACCATAAGCCCGATAAAATAATTCATCTGCTCCTTATAGGCTTCCATAAATTCTTCAAAGTTCTTCATGGCAGCGATATCCTTGGTTTTTACGCCCACCTGGACACCGTTTTCCATTCCGCCTGAGAATACCATCTCCAGCGGACGGCACATATTGAAAAATGCGGCGTCATGCCACCCGTCTGTCTTGCCGGCCTTCTGGGGTTCCACACAGCCGATGATATTATAGGTTCTGGCATCCTCTATCGTCACATTGCGGCTCATCAGGGCCGGGATAATCACCTCATCATTGTAATAAGCCGGAAGTCCCACGCCGGTCCGGGTCAGTTTCGCCGCTTTGATCAGGAATTCATCCGGCGTGCCGTTCCAGACTCTCACGGAAAGGGAAGGGGCGGGCAGCTGGGTATGCATGGACGCTTCGATGCACATAAATGATAAATCGTTCGTCACATCATTTCCCTCTTCATCCTGGCCTCCTGCGATCAGATTCTGGAACAGGCTGTATCCTGCGAATCCTTCCGCGGAATCTTTGTCCCGCACCTTATTCAGGTCGTTTAATTTCACCCAGATGCAGTCCATCAGCTCCTGGGCAAATTCACGGGTAATCTTCCCGGCTTCCATATCCGCTTTGTAGTACGGATACATATACTGGTCGAACCGTCCGGGAGAAATAGAGTGGCCGGAGGATTCCGTCTGAATCAGCATCTGCACAAACCAGAAGGACTGACATGCCTCATAGAAGGATCTGGCCGGCTTCGCCGGTACCCGCGCACAATTTTGGGCGATCAAAAGCAGTTCTAATTTTCTCTGCTTATCGGTCTCTTTTGCCGCCTCGGCAAGCGCCAGCGCAGCATAACGATACGCGTAATCGATAGCGGCCTGGCAGCTTAAAATGACCGCTTCCAGGAAATGGGATCTTTTCGCATAATCCGCGTCAGACACACGGCAAGCACATAGCTCCGCTTCCGCTTTGGCCTTGATTCCCTCAAAACCGATTTCCAGCACCTCTTCGTATTTTACGGTGAAATGCCCGATACCGTTATAAAAATAGTTTCCCGGCGTAAAAATGTTATGTTCCATAGCCACCAGAGTCTCGGGCGCCATATAGGAAGTGGCCAGCTCGCTGGTCGTCTTTCCCTTCCAGTATTGATACACTTCGTGGAGTTTTTTCTTCGTATCCTCCGACATATAGAACGGATCAGCGTCTCTTGTGGCCACCGTGTCAAATTCTCTTTCCAGCCATTCAAAAGAATACTCCGGGAACACCTGGCATCCTCTGGGCGCAATGCTGTTGCTTCCGACGATCAGCTCATCCGGCCGGATCGTAATGGGAAGCTCTTTGCAGATCTTGTGAAAAGCTTTGGCTCTTCTGGTAATCACCGGCTCCCCTTCCGTCTCTTTATAACTTTCGGTCAGCAAAACAGCCCGGTCAGCCTCTATCACCGGCAATTTTTCATACAGATGATCGATGAGTTTCTGAATTCTCGGGCTCTTTTCTATATCTTCATCATAAAATTTTCCCACTGCTCGTACCTCCTGAAATGTGATCGGTTTGAAAACTACAGCAGTTCCTAAAACTACAGCAGTTCCTTTAACACCCGCTGTCCATACTCCGCCAGCTCATGATCCTGCTCTCCGGTTCCGCCGCTGATTCCAAGGCCTCCGATAATCGTATCCCCCGCTTTCAGCGGGACGCCGCCGCCAAAGATGATCAGCCGGCCGTTATCGGCTTTATCGACACCGTAGAAGGTACCGCCCGGCTGCGCTAAAGCGCTCAATTCCATCGTGGACATTTTCACCGCCACCGATGTGTATGCCTTCTTCATGGCTATATCAAAGCTTGCCAAAAACGCGCCGTCCATCACATGAACCGCCACCGGATTGCCTTCCGGCGTACAGATGGCGATCACGGAAGGAAGCCCCATCTGCAGCGCGTGCAGCTCTATTTTCTCTATCAGCTTTTTCGCCAGATCCAGCCCCACACGGCCGGGAGTTCCTAGCCTGTGCAGCACGGCCTGCACCAGCGCTTCATTCATTTCTTTCATCTGCATACCGTCCTGTTCCTTTGTCTGTGCATCCCCGGCCGGCTTCTGAAACGCAGCCGCATCCCCCGCGGCCGCTACCTGGGGTTCCTGAAGAGCCGCCGGCTGATCCTTTTGCCGGTTGCTTTCTGCGTAGTCCGTATACCTGGCCAGCATATAGAGATAATCGGCCAGCCGGTTCATATACTGTTTTATGATCTGGTCGCCGCCGTATTTTTTATCCACGGCCACCAGCCAGCGCTCCGCTCTTCTGGCCACGGTCCGGGCCACATCCATCTGCGCCGAACGTCTGGTTTTACCGGGGAGGATAAACTTCTTCTCCCGCTCAAACAAGCTCTCCAGGCGGTTGATCTCCTGCTCCAGAGCCGTGACTTCCTCTTTGTTCAACCGGTAATCCTTATTAAACGGATCCGCCACCTTCGCCATAACCGTCATCAGATTATTTTGTATCCGTTCCAGGAATTCCACGACGCCTGTCTGGTCCGCATCCGCTTTAACTAGACCCAGGTTGCTGGTCAGTTCATCTATCGTCCCCAGCAGCTGGATCCGGTCATCGGATTTGGATATATTTTTTTCTTTCATCAGGCTTGTCATACCACTGTCGCCGGTTCTAGTATAAATACTCATACGTCATTCCCCGTTTGATTCATCTATTATATTTTAAATTTCTGCCGTTTCACCGCCCTGGCGCTGTTGGCCCCTAACGCGCGGCACTGCTCCCTGCCGGGCTGTACGATTTTAAATATATTCTGCCCTTTTGGAATCTTCCGAAGCTGCATCGCGGCCGTCTCTCCTGCGATTCCGATTCCGGAACCGAGAACCGACTCCTCCGCCGCGGCATACGCTAGCGCGTCCACGTCCTGCATCGGCATTTCCCGCACCTCGTAGGGCACTCCCTCTTCTTCGATGCCTGCGCAGATCTCCTGAAGCAGATCCGTCCGGGCATCGCATATATAGACAAAAACACTTGGCTTATTCATCATCAACATGGCTATCACCCAGATAAGATAATACCAGACCGGTGGCCACCGCGTTTCTGGGCCCCTCCGTCCGGCGGATGTTACCGCGTCCGCAGACGATCCGGTATTCGGCAAACTTTTCCATCAGCATTTCCGGTATTTCAAAGTCTTCCGCAGATCCTCCGACCAATACGACGTTCGGTATATTTTTAAGATCCTGCTCCGGCGCCACTGCCTGAAGCGCTCTGACGGCATTGGTCACGAAAACTTTCCGTTTGGCTTCCCGCCGCACCGCGACGATCTTTTCCATCGGGATATCCTCGTCGATCCGGATCATGTCCTTTCCGGTCAGCAATACTACGCTTCCGAAATACTTCGGTTCAATCGCGTCCGGAAAAAACTCGATGGCTCCGTTTTCCAACCGCATATGGAACAGGCTCTCTACCTTCGCCAGCGGATACCGCTTGATCTGCTCCGCCGTGTTCCGGCTGTGAAGCCCAAGCTCGATCTGAATCAGCATGGTGACCAGTTCTCCGGCTCCCGCCTGATGAACCATCCGCACAGTTCCCTTGGAAGTCATTACCGCCGCATCGGTGGAACCGCCGCCCAGATCCAGAATCGCCAGCGGAAGCCTGGTTCCCGGCGTCGTCATGGCGCCTAACGAAGCCATAACCGCCTCAACGCCCGCCACCTTTACCTTCGTCTTAAGCTGGCTTCGCAGCTCATCCGCGATCTTTTCCATGGGAAGCTGCCGGGTTTTTACCATAGCGGCGATTCCCACCGCTTTTTCCAGGCAGGTTTCCCCGGCCAGAGCGCCTGATATTACCACCGGCGCCAGCGTATCCACCGCCAGCAGATCTGTGATGCGGATTTCTTCCTGGTTTTCATCGGAAACCGTGCTCATGCCCTTTTTAATCCGGGCCAGCATGTTCCCTACATTTGTCTGTTCCTGTCCGTGGATATCTCTGATATCGCCGGCCTTTGACAACGCCCGCATAATGGCGTCCGCCCCTGCGTCAATATTCACGGTCTGATCTTTTTCCGCCTCTATGTAGATCTCGCCTGCCGGCAGGATCTGTTCCCGGACATTGCCGTGGGGTGTCTTTATCACCACAGCGCTGCGTTTTCCGATGAGGCTCTTGGCTATGGGTGTGACCATCTTTGTCTCCTGGGCATCCAGCTCCAGAAGGGTCGCGATCCCGTATGGGTTCGACAGCATCCGCACGCCGGACCCGGCCATAGCCACCTCAAGCGCCGCCAGCTTGCCTTCCGGGATCTTATCGATATACCGGACTTCATCCACAATGGGGATCTTGCGTTCCAGCCGGTTCTCCACCAGCACCGCCTCGTCCGCCTGCAGAATCATCCCGGTCACATTTCTTGCCTGGGCATAGCGGTTCAGCGTATCCGCCACCTCTTCATAAGAGTGGCTCTTATCCGCCATGACAATATAAGGCGTGTAGGAATTGCCCTGTTTCAGATGCCCAAGGGAGATCGTGCGTCCCACTGCCTGCCCCGCGCCTGCCGGGGTGGATGGGTTATGCCCGATCATGGAAGACTCGGTAATGATCGTCTCCGTGATCGTCTCCATAGCGGTATCCCCGATTACCGGCGCCGCCTCATTGATACGAATCAGTGAAATATCACCGGCAGACATATTCAGTTTTTCACAGGCCTCTTTTAAAGCGGCCAGAATTCCTGCGACATTGGCCTGGGTTCCCTTGGTCCCCGTCGTCATCTTCGACGCGCTTCCAAGGAAATGAAGCCTGCCGTTTTCTAACGCTGCGATACAGACTTCCGTTGTGGAATTGCCAATGTCTACGCCTGCGATATAATTCAAAGAAGAATCCCTCTCTTTTCGTAGATATCCGCCGCCTCCAGCACGAGCTTCGCACAGTTCGGCGCGTGATATGTTTCCAGAAGATCCTTAGCGATCGTCACCAGCTCCAATTTCGTGGAGCGGTTCGGCCGCAGCTTGTCATACATGTGTAAAATCACATCGTCCGGCACGTCCACCAGTTCGGACGCCCGTTCAAAATTCGCCGCCAGCGCGGGGTTATCGCTGTCTTTTGCTACCTGTCCCTGATTATACAGCATTTCCTTGGATATTTTAATATCCTCCGGTGAGACATGCCCTTTGCGGATCTCATCCAGAGTGATTTCATCTAGTTTTTTACCTGTTTTGGAGCGGATCGAATCCGCTTCATATTCTCCTAACGGATATCTCATGTTCTATACCTCCGCCCATTCGATATAAGGAATATTCTTATCTACCTGTTCCGTTTCCTTAATATGCATCAGCGCTGCCTTCACCTGATAGGAAGCCCGGACCATCGGATCGTTCCGTCCCTCCATCGGGGTGACCTTCTCGCCTTTGCCGTACTTGGCCGCGTTGGCTCCGATCTTCCGGTAGCTTTCAAGGGTCATTAGCGGTGCCTGAGGGAAAAGCTCCAGATTGGATAGCGGATACAGGTCTTTCTGGTGGATGACCGCCGTCCCTTTGGACTGCAGGCCGATTCCCACGCCGGAACCGCTCAGCTTGGCGGCTTCGAGACCCATAAAGCAGACATCGGAGGTTTTCAGAATTTTCACCACCCTGGGCACCATCCCCTCTTCCTCGATTCCTGCCTCGATATTCTTCAGTACGTCTTTTAGGTCCAGACCGTTGATGGTATGTTTGATTTCCCTTTGAAAAGCCGGCCCTACACCGATCACCACTTCCTTGGGATCCGTGCCTTTATGGGCCTGCGGATATCCTTCATAGGAGGTCTTCGGGTTCTGGGGATGCGGATTTCCGCTCTCCTGACCGTTGATTTGTTTTACTACGATTTCCGTAATCTGTTTGATCAGCTGCTCGTTGATTTCCATGGATACACCTCCTAAAATTGATTCGGGTCGATTCTGTGCGGGATCGCCTTGATCTCTTCCCAGCGTTCGCCGCTGACCCGGTATCCGGTACCCGGTCCCATATAATCATTTGGCAGGTTTACTCCGGACATCACATGGAAATCCGTATCCAGGATCGCCGATGTCTGCATATAATCCCCGACCACACGCTGTTTTAACATACTCAGGATGCTCTCCGCCACATCGGAAAAACCGCTCTCATCCAGCGCTTTTACAATGTCGATGCCGGTGACGCCCCGGTTCATCATCTCTTCCACCGCGATCAGATCCGCAGCCGCATCCCGGGGCAGCGTATCCTTGCTGCCGTGGGCATAGGTGACCGCCTCCACCTGTTCGTCGGTGATCTCGGTCAGCCCCAGGTAACGGAACACTGCCTGAACCGCTCTGGCCGCTTTATTCCTGACGGCTATCACATCCTCTTCCGTCACCGGGCGCAAGCCTCCGTCCACCTGCATGTCCCTCTGCAATACATTATAATCGTCAAAGTCCTCGGCGTCAAAGTTGGACCCCGCGAACATATTATCATAGTTGGGTTCTCCCGCGTAACCGGAGAAAATAAAATCAGTACCGGGCATGAACTGCAGCATGGTTCTCGCCGTACGCCGCATATCGGAATGGGAAAAGCTCTGATCGTTTGATGACGCGCATTCCAGTCCCAGCATAGCGGCCACCAGATTCTCTCCCAACACTTCCCGGATACCGGAGGGCACGCTGGCCGGGATGCCGATACAGCTGACCGACCCGTTCTGGATTCCCTGGGAACCGCCGCCTTTGGTCACATACAGGCATCTGCATTCCAGATACAGCATGGACTTTTGTTCCGCATTTCCCATCAGCACTTCCGAGCCCGCCCCGGACGTAAACCGGGTCTTTAACCCTCTGGATGCGTAGGCCGCGTTTAAGAAGGCTTTGGAATAAGGGGTGTCATCCCCGTCCACAAATACCTGCTCGGTTCCATATACGGAGATCGTCTCTGCATAAGTGGTAAATCCGCGGATTCCCAGTTCAAGTTCCGTGGCCTCCTCGGAAGAACACTGGGTGAGCACGCCTCTTCTGCCGGCCTGCGCGCCGATCAGGAGGGCTATCGCGTTGAACGGAGCGTAACGGGCGGTACTCATGGTGGTCTCCTCTTCCCGGAAACCTCTTAACGCGCCTTCCGCTGCGTCCGCTGCGATCTGAGCCGGATCATCCTTCAGATTCGTGATGTGCGCCTGGTTCGCAGGCGTCTTTCTGGCACGCATCTTCTGCATGGCCATCATCATTTCCACCACGTTTAATTCGTTGATCACTTCCACCATCTTGGCGGGGGTGATTCCCGACACCACTTTCAAAATTTCTTTTCGGGAAACCCGGATATCTACCAGCATCCTGGCGATTTCCAGGGAGGAAATTTCCATGGATGCCTCGGCCCGGTCGATACGGATCGCATAGTCCGCGATGAACTGATCGATAAAGTCGAAGTCTTCCCGTTTCTTTCCATCTAATTCTACAATCACGCCGTCCCGAATGGTAATGGAAGGCTTCGGATCGTAGGGGCTTTTCATAGCGATAAATCCTTTTTCCGGCCATTCGTCAATAAATCCGTCCTGATTCACCGGTCTTGCATTCAAAACATCGATTCTCTTTGATCTGCTCATAGATTTCACCTTTATTTTAGATTCATTTCGTTGATTCATATGTATACCCGTAATTTCAACCTGTTTTACGGGTACCGGTAGATCCTGCTCAACCCGAAAAAGAGGATACTTCTCCGAGTTTTCTGTTAGTACAATTATATAAAAAACCAACTGAAATGTCAACACAAAACAAAGAAATTTCCACACAAATCCAACACAATCCAACAAGTTTATGCCCGCCGAACGTATTGTCCGACGGGCATTCTGATCCGCTTTCTATATTTTCAATCCGCTTTCTCCATCTTTTCATTTGTCTTTAGTATGGATAACAGCTCTTCCACGGAGGCGCGGGGAAATCCTTCCCCCTGCTGTGTCACTAAAAGCTTTTCCAGGAAAGCGCGGGCATTGGCGCTTTGAGGCAGCATATATCCCGATTCCCGGATAATATCCTCCGCCATAATGCGGTTGGACTTTTCGACAGCGGCCGCCAGTCTTCCCGGAAGCGCCGACGCAATGCTTTCCTGCTCTGCTTTGCTGTGCATAATGGCCTGCAACGCTAAGGTAACCGCCTCTGTGTGGCCCTGCTGGGGCGGAAGCTCCACCGGTACCATGGAAATCGCCCCGGACGGACAGGCGTCCCTGCACATACCGCATCCGATGCATTTCTCAACATCAATGATACTGTTCTCCGTATCTGTCGCGCCTGTGGGGCAGACATAGAGGCACAGGCAATCCTTCGTACATAGTCTTATGTTTCTCACTGCATATTGTTTCGTCATTTGGATTCCCTCCCTTCCATTTTTTCAAATTTCCATCCCGGCACCTTACATACCGGACAAATCTCAGGAGGATTGTCCCCAATGAATACAAACCCGCAGATCGTGCAGACGTACACGCCGGTATTTTCCAACATGGCATCTCCCTCTTTTTCATACCGGGACAATAGGGATTTTAGGATGCGGGTCACTTTTTCACTCCAAACCAGCGCCCGCATGGCGCCGCGGTCTTTGTCGCCGTCTGCGGCTGCATTGGCGGAAGGGAAATTTTCTTCCAGGTCTTTTTCAATGAGAGACATTAGATTCTTCATTTCTGCTTCCTTTGCCGGTGTGGAATCTGCCTTATAATATAGGGAGAGCTCTGTAAACAGGTCTGCTTCCCGGGCTTTATACTGCTTTTCGCAGCCTTTTGCCAGATTGGAACACAAAGCGCTCATTTCTAATGGGGTAAGTTCTCTAAACTCTTGATCCGCCTCGCTCTTGGCGGCCGTTTTTTTAACAGAAGCGCTGTCTCCCTGTTCTTTGAATTCTGACTTTGCCGCTCCACACAACGGGCATACCCAATTCCCCGGCAGTTCATCCCACCTGGTCCCCGGCGCGATTCCTGCATTCGGGATGCCTTTGGCCTCATCATAGATGAAGCCGCAAATCGTACATACATACGTTTTCATTGCATCTAACCTCCTTTTTGTTTTATTTTACCATCTAATTTCTTTTTGTTCTGTGACTTAATCACAGTAATAGTAATTATTATTATTTTATTGATTCCTGTTCTATATAAGATCCTCCCTTTTCTGGCATCCGCCCGTAAATAAAAGTAATCGCCTATTTTTATTGTGATATCTTGAAAATATGGCGGATCGTATTATAATTAAGCTATCGGTTTAACAAGCTGCCTTTGGGCGGATTCGCAGCATTCGCTGCTCCACAACACAGGGTATTCAAATTAGGAGGTATGGATATGAGTCAGGTAATGGATGCGATTTTAACCAGAAGAAGCATTCGGTCTTATAAGCCGGATATGGTTCCGGATGAACTGCTGGACCGGATTGTGGAGGCCGGGACGTACGCGGCTACCGGCATGGGGGCCCAGTCCCCAATTATTGTAGCAGTGACGGATCAGAAGACCCGGGACCGGCTCTCCCGGATGAACGCAGAGATTATGGGTACCGGGACGGACCCTTTCTATGGCGCGCCTGTAGTATTGGTGGTGCTGGCAGACCGGAACCGCTCCACTTATCTCTACGACGGGAGCCTCGTGATGGGTAATATGATGCTGGCCGCCCATGATCTGGGGCTTGGCAGCTGCTGGATACACAGGGCAAAGGAAGAGTTTGACAGTCCGCAGGGAAAGGCATTGCTGAAGGAATGGGGCATTGAGGGCGATTATGAAGGGATCGGGCATTGTATTGTCGGATACGTGGATGGAGCCGAACCGGCGGCGAAGCCCAGGAAAAGTTCTTATGTGTACCGTGTGAAATAAACGGAGCGCATATTTATTTTAGTTCTTGACAACATTAAGGGAACAGCGTATATTTGTAGCCATACAATTTCATATTTATGATTAGAATTCTAGGGGAACTCTTTGGAGCTGAGAAGATTTAATTCTGACCCTTTGAACCTGATTTGGTTAGTACCAGCGTAGGGAAGCAATTCTAAAACATCGTATTATTGATACCTTGATATTGAAGGATGGTGTTTTCTCGCGGAGAATACCATCCTTTTTTATATTATATTTTTACCTATGGAACAGATAATAAATTGGAAAGGATGATGTGTGATGCAACAATCTTGCTGTTGCGGCAGGGAGGATCTGCCGTGGTCCGGGAGGGGAACCGGGCTTGATATCTCAGGCTGCCGTTTTTCCCTGTATCCGATGGATACTGATTTTGTACCTATTATTCTGGGGGCGCTTGAGCATACCGATACTTCCGCAGTATGGAGCGAATCGGATGCCCTGTCCACCGTATACCGGGGGCGTCTGCCCTATGTGGCGGACGCCGTGCGGGGGCTATTTGTCAATGCCTATAAGCCCGGCATACATATGGCGTTGGAGGGGCAGTTTTCCAAAGGTTGTCCCGGGGATTGCGACGGCGACAGCCTGCTGGATTTTGATGGCCCCGCGCCGAACTCGCAGGTCAGAGAGAAAGGATTTCCGGCGCTTTGCAAACTGGCTCTTTATCCCATGGGCGTGAGCGACTATATCGACCACATCGCCGGCGTCTATCGTATGGCGCAAGACGCGGGACTGCATCCGGAGTCGATTCATTACGCCACCAGGATTTCCGGGGATATCCATCAGATTTTTGATTATCTGGAACAAGTCTGCCGGCGGATGGAACAGGCCGTACCGCATTATATCCTGCACTTTACGGTCTCGGTCAACAGCCCCACCAAGGAAGAGGAATTATAAAAATAACAGGATTTTCATTAGGAGGATTATCATGAGTAAATTTAAATGGAAGCTTCACGAAGTAATCTTTGTTGCGATGCTCTGCATTGTCTTTGGCGTCGTCTATCTGGCCGGGGTGTATCTGGCCTCTTTCTTAAGCACTGTTCTGACCCCCTTCGGCCTTGCTCCTCTGGCCAATGAGATTGTCTTCGGGGTCTGGTTCATGGCTTCTACCCTGGCCGCTTACATTCTTCAGAAACCAGGCGTTGCGATTGTCTCTGAGGTGCTGGCCGCACTGATCGAAGTGCTGATGGGAAATATGTACGGCCCCATGGTAATCGTGGCCGGAATTATCCAGGGCGCAGGCGGTGAAATCGTCTTCGCGGGCTGGAAATATAAAAGATTTGACGCGCTCACCATGAATCTGGCCGCCGCAGGCTGTTGTATCACCAGCTTTTTGTGGAGCTTCGTCCGCTCCGGATACGGGCTGCTTTCCGTGAAGCTGCTGATCGTCATGTTCCTGATCCGTCTGGTCAGCTCCGTTCTCTTCGCCGGCGTCCTGTGCAAACTGATGGGGGACGGCCTGGCTAAGACAGGGCTGCTTAAGAGCTATGCGCTGGGAAGGGCACATGCATAACGGCGGTCCGCTCCTGTCCTGCCGGAATCTCACTTTCCGCTATGGGGCCCAGGCCGGACCTGTGTTCGAGAATCTTTCCTTTCATGTAGAGCAGGGCGAGGCGGTGCTTTTCATGGGGCCTTCCGGCTGCGGCAAAAGCACCCTGGCCTATTGCCTGGCCGGTCTGTACCCGGAGTACGCGGGCGAACTGGAAGGAGAGATCCTGATCGATGACCGCCCTGTCTCACAGATGCCGCCCAGCAAGCGTGCCCGGGAGATTTCCATCCTGTTCCAGAATCCGGATAACCAGTTCTGTATGGGGCGGGCGGATCATGAGATTCTGTTCGCACTGGAAAACATGAATTATGACGGCGATCTGCAGGAACGGATGCGGGAACTGCTTCATTTCTCAGGGCTGTATGCTGTCGGCACAGCCCCGATCCATACCTTATCCGGCGGAACCAAGCAAAAGTTAGCCCTGGCCACCTCCCTGGCTACGAACGCCCGGATTCTGGTGCTGGACGAACCCTTCGCCAATCTGGATCCGGCCGCCTGCGTACAGTTGGCGGGAAAATTAAAGGAATTGAACCGGCAGGGCCTGACCCTTTTGATCGTGGATCACAATCCCGGCTACTGGCGTTCTTTTATCACCCGGATCGCCCTGATGGACAGTCAGGGAACGCTGGTAAATGAGAATCTTTTGCCGGATCAGTTGGAATCCCACCGGGAACTGTTCGCCAGGCATGGACTGTTTCTGGACAATCACTGGCTCGACGGGGTTACGCCGCCTGCGGCGGACCCGGAGTCTCCCCCTATCGTCCGGGCCAAAGACCTGGCCCTTAAGTATGAAAAGGAAACGGTCCTCGACGGTCTCACCTTTCAATTAAAGAGGGGCAGCGTTACCGCTCTGATCGGACAAAATGGCAGCGGAAAAACCACTCTTTTATGTACACTGGCCGGAGTGGGTAAATACAAAGGGGAGCTGACGGTAGACGGCCGGGCCGGACTGGTATTTCAGAATCCCAGGTTCCAGTTTCTCACCCTGACGGTTCTCGAAGAGGTGCTGACTACCCTGCGTGTGATTGATCCTTGCGCCGACGCCGCCCTTTTACAAAAACGGGCGGAGGAGCTTCTGGATGAATTCGGCCTGCTCCCCTTAAAGGATGTATCCCCCTATTCCCTAAGCCAGGGCCAGCAGCGACGGCTGGCTTTATTGTCCATGCTGGCCGGAGACCGTCCTTTGCTGCTGTTAGATGAACCCACTTATGCCCAGGACGAACGCTCCACCCGCAAGATTCTGAAGCTTTTGTATCAACGGGTCCGGCAGGGCCTGACCGCTGTGATTGCCACCCACGATCTGGCTTTGGCCAAAGCTTTCGCGAATCAAATTTTATTATTGGAGGACGGCCGCCTCACACCGATGACCTCCAAAGATCTGGATCGTTATGCATCCGAAAGAGGCATTTTATTATGATTAAGACTGTTAAAAGGGGGTTCCTCCATGACGAAACTAAATCCGGGTTATAAACTCTTAACCCTGATCCTTGCCTCCCTGCTGCTGTCGACCACTTATAGCACCACCTTGAATATGCTGGTCGCTCTCACGGCTCTGACGGTAACTTTCCTGACCCCGGGCGTTAACCGCCGGCGGCTGACGCTTGCCTTACTGCCTTTTCTTTTGACTGCCGCCGGAATGTTCATGACGGGATTGTTTTTTTCTTCCCCCGGGGAGGCGGAAATCGCCGTCCGCGTGGTGGATCAGCGGACCCTTTACGCCACTTCCTGGTCTACGGCTCTTAAACTGGCGTCACGCATCATGGCTTTCGGAGGGCTTGGCATGCTCTTTGCTTTCACAACGAATTCCATGGAACTGGTTATGAGTCTCATGCAGCAGTTCCGCCTTCCGCCCAAATTCGCCTATGGCATTCTGGCGGCTTATCATTTCTTTCCTACGATTCGAAGCGAATATGCAACCGTTGGCGCAGCGTTAAAGGTACGGGGGATAAAGGCTTTTGCATTTTCCCCAAAAAGGATCTTCCCTATGCTGGTCCATGCCCTGGAGCGCTCAGAAAGCCTGGCTATGGCTATGGAGTCCCGGGGCTTTGAAGGCGGGGTGCAAAGGGCCGTCGCATTCCGCGTGCCGCTTCGTGCTGTGGACATCCTCTTTTTGATTGGAACTATAGGCATTCTGATTGTGGGATTGATTTTCTTATAAGGAGAATTTATATGTATAATACGAAACGGGAGCTTTTGGAGAACACCTGTGCGGCCAATCCGGATTTGTCTCCCTTTGTAATTTTAAAACTGAGTATGCTCTGCGATGGCGTCCTGCTTAGTGAACGGGCGTTGGATCACCTGCAGACCCCGCTGTATAATTTTGGCAAGGTGGATTCCTTCGGCATCCAATTCCAGGGCCGTCCGGCGGACAAAGCGATGCCCGGCGCGATCCTGCTGCGGGACGCCAGCAATGTCTATATCAATTATGGAGAAGCCTTCGACGCCCCCTATCTCGTGGACTGGGACCCGAGCCGGGAAGAATTCCTGTTAAAAGACGGGGAGGATGTGCTGGACACCGTAGACTTTGTACCAAGGCCCGCTTTTTTCGGAAAGTCAACCAGCCGCGGTACTCCGATGGAGTCGTTGGTGGATATCCGGGCGCAGAAGCTGATCCTCACCGCGTATGAGCGCTGCCGGTTCTGGGAGGGAGGCCACCAGTGCGGGTTCTGCGCGTTTTTCACAGGCGGGGGCAGCCATGGGGAAGCGGACTGCGAAGATATCTACGAGACCGTGAGAGAGGCGGTCCGGGAACCCGGCCGTTTTTCGGAAATATTCTTATCCGGCGGATCGGATTTTGGCGGCGAGCATCCTTTCGATGACGAGGTGGACCGCTATATCCGGATTCTGCAGGCAGTCGGACGCAATTTCAGCGGCCGCTTTTCCAGTCAGCTGATGGCTCCGGCCTACACAAAGGCGCAGCTGCGCCGCCTGTATGAAGAGACCGGACTGACCGCGTATTGCCCGAATATTGAGATATGGGATGAATCGCTCTTCCCCCTCCTGTGTCCCGGCAAGGAAAAATATGTTGGCCGGAACGAATGGATCCGCCGCACGGTTGACGCGGTGGAAATCTTCGGGAAAGGAAAGGTCTGCACTCAGGTAGTGGCGGGCGCTGAGTTGTCTTCCCCCCATGGCTTTAAAACCATAGAGGAAGCCCTGGAATCCAATTTTAAGGCCTGCGAATTTTTCGCCAGGAACGGAGTTATATTCCTGAGCACTATCTGGCGTCCCCACAGGTACTCCAAGCTGGGGTATCAGAAAATGCCCCCGCTCGACTACTATATCCGTCTCTCCAGAGGGCTCCACGACATCCGCAGGGCATACGGACTCTTCTGCACCAATGACGATTATAAGCACTGCGGAAATCATCCCGACAGTGATCTGGAAAGGTTGGACGACTATGTTTCAGTTGTATGAGAAAAAGAAACTTCCGCTTGAAGTTCGAAAATTAATAGAAGCGGACCGCTGCAGCGTATACCTGCAGGTCCCCTGTCCGGTCAATCCATCCGGCCCGGTGACCTTCTCCTGCCCTTCTCTTCTTTGCGAAAACGGCTCGACATTGCTGCTGGGGCTGGAAGATGAGCACACGGCCCTTGGCCGGGGACTGGTCAATTCCCTCTGGTTCGACCGGGAAATGACTCTGTGGCTGCGTGACACGGATATAACATATAAGCTCTCGGTGAAATCGCTTCGCTGCCTGATCACAGGCCCGGTTTTTACCCGGATGCTTCTGCGGGCCCGGCTGTCGGATCCGTCCGCGGAGATCAGCTGCGCCTGGGAACTTCTCTGGCAGAGCTGTGCGCCCACTCAGGAACCACTGCCTGCTACTTTGCCGCTGCCGGTTCCGGCAGCGCCGGATCTGCACTTGGATAATCCGAGACTTCGTGTCTAACTTCGAAAAGAGAAAAACAGGGCGTTATAGTCTTCCGATACTATACCGCCCTGCAATTATTTTCTTAACCTTTTAACCCTCTGGCCTGCCGGTCCATATCTTCGATCACGATATCATAGATCTCACCCAGGGTGGCGCAGTACGCAAGAACATCCCAAGGCTCATTCGTGTGAAAATGGATCTTGATTAACTCCTCATCTCCCACGGCCAGAAGGCAATCTCCCTTAAAATGTTCGGTAAAATATTCACTGATGACATCCTCATCAAGGTCTTCCCCCTCGATCAATAACTGGGTATCATATTTGAATTCAAGCATCATGTTCTCCTTTCCGTTTATTGAAGTTGTACACGTTTCGTATAGTATTTGTGCACTATTTCTGATATGGTTCACTGTACTTTACCGTCACCTATTTGTCAAGAACCCATCGCTTACATTGAACAAATATAATTTGAGTGTTTAACGGCATACTGTAACCGTTATGTTTTATGATATACTATAAAAAGATGTGCTATTATTAAGCTTCATGGAGGACGATATGAAAGCAAAAATATTGATCGTGGAAGATGACCCATTGATTCGGAACGAGCTGAAAATATTATTAGAAAGTAACGGCTATGAAACAGTAGCACCGGACAATTTTTCGGAAATCACTGCCGGGATAAAAGCTGTGCAGCTACACCTGATTCTATTGGACATTAAACTGCCGGGAACCAGCGGTTTTACCCTCTGCACTCAAATCCGTACATTTTCCAATGTTCCGATTGTGTTTGTGACAAGCTGCAACACAGATATGGATGAACTGAACAGCATCATGCACGGTTTGAAATGAAAGTACCAGTTTGGATTTCTCTTGTTTCCACTTTGGTAACATCCGCTTTATTTCATTTCTTCTACTCCGTAATACCGATAAATAGCTGAACCGATATATTTTGTAATTCCCATTCCATACTGCCTGTCTGTCGCTTCTTCCATCTGTGAATTATTTAAGTAATCTTTGGCAACGTCCAATAATAAAGCTCTTGCATTGTCCATTCTAAAAAGACTCTTATAGTTTTCTGCTAATTTTGCCACAGCTTCCATTGCTATGTTTTCATTAGAACTTTCCATTGCACAAGCAAATTGTTTATAGATTATATCTATTTCATTTTGCTGTTCTGAAAATTCCTCTCTATCACCTGTTGCCTGCAAGCTCGCTTCAACTGCCTTTTCTTTACTTCCATAAATTTTGATTAAATGCTCACCTACTTTTTCGTCCTTGAGATTTTCAACAACATTTTCTTTGAATTTATCAATATCACCGTACTTCTCAACTATCACCTTTTTATCTTCTTCACTCATAACCTCTAAAGAATGATTTACTATCTTTTGAATATCATCATTATTAAATGCTTCAAAATTCATCTTGTCCTCTCCTTTCAACACATCAGAAATCAATTCAATCATACCGTTTAAACGATTGCGTTTCATTTCCAACAGAAATTTTTGTGTTTCAAGAATTTCTCGCTTATCAAATTTGGGATTATCCATAATTTTTCTTATATCCGAAAGCGATATATCTAATTCTCTAAAAAACATTATCTGCCGCAGTTTTTCTAACGCTTTTTTGTCATATAACCGATATCCTGCTTCTGTTAATTTTGCAGGTTTAAGTAAACTAATTTCATCGTAATACCGTAAGGTTCTTATACTTATCCCTGTCAACTCTGATACTTCTTTAACTGTTTTCATAATTCCTCCTTTCCTTTTTATCGTAAACCGTTACGCAACTGGAGAGTCAAGTCTTTTTTCACAAGACACCCTAAAATGTAATAGTTAATTCTTGTTTCACCCTTTAAATTCGTGTTTGACGATTTACTCTTACACGATTTGTGGTATGGTTTGATTGGTTAGTGGATTCCTCCATTGCAGGAGGATTCGTTATGTCTAAGAAAAGAATATATGATCAAAAACACCTCACCACCAGTCAAAGAATCCATATTGAAAAAGGCTTGAAATTTCCGGAACGATTGGAATGTGATAAAAATGGAGAAATTCGAACTAAAATCTTTTACTGTAATCCGAACTCTTCCTGGCAAAAAGGACGCATTGAGAAAAACATGAATACATCCGGTATGTGATTCCCAAAGGCCAGAGTCTGGATAATTATAAGCAGAGATACGCCTGCGTACTTATGAACCATATCAACAGTGAGGCCAGAGACAGCCTAAACGGTTGCACTCCATTCAGGCTGTCTAAGATGCTTTTGAATAACAGGTTGCATAGACTTTAATGCCTGCAGGAAATATCGGCTGATTAAGTCAATTTAAAACCATCGTTACTCAAAAAATAGAAATGTAATCTTCTCAATTATTTCAATATTACAAATAAGATTCTTTCATAAAAATATATTCTTTTAATTGTCCGCCCAATTATTCTCCCATTGAACAAGTAGTATCGTACCACTCTTTCACACTGTCATAATAACTTAAAATATCATGGATGCCATCTCGCTTTATTTCATGAAACCATTGTTCATGCTGTTTGGAAAATTCAAAAAATCTAATGGCATTTTCGTAATAAGATGAAAAGGATGGATTCGTATTCATCTTTTCTATACATTCTTTCAAAGAAAAATTTTTATAATCAGGAGAATTTCTCCAATACCGAGCCCCGTCAACCATCATTGGACTCATATATTTCTCTTTTCCCTCTTTAATATGAGCCATATATGGTATGAAATAGTCATTGTATACTGGATGAGAATTATTAAAGCTTCTTCCAAAAGCTATACCAATGGCATTTTGCGCCGTCTCACCTCTTGCAGCCTCTACTATCGGTGTACCTAAATAAATGGAATTTTCTTGATCCATTATAGCTAAACCAGTAGAAATACAACCTCTTAATGGAATTCCAGAAATAATTGCTTGACAAAAGAATTCCATACATGTCTGTAAAAAAGACAAATAGATACTATGTTTTTCATACACTACTGGATAATACGGAGTTCCTGGTTCTCCTAATAGTAATGGGTATGGCTCATTTTTAGGAGTTGCAAGCCAAAATCCTGGTTTTTGCAAGCGATAATTAACATAAATTAAAAAAGTATCACTAAAATGACAAACATTTATATACGCATTTGCTTCGGCAATGTATACACTTTGTTTCCAATCTTTTGTTACCGGAACAGGAACAGCACTTGTCGCAAAACTATTTGCTCCGTCTTTTGTTGAAACTTCTTTATGTATTAAATCAAGTAATTTGTTATAAAGCTCTAATATCACTTGTGAACGATTTTTCTCGACAAATTTTGAAAAACCCAAAATATCAAAAAGAGCAATAGAATAAATCTGTTCTTTACTACTGATTTTCTTTAAATATTCTTCCAGTTCTGTTTTATATTTTAAAGGTTGTAATTCTTTGTTTTCATCCATAATCCATTTCTCGACAATATTTCATATTTATATCTTTGTATTACATATTTCCTAACTTATAAGAATTTTATCATCACTCGACTATTTTTTCATCTATTTACAAAAAATGACGCAGATAATATTTCACTATCTACGCCATTTCCTATGTCACTTCTTGAAATATTTACTCCATTTTCTTTCGCTTTTTACTCCAATATTACTCCATTTTAAAAATCTGTTACGATATTTTGCGGTATTTTATGATACCTTTTTTCTTGAAGAAAAACTGTTGTAAACCTTGCTATTCAGCAAACTTTTCAATATTTCCAAGTCCTATATTCTGTTGCGAGAATTTCTTCTCAATTATTTCTGCACAATATTAATAATCCGGCCCGGCACATAGATTTCTTTCACTATCGTTCCGGTCAGCTTCTGCGCGATGGCTGCTTTTCCAGCCTCCAGAGCCGCTTCCTTGGTCACGTCAACGGGAAGGCTGATCACGGCTTTCGTCTTGCCGTTGATCTGCACCGCCACTTCCTTCTCGTCATCCTTCATGGCTTCTTCTTCATAAGCCGGCCAGGTATTGTGGAATACGGAATCCGTATGGCCCAGCGCTTCCCACAGTTCCTCCGTAATATGAGGAGCAAAGGGCGCTAACAGCAGCACCATGGTCTCCAGGCTCTCTTTATCGATACCGCCTTCTTTCTTGGCCAGCTCGATAAATTTATTATTATATTCCATGAAACCGGAAATAACCGTATTCAGGCTGAAGTTATCCAGACGGTTCGTAATATCATATACCATCTTATGACGGAGCTTTACCATCTCCTTAGTGGCCGAAACGCCGCAGTCCTTATAATCCATCACCAGATTCCAGAACCGGTTGATATAACGGTAGACACCGTCGATCCCTCTCTCATCCCACTCGGAATCCAGTTCCGGAGGCCCGACAAACAGTTCATACAGTCTCAGGGAATCGCAGCCGTAATCCTGGACCAGATCATCCGGCGACACCACATTTCCCTTGGACTTACTCATCTTAATACCGTTCTTACCGGTAATCATACCCTGGTTAAACAGCTTCTTAAAGGGCTCGTCAAAATCAATCACGCCCATATCACACAAGAATTTGGTATAGAATCTGGAGTACAGAAGATGCAGTACCGCATGCTCCACACCGCCGATATACATATCCACCGGCAGGTACTTATCCGCTTTCTCTCTGGATACCAACTCTTCCTTATTATGACTGTCCACATAGCGCAGGAAATACCAGGACGACCCTGCCCACTGGGGCATGGTATTCGTCTCTCTCTTAGCCGGACGTCCGCAGACCGGGCACGTTGTATTTACCCATTCCTCGATGTCAGCCAACGGAGATTCCCCGGTTCCGGTAGGCTGATAGGACTCTACCTCCGGAAGCAGTAACGGCAGCTGATCCTCCGGCACCGGAACCGCGCCGCAGTGCTCACAGTGGATAATCGGAATCGGTTCACCCCAGTAACGCTGTCTGGAGAATACCCAGTCACGCAGCTTGTAATTCACGGTCTTCTTGCCGATCCCCTGCTCTTCCAGCATACCGGGCACGTCCCGCTTCGCATCCTCGGAATTCATGCCGTTGAATTTATCAGAATTAATCATAATGCCAGGTTCCGTATAAGCCTCTGTCAGATCCGGATTCTCCACGCCATCCTTGGCAATGACCTGTATGATCGGGATCTCAAACTTTTTTGCAAATTCAAAGTCACGGTCGTCATGGGCCGGCACACACATGATCGCGCCGGTACCGTAATCCGCCAGCACATAATCCGACAGCCAGATCGGAATCTTCGCCTGATTCAGCGGATTCACCGCATAGCTTCCGGTGAACACACCGGTCTTTTCCTTATCCTGGAGCCGGTCCACGTTGGACTTCATGGATGAATCAAAGATATACTTCTCCACCTGCTCCTTATACTCATCGGCAGCCAGGGAAGCAGCCAGCGCATGTTCCGGAGCCAGAACCATAAACGTAGCGCCGTACAGCGTATCCGGCCTGGTCGTATATACTTTAATCTTCTCTTCCCGGCCGTCCACTTCAAAATCGATCTCAGCGCCGTAGCTCTTACCGATCCAGTCGGTCTGCATCTTCTTCACTTTCTCCGGCCAATCTAACTTATCCAGATCATTCAGCAGCCGTTCCGCGTATTTGGTAATGCGCAGCATCCACTGCTTAAGATTCTTCTTCGTCACGGTAGCCCCGCAGCGTTCACAGCAGCCATTCACGACTTCCTCGTTGGCCAGACCGGTCTTGCAGGAAGGACACCAGTTAATCGGCATCTCCTTTTCATAAGCCAGTCCCTCTTTAAACATCTTCACGAAAATCCACTGGGTCCATTTATAAAAATCAGGATCCGTGGTATTCACTTCCATATCCCAGTCATAGATCGCAGCAATCTCATTGATCTGTCTCTTAATATTCGAAATATTCTCCGCCGTAGACTTAGCCGGATGAACTCCCATCTTGATCGCGTAATTCTCCGCAGGCAGCCCGAATGCGTCCCACCCCATGGGGTGAATCAGATAATATCCTTGCAGCATCTTATAACGGCTCCACACATCCGAGATGACATACCCTCTCCAATGCCCTACATGCAGTCCGCTTCCCGAAGGATACGGAAACATATCCAGACAATAATATTTGGGCTTCTTTCCATCGTTCACATTCACCGGGTGCTCTTCCCAATTCTTCCGCCATTTCTGCTCAATGGCCCTATGGTTGTAAGGTACTGCCATTTCTCTTCCTCCTAATGTATCGCATTCAATTTACACTAGTTTTCATTCTATCATACGGTCATCATTTGTCAAGGTTTTGATTCATCCGAACAGCATCCGAACAGCCTTCACACAGCCATCCACAATCTTTATGCAGCCTCCGCCCCTTCCCATCTTACAGGTAAACCCCGACAGAAAACCGCTGACCAAAATACACGGTCAGCGGTTTATAATCTTACTATCTTAAGCTCTCAGGCTTTTTTCCTTTTCTTCAGGATCAGAATCCCTGCGGCTCCAAGTAACGCCAACGCCGCGAGACTGATACCGGTGATCATCAGCACGTTGGAGGAAGCCTGCTCGGGAGCTCCCGCTGCCAGCGGAACCGGTTCATCTTCAATATTCACCAGACCCTGGTTCCCATTTTCGTCTGTCTGTGCAGCCTGTTCTTCCGCATTTCCCGTCTGGGTACCGTCCGCCAGGGGAACCGCTTCATCCGGTATGGTCACCAGATTGCCGTTCTGGTCCACTGTAGTCTGTGTTCCGGCCGGATTGGTAATCGTAGTTACAGGGCTTGGCAATACAACGGTCTCCCCGTTTTCATTGACAATCTCATTCACTACCTGTTCGGTAACGATGGTGTTTTCATTTTCCGTATCGTTGACGTTTCTATAATAAATAATATAGTTGCGTCTGGTGTTCGAATAACTATGATTTACATCGCCGGACTGTCCACCCAGCATGACATAGCTGTTACCAGCGCTCTGATAAGAAGCGGGAGCAGTGATTCTGACGCTGCCTCCGGCCGTAACCTGCTTGGTATCCCGAAACAATACGTTATTTGTCTTTACATCCACATACTGGATTCCTATATTATAAGAAGCTGTCTGTGCGCTGTTTTCCTCGTTATAATAGATCGTATAATTTCTAGCCGCTTTATTATAATCATGGGTCAGCCTGGACGCCTGGCCGGACGCCAGCAGATATTTGTGACCGTTCACTTCCAGAGCGGAGGGTAAATCATAGGTGGCCACAGAATCTACCGGAACCGTCACCGTCTCAGTCCGCAGAGTCTCACCGGACACCGCGTCTGTAAAACGGATATTTATCTGATATTCCACTTTTGTACTCACCACATCATATAACACATCGTAACTTCTCTGTGCATCAGCGGCGCTGTGCGTAATGGAAGCCGGCTGATTCGCAGCCAGTCTGTAGGAGGTCGTGCCTGCCACATAAGTTCCGGGAACCACATAGGTATTAGAACCGCCTGCGGGGATAGTCATAGACTCCGAAGCAAAAACCTCGCCATTAGATGCATTCATGAGCCGGATCGCCACAGAATACGGCTTATCCGGAGCCGCAGTCTCCGCCGCGTAGGTAAAGCTATAAGAAGTCCTGGCGCTGTCATACCGGTGGGATATGGTCATACTCTGACCGGAAACCGCGCGGTAGGTACGATTATTCGCCTGATATTCCGCCGGAGCCGTATAATCAACGCTGCTCCCATAAGAAACGGCAAATTTATCACTTCCCAGCATATAACCATTCGTATCTGTAAAATACACATCAATATATTTATCCGGCTGCCGCACCTGCTCATACATAAACTCCATGCTGCTGCCTTCCCCATAATACAAATACTGGGTCGTCCCGTTCGTACAGGTATAAGTGACACCATTCACCGTCACATTAGCATCCACCGTATAATCTATACTTCCCTGATTCATATTGAAAAGAAGGGTGGTCAGCTGCGTTCTGTTCCCCCCGTAATTAGCATACACGGTTACCGGATACTCATTCCGGCTCACGGCAAAATCAGAACCATTCTTCTCAGAGGACACCTGCACAACGATATAATCATTCGTAGGTACGGAAAACTTAGTGCTGCTCCCGCTTTCCAGCCAGAACTGCCCGCTGAAACCGCCGTCCGCCGTCCAGGAAAAGTTATCCGCTTCCCCATAATTAGATACCGTAAAAACCTGTTCCCCAGGTCCCGGCGCTGTCTCACCTGTTATCGTAAATCCCGCCGCTTTGGCTGTCGTACCACCTAACACTACGGTTCCTATTATAATAAACAAACTGGCAGCTAACATCATAAATTGTTTTTTCATAACACTCACATCCTTTAAACTACTCAACGCTCTCTATATAAACCTAATCTAAGAAAGCCATCTTCCCTTTTCACTTATGATCATAATGCCCCAGAATCACACCATTGTCACAAAACCAGGAAATAAATAGAAACTTCGTCGATTATTTAAGATCCGCCCGCATAATTCACATCAAAACTTTTCCAGCCGAATCCCAGTCACAACCTAAAATCTGCCTCCTATAACCCAACCAGAAGCAATATACATTAGACCAGCATACAGGTTGAAGACAAAGTAGGAGAAGGCAGGCGCGGAGAGCGGTACCTGACCCGGAGAGACACAAGTATCGGGAGTCATATCGCTTGAGGCCAGGCCTTAGAACGGGTTACGCAGACGGGGTGAGAACCTCGCAGGGCCCGGGCGGTTCTTCCTCGGGTTTGGGTATGCCCGTTGCTCAGGGCCGGGATGCTCCGGACAGCCGGATTCCTTTGTGTCTCCCCGGGAGCGCATAGGGCGGCTGTGCTCCCGCTTAGTGTAATCGGAAAGCCGGGTTCAGGATGACCGGCGGACTTCACGTCCGACGGGCAAGAGCCTCTGAACCGGGAACACTTCACGTGTTCCTGGTGAATAGGCTCGGTTCCTGAACCCGGCTTTTCGATTTCACTTAGCGGGTGCCAACGCAAGCCCTCCGCGCTCCCGGGGAGACACAAAGGAATCCGGCTGTCCGGAGCATCCCGGCCCTGAGCAACGGGCATACCCAAACCCGAGGAAGAACCGCCCGGGCCCTGCGAGGTTCACCCCGTCTGCGTAACCCGTTCTAAGGTCTGGCCGATGCGATATGACTCCCGATACTTGTGTCTCCCCGGGTCAGGTACCGCTCCCCGCGCCTGCCTTCTCCGGCCCTTACTCTCCTTCAGCCCTTACTCTCCTTCAGTCCTTCTTCTACGCCAGCTCAAGAACAGCCCGGCGGCCAAAATACCGGTGCCGGCAAACAATAAGACAAAGAGCCAAAGCGGCGTTTGATCGTTGGTCCGGACCGAAGACAGATAGCGGTATACCGTAGGATGCTGCACAATCGTACGTTTGATCACGATCCTGGTCTTGCGCGCCTCGTTCTTCAGATAGACGCCCGCATCCCAGGACAGATCCTCCGGTTTTGTCTCCACATCCAGATAGAAGCTTCTGCTGTAGAACCAGCCCTCCGTAGCCTCCCTGGAGGCGTCGGAATCCAGCTCATAGGCATTTTCCCCGCTGCCCCGGTTGGCTAGTGTTACCGTATATTTCCCGGGTATCTGGAAGCGCACCCGGTAATAGTTTTCATCCAGATCGTAGAACCGGTAGTAGCCATTGGCATTGGTTCTGGTCTCCGCACAGACATACCAGGCATTTTCATTGTCCACCTCGCCGCTGGGACAGATTTCCAGAGCCACCGGTATATTGGCTACCCCGAACTCGCCTTCGTCCTGGATGCCATTTTGATTCTTGTCATACCAGACGAAATCTCCGATGGTCCCTTTGGTCGAGATAATGCCCGCATCCCAGGTCAGATCTTCCGCCCCGTATTCAAGCGTCGGGATCGGCATGGTCACATAACCCAGTCCTTCGATCTTAAACATGGCGTCGGAATCTATGGTCGTGTCCTCCCCCTCTCTCGGGATCGTCACTTTTATGCCGTCCGCGAAGTCAAACGCTACCCGGTACTGGATTCCATACCGCGCGCTGCTCTTTAGATCCGTAAACAGGTATCTGCCGTTCTGATCCGTGGTCGTGGATGCGTAGTTGCTCCACTCTCCTCCGTCCATCCTGCTTTGGAGGATCACCTTCACTCCGGCTACGCCCCGCTCATTGGAATCCTGAAGTCCGTTTTTGTTCAGGTCATACCAGACATAATCTCCGATCGTGCTGAGCTTATAGGCTCCGGCGTCCCATGTGGTGTCCGCCACATCTCTTGGCAGATGGATCACTTCCGTAAATCCCTGGCTCATGTCTCCATCCACGAAAATCTTCGTATCTGAATCCGTAGTCTTAGTTCCCACATTCGGCTTGACTGCCGTATATCCTTCCGGATAGGTGAAATGAATCTGGTAATCCCCTTCCAGCAGCCGGTCAAAATAATATTTACCATCTTCCGCTACCGTTGTCGTACGGATAGGACTGCCTTTTCGTATTCCGTTCACTACCTGATACAGGTCTACCTTTGTGCCGGGCAGCGGTTTGTAGATGTCCTGCATATCCGTATAATTCTCATCGTCAAAGCAGAACCCGCCCAGCGCGCTGTATACAGTCAGGCCGGCATCCCAGCGGTCGTCCACGTGAGGGTCCGCCAGTAAGTCGGGTGATGTGCCGGGCCACAGATGGATAACCTCTGTCTTCCTGATCCTGTCATCCGCGTGAAGTTCCGTTGAAATCACAGCGTCAGAGTCATAAGCATCCCTAGACGTATTCACATTCGCTTCCGTAAACATGTATCGGTACGTATAGCCGTCTTCCTTCACCAGGGTGGTCGTGTCAAACACCACCACATAATAGCCTTCCGGAAGATTGTTAAACCAGTAGATGCCGTCCTCGCCGTTTACCGTAGACGTAACGGCGGTCGCGTAAGGCGTCAGCCCGTCAATGCTGCCGTCCGGCCCATCCACCTTATAAAGCTTGACACCCACGTTATTCACGCCGGGTTCCGGCTTCTCTAAACCATCCACATCGATATAGGTGCCCTGCATTCCATCCCGGTTCCAGTCCAGCCAGACCTGATTTCCCAGCCGGAACGGGCGGATAAAGCCTGCGTCCAGGGTCATATTCTCTTCGCCGTATAATTTGCCGTCTCTTACCTGTACGGAAAGCTGGACAAAATCCGTGGACCCATTTTCATCGATATCGGAATCTTTCGCTCTGTCCCCGCCTGCAAATCTGGTTGTATTGGAGAAATCGTCCAGCATGGAAAATACCACCCGGTAACGGTAAAATTCCCCGCCCACATAATCGTTGGGGTCTTCTGATCCCGCTGCAGCCCCTTTCTTTAGATAACTGCAGGGCAGATCCGTAAACAGATATTTCCCAACGCCGTCCGTGGTTGTGGTGGCATAGAGACTTTCTATGCTGGTTCCGGTCTTGGCGCTGGTCACCGTCTGATAGAGTTCTACCTTCAGATTCGGCACCGGTGTGTCCGTATCGTCCTGAAGCCCGTCGTTGTTATTGTCATACCAGGCGTAGTCTCCGATGGAACCTGTGGGCAGCTGCAGCTTAGCCGCCACATCGTTTGACTCCACCCGGTCCTCATTCCCGATGCTGTCCGCGATTCCTGTCTCTGCCTGCCGGATCACCGCCACCGCGGCTGTATTTACCATCTGTTTCGTGGCGTAATCCTCGATCTCATCTGCCGTGTATCCCGGCGTCTTCATCGTCAGGGTCATTTGAAAAGAATCGCCGTACGATAGCAGCGCGCTGTCTTTGAATGTGATCTCCATCCCGATCGCGGTAATTCTTCCGAGATCCGACGGCAAACCCGTGGTCCACTTTCCGCCCCAGTTATTATACTTACCGTTTCCGGCATCCAGCGTATCATAGAAGAACGGCATCTCCGCATACAGGTTGCCCGTTCGGTTCTCCCAGCTGTTGGCTCCGGCGGTGTCCTCCACATAATAGTAAAATTTAAAATTCTCAACCTTCGTTTTATCAGGAATATCCATGCTCTTAAACAGCATTTCCTCAAAGCCAGCCCCGGACGGGATATCCGTATTCCGGCTGACAAAGGCATTGAACAGGTAACTGTCCCCGTTAAAAGGCAGTATGTCAACCAGCCGGATGGTCTTGGCCGGGTTCGGCGAAAAGTTGTAGATCGTCATCCGGTAATACACTTCATCCGTGGGATTCACAGTAACCGGTTTGGTATAGCTCCAGTTCTTATTATCCGCGCTGATCTCCTTCACCAGCTGTGTGCCGCTGCTGTCCGTAGTCTGGACGATGACCGGCTCATACAGGTATTCCCTGTTTCCCTGTTCTGTCTGTCCGATGGTGTCGTCGATATCCGGATTCTCCTGCATGTTGTCCGGGGATAAGAAGCTGGTACCCAGTTTGTTCTCCGCGGAAGCCGGAATCGTATAATTGCTGCTCAAATGGGCCGGCGAGGTGAACTTGATCGCCCCCTGGGGCTTGTTGTAGTCAATGATAGCCTCCAGCTCCAGCATAATGCTTTCTCCGGGATTTAATACCACGCCGGGGCCGAACTCAAAGATATATCTGGAAGTATTCACTTCCCCTGTAACCGGCGAACCGTCGGTTCCGGTACCGGCGATCGCCTTTACCGTGGTTTCCTTCAGGGTATACTGATCCACGGGAATCTCCGTATAGCTGGGGGTGCCGTGGGCATCCAGGGATTTTTTAATCACCTTGAAGCCGTTACCGGCCGACCCGAAGTTCTGATGGAGGCTGGTGTAAGCGGCCAGGTCAAAGGTAAGCACCGGCTGCCGGAAGACCGCGTTATTCGTACTGATATTTTCCGCGGTCACCCGATAAGCCACCGTGGACCCCGCCGCGAACTGATTCCCGCTGGCGCTTCCGTTGGTGATCATGTTGGTCAGCTTTACGGTGGGCAGTACTTCTTCCGCCTTGGGAATCAGGGCCGTCACCTGGTTGCTTCGGATATCCGCCGTGCTGCCGTTTTCGCTCACCCCTTCGCTGTTGTACACTTCTTCCGTCCAGTGCAGATCCGCGCTGTTGACGATTCTTCGCACTTCCGGCAGATCGGCGGAAGCCACGGCCTCCCGGCTGTGGAATGTGGCGTTGATGGTGATCCCTTTAGCGGCATCCGCCAGCTGAAATCCTTTCTTCACATTCTGATAATGGACGCGGATTCCTGTCACGGTCCCTCCCAGGGAGTCAAGCGCAAGCGTCTGATCCGCCGTTAGCGGATACACATGGCCGTTGTTATAAGACCTCCACACCGTTTCCCCGTAGAACTGGTATTCCAGCACCGCGCCTGCCACGGCGCCGGGGTCCTCATTATGGGCCGGATGTATCGTAATGGAATTATACTGATAATCCTCCCGGTTCACCTGGGGCAGATCGGTGTATACCTGGCTGCCGTCATTTAAGTTCTGCAGGTATTGCAAAGTGACCCGGTTGTCGGTAACCGTGAATTCCCGGGCGCCCAGAATATTTGCTCCGTCCGCGTATCCAGACAGGGTAAAGTTTACCGTGTAATCTTCAAACATCAGGCTGTGTTCCGCCTGAACCTGTGTGGAAGGCGTGGTTTCATCCTCATCGTCGATGCTCTTCGCGATAGAACTCACGAAATTTCCCATATCCTTCGTGATCTTCTTATTCTGAAACGCCGCGAAGTTGGAAGTCCCGCTCACCACAGGTTCAAAGAACGGATACACCGTGACTTCCTGCTCCGTCGGGAAATAGGTGTCATCCAACGTATACTGATCCGGCGCCTTCACTTCTTTGACAAGATATGTGGTTCCTGATTTAGCCGCGCTTAACAGCCCGGTCTTCACCAGGCCGTCCCCTCTGGTCACCTCCACGCTGTCCACTTCTCTGGTATAGTTTCCGTCCCCGTCTTTTCCGTACACTTTAAATATGGCTCCGGTCAGCGGATTGCCCGTATCGCCGTCTGTCTTGCTGATCAGGATCGCTCCTTTGACCGCGTCGTTTCCGATCACGCCGTCGGCCTGCAGGCCTGGATTATCCGCTTTTAAGGGCTGGTACAGCAGCTCATCCGTTACGAGCCGTCCGCTCTCCACCGTCACCTTATAGAAGTCCTCATCCCGTACTTCGTAGCCGTCCGGAGCGCTGATCTCATGGATATAATAGGTGCCGGGGGACACATCCGCCCAGCTGCAGACGCCGCTGCCATCCGTAGTTCTCTCACTATCCGGCACTTCCACATAGTTCATCACGCCGTTCACCAATGATCCCGTATACAGCCGGAACACAACTTTGCTCAGCATGGTTCTGGAGGATTCGACCGCCTGCCCGTTCTCATCGTACTGAACCCCCTGTTTCGCCACCTGAATGGTGCCCTTGGGGCTGTTGTGGAATAGAACCTCTTTCGTAACCCCTTCGACGATGGTGAAATCGAATTCCGTCTGTTCCGGCAGCTGGAACTGAACCCAGGTTCCGTCCGCTTTCTGATAAGAGGGAGCCTTGGTCTCTTTTAACCGGTAATTGCCCGGTTCCAGCATACCTGATTCATATACCGGGCTGGTCATGGTCAGTTTTTCTTCCCCGTCTATGATCTGGAGCTGATAGGAATGATCCGGCTGTTGTTTGTACAACTCAAACTGCGCTCCGGTCAGGCCGTGCAATGACGCAGGATCGGTTCCATCGTCGCCGTCGTATTTCTTCAGCAGGAATTTCCCCTTATTGGGTACATTCACCACCGGCGTATCTTTATATACCGTATTGGTTTTACCATCTTCCACCTGCACCCAGACGGACTCTGATTTTCCGCTTTCCGGCGCGAAACCGTCGGGCAGCGTCTCCACCACCTCATACCAGCCGGAAGGAAGAGGCTTACTGACGGCTGTCGCAAATTTCGTGGCTACATCCAGTACCGTCTTGATCGTATCTGCCGGTGCATCGCCGTCATTATGTTTTACATTTTCCCCGGACACCGGGTATACCTTGAATTCCACTCCCGGCAGGGACACAGTGACTCCATCCCACGTAGCCGTCTTCGTGAGGGCGAAGTTCCCGTAAGGCATGTTGGTGATCGGATCAGGCGTTGCCGTCACGGTCACCTGGTCACTGTCCGTGTAAGTAACGGTTACCGGATATACCGTATCATTTATCTGGTAATTATCCACTGTGGATATCTCACGAAGATAATAGGTCTTCGTCCCCGAGCTCTCCACTGAAAGCCCGGTAAACACATAACTGCCGGCCGTATTGGTCCTGCCCAAGGCCAGCCGGTTCACATCGTTTCGCGCATCCTGTTCGGTTCCGTACAGCCCGAAGGTAACCCCGCCAAGAGGGCTGTTGGTCTTGCCGTCCGCCTTGTTGACCTGAATCTTGAATTCCTTCAGGTTCGTCACATATTTTTCTGCACTGGTCGTGTAATCCGCCAGTTTTCCCTTTTCTACCACATAGGGCCCGGTATAGGCATCCCCCTTAAGATATCCCGCGGGGGCTTTCGTCTCTTTTACATAGTATTCGCCGGCCGGCAGATACCCGGACACCGCAGTGCCGTCCGCGCCGGTCTTGAGAACCGCCCACTTCCCTTCGGAATCCTTCATCCGCTCCCAGGCGTCGCCCGTTCCCTTCCGATAGATATCGAACTCCGCTCCGGCAAGGACTGTGCCGGCATTGTTCGCGTCTACTTTTTTAATCCTGAATTTACCATAGGCCACTTTGTTCTCAACCGCCGTACCGTCCGCATTCCGCAGATAAGTGGTCTTCCCTATGACTATATTTACCGGGACCGCTTTTTCGATCTGTTCCGCCAGCGTGCCCAGCGGCTCATATTCCGGATACTGGCTGCTATTTTTGCCAAGTTTAGCCTCCACCAGCCAATAATCGCCGGCATCTAACTTCCAGTCCGTGATTTTTCCGTTGGAATCCGTTGTTTTCTCCCCGATATAGTTGGCATCGGTGCAATCCGCAGTCCTGTTATCACTGAGCTTTTTATAAATCCGGAATGTCACGTCCGGCAGAAGCTTCTGCGCATACCAGGCGTCACTCTTTTCCCCGAACACACCGGATTTTTCCAGGCTTAATATGCCCTGTCTGTTGTTCGTAACCAGGATCGGATTCTCCAGTCCGCCGCCCACGGCAGCGCCGGCCGCTCCTGTGATCTTGCCGGCTGCGATGGAGAAATCCACATCCGCCGCCAGCGTATAACCCGGACAGCTTATTTCCACCAGCCTGTAATCGCCGACGGGAAGATAGTCGGACAGGTAGGTATAATCACCGGTGCGTTTGGTCTGGAATGTGTAGGTCTTGCCATTCAGCTGGTAATCCTCATAGTCCGTACCGTTAAACCCCTGCACCTTGAAGGTTGCTGCTGCATCCGTGACCGGGTCTCCCAGATCATTCAGCTTCTTTAACGCGAACTTACCTACTTTAGCCGGATTTTGGAATTTATGGTCTTCCAGCAGATTTCCGTTATCCTTACCGGTATCTGTAGCCGCATTGACCTGACCGGCCTTGATCTCCAGTATCCGGTAGTCCGGGGTGGAAACCGTAATATCAACGATATCCGGCGCTTTTCCGCCTTCATATTTTGTCTCGTCTTTTTCTTCTTCAATGATATAAATGCCCTTTGGCAGCAGAATGCTGGTATAGATTCCGTTGGCGTTTGTGTAACCGGAAGCTGCCGTTTTCTGCGCTTTCCGGTATTTCACACCGTTTAACTCATAAGCGCCGTTTGTATCCGCAACCGCCTGGTAGACATTATATTTCACGCCGTTTACCCGGTATTCCTGCTCTTTTACGGTTCCCTGGTCTAAAATGGTCACCTTGGATACCTGAAGCTGCCCCAGCTTGTAATCCGAAAACACCAGTTCAGAAGTAGCATGGCCGTCCTGGTCAACCGCCAGAGCCCGGATCATGGTCTCATCATAATCGTAACCGGCCGGAGGCACCAGTTCCACTGTGTAATAAGTGCCCTCCTTCAGGTCCCGGAAGGAAAAACGACCGCCGGCATCGGTAACTGCCCACTGCATGATCTGTTTCAGATCCGGATCAGTGACATAGGTTCCCCCGGTCAGCTTCGCAGCCAGAGCATTGCGGAATTCCGTGTTGGTCCCCGCCTCATTGGCCCACAGATATTGAACTGCCGCCTCCGCATCCGCTTGCGTAGCGAACAGACCGAAGTAAGCGCCTGCCACACCCATACCGGTGTCCGCATCCAATTTACTTCCGTCGATCGTCGTTTCCGGGTAATTGACTACCGTTACCGTGGATTCATTTCCTGCCGTCACGGTAATCGGACCGGTCCACAATTTATCTGCAAAGTAACCATCCGGCGCTTTCTGTTCCTTCAGGTAGTAAGTGCCCGGCTCGATCTCGATCGTCACTGCCGATCCGGTTCCGTCGGTGCCGCTCTGCATCAGATACCCGGCCTCATCGGAGGAAGCCGATACTTTGACCTTCAGCAGCCATATTTTGTTACCGCCCACGTCGGTATTCTCTGCGCCGGGAGTGCCCTCCGGTACCTGCCGGTAGAGAAGGAATTCCGCCCCGTTTAACAGGGCATTGGTGCCGTGGCTGCGCTTAAACAGCCGCAGTCTGCCTTTTTCCGAACGGTTGTCGATATTTACCTGGTTGGAACCTTCAATCTCCTCCGACTGTCCGCTTGTCACATGCGCCTGATATATTTGCGTGGAAGCGGTATACTGATCCGGCGCAGCCGTTTCTTTTATCCAGTAATCCCCTTCCGGCAGCCATCCCGTCTCCTGCCTGGAGGGCATGTTTTCTATTCTCCACACCGGGAGATTGGGCTCAGAGGTATCCGTCACCGCATCGTCCGATAATTTTTTGTAGATCTCTATGGTTGCGCCGGCCAGCGGATATTTGCTCTCCCCGCTGGTGATGGCGCCATCCTCCCCGGCGATCGGGAAGGTGCCGTATTTATACAGATAGAGCTTACCCATGAGCCGGTTCGTGAGCGGTGCATTCACGTAGGTGGTATCGGTCTTGCCCGCTGTTACCGTAAATGGATGAGCCGTTGCATCCACTTCATATCCTTCCGGATGATCCGCCGTCTCCTGCTCGATCAGCACATAGTCTCCCGGTTCCAGCCATTCGGACACCGCCTGCCCTTCCGCGTCGGTCTTAAGCGTACCCAGCACATCTGCTACGGTATAATCGTTATCCGCGCGCTTTGCATAGATCCGGAATGTAACATTCTCTAATTTTTTCGCCGGATCTTTCTCATCGATTTTCAAGATCCGCACTTTTCCTTTGTCGGCATTGTTGTCAATCTGCTCGATATCCGCAATCCCGTAGCCCTCTACATTTTCCCCCGGGGACACTTCGACTTTTACAGGGCTGTTCGGTATCGCATGGCCGTCCGCCCGGATTTCCTTCAGCCAATAGCCGCCGGCTTCCAGGTTTTCCCAGGCCGCCAGGCCGTTTTCATCGGTCGTACGCAGCCCGATCAGATTCTGCGGATTGGAACAGTCCGCAGCAGCGTCTTCCGAAACCGCCCGGTACAGTTCAAACTGCGCGCCCGGCAAGGCCACACGGTCCGGTCCCACGCAATCCATATTCGAGGTTTTATAAATCTTAAGGGTGCCGTTCGGTATATTATCGATCTCTATTTCATAGGTCAGATCCGCCTGCCAGCTGCCGCTGCCGCTGGACGGAATCGTAACCGCCACCGGTTCCGGGTTCACTTTATAGCCCGCCGGCGTCGTGGTTTCCTTCAGGTAATATGTATTTCCGGGTTCCAGGTTATTCCATACCGCGAAGCCGTCGCCGTCCGTGAGCACCTCTGTTTTGACCGGCTGCGTGCACAGCTCATCCCGGTACAGCGTGAATCCGGCTCCGGCTAACACGGCATTGGTGATCGAATCTTTTTTCAGAAGCTTCAGGCTGGCCAGCGGTTCATCCTTGACTTTTACCAGGGTCTGCGTATTTTGGCTCACCATAATGCCGGCCCCATCGGCTGCGGCATTTCCTCCGCCGTCGACGCCCTTGATCACCTCGATCGTAACTGCATATCCGGCAGGAGCCTCAAGCTCCTTCACATAATAACTCCCCGGCTCCAGCAGTCCGGATAACACGGTTCCGTCTGTACCTGTCGTCAGCACTTCACCGACGGCCTGCGTACACGCCGCATCTTTATATATCTGGAATTTGGCCCCGGCTAACGTTTTTCCAGCATCCGTTGCGTCCTGCTTCTCTATTTTGATCTGTCCGTACACCGCGGTATTCACGATCTCCAGCTCAAAATGGACCGAATCCTCCGAGCCCACCGTAAATGGCTGCCTGCCCGGTATCTGCTGATAGCCCGCCGGCGCGTTCTTTTCCTCATACCAATACTGTTTTCCGTTCTCCAGATAGATCTCGTTGGAGGTGGAATGCATGGAGGAGTCCAGTTTGGTGGTCAGGGTGCCAAGCAGCACGCCGCCCGCCGGTGCATCGTATATTTCAAATACGGCGCCGGCCAGATCTTCTTTATATAATCCGGCCACATCACCCTTTTTACTGATGGTCACCGCTATTTTCTTCCGGTTGGTAAGCGTTATGCTGTTTTCCTGGTTCGCCGTCACACGCAAAGCCGTGACTTCAACCGGCAGCACATAGTTTTCCGGCGCCCCGATTTCACGGATAAAATATTTTCCCGCTTCCAGCGGCATAGACAACGCCGAGCCGTCCGAGCCTCCGGTTTCCATCACGTAATCGCTTCCATCCGCATTCTGAACAGGCACGGCTCCGGCCGGAAGGGACGTAACCGCAGCATCATAAGGCCCATACAAACAGAACCTGGCGCCGCCAAGCTTTTTCTCGGGATCCTTTTCATCCGTTTTGAAAATTTTAAGTTTTCCTTTGGAGGATGTGTTTTGGAATACCGGATGGGCGCCGGTACTTCCCGGATCATTCAAAGCCGGATAGGCCACCCGGTTCCCAGTCACCGTCACCTGGACTACCCGGTTATCGATCTGATATTCTTTTTTCAGTTCATCGGACAGGCCGGTCTCCTGAAGCAGGTAATCACCGGCGGGCACATTGTCAAACCGGACTTTTCCGTCACTTCCACTGACCGCCTGATAGGTTTTTCCTCCTGTCTTCTGCGTCAGGGTAAAGACGGCCCCTTGAAGCGCCTGGGTTGCTCCGGCCGCATTGAGGCCCTGTTTCCAGAATTCCACGGCTCCCGCTGTCTCCGCCGCATCCGTTACTTTTAGAAGATTCCCTTCCACTACCGCGTTTTCCGTCGGATCTATTTTCAAAGTGCCGTCAAGCGCGACTTCCACCTTCACCCCGGCGCCTTTACTAAGGAGCGAGAATCCGGCCGGGGCAGCCGTCTCTTTCAGATAATACACGCCGGGTTTCAGTCTTGAGAAGGTTACCCTGCCATTTTCATCTACCGGAGTCTCCGCCCCGGCCGCCGCTGTCCCGCTGATATTATTTGCTAGCACGGTACAGTCTTTATCTTTATATAACGCAAACCGGGCCGCTCCATAAGTCTTTTGGGCCGAAGCATCCAAAAGCCAGGACTGGCCTGCCATACTGACATATTTTTCTACCGTAATCGATGTGCTGCCGCCCTCCGGTTCTTTTTCTCCCAGTTGCAAAGACGCCTGGCTTTCCTTCTGCGCCGGGTTCTGTCCCAGAAGCTGGTAATTCAGGCGGGCCGTATTGACCAGATCGTAAATAACCGCCTGGGGCTCATCGGACGGAGTCAGATAAGGGGCCTTAGGGTAACGCACGACGATCGTATAGATGGTTTTAATCGGCGTATTCTCCCGGACATTGGGATACTCCACAGCCTGCTCTTTCGTCAGCTTATCGATATAACTGATATCCAACGATTTGATTGTATTATCCGCATTCTTCCGGATCGTATAGTCCGTGCCCGGAGTCAGATTCTGCGGCGTGGTGTTCACTGTAGATCTGGCTGTCACGGACCGGACCGACACAGCGCCTCCGCCGGCCGGCAAACCTGATACCGGCAGAATATCCGTCAGTGAAAAGGACTGCATATCCAGACGTCCGAAACGGTTCCATTCGCTTTCCCGAAGCCCCTGCGCATTCTCCGAAGCCGTGCTGCTCTGGTTATAGACGGTCAGTTCATAGGACACATCATAGTATTCCTTACCGCCATCTTCAACCGTTACCACGTCTCCCCGGGTCTTATTCACATCCCAGCCGTCATCCGCACGGACCGTTAAATCCGCCCCATCCGCATTGGGGCTTGCGTCCCTGTCCAGACGGATCGACTCAGAGCTGTTCTCCTGGGTAAAATAACTGCTGAAATTAGCCGGTATCTCCAACTGGGTGCCGTCGGCAAAATCAAAATTGTCCGCCTTTAACGTCATGGCGATCGTCCGGCCCGTACCGGTTACCAAGCCCTGTTTTAGCTGGAAAAACCAGGTAGTGGTGCCGTCCGCGTTCCGTATCGTACGCTGGCTGCTCACATCATCTCCGCTCCAGGCCAAGGGACTGATCCCTTCGGGCAGGGTCACCTTAATGGTGGAGCTGGTATATTTGCCGCCTCCCGGGACATTATAGGAAACCGTATAGTTTACCGTGTCCCCTGCAGCGACTTCTGTCTGGCTGATCGCGGCAGAGAATTCAAAGGTGACTTCCGGCACAGCATCGAAGGTCTGTGCCCCCTGTACCGCATCGGCCTGGGCTTCAGCATCCCCGGACGGTTCCGACGGCGTTTCCGGCGTAGGCGTCGGTTCCGGCGTTGGCAGCGCGTTCTGGCCATTTTCTCCGGAACCGGTACCATCCCCTTCGGAAGGCATGGAAGGTTCCGGTGTAGACACAGGTGTCGGCTCCGGCGTTGGCAGAACCTGGGGATCCCCGGAAGGCTCCGCCCCGGGACTCGTCTCCGGCGCAGCTTCGGGCGTCACCATTGGCTCCGCCGTGGGAACCGGGGACTCCTCACCGGTATCCGGAGCTGGATTTTCATCCGCACCACCGGCGCCCTCCTGCGAAGCCATATTTATCTGGGCTTCCCCGGTCTCCGGTTCCACAGCCATCGTATAATTACTGGCCGTCACCCAGAGTACCGCCACCAGAATAAGGGACATAATCCGCTTCCAATAGCTGATTCCGTACCCCTTCTTATCATGCTTATATTTCATATTCTCATCCTCCCGGCACCAGTCTGCCCTATTCATAAAGCGGACACATCCGCTGCAAAACTCATCTGAATAAATTATGATACCACAAAGCAGTCACATCGTTGTCACACGATTCTTAATCTATTACAGGAATGGAAATAATTTCAAAAAAGGATTTATTTCTCTGTTATAATAAAATATAATAGACATTGAGCAGGCAGTTTACAAAAGCAGGGAGGAAATCTCATGGACCTAGCACTACAGATCAAAATGTTCGGTACTTTTACTATTTCCAATGACTATTACAAATTTACGCCTACAAATAACCGCAGCCTACAGGTGACCCGTTTGATCACCTATCTGCTGGCAAATAAGGAAATACCCGTATCCAAAGATAAGCTCTCGGATATTCTATGGAGCGAAAGTGAGGATTGTCAGAATCCTGCCGGAGCGCTCCGCAATCTGGTCTACCGGGCCAGGCAGGTGCTGGCTGATTTCTATCCCGCGGATACCTCCCGGCCGGAATGCATTCTCTTTACCAACAATGCATATCTGTGGAATCCCGACGTTCCCTGTGAGATCGATATCTATCAGTTCGAACAGTACGCGAATCTGGCAAAAAAAGAATCCGATCCCAAGATACAGTTTGAATATTTTGAGAAAATGCATGCGCTCTATACCGGCGATTTTCTGAGTGCACAGTCTTCCGAAGAATGGGTGATTTTCCGAAGCGTCTATTATAAAAACCTATATACCAACTGCACCGTGGATATGTGCCGCTATCTGAATTCGGCCGGCCGTTATGAAGATGTCATCACCCTTTGCAACGCCTCCAGTATGGGGGACCAGCTCAATGAAGATCTTCACAAGGAAAAAATAAACGCCTACTTAAACAGCGACGCCGTATCCCAGGCTCTGGACTATTATTATTCCGTCTCGGATCTTTTTTCTCAGAAATACGGAGTGGATTTAAGCAGTTCCATGCACGATATCTACGGAGAAATCGTAAAGCGGCTGCCCAACCACCAGTTAAATATCGCCAAACTGGAGGAGAATCTGCGGACGAAAAAAGATGACGCCGGTACCTTCTACTGCAACTTTGACATATTCAAAAACATATACCAGATTAACCTTAGGTCTGTCAGACGATCACAGAGCAAGCGGTATCTGACCTTATTTACCCTGACCGACCGCAATTATCCCGATATGGTCACCACCGATATCAAGGCGGACATGGAGGTTCTTCACCAGATTCTGGCCAAAAACCTGCGCAGCAATGACGTATTTACCCAATCCAGCCCCGCGCAGTTTTCCCTGATTCTGACCGTTGCCAACGAAAACGGCAGCCGGATCGCCATCAACCGCATTTGTGACCGCTATTACCAGCTGCATAAGCATTCAAATGTGGAAATGGAGATCGAAAGCAAACTGATCCAGTAATTACAGCGACTCCTCTTTTTGACGCTTTTTCTTTCTAATGGAATGAACGATCAGATACACAATCTCCGCCAGCACAGCGGCTCCGCCGACCGCGCATAAAATGATCCAGACCAGTTGGTTCTGTTGGGAACCGGCAGCTTTGACACCGTCTGATGGTTTCTCTTCAGGATTCAGAAGCTGCGGATTCCCGTCTTTTTCGTCGTTGGAGGATTCAGGCGCCGCAGAAGGCGACGGACTTGCCTCAGGAGCGGGACTGGGGGCCGGACTGGGCGTCGCTTCTGTCTGACCGGCTGCACCCTGACCAGCTCCCGGATTCGTACCTGCCGCATTCTGCGTTCCGTTTGTTACCCTGGACCCTTTGTATACCACATTTGGTTCCGCAGTCTCAATTACCGTCTCGTAGACGTAAGTCACGTCTTCATCCGTACCGCCATCCGCCGTCTGCCGCACCGTAAATCCGAATAAACCGGAATCCAGAGGGTGTCCGTAGGCATCCGCCAGGCCCCGGATCGTAAATCCATAGCTCTCGCCTTCCTGCAGCCCCGAAAGCGACATGCTCAAGGACTGTCCGTCGCCCGACAGTTGTGCATTCACACGTTCTCCCCCGTGTACCGGAGAAAATGATACGGATGCCTCTCCATAAACCGGCTCCGAAAATATTACCGTGACCGTATCCTGCGCCTCGATCAGATCGCCGGAACCCGGATTCGTGCTGGAAATACAGGGCGGCTGTCCTTCATCCGCCAGCGCCCTGCCGCACGGCAGAACCGCCAGCAGCCAGGCACATATCCCAAAAAGTATCGCTTTCTTTCTATGTATTTTCATCATACGCCTCCCGTCTGCAAAGAAGCAGACTAAAAAATAAACACCTATCTTATTATATTATATAATCCTTTGTTTTCATTTGTCTATCAGTTTGTGAAAAGAGCGGGCAGATGCAAAAAGGGACAGTCCCCGCCTCCGGAGCCTGCCCCTTCGCATCTGCCCGCTCCCATTCTTTCGGAGCAAGTCAAATTCACCCTTTATTCTTTACTAATCCCAAGCGCAATATTCGCATTGGCGCCCGGCGTGTACTCGATCGTAATGCGGTCTCCCACATTGTAGCGGATAATATCCAAAAACTCCACCACGGACACGTCAAAGATCTCGTCGGAACCTTCCAGCATCAGATAGTAATGGGAATTCCCTTCGATGACGCCCTGGGCAATCTTTGCTATGACGCCTGTCTTGCTCTGGGTAGCGGCAGCCGTCGCTTCCGCAGAGATTCCGCTTGTATTTAACAGCGTGATATACTGTTTTTCACACTGCTGGACCGTATCGCCGATCGCCACCAGCTGATATTTCTGTACATTTACCATGGCATATTTTTTCACCAGGCCGGCATCATCCTTTAATGCGATGAAATAGGTCGGTTCATTGGCTATATTCAAAAGAAGCGGGAATGTGGCCCGGTATCCCAGGTTCTGCACCTGCCCTTCGGCGGACGACATAGCGGAAACCTCCACCGCTCCCTCTATCTTATAAAATTTCGTTTCCATTGTCCTCTGGTTCATCAGCACAAAACCAACGTTGGACTGGTCCGCAGTCACACTGGTCACACCGGTGTAGACCCATACATCGTCATCCTGGGCGATAAAATTATAGCCGTTGGTGGTCTGCAGGCAGTCCTTCTGTCCCAGAATGCTGTTGAAGTAACCATGTTTCAGCGTTCCGTAGTAATCGAAAAGCTGTACCAGCAGATCCGCCGAGTAAGCCCTGTCGATCCAGGACGGCACGTCTTCGATGGGGTAATCCATCGTCTCACCCGTTATCGCATTACAGAGCACGACTCTGCCGATTACCTGACCGCCGAAAAGGCCGATGCTGTATTTCTTCACCGGACACACCCAGTAAGGGGTACCCTCTTCGTCCAGCTCAAAACTGATCTCGTCAAAAATATAGGTCGGATAGTTAAAGCGCAGATGCCGGTAGATATTCCGGTTAAAGTATTCGGAAGGACTGTATTTGATCCCGTTCTCCAGCTTCACACATTCCGTATCCTGATTCGCCATATCGATCATCATGTAGGCCGGAATTCCCTCTTTCCGGTTCGTCAGCCATTTGATCGGGCTTGCGTACTGGAGCGGGGATACCCGGACCGGACGTCCCTTATAGTTAATCTGGGTATATAGAGGGCTCACCTCAAACTGGGAAACCATCTCCACCAGGCTGCCCATCTTCCGGTTCCCTAACAGCGTGGCCGAATCCCGGTCCAGCAGCGGAATCTGGTCAAAGGATACCTGATCGATGTCCTCGGTAAATTCCCCGTCTTTCACAGTCAGCAGCTTCTGGTACTTCTTGGCGTTCACAATCGGGGAAGACAGCAGGCTGCCTATCAGGTAAACGACTACCACCAGCAGGATCGCACCAATTCCGATTTTGAATAACTTATTTTGCTTAACATCCTTAATATTTTCGCCCTTTTTCAGTCTGGATAAAATGTAAAATCCGACCAATACTGCCAGCAGCACGATCAGGAATGTCCAAAATCCTCCCGCATGAATATTGATCGCAGGCAATGTCACATAATAGTAAATAAAACCGATGATCAAAAGTGCCAGCAATGCCAGAATCACTTTTGTTGGCTTCTTCATAACAGCTCCTCCTTTATTTCCCGTCAAAGTTTTAACAGTATTCATCATAGCAGTTTTATGCGCACAAAACAATGAGTTTATAAAGATTTAATATTCTACCTTAAGCAGGAACAGGCCGTGGGGAGGCGCGGTCTGTCCCGCAGCCGCCCGGTCGCATTGATCAAGCGCTTCCTGCACGCATGCCGCGGGCTTTTCCCCGCTTCCAACCTCCAGCAAAGTTCCCACGATAATACGTACCATATGATGCAGGAATCCGTTCCCGGTAATGTAGATGGACAAGACTTCCTGCTGCTCCTCGATCCGAATCTCATGAATACAGCGCACCGTGGATTTTCTCATCCGTTTATTGGCGCAAAAGCTCTTGAAATCATGGGTTCCCAAAAGGCAGTCCGCCGCTTCCTTCATACGCTCCACATCCAGCGGTCCGCCATAGGCCAGCCGGTATTTCCTGTAAAATACAGAGGGCTTGTCTCCCCGGTCGATCCGATATACATAAGTTTTCCTAAGCGCATTCAATCTGCTGTGAAATCTTTCCGACGCCGTCTTAAGCTCCAGCACGCGGATGTCCTGCGGAAGGTAGCGGTTCATCTCTTCCAGGAGTTCTTCCGGTTCCCGGTACTCCTTCAGCCGGAAATTCGCCACCTGCCCCAGCGCATGCACGCCGGCGTCGGTGCGCCCGGAGCCCGCTACTTCTGTGTCCTCCCCGGTCAGTTTCTTCAGCAGCTCTTCTAGTTTCCCCTGTATTGTGCGTTCGGTATTTCCCTGCTTCTGCCACCCATTGTAGGAAGTCCCGTCATATTCTAATATCATTTTGTAGTTCATTTTGTTTGCTGCTCCTTTTTTTGGTTTGGTTGGGGCCGGAGCGGTCTGGGGGAAGGGATTCCCGGGCGGGCCCATGTGACGGGGGGCAAACCGCTTCGGCCAGACCTAAGAACGGGCGCTCCGGTGGAGGGAGAACCTCTTATTGGCAGGGCCTGGGACAAACTCGCCAAAGGACGGCTCGGACAGTGTCCCAGGCCCTGCGAGGTTCTCCCTCCATCTGCGCTGCCCGTTCTAAGGCCTGGCCTCAAGCGGTTTGCCCCCCGTTACATGGGCCCGCCCGGGAATCCCTTCCCCCAGACCGCTCCTACTTTTCGTTCAAGCTGGGTGAAAAGTCTCGTAGTATTTTGTTTTTATTGACTTTTTTTAAGGACTTTAAGATTTGATTGCTTATTTATGATTTTTCCACTTTTTATATTTATTTATGATCACTTTTTAAGTTTAGCTATGATTACTTTTTAGGTTTAACTATAATTGCTTTTCAGGTTTATCTATAATTGCTTTTCAGGTTTATCTATAATTGCTTTTCAGGTTTATCTATAATTACTTTTAAGGTTAACCTGTATTTGCTTTCCGGTTTGTTTATGATTTTGTCAGTTTTCAAGTTCCAGCAGTTGTTTTGTGTATGGGTTTTGGGGTTTATTAAATACTTGGGCTATGCTGCCTTCTTCTACGATACGGCCCTCTTTCATGACGATCAGGCGGTCGCACATTTGGTAGATGACGTTGAGATCGTGGGAGATAAAGAGGTAGGATAGTTGGAACTCGTCTGCCAGTTTGAGGAGAAGTTCCATGATCTGGGCCTGGACTGTGACATCCAGGGCGGAGACGGGCTCGTCGGCTATGATGAAACGGGATCCGTTGATCAGGGCGGTGGCGATGCTGACACGCTGCCGTTGACCGCCGCTTAGCTCACGGGGCAGCCTGGAGGCGATTTTTTCGTCCAGGCCTACTTTTTTTAATATGTCCATGACGGCTTCTCTGCGTTGGGTTTTGGGTATGCCGCCTTTTAGTTTTAATGGTTCTTCCAGTATCCAGCCGATTTTTTTTACCGGGTTTAGGGAGGCGTAGGGGTCCTGGAATATCATTTGGGGACGGCTGGTGTGGTGGATGATCTCTCCTTGCGTATGTTCTCCTAAGCCTAAGATTGCTTTGGATAGTGTGGTTTTGCCGCAGCCGCTTTCTCCGACCAGGCCCAGGATCTCATTTTCGTAGATGGTGAAATTGATGTCGTAGAGCACCTGTTTTTCATAGTAGGCGTTGACTCCCCGGACTTCTAAGATCTTTTTTCTGTCACTCATGCAGCTGCCTCCTTAAAGGGGTTCCGGTTCGGACGGGAACTGACGCGATCAGTTGTCTGGTGTAGTCCTGCTTCGGGCTGCGGAAGATTTCTTCTATGGTTCCCTCTTCTACCATGTCTCCGTCACACAGTACAACGACACGGCTGCACAGCTTGCGCACCAGTCCCAGATCATGGGATATGAATAGGATGGCCGTCTCGTATTTCCGGTTGATTTTCTGAAGCAGACGGACGATCTGGGCCTGTATGGTCACGTCCAGTGCTGTGGTTGGTTCGTCGGCAATCAGAAGCTTGGGATGGCAGATTATGGCGGATGCGATCATTACCCGCTGTCTCATGCCTCCGGATAGCTGGTGGGGGTATTTGTAATACAGGTCCTCCGGATTGGGCAGTTCGGCGTCCAGCATGGCCTTTAGGGCCCGCTCCTTACGTTCGGGCCCCGACAGGTCCGTATGAAGCCGCAGGCTTTCTTCCACCTGCCGGCCGATCTTCATGACCGGGTTTAAGGATGTCATGGGTTCCTGAAAAATCATGGCGATCTCGTTTCCCTGGAGGCTTCGCAGTTCGTTTTTGGTGCAATGGAGCAGATCCTGCCCGTTCAGCCGGATCTCTCCGCTTTTTATGACGGCATGGCCCGGAAGCAGGCCCGCGACGGCCTGGGCCGTCATGGTCTTGCCGGAGCCGGATTCACCGACCAGGCCTACGATTTCTCCCGGTTCCATGTGAAGGTTTAAATGATTGAGCACCCGTTCCGGTGATGACCGGTCCAGAAATTCTATGGAAAGATCTTTAACTTCCAGCATATGATTCCCTCCTACCGTTTCAATCCGTCGCTGATCATGCCAAAGCCCAGTATCAGCAGGATAATCATTACGCCGGGAAATACCGCGCACCAGGGAGCGGAGAACAGATAGGCCGATGCCTCCGATATCATGCGCCCAAGGCTGGCGTCCGGTGGCTGTACGCCGATTCCCAGATAGCTTAAGCTGGCCTCCGCCAGCACTGCGTTGTTAAAACCGATGGCGGCGCTGGATAATATGACCGGCAGCGCATTAGGTAAGATATGGATGAACATGATGCGGATTCCTGAGGCGCCCCACAGCTTCGCGCTTTTTACATAATCCCGCTCCCGGTAGAGAAGGAATTCCCCTCTCACCACCCGGGCGAAGCTGGGGATAAAGGCGATGGACAGCGCCATGATCAGGTTCCCTTTTCCCGGTCCTAAAACACTGATGAAAACAAGCGCCAGCAAAAAGCTAGGAAACGCCGTCAGGATGTCGTTTATTCTCATCAATATTTCATCCAGGATTCCCCCGTAATACCCGGTCAGGGCGCCCACAAGCGTTCCGGTCAGGCCGCCGATAGCCACGGTTACCAAAGAGATCCAGCCTGTCGTGCCCAGGCCCTTTAAAACCCTGCTGAAAATATCCCGTCCGAACTGATCCGCACCCATCAGATGGCGCAGGGAAGGGGCCGCAAATTTATCGGGTCCGTTCATGGCATCCGGTCCGTAGGGCGTGTAAAAGAAGCCCAGGATAACCAGGAGCAGCATCACAGCGCAGATCACGCAGCCCAGTATGAAGTTCAGGTTTCGTCTGTCTTTTTTCATTCGTTCCCGCTCCCGCCCAACCGTACTCTGGGATCCAGCCACCGGTATCCCATATCCACCAGAAAATTCACAATCACCACAAAAGCAGCCAGAAAAGTAATGATGGCCTGCACCACCGGATAGTCCCGGCCCGATATGGAACCGACCAGCATCCGGCCAAGCCCCGGGATGCCGAATACCTGCTCGATGATAATGCTGGAGGCCAGCATATCGGCCAGGGCCATGCCAAGGAAGGTCAGAACGGGAATACAGGCGTTGCGCAGCACGTGCCGGTACAGCACCCCGTTTTGGGTATTTCCGCGGCTGCGGGCCGTCTTCACATAGTCAAGCCTTAGCTGGCCAAGCACCGAGCTTCGCAACAGCTTCACCGTCATGGCGCTCTTCGGCAGGGCGATGGCAAAGGATGGCAGAATCAGATATCCCAGAAATCCTGCGGCACTGTCCTGATATGAGACATAGCCTCCCGGGGTAAATAATTTAAATACCAGCCCAAACAGAAACGTAAGCAAAACACCCAGGAAAAAAGGCGGAATCGACATGGCGATCTGATTCAGTACGCTTAAAATGTGATCCACGATTCCGTTCTCATGCCTGGCGCACAGGATTCCCAGGGGAATTCCAAGGAGCAGGATCATGATAAACGACATCCCCATCATGGTCAGGGTGACCGGTAATTTTTCCAACAGCATCTGTCCCACCGGCAGATGATAGCTGTAGGATTCTCCCAGATCCCCCGTAACGAACCCTGAGATCCAGCGGGCATAGCGCACGGGCAGCGGATCGTTCAGACCCATCTCTTCCCGCAGCGCTTCCACTTTTTCCGGCGTCGCCTGGGTCCCCAGCTTTGAGATGGCAGGATCTCCGGATATCAGGTCAAAGGCCAGGAAGGTCAGAAATGAGACAATGAGCAATGTAATTATGAGAGTGATTATTTTTTTTATATAAAATTTCATTTCCGCACCTCCCCGGCTGCTTTGCTACTGCTTTACCAGATAAATTTTACTCATATCCTGTACATACAGCGGATAGAACGTATAGCCGCCGTACTTTTTATTAAGTGCCACCAGATCGGCCAGATCCTGGATATATACGTTGGCCGCATCCTCGGCCAGCAGGGTTTCCATCTGCTTATAGATCTCCACCTGCTTTGCGTCGTCCGCTGTTGAAACCGCCTGTTGGAACAAGCTGTCGTATTCGGGATTGCTGTAATTGATAAAGTTACCGGAATTACCGGTGGTAAACCGCTCCAGCAGCGCCCTTGCCGTCAGGGCCGACGCATCCACGCCGACGACCGTACTCTGGTAATTGTGGTCCGCATAGACGTCGGACAGCCAGCTGTCCCATTCGATCATCTGGATTGTGGCGCGGATGCCAACCTGCTTTAACTGCTCCACCAGCACCTGGGCCGTATCGATATGGGGCTGATAGTTGGACGGCACCGTGATGGTCATATCAAATCCATCCGGATACCCGGCCTCGGTAAGCAGTTCCTTCGCCTTGTTCAGATCCTGCGTGTACATATCTTTGAGATCTTCCACGTAGTATTTCCCGAATGCCGGGAACATACTACTGCCGATCTCGGTTCCCTTGCCGTCGGCGATCATCATCATGACCTCCTGGGGGTTCACCGCGTAGCACATGGCCTGGCGGACCAGCTTATTATCGAAGGGGGCCTCGGCGTGGTTCAGATACAGCGCCTGCACCAGGTTCATGGTTCCCTCTTCGATATTAAAATCTTCCTTCAATTCCGCCGCCTGCGAGGACGTAAGTCTGGCGTACATGTCGATCGAACCGCCTTTTAAGCTCATCACAATGGTGTCGGCATCGGCCACGATCTTGAATTCGACCTGATCCAGATAGGCCGGTTCTCCCCAATAATCCGCAAATTTCTCGATCACAATATTTTCCTGTGGGGACCGGGAAACATACCGGAACGGCCCGGTGCCCACAGGCTGTGTATCCAGCTCATTATAGTCCTTCGGTATGATCGCAGTAGTCATATAGGCCAGGAACTCCGTATTGGGTTCTTTTAACGTGATCACCACATTGTTCCCGTCAGCCTCGATGCTCTCAATATTAGAATACGCCGGTACCAGCGGTTCTCCTCCCGTGGCATCGGCGCAGCGTTCGATTGAATATATCACATCATCCACTGTCACCGGGTTCCCATTGTGGAACTTCACCCCATCCCTCAGCGTGAAGGTATAGGTCTTTCCATCCTCTGAAATGTCATAATGGCTGGCGACAGCTTCGATTAAATTACCATCTGAATCAGGCTTTACTAAGCCTTCATTAATGTTAAATAGGACTTCTTTCGTTCCTGCCGCTACCATTTTGTGAGGGTCAAGACTATCCTCCAGATCCTGAGGAATTCCTACTACGATGGAGCCTCCCATAGAAGGCTCACCGGAAGAAACTTGGCTGGATTCTTTGCCGGGAACCGCTTCGCTTCCTTTCTCGGTCTTATCGCCTGAGCATCCGCCCAGTGCAATAGTGAGGGTCAGTACGCCAAGCACGGTAAGGTGCCTGAGTAAGCTTTTCCTGTTCATAAAATGAATCCTCTTTCCTTTTAAGATTCTCCCATTATGCTATTGTCGGTTTTATTGTAACCTCTTTGCGGAGGGTTGGCAAGTTTTTTTTGGTTGGAGGGGGGCAAAGCGGGGCATGAAGGACGGGGCTTTTGTATCTGCCGGTGCCTGGGCCTGGGGGGATGGTTGTTCGGAACCGGCTGGGCGGAGGGCTTGCGCTGGCAGCTGCTAAGTAAAATCCAACTGCCGGATTCAGGAACCGAGCCTATTCGCCAAGAACACATGATGTGTTCTCGGCTCAGAGGCTCTTGCCCGTCGGACGTGAAGTCCGCCGGGCATCCTGAATCCGGCAGTTGGATTTTACTAAGCAGCTGCACAGCCGCCCTATGCCCAGCCGGTTCCGAACAACCATCCCCCCAGGCCCAGGCGCCGGCAGATACAAAAGCCCCGTCCTTCATGCCCCGCTTTGCCCTCCTGGTGATGAAAAAGCAGGTGGTTTGCAGCTTAAATAACAACATGAATAGCAGCATAAATTGCTGGATTGTTGAGGTGTTGTTTGTATCGTAGTATAATTCTTTTATGAGGGATGCGGGGTGTTGATACGAATTAGAGTTATGGGGGCTCAATATGAAAAATAATGATTTGTTCAGGTATGAGATGATTCAGAAGTTTAATGGGACTGAGATGATGATTTATAAATATATTATTTCGAATGCGGAAAAGATACCTTATATGACTATTCGGGAATTGGCTTCGGAGGTTTACGTATCTACTTCTACGATTTTAAGATTTTGTAATAAGATCGATTGTGGGAGTTATAGTGATTTTAAGGTGCAGTTTTGCCGTTATATGAAGGAACGGGCGGATCTTATTCCGGGGTTTGATTTAGAACAATTATTGCATTATTTTCAGGGTACTACTACCAGTGCTTTTGAAGAGAAGGTATTAGAGGGGGCTAAACTGATACGGGAGGCGGAAATGGTTATTTTTGTCGGTTTGGGCTCGTCTGGGGCTTTAGCCAGGTATGGTGCCAGGTTTTTTTCTAATTTTGGAAAGTTTTCTGTTGGATTGGAGGATGCATTATACCCTCTTATGGAAATGTCCTATCCTAAAACGTCTGTGGTCGCGTTGTCTGTCAGTGGCGAAACTATGGGAGTTATAGAGACGGTTCGGAAATTTCAGACCCATGGCTGTAAGATTCTCAGTATCACGAATGATCCGAATTCGACAATCGCAAAAATATCGGATTGGAATATTTCATATTGTTTAGAACCACAGACTATAAATGGCGGATTTAACGCTACCTCTCAAGTTCCGGTCCTTTTTCTGATTGAAGCATTGGCCAGAAGGATTTTCTGACATTTTAAAACATCCTGTTACTTGAATGAAAACAGGATGTTTTTTATAGTTGTTTTCAAGGAGGCTGACTGTGCGGAAGTTGGAAGCCCCTGTAAACTGATTAGGATAATAAATGGAGGAAACAGCTATGATTAAAATGGTGGGATTTGATCTTGACGGTACCATATGCGATTCTTTGCCAATGTGTATGGAAGCATTTATGAATGCAGTTATCCCATATACAGATCACGAACTTTCAGAAAAGGAAATCGTCAGCACATTTGGTTTGAACGAGGCCGGCATGGTAAAAGCAGTCGTCAAAAATGATTGGGAAGCCGCTTTGGACCGTTTCTATGAGAACTATCAGAATTTACACGATATGTGTATTACGCCCTTTGAAGGTATCCGTGAACTTATTGGCTTCCTGAAGCAGAATCAAATTATTGTGCCGCTAATTACCGGAAAAGGGGAAAAGACTTGTGAAATCACTTTAACAAAACTAGGACTGAATCATACATTTGATGACATTCTATATGGATCAGAAAAATATCGCTGTAAAAAAGAGAATATACTCTATTTATTGGAAAAATACGCAATTGAGAAAGAAGAATTTTTCTATATTGGAGACACTCTCCAAGATGCTGCCGATTGCCATAGCATTGGCGTGACTTGTCTCTCAGCCGCATGGGCTGAACTTGCCAACCCCAACTTATTAAAGGATTATAATCCTTATACTTTTGAATCTGTCGCTGGGCTGAAAAAATTTCTGGATATAGCTGTCAAACAGAACAAACCGCATAATCCACCTTTATAAAGCAGGGAATCGGATGGGCGGGAGTAGGGGAACGCGTCGGAAGGGGCGGCCTCAAAAGGCGGAATCGGGCAAACGCTTGAGGGACGGCATTAGAATATCTTGTTCCGAAGGGGCCGCACGAACTTAGCGATCTCCCCTGGGGGCTTGGTATGTCCGCTGCTTAGGTCTTGGAACTGCGGGTGGTATCCGGGGACGCTCCGGACGGCCGGGTTCTTTTGTATCTCCCTGGGAGCGCATAGGGCGGCTGTGAATACGCTTAGTGAAATCGGAAAGCCGGGTTCAGGATGCACGGCGGACTTCA
>NZ_JAHQCW010000037.1 GCF_019042275.1 Diplocloster agilis
ACGGGAGCCTAACCGCATCGGCCAGGCTCCCGTGAAAGGCCGGCCCTCCCCCGGAACCGCTCCCTGCGACTGTCCGCTCCTACTTTGGTAATGTCTGAGATCTTCAATCTTTACAGGTACTCTCCTTTAGAACATGGCAGCCGGCCTGCTGAACAGTAGGGAAGAGCGGAAAGCGGCAGCGCTCCTTCGGGGCGGGAACGATCCACTGGGACAAAACCGCTTGAGGCCGGGCCTTAGAACAGGTTACGCAGATGATGGGAGAACCTCGCATGGCCTGGAACACTGTTCGAGCCGTTTTTCGGCGAGTTTGTTCCAGGCCATGCGAATAAGAGGTTCTCCCATCATCGGAGTTATCTGTTCTTAGGTCCGGCCGATGCGGTTTTGTCCCAGTGGATCGTCCCCACCCCGAAGGAGCGCTGCCGCTTTCCTCTCTTCCCGGCCCTACATCAGAATGCAGCCACGCTGGAGTCCTGCAGTGAACCGACGGGAGTTAGTCCGGCATGACCCATATTACTACGGTGTCGGCGTAGAAGGTGCCCTGGTCGGAGGTTCCCCATAGGTTTAGGGTGCTTCCTTTTTTTATGTCTTCTTTGGTTCCCTCTGACATCGTGGATGTCAGGCGGTCGCTGTTGACCTTTCGAATCTTATATTGGGTCAGGTCTGTGACGATAACTGTAATCTTGTTTTCACTTTTCTCGGGTTCTGAGACGGCGATGCTGCTTACCCCATCTTCTGATTCCTCGACGAAAATTTCGGTGATTTCAAACTGCTTGTCCTGTATCGTCACTACCGAGCCTTCCAGGTCCGGATGATCGTAGGCTGATGGTTCATCCTGATTTTGGGTGCTTGCATTGTTGCCGTTTGTATCGGAGGCTGAGGGGTTCTGGGATGGCTGTGCGTCATGGCTGTCTTCGTCCGGGACATCGGAATCCGGATTGTTCTGGTCCTGGGTACTGGGTGATGCTTCCTGGGAAGAGGGGGCCTGAGAGGATGGCTCTTTTTGTCCGCCGCAGCCTGCGGCTAATAGAGCGGCACTTAGGACTGCGGCCAGTAAATACGTGTTTTTCTTTGTAATTCCTTTTTTCATTTTTTGCGTTCTCCTTTCCTTTTCTTACCGGGTCAGTATATCAGTTGAATTCTGTAAAAATCTTTTAATTTCGGGTTTTTTAGTGGGGTGGCGGACGTAATTGTTGTGAATGTGTGTGGTGGAGGTTGATTATATTTATGTTTTTAGCTTTATTTTTTATATTTTGATGTTTAACTATTAATTTATTTAATTTTAATATTAATTATTTTAATTTTCGTATTGACATTTTTAAGTTTCGGGAATATAGTGATAACAGAACGAAGGAAGGTGAGAAATATATGTTTAAAGTCATCAGTCAATGTCCTGTATGCAAAGGGAAACTGAAGGTCGTTAAGCTGCAATGTGAAAAATGCGATACGGTGATAGAAAATGATTTTTATCTGAATAAGTTTGATTATCTGTCCGAGGACGACCTGCATTTTGTGGAGACCTTTCTAAAATGCAGAGGTAACATCAAAGAAGTGGAAAAAGAATTGGGGATCTCCTATCCTACCGTCCGCTCTAAATTGGACGGCGTGATCGGGAAACTCGGTTACACAACATTGGCGGCTCCCTCGGCGGACCGAAAAAAAGAGATACTGGACGCTTTGGAGAAAGGGGAAATCACCCCGGAAGAAGCGCTGGCCCAAATGAATGAAAAAGGAGAATAATAAGATGGAAGAAAAATTGAGAGTTTTAAAGATGCTGGAAGAAGGAAAAATCACTGCCGAACAGGCTGCGGGACTGCTGGAAGCCATAGGACCTGAAAAGGAGGAAGCCGCTTATGATATTGAACCGGTATCCAATTCTTATGATAAGAAAATGTTTCGGATTCAGGTGGACAGCACCGACGGCGATAAAGTAAATATTCAGCTGCCGGTCATCGCGATCCGTAAATTGTTAAACGCTACCGGTAAGCTTCCGATTCCGGAGGAATCTCTGCAGGGCGTGGATCTGAAAGAAATCACCAGTGCTGTAATCGATTGCCTGGAGACGCAGACAGACGGCAATATCGTAGATGTAAATGCGGCTGACGGCAGTATTGTCAAGATCTACATCAGCTAGGAGGGATGGTCCTATGCGTATTATTGTCCGCTCCAAGGATGTGAATCTCTGGCTTCCCATTCCGCTTCGGATGGCCGGCGCCGCCGTCTCCCTGATCCCGGAGTCCGTTTTTCTGGAGATGCGGAAAAGTGTTCCGGCTCCCTATGGGGAATTTGTCACCAAACAGATTTTAAGGGATCTGGTACGGGAATGTATCTCTATACTTCTGGATTACCGTGGACTGGAAATTGTCCATATCGAAGCAAGCGACGGAACCTTCGTGTCTATCAAACTATAAGAAATAGGCTGAGGGCTGACGCACTCACTTAGCGTTCTTCCTGGGGGCTTCGTATGCCGCTGCTTATGGCTTGGAACCGCGGGCGGTATAAATGGGGACGCTCCGGGCGGCCGGGTTCTTTTGTATCTCCCTGGGGACGCATAGGGCGGCTGTGAATACGCTTAGTGAAATCGGAAAGCCGGATTCAGGATGCACGGCGGACTTCACGTCCGACGGGCAAGAGCCTCTGAACCGGGAACACATCACGTGTTCCTGGTGAATAGGCTCGGTTCCTGAACCCGGCTTTTCGATTTCACTTAGCGTATTCCAGCGCAAGCCCTCCGCGTCCCCAGGGAGATACAAAAGAACCCGGCCGCCCGGAGCGTCCCCGTTTATACCGCCCGCGGTTCCAAGCCATAAGCAGCGGCATACGAAGCCCCCAGGAAGAACGCTAAGTTTTACTTTATTTACGTGCAGGCGAATTTTTAAAATGCCCGGATGAGATTTCCATTTTCAGCAGGAAGATATCCGCCTCCATGGTTGTCTGAAGCTTACCACCGATGTGTTCCAGAAGGCGCTCCACGCTTTTGAGGCCGATTCTGGTACTCTCCGGCTGTATTTTATTTCGGAGGATGTGGTTGGTAAAGGTAAGCGTGATGTGATCTTCGTGTATTTCATTCCAGATTTCCACCAGTTCTTTCGGGTCCGCATATTTTCGGATATTGGAAAAAAGGTTGTCAAAGATCCGGTATAGCTCGTCGGGATTGATTTCCAGCCAGAATTCATCCTCAAACTGGGTAAAGAGCACATGATAGCCCGCGCTTCTCAAATCCAGCACCTGTTCCGCAATCATCTGGTTTAGAACCTCGCGGCCGTCCAGGAGCTCTAATTCCACCTCTTCCTCCTCCATATCAAAGGCCAGGAAATACTGAAAGAGTTTATCGGACATGGTTTTGATCTGATAGGCCTTCTCCCTGGCTTTCCCGATATATTCGAATAACTGCTCTTCGCTTTGGTATTTCTTATAATAAATAATGTCCAGAAAGCCGATCTGTTTCGTAAGCGGCGTGCGAAGATCGTGAGACATAGCGGTAATCAGCTCATTGTTCGCCTGTTTGGCACGGTCCTCATTATCGATCCGTTCCATGACGGAGACTCTCATGTCTTCGATGCTCTGGGCCAGATCCGCCAGCTCGTCATTGCCAAGGATCGTCACCGGCTGGTTCAGGTCGCCGCTTTCCAGCACCTGCATTTCCTGCTCAAGTTTTCCGATATACCAGATTCTGCCCTTGATCATCCATAAGAACAGGGCCAGGAAAAATATAAACGCTACGAGAAAACAGCCAATTAAAAGAGATACATAATAAACCGTTCCACCGAAATAAAAGAGCAGGATCTCCACTGTTCCTTCCGGATATTCCAATTTCACGTATCCGTCGGAAATATCGGAAATGTCCTGTACGGTCAAAGGCTCCGAATCCTCGTTATCATATGCGAGTGGACCTGCATGGATCACCGGTGAACCGTCCAGAAACAGGTAAATCACCATATCCGGGTACTGGTCTATCCATTTTAACAAGGCGCTGCGGTCGCGTATCGAAATATTGTTATCTTCCAAATATTTCTGAAAATCATCTCCCAGTTTGTAGGCTTGTTTTTGTAAATGGGCCGGACTGTAGATCAGGTCCGTCATCATCTGGTAACCCGGAACCGCCATTGCCGCAAATAAAATGATCGAGATAATCAGCGAGACGCTGACCCTTCCAAGCAGCTTCGTGCCAAGCTTTGTGCGCCAGGCCACGCGTTTTTCCTTATTCAATCCGATACCCCTTTCCCCAGATGGTTTTGATGTACTTCGGGTGCTGCGGGTCATCCTCGATCTTTTCGCGGATCTTCCGGATGTGTACCGTAATCGTATTGTTGGAAGTGCTCAGGTAAGGTTCATCCCAAACGCTTTCATACAAATACCTGGCGGAAAACAGTTTCCTGCGGTTTGCTGCCATCAACCGGAGAATCCGGTATTCCAGATCCGTCAGCAGGATTTCTTTTCCGTTTTTCTGTACTTCATTGATCTCCCGGTTTATCACTAATTCACCGATCTGGATATAACTGCTTCGTTCCAGCGTATCTTTTCCTTTATATACATAATAACGGCGCAGCAGCCCTTTTACCCTTGCGACCAGTTCCGTGTAGGAAAAAGGCTTCGCCAGATAATCATCTCCGCCTGATGAGAACCCCATGGTCAGATCCGATTCCCTTGTTTTCGCCGTCAGAAACAAAATCGGCGCGATGGTCTTTTCCCGCAGCAATTGGCAGGTCTTATATCCCGTGATTCCGGGCATCATCACATCCAGAATAATCAGATCAGTCTGGGGACTCACCATCTGAAGCGCCTCATCTCCGTCTCTGGCCTCCCGGATCTCGAAGCCCTCGCTCTCCAGCAATATCCGGATCACCTCCCGGATTTCATCTTCATCATCAACTACTAATATCTGCCTCTTATCCATTTTTTAAGTCCCCCTTTGTAAATAGTATAAAGTGTTTCTATTCATAACGCAAGGCGTCGATGGGATCCATCTTTGCCGCCTTATTGGCGGGATAATAACCAAAGAAAACACCGATCGCCATAGAAAAAATGACGGCTGCCAGCACAGCGCCAACGGAAGGGGCAGCCGGATATCCCAGCGCTTTCGCGCCCAGCGCGCCTCCGCCCAGGCCCAGCAGAATCCCGATTCCGCCTCCGATCAGACAGATAAAGATGGATTCAACGATAAACTGCAGCCGGATCGCCCAGTTTTGAGCTCCCAACGCCTTTCTCGTTCCGATTTCCCGGGTCCGTTCCGTGATACTAACCAACATGATATTCATCACCCCAATACCGCCAACCAGGAGAGAAATACCCGCGATAGCGGATATCGCCAGGGTCATGGTATTATTCATGTTGTTCATTTCCTTGATAAAGGATTGCATGTTTTCCACATAAATCCCAAAGCTTTCATTTTTCGCATAGTATGGCTGGAAAAAGCTTTTTGTCTTTTCCGTAAAGTCGTTCTGGTCTGTTCCGGCTTTCGTAACGATCGAAAAGCTCAGATATCCTCCCTGCTTCTGTTTGAGTTTCTGTGCCACGGACAGCGGGATGAATAAGTCTGTAGGCACGTCTTTTCCCGACACGTAGGTGTCTATATAGCCTCCCATGTAAGCAGCCTTTTTATAAACACCAGCAATGGTAAATGAAATAACGTCATTGTTCACTTTCACAAAAATCTCTTCCCCAATGGGGGATTTTCCCCGGAACAATTCCGACGCCAGGGACTCGGACACAACCGCCAGATATTTTTTTCCTTCTATATCGCGTGGCGTGATAAATCTTCCGTACAAAAGCTCCTTATCCTCCGCTTTGGCGTAATCCGCATTCACCCCTTTGATGTCCACATTTACCGTTTTATCCCCCAGCTGCGCTTTACCGCTGCCAACAGACTCCATGAGGGATACGCTTTCCAGCGTATCCGCGTAGCGGGCGGAAAACTGACGGATCATTTCATCCGTCACCAGATCCTCAGCCTGTGGTTCCTGGAATATTCCGGTTCCTTCTTCGTAATTCGAATTCTTTTCCTGGACCGACACCATGATCTTATTCGTGCCCATCTCCTTCATGGACTCGGCAAAGGCGATTGTCATAGAATTTCCCACCGTCACAATCGCTATGACGGAACCGATTCCGATGATGATTCCAAGCATCGTCAGGACGGCTCTCATCTTATTGGCCAGAAGCCCATTCACAGCCAGTGCGATATTCTCCCAAAGATCCAAGGCCATCCCTCCTTTCTTCCCGGATGATCTGACCGTCCTTGATCGTTACGGTCCGCTGCGTCTCTTCCGCCAGTTCCCGGCTGTGCGTGATAAATACAATGGTCTTTTTCTGTTCTTCATGCAGCGAGTGAAACAGGTCCATAACCATACGCCCGCTTTTGGAATCCAGCGCTCCGGTAGGCTCATCCGCCAGTAAGATATCCGGCTGATTTGCCATAGCCCTGGCGATCGCCACCCGCTGTTTCTGGCCGCCGGAAAGCTCATTGGGGTGGTGATCCGCCCGGTCTTCCATTTTCACCATCCGAAGCAGCTCCAGCGCCCGCTCCCTGCGTTCCTTTCTGCCGATCCCCTGGTACAGCATAGGCAGTTCCACATTCTTTAACGCCGTAGTCTTAGCGATCAGGTTAAAGGTCTGAAAGATAAAGCCAATCTTTTGATTTCGTATTCTGCTCAGATCTTTATCGCTCAGAGACCGGATATCACAACCATCCAGTTGATATTCCCCTTCTGTGGGCCGGTCAAGCGCTCCGATTATATTCATCAACGTACTTTTTCCCGATCCGGAAGCCCCCACAACCGCCAGAAATTCCCCGTTTTTTACATTCAAGTCAATTCCTTTTAATATCTCCAGTTCATTTGGTTTTCCTATATAATAGAGTTTCCTGATATGTTTCATTGAGATTACATTATTTTCCATATGGTTATTCCTTTCCAGCGGCAGCGCCGTCGGCCTGTATGCCCATGTTCGAAGCCCCTGCCGTATCATCCGAAGCCGCGGCCTCCGTCTGTCCCCCGGATCCTGCCTCCTGCGGTATTCCGACCAACGTATCCACCGGCTGTATCTGCACTTTCATTCCCTCCGACACCGTCTCCGGAGAGTTGACGATCTGCATATCCTCCGTCAGCTGGTCGGAATGAACTTCCACATAGTAATCATTTTCCAGCCCCTTGGTCACGGGAATTTTCCGGACCTGGTACAGATCCCCCTCGGACGGCACCGCCGCATACAGATAGGAATTTCCATCCTCACCTTCCGTCACCGCGCTATAAGGCACCGTATACCCGCCTTTTCCTTCTTCCAGAATGATCTTTACTTTTGCGTTCATGCCGATCAGAACATTTGAATTCTTCTGGTCCAGGGTGATCTCGATCTCGTATTCGGCGGCGCTGCCCTGACCGGAATTATTACCCCCGTCCCCGTTTTTGATCGGTGTCATATAGATTTTGCTCACTTTACCAACCAGCTCATCACTGCCCAGAGCATCCAGTATGATTTTTGCCTTCATGCCCTCTTTTATTTTCAATATATCAAATTCCTTGATCCTGGCCGTAATATGTATGGTCTCCGTATCTTCGATCACCATCACGGTATTACCTGTTACCGGAGAACCCTCCTCCGCGCTGATTGACGTTACTGTCCCGTCAAAGGGCGCCAGGATTGTCGCATTTTTCAGATTGGCCTCCAGCTTCTTAACCTCCGTCTCCTGGGCATCTGTGTTCTTCTCAAGCTTTGCGGTATTTATGGCATCCTGGGCCGCCTGTACCTGCTGTTTGGCAGATGCCATAATACTTTCCTTGCTGGCTTCTAAATCTTTGATCTGCTTTTTAGCTGCGTTGGCCTCATTATTTGCCGACTCGATATCTGCCTGCAGGGATTGGATTTTCCCTTCGATCGCCGCGATCCTGGCGTCGCTCTCCGCCTTTTGTGTTTCGTCCGTGATACCCGCCTGCGCGTTTTTCTCCGCTTCCAGGGCTTTCTTCTGTTCTTCCAGCTGGTCCTTCAGCTGATCCGCCCGGACTCTGGCGTTATTCTGCGCATCCTGGGCATCCCGAATATCCGAATCCGCCTTATTTAACTGACGGTCCTGCTCCTCTTTCGCATTTTCCAAACTCCTCCGGTTCACCCCATTCTGATTCTCGTTAAGCGCCTGGGCGGTCTTTAAATTTTTGCGCGCCGCCTCCAGCTCGGTTTTAATCATGGAGTCATCAAAATCGCAAAGGGGCTCTCCTTTTTTTACCTTGTCTCCGGGTTTCACGTAGATTTCTTTTACATTGGAGGTCAGCGCGGTCGTTATTTTGGCCGAATGCTCGCTCCGTACCGTCCCGCTTGTATTCACTGCCGTCTCCACCTGCTTTTTGCTTACTCCGGATGTCTCCACTGTGGGAATCTGCGCCCCTTTGTTCCCTGCCAGATAATATTTTCCAACCGCCACAGATATGGTCAATAGCGCAACAGCAACGATTCCTGTAATTATCAAAGTTTTTTTTCGCATGCGTTGTTTCCTTTCTGCGTCTCTATAATTTAGACCGGTAAATCCGGTTCCTGTTAAAGAGTATAAAAAAAGAATCTTATCAGAAAGCAACAACATTTCTTAAAGATTCTTAAACAGTCCGCAAAAAGCAGATCCCCGGGCCAGGGCCTAAAGAAAGGGGGCCCGTACCATCCGGCCCCCATCAAAAACTCAAAAAAATTATAACTGATCCTTTATCTTAGCCAGCGCGGCCGCCAGGGAATTATTGATGGGCCCGCCTGCCTCTTGCTGCTGTTTTTTCATATAGTTCTGAACGTCACGCTTGGAAACGCCCGCGCCCTCTTTTTCCCGCCGTGACTTAAAGGCGCTCATCTTTTCTTTGTAGCCGCAGGCGCAGATGAAGGTTTCCTGCTCCCCTTTTCCTACCAGCTCCATCTTTTTATGACATTTGGGACAGCGGGCATTGGAAGTCCTGGATATGGTTTCCCGGTGGCCGCATTCCCGGTCCTGGCAGACCAGCAGCTTGCTGTTTTTTCCATTGACGGAAAGCATCCGCTTACCGCAGACCGGACATTTGGTGTTCGTCAGATTATCATGGCGGAAGGTCCCTTCCCCGGTTTTTATTTCCGCGATCAACGCCTGGGTGTAAGAATGGATATCCTTTAGAAACTGCTCTTTTTTCAGCTTTCCCTTGGAGATATCAGATAACTTCATTTCCCAGGCGGCGGTCAGTTCCGGTTTTTTTAGATCGTCCGGTACCAGCTCCAGAAGCTGCTTCGCTTTGGAGGTCAGGTAGATTTCTTTTCCCCTTTTTTCCATCAGAAACGTATGGAACAGTTTATCAATAATATCTGCCCGGGTGGCAACCGTTCCTAATCCCCCGGTTTCCCCGATGGTTTTTACCGCTTCCCGGTCTTTGGTTTCCATGAATTTTACAGGATTCTCCATTGCGGTCAGCAGAGCCGCTTCATCGAATCTGGGCGGCGGCGTTGTCTTTCCTGTCGTGATCCGTACGTCCTCTACCGGGAACACTGCTCCTTTTTGCAGATCAGGCAGGGAACCGGCAGCGTCTTCGTCTTCTTCCAGTTCCATGGTATCATAGACGGCTTTCCATCCGGCTTTTTTTACCACTTTACCCTTGGCCTGAAACAGGCTGCCGCATACTTCCGCCTTCATAATGGTCTGTTCATATTCAAAGGGCGGGTATAAGACGGCAAGGAAGCGCCGCACGACCAGATCGTAGATCTTTTTTTCTTCGTTGGTCATATGCTCCATCTGCACGAACTGTTCGGTCGGGATGATGGCATGATGATCGCTTACTTTGGCATTGTCCACGAAGGACTTGTTTCCTTTTACCGGCTTTGTAATGAGCGGTCCCGCCAGTTTCTTATAAGGCCCAAAGGAGCAGGCCCGGATTCTTTCCGGCAGGGTATCCACCACATCGGTACTGATATAGCGGGAATCTGTCCGTGGATAGGTCAAAACCTTATGGTTTTCATATAAGCGCTGCATAATATTCAGTGTTTCTTTGGCCGAGAATCCAAAACGTTTGCTTGCGTCCCTCTGCAGCTCCGTTAAATCATACAATCCCGGAGCGGCAGTTTTCCTGGCCGTCTTTTCAACCGAGGTTACCGTCAGTTTCTGATTCTTTACCATACCGGCGGCTTTCTCAATCCGTTCTTTTTGAAAGGTCCGCATGGAAGCGCTGGACTCCTCCTGCCAGTGCCAGATCACTTTTCCGGCGGTAACGGTCATTCCGTAGTATTCCTGGGGTTTAAAGTTCTGAATTTCTTCCTCTCTTTTGGCGATCATGGCCAGTGTCGGAGTCTGAACCCGTCCGCAGGACAGCTGGGCATTATATTTGCAGGTCAGCGCCCGGGTAGCGTTAATCCCCACCAGCCAATCGGCCTCTGCCCGGGACTGGGCGGCGGCATACAGGTTCAGATATTCCTTCCCGTCATGCAGATGCGCGAATCCCTCCCGGATCGCCTTATCGGTGACAGACGAGATCCAGAGACGTTTCACCGGTTTTTGGCTTCTGGCCTTCTCAAGAATCCAGCGTGCTACCAGTTCCCCTTCTCTTCCGGCGTCGGTGGCAATAATGATTTCGTTGATGTCCTTGCGGTTGATCTGGCTTTTTACCGTTTGATACTGTTTCGCAGTCTGTTTGATGACGACCAGCTCCATATGCTTTGGCAGCATCGGAAGGTCTTCTAATTTCCATTCCTTATATTTTCCATCATATGCTTCCGGATCGGCCAGAGTGACCAGGTGTCCCAAAGCCCAGGTCACCACATAGCGGCTCCCCTCCAATACGCCCTGATTCTGGCCGCATTTTAACACACGCGCGATATCCCTGGCTACCGATGGCTTTTCAGCGATGACTAATGATTTCATACGATACTCCTTTGTCTTCATTCTCACTGTATTCCAGTATCGCATTCCCTATCCACAGAAGTCAATACTTTCCGTCCAATTCGGTTCATTTTTCAGTTCTCTATGAGTTTACATTTTCTCAGATATTGAAGAACCGACAGGCTATAGAAATTTGCCTGACCGGAACCAGGGCTATTATTCCCCAGTTTTGCCTCAAGCGCTATCGCATTCCACTCGTCCATAAGCTTTTGGTAAGCGCGGTTTAGTTCTTCCTGGTTATATTGGAGCTTACTGCTCTGAAATTGGGCCAGGACTTCTCTCCACTTCGTCCCGTTATGAGTCCTGAACCACAGATGAAGCCGGCAGACGTTCTGGGCATTCCGGTATTTCGTTTCCATTGGACCGGATGCGTATATTTTTTTTAATAATTTTTCTCCTGATCGGATATGCAGCTTTGCAATCCCACGGGTTTTCCAGACGTAGCAGCATATACCGCACAGGTAGAGAATCCCCCAAAGGATCGTTGCCGGCAGCAGCGGATATAATATAAAAATACGCGTAAATCCCAGAATTGGAAGATAGTTATTTACATTTATAGCGACCTGATGAACCCACCCATAGAGTCTGATTGGGAGCCATTCCAGCCGGTAAATTTCTTTTGTAACCGCAAAACCGGTATCCTCTCCGGTAAACGACGCCAGGATTCCCATACCAAAAACGAACAGGATTAAGAATAGGCTGACTGTGGCCCACCCTGTTATAAACAGCAGGATACCGGGTTTTTTAGGTTCTATTTTCCAACAGATATCCCTCTCCTGCTGTTTTTTATCTCGCTGTCCCCTGTTATATGGATTCTTTTTTCGCATTTCCCGCAGGGCCAGCTCCATCGTGCATGCGTTCCGAAAAAACAATGCATTTTCTTTTGTATCCAAATTTTACTTACCTCCTGACATTCAGTGAAACAGCCGGTATGGTACCCGGTATTTCAGGAGAACATAAAAATAATTTGATTCCTATATTATAAAATATGTCTGAAGTTGATTAAGCTATTAGAAGTATAAACTTTTTTCAAGTTATATGCAATATTATTTTGCTTGCATATTTACTTTCAAATTTGCTTGTATTTATAAATGTTTATTTCCTTATAAAATTACCCTAATGGAGGTGATGATATGTTTGAAATAAAAAAAATGAAATCATCGAACAAAACAATCCGGATGCCCAATGATCTGATACAAAATTTGGAGAAGCTTGCCTTTGAAAATGATATCAGTTTTAATCAGCTGGTGGTACAATGCTGTGAGTATGCATTGGACAATATGGAACCGAATCAGATGGATGGTCCTTCAGAGTTATAAGGGTGCAGGGGAATTATTATAGCCTGTAGTAAAAGCGCATTTTTATGACAAATGCGCTTAGTGATATACAGTTATGGTTTCTTAGCTTTGTATGGCTTGTGTTCTTGCTTCAGAAAGCAAGTCAAGGTATTCCTTGTGAGCATGGGAAGGATGATAAAGACGTTTCTCCAGGGTGCAGCTGCGCCTGTCGGGACAGCCATTGCAGACATAAGGAGGCTTTTCCAGCCTGCCGCACCTTTCTTCTTTAAAGTCCGGACAGTGAGAGTTGCATTTTACACAGAGGGAGCAGCGTTTTCTCTTGACAGAGGAACAGGAAGCTGATAGAACAGTCCCTGCGGTGAAGGCAGGCATTATAGGAACGTCCATACCCACCGGACCGTCTGTACTCCAAATGGATTCTGACCTCCCGAGAGATGGAGGTGCAGTTCTTGCCTACAGCGCTGGCGATCTGTTTAAAGGAAGACTGCTGTGAGAGCATTAGGGAGATGGTGAACCTGTCTTCCAATGATAAATGTGTTTTGTTCATGATGATATCCTCCAATTGTATTCCCAGACACGACAGGAGGATGATACAAAATTTGTCACACTAAATGCAACCTTGTATATTTTCAAAGTAAATGCAACTGGTAATGTATATGCGGGTTGCATTTACTTTGAAAATTTAGGAGGTTGAGAAAATTAAGCGATTTTGTAAAAAAAGTCTTGCATATTTTTCTAAAATGAGTATAATAATGGATGTGGCTGTTTTCAGCCTGGAAAAATGGAATATGCTGGAATAGCTCAGTCGGTAGAGCGACGCACTCGTAATGCGTAGGTCGTCAGTTCAAATCTGATTTCCAGCTGATTGGAAACCTCTGATTTTATCAGGGGTTTTTTGAATTTTAGTGATAACATACGTGAGGTATATCACATAGTGGCAATTTAGTAAAATGGTAAAATTTTCTATAATTATCGATTTATGGGAGAAGGTTTTATGATACGCCAATACAAATTGCTGCTTCAAGACTTTCTTTCGGACAGAATACTATAAACAACCATTCACTATACACAAGAGCATATGGCAGAATTACTTCATATTTCATCACAATCTTATATCGACTTAAAGTATGGTAAAGATGGTTTTTCTATATCTTGTTTTTTTCAACTTTAGCTTACTCGATTCAAAGTATCAAGTTTGTTAGATGATACTCGTTAAAAGGAAAGAGCACGATGCTCTCGCTTGTAATCGGAAAAAACTGGCTTAATCCCGGGGTACTGCTGGCCTGACGCAGCGGGAGGTTGTAGATATGAAACATGTACCCAGACAATGTCTGGGTAATTGGGATTCTGGTAGCCGGGAGCCGAGGATCAGGGATATAGTGCTGCTCTGTCGAATTTATAGTATTAGTTGGAAAAACTTGTAGAATTAGATATACTTCTGGCTATAGCTTATATTTTTCTTCAATATTCTTTTCTGCTTCTGATTTATTCGTATATTGAACATTATTATAAAGTTTATTTTTCAAAGCATTATCATCAGTAAAGATAAGGTTCAGCATATTTGATAAGCTCCTATAAGTACATAATAAAAAAGAGATACCTAAATAAGTCCATAAATAGAATAAAACGTTTTTTATCTTTAGATTAGTAATTTCTTCTTTAAAATACAAAACAACCGTAATGAAAACTAAGGTTAGCCCAACTGATATTGTTATTTTAATGTATTTTAAAAACAATTTTCGCTCGTCCTTTTCAAAAACATATTTTACAAATTTAGATTCATTCTTCATTCCTAATATAACGGGTAGTATTGCACCTAAAAATCCGATTATTAAAGCCGCAATTGTATTAACACTATCCAGAGCACTATTGAAATTCGTGTTATTAATAAAATTTATTCCCATTTTATATAAAACAAAAACAACTATAAGAGACATAATATGCGGATAACATCTTTCTATGTAATACTTAAAGATTTCCATACTAATCACCCCTCACTAAAATTAATTGCTTCATATAACTTCCCTTTTTTCATATTAAAACAATAAATCATTTTCTTAATAGCCTCTTCATATGCAAGCGCTTCTTTAGCTTCTAATACATACTCAATCTTTTCTTGATGAATATTATCAAATAGATCAATAATATCCAAACCTTCCTCGTCATCAACTTTCACTTCTGCTTTTTTTATAAATTTATCATGTTTCCATATCTCAGAAATAAGCTCAGCTATTTCAGACCGCTCTAAGGAGGTCTTTCTACGTCCTACGCTAATTTTCACATTTCCACCATACCCTCCCATTTTCTTCATCGGAGTTATTATACTTGATAATGAATGTTTATTTCTCCCACGGTTGCTCCATTCTGATAAATTTGCAAAAGAAATATTAATATATTTATAATTGGATCTAGTTATTTTATCTTTCGAAAGATCTAAAATAGGATCTATGCTTATTTCAACTATACTATTCTTGCTCGTATTTTGAAATACTTCTTCTATTTTTTGAATTGTTAAGGCATTTCTATTTTTTTGAACCATTAATATACCACTGCGTTTCTCATAAAGCATATTAACGTCTAAGCCGATATATTCATCATCGTCTAACTCGATAGCTTCAGCTTCCTGATTTTCTTTTACTTTTGTAGGAATGTCTGTATCACTTAATCTCATAAATCTTATTCCCCATAAATCAGATTCTTTATCATAAGAAATAAAATCGATACGAGCTTTGATTGGCCCGATTTTTATTGTTTTTTTAAGTAACTTATTATCATCAATTGCAGTAATCCAGTCTACCATATTAAACAAACTGAATTCTCCCCATTCTTCATTTTCATACCTTCTACTTTTAATTTGACAATACTGATATTGAACGTATTTTTTATAAGACATGACCAATTCCCCCACTTATTTTTCTACATTTTATACCTTTATTTAATAAATTACAACAAAATATATAAGTGGAGATAATTTTTATTATAGAACATTTGTTCGATATTTGCAAGAGGATTTTTACTTTCCGGCCAGTGTTGGCCGGGAAATCGCACATATTACAGCAGTCTCGTGATTGTCGCCGCCCGCAGATGAAATCTACCATAAGTCCGCGCAACTCCTGCCACAGACCGATTGCCAAACGGGTGTCGTTGCCAAATCACCCGTCCTCCGTCAGCAATTCGATTTTGACATTGCATTGTAACAATTAAGCTATGCCTATAACGGTTGCAGAGTTTATCGTATATCCTACTACCCCGGCAACGGTAAAAGTAATGGATGTCTGTGTAAACTTTGCAGTGATTAAGTATCGATAATCAGCATTTTGGCATTGATTTAACTGGATATTACTGCCTTCATAGCCCTTTGCCAAAGCTGTATCAAATGAGTTGTACAGCACATATTTTGTAGCGCTGCCTGTTGATACCGCAAATACTATTTTACGGTATTTGTATAAGTCATCAATGGAAAAAGTGGTTGATACGGTAGGCGTTGTAGTAGTATGTAAAGTAGTCCTTACCATGAATAAATTATTATTGACATTATTGATAGCCTGCTCTACAGTGGTTTCCTTGTCTGACATATAAATCAAGTTTGCCTCATTCGGGCCATGAGGTCCAACGGCTCCCTGATCTCCTTTATCTCCTTTTAAACCCTGCGGTCCCATCGGACCAGCTTCACCTGTATCACCCTTGTCGCCTTTGGGCCCCTGCACCCCGGGATCTCCCTTATCACCTTTTAGTCCCTGTGGCCCTGTCGCGCCGGTGTCACCTTTCGGTCCCTGCACTCCTGGATCTCCTTTCGGGCCAACATCTCCCTTCGGGCCCATAGCGCCGGTAGGTCCCTGTGGTCCTTCCGGTCCGGTCAATCCTCTCGGCCCCGTTGCGCCCTGTGGTCCTTCCGGCCCTGTCAGGCCTCTGGGACCCTGCGCACCAGTTTCGCCCTGAGGGCCCTGTGCTCCTGTGTCGCCTTTAAGCCCCTGTGGACCAACAGCCCCAGCATCGCCCTTATCCCCTTTCAACCCCTGCGGACCTGCTGGTCCTGTCTCACCGGGATCTCCTTTTAATCCCTGAGGTCCTCTAGGCCCAACAGGTCCCTGCTCGCCGGGATCACCTTTCTCTCCCTTTAAGCCCTGTTCACCAGCATCACCCTTTGGTCCCGCCGGCCCGGCAACTCCCTGTTCTCCTGTATCACCTTTCTCACCTTTCAGGCCGTCCATCCAGTCAACCATACTCCCCTGGAATCCATAATCCACTGCAATTTCATACGCTGATTTACCTTTTGCGTATACGGTTGTTTTCTCATCTCCGATATACCAGAATCCGTCTTCACCGATACGAGGTGTAACGCCATTCTCGCCTTTAGAGGGTTTTCCAGTATCAATACCGTTGATGTACCAGTTTCCGTTTGCCCCGATTTCGGGAAGAAACAGTGTATAAGTGCTTTGATCAGACATTTATGTGTCCTCCTTAAGAATTATATTAGAACATTTGTTCTGTCTTTATTATAGAACATTTGTTCGATTTTTAATAGTCCTACATTTTGTATATCCATCAAAAAGACACATTTAGTGTCGTGCTTGCTTCGGACAAATTTGCAATACTAATGTAAGTTTTCCCCTTAATTTACAAGGTCTCTCGCGAATCATAATAATCGTAAGTAACATTACACATTATTCGCCAATCACTTTTTTATCTGATTTGGCAAAAAATACGAAGATGATGCCGGAGTTGATAATATATTGCGAACAAAAACGCTAAAAACTCCATTCGCAGTAAATGTGTATGTCCCACCATTAACAGCGTTTATGCTGAGGATAAATTGCTATTTCTATATATTTCATAAGTGCTTCTAGCAGCATATAAAATATATAGTTTTCTGATTTCTATGGTTTCAATAATTAATAAATGGTATAATTATTGTATTAATAGTACGCCATCAGTTTTGTTATATAAATACGTATTTTGAAAGAGGGGTTTTATGATAAAGAAACTTTTATCAATCAGTCTACTTTTATTATTGGCTACAGCTTTAACAGCCTGTGGCGGAAATCGGCCTACTGCGGAAAGAACAAACACTACGAAACCAACTCAAAATGAATCGGCAAATAAAACCGACAAGAACGACTTCAATGAAGCAACCAACGTGGAATTAGACTTTTATGGTTATAAATATTCTATTCCTGCATATTGGACAGAGGGCAAGAACAGGTCCGATCTAAAGTGTTATTATGCTGAGACAGGTGATAGTGTCGTCATGTTGCAGTTAAACTGCTCAAGTTCTCCGGTTGATTCAATTGATGAATTTATGGAACAAATAGATCGGGTCTTGGATAACTTTAGATAAATTATGGTATGATCCAATTAGGTAATATAGATAGTGTTTTTCTTGATTTCAATGCCGCAACGTCCGACTTCAATATTACAGGGAAAAATGTATTTTTTATAACGGATAAGAAACTTATTTCAATCAGCCTGGTTCAGAGTGATAATTCAAAATACAACTATTTTGAAGATTATGATAAAATCATTCATAGTATAAGGGGTAGTGATGACGAACTGGAGGACTCCGTACAAGATGCCTCCGGGCAGGATGGTTCAGTACCGGATTCCGCAGAGCCAGATGACTTAGCGCAGGATGACTCAGAGTCAGATGACTCAGAACAAACTTCCGACTATTCATCCGATACCTCATCATTGTCTTATTCTGATGGAATGTATAAAATTGGGGTAGATATGCCTGCCGGTGAATATGTAATAAAGACTTTTTCCCATGGATATTTTGAACTGTGTTCTGATTCCACTGGTACTGTTGATAGTATAATTGTTAATGATAATTTTAAAACCAATACAATCATAACAGTATCGGATGGACAGTACCTGACTATAAACAGAGCCACTGCTTACCCGAGTGATCAGGTATCGGATCTGGATATTTATGATGAGGGAATGTTCCGAGTAGGCATTGACCTTCCGGCAGGGGAATATAAAATACATGCCAACAAATCCGGTTATGTAGAAGTTTCTTCAGATAGTTCACACCAGTTTAGAAGTATAGTTATGAATGATAACTTTGAGGGCGACAAGTATGTCACTGTTTCAGACGGCCAGTACCTTACACTAAATAGAGCTGCGATAGTACAATAACGTTTCCCCCGCTTCCGACGCTAATCGGAAAGCGGGGATAGATAGCAGTACCATTATTTTAAAGAAAGATAGAAGGGACAATATTGAAAAAGCTTATATACTTTACTTTTTTGTTCTTAACCGTCATATATAATAAGTTAGAAATAAAAGCTGATCCTTTCATCGATTATGATTATCATTTGGAAAATCTTGAAGTTCCAACAGACATTATAGACGAATTAAACGATTATCAAAAACAGTTAATATATGAAAGAATCGATAATCATAAGATCTATGATTCCGCACAATTTTTGAATGTTACATTTGATAAAAATAGAAATGTTATAGTTGACGATATAGATCCGGATTTGCGGCTCATTAATTTATCCTTTATTAATACAGATAATGCAGATAATCATGAGATTACCAAAGTATTCTTCTATGATTGGTGTAAAACCAATAGTCTGATTCATTTATTAAATGAAGATCTCATTGTCTATAATAATAACATTAGAAATGCATCATATTTTCAGATAATTGAATTCTACGGCGCTACATACTCCAAAACAAAAACTCATGTAAAAAATTTGATTGAAACTTCAGCTCCTACAAAGATAGATTTAAACAGCATTAGTCTAAGCTCCCCTTCAAAATACGGATTAATGCCCCACACAATGATTTTTGGGAGTTTTCTTTTAACTTATCGTGTAACAGAGGATTCCATGGATGATGGAACTTTCACTTACTATCATAACTATAATCATGCAGCAGAATATACAGAATTAAATTTAAATCATATGATTGTTAAAAATAATAGTAAAACCACTCAAAATATTAAATCTTTGAAAAACTATGTGATTTTTATAGCTTTAATAGGCGTATTTATTTACTTATCCTTAACCGCCAAACCGCGTAAAAAATGATGTCAAGATTGAATTGCTTATGGCTGCATAATTATGATAAAATAAAGTAAATTACAGAAAGAGAGGTAGCTACAATGAAGCAGGATGTCCTGGAATTTACGATTGAAAAGACACATGAATTGATTAATGCATTTTCATGCAGTGCAGAAACCAAGGCGGCGGCTCAGGCATGGCTAAATTCTATCGGAACGGAAATGCAAGCCTCAGAAACCCAAAACTATATTGGCGAGCTGGAAGCTGATATTATGCCAATTGATACTTTAATCAGCTTTGCCGAATCGGATGCCGGAACCCAGGTCTTTGGAGAGAATGCACCTCATGTCGCCTCCCATGCGAAGGAAATAAAATCCGCTGGGGCAAAGTATTGTGACTGTCCGGCTTGTGCGGCTGTGGAGGCAATTTTAGAAAGAAAAGAGGATCTGTTAAAATAGTTATTTTTAAAGAATAGGCGTAATGATCAAAAAAGGCGGATGCAATTTAATGCTATTGCATCCGCCTTTTATCGTCCATATCTTGTCTGAATCCGTATAAAATAATAGACTCAGACTGTACACTGTGAAAACAGATAAAATCTGCTATTATAACTCCACTCTCCGATCCTCAGACTGAACAGATACTACTTCCTGCCACAGCATTTTTTGTATTTTTTCCCGCTACCGCAGGGACACGGGTCATTGGGATATATTTTCCTGTGTGCCCCGGCTGCCTCTCCCGACATTCTGTTTGGCATCAATGCAACCGTTATGTCATCTGCATTCGAAGCGTCCTCCTTAGACATTCCGGCCGCCATGCTGCACATCGGCACAACGGCTGGCTGCTGCCCATCCTTATGAGGCGCCATACTTCCAACTATTTCAAGAGGAGTATGACCTCTGTATATATGCATTCTGGTATTGTTATTCACATCCATCATGATTGATTCGAACTGTTCGAATACGTCATCCGGGATCTCGGCGCCATAATCTTTCAGTTCATCCAGTAGGAATGACATACTCTTCCCCCAAGTTGTTACATTCCATATAAGCCGCATCAAATCCTCTGTATCGCCAGATTTTATTCCCAGTTTCTCTCTCAAAAACGTCTTTAATTTCTGATAGTGCAAATCTTGTGAAGGATATCCGTGTTCCGCATAATCCAGGACTTCCTCCGGATCAGGAATATAAAATTCTTTTCCCTCCTGACTCCGTTCAATATTCAGATATAAGTCATTTTTAAAAGCCACTTTATCAATTATCTTGTCTCTACAAATTAAGCAGGGATTTCTTTCCTCCGGAACCTGTTTGAAAATCTCCAGAAATTCATCAAAACTCACCCTATAACCCTGGCGTTTTCTATACATACGGTATACGATCCGAACCGGAGCTACCGTATAAAAATAATTCGTGATTCGCAGGCATTCGTACATCCAGGAGACCTTTCTTCGCAATGTCTGAAAATCGGTTGTGTTGATTCTCTGATATATCTTAACTACTTCGTCCGGCACTTCCACATAATCGTCTCTATATATAACAAGATAACCAATATTGAAAAACTTCTCCAGACGTTTCATAGAAGCCTCTTCCGGATAATAACCGCAGTCCGAACGGATGGCCTCTTCGAATGCATCCATATCCTCATCTTGCAGGATAAGCATACGATTCTTCATAACGGACGGTCTAAGAATCTCATTTTTAATTTTTTCTGCAAGATCATCTTTCGTGAGGGATTTGTACCGCAGCAGATGTAACTCTTCCGCCATTTTCCATAAATCCTTTTTTTCATAATATAGCAATTGCTCCTTAACCTTTGGATACCTGGATTCCGGTTCTTCCTCCTGTATGGATTCTCTGTTTTGCCCCATGAGCATGTTTATTTTTTCCATATCTATCTCTTTGTTCTCAATCATCTTGGAAAATTGTTGGGCAAACTCGTTCAACAGAGTAAACGCTGATTTTTCATTACGCTCCTCCCGGCTAACGGCCTCGTGACTTCCCTGCAGTCCCGCAGTTACTTTCTTCTCCAATTCTTTTACTATCTCAGAATGGCTCCTGTAATCCGGTTCCCCGTATTTTACCGTTCGTAACTTTTTCAAATTCAGATTTTGCTCCTCTAATTCCGTCCATTTTTGAGTCTGTGAATGTTCCGTCTGCTTTATGATAACCGGAAAGTCAAACTCCATATCCTCCAAGCACTTTTCAATGGTAACCCGGTATTCCAACTCATAATCCTCTGCGCGGAAAGTAAACCATTTCTCCTTATCAAAATGCAGATCAATAAACGTATCTGCAGAACATTTATAGTCAAAATCATATTTGGTAGTAGCTTTTTCTTTTCCGCGCCATTCCCTCAAATGCACATGGCCTTGAAAAAATTCGAATTCATACCTGTCTGTGTGGTCTTGCTCCAAGATTTCTTCCAAAACAATGCTTAACTGTGCAAACGTAATTCCTGCCGGGATCTGGAACCTTTTCCACATAGGAGGTTTTGTTTTTTTGATTACTGCCTTTAATTGATACCCTTTCATCTTTTGCACTCCGATCCACATATTCTTCCAATAAATTGTAACCTCTGATCAAACTATATCACAATTAGATCTGCCACTCAAACAATACCGTATTCCAGCTTCCTTTACCTTTATGATTCCCTATCTTTACGAATCGTGGTCGGGATGCATCCCGTCACGGTTTTAAAGCATCGATTAAATGTCCGGATACTGTTAAATCCACTGTCCAGCGCGATATCCAAAATAGAACTGTTCGTATTGCGTATGAGATTGACCGCGTATTCGATTTTGCGCCAGGTATGACTTGAAGGTCTGTCCTGTGATCGTAGAAAACATCCGGGAAAGATAACAGGAGCTGACAGACAGCCATTCGGATACCTCCTCTAAAGAGATATCCTCCCGGAACCGGGCATCGATATAGGACAGCGCTTTTTGCATCATAACCAGAGAGGTGGCAGGAAGCATGTCGCTCTTGCTGTCTTCTGTAATGGGAAACAGCCTCTTCAGCAAACTGATCATCACCAGTACCCGGCCCTGGATCACACCGGTATATTCCGGCTTCTTACCCATCAGTTCATTTAAAATCAAAAAAAAGCAGCTTGCGATTTCATTGACCGCTAATATTGCCTGTTTTGGGGCCTTTACACTGGGAATCCGTAATATTGAGAAACTTTTGGATATTTATCTTAGTTCCGAATTCGAATACGGAGGCGCGTCTCAGCCCAAGGTGGATAAGATTCGGGCATATGAATTGGCGCAAAGCTGACCGCTAACTTGCTGACCAATTGACAAAAAATCTGAGGACCGGGGACTGGCAGTATTCGCTATTATAACTCCACTCTCCGATCCTCAAATTGAGCAGTTAAAGATAATTACAGCACACCTTTCATTACCAGTACAAGCAGTATACAGCTGACCAGTACCAGCCCCGAAACCAGTACGATCCCGATCTTTCCGGACCTCTTACTCGAATGTCCGGTGGATTCCGGGATCAGTCTTGCTTTTCGCAAAGCCGTAACTAACGGTTTATAGATCAGCATCGTAATCGCGGCATTTAACCCGCCTTTCAGCAGATTAAAGGGCAAAAAAGCCGGAACCAGTAATTCCGCCACCGCTTCCCTGGGATACCCCATATAAATCGGCGTGACGAAATAATTCCACAGAAGCATAATTCCTGTCATCAAAACAAGTCCCACGGCCAGTCCTCCTACGGCTCCGCCCACCGTATGCTTCTTCTTATAGATCACCGCGGCCGTGCACGCAAAAGAACAGGACGATAAAATATTCATAATACATCCGATCAATCCCGTGTCACTAACCGTAAACATCTCTACCAGGGATACAATCACTGAGATGGCCAGTGAGGCTATTGGCCCGAACATAAACCCACCCATCGTAATAATAACATCCTTGGGATCGTATTTCAGGAATAGCACGACCGGAATCCTCCCGATCACCATCACCAAATACGCAATTGCGCACAGCATTGCCACCGTTGTCAGTTTCTTTGTTCTCACATTCATCTTTCGTCCTCCTCTGAAAAAAAGTTTAATCAACAGGAGCGCGGCATCTTCCATTCCGCCGCTCTCGCCGGTAGGATATTTAATTCTATAGGAGCACTTATACTTATCCTATGGCTTACCCTATGGAATTAAAAAACACCTGAAAGAGTTGTCTTCCAGGTGTTAAAATTCCAGCTTGCGAAAACTCCGGCTTCCTTGCCGGCCGGCTTTTTTCTTAATATTTCAACACGCCTTCTTCCATCCAGACTATACTGTCGGTTTTGGAATTTCACCAAATCCTGTGCCCGAAAGCACCTGCGCTTACACGCTCGCGGACTATACCGCCGATCGGGAATTCTAAAAGTGAGATTCACTTAAAGTCACCCTGCCCTGAAGACATCCAATATTCAAATGTTTGAGCTAATTATAAAACGCTGCCGGCCGGCTGTCAATCCCTCAATACAAAAGTCAAAAGGGGACATGTCCATTCCAGTTTGGGACATGTCCATATCGGTTTGGGACATGTCCATTCCAGTATGTCCATTACAGTAGCATCTGAACTATAACAGAGCAAGTCACCTGTATCGAATAATACCCGCAGGCGACTTGCTCTGTTTATCGCTTTTCTTTAATGCAGATTATACCATTTTTCACTGCTATCTGCGCTGGTTACCGCCGGTATAATTGTCATAACCGACTTTTCATCATTAAACTTAACCGTATAGGTTTGATATCCGCTTCCGAAACTATCGATCTTAACTTTCTTACCACTCACGACTTTATACTTTCCCTTAAAAAGCGTAGTGTCCATCCACTCTTTTTGAAGGTCCTTTTGTAAATTCGATTTTTGAACCCTACGCCATTCCCCCAGCACCGGCACCCGCACAGTCCTCTACTCCTGTGCCGCCGCAAACTGTGAGTTATACAGCTGCTCATAATACCCCCGCTTTTTCATCAACTCTTCATGCGTCCCTACCTCTTCGATATTACCGTCATGCAGCACCATAATCATATCCGCATTTTTAATCGTCGACAGACGATGGGCAATGACGAAGCTGGTGCGCCCTTCCAGCACTTTATGCATCGCGTTCTGTAACATTTTCTCAAGCCTTGTATCCACAGATGAGGTAGCCTCATCCAAAATCAGGATTTTCGGGTCCTTCAGAATCGCCCGGGCGATGGTCAGCAGCTGCTTTTCCCCCTGGGAAATATTGTTGCCCTCCTCGTTGATCATCATATCATATCCTCTTGGCAGGGTACGTATAAAATGATGGACATTCGCCAGCTTGGCGGCATTGATCACCTGATCCTTCCGGGCATCCAGCCGGCCGTAGCGGATATTGTCATAGATCGTTCCCGAGAACAGCCAGGTATCCTGAAGCACCATGCCAAAGAGCGATCTTAAATCTTCCCGTCTCATATCCCGGATATCCACGCCGTCGATCCGAATACTCCCGCCCTCCACGTCATAAAACCGAAGCAGCAGGTTGATTAACGTGGTCTTTCCGGCTCCGGTCGGGCCGACGATAGCAACCATCTGTCCAGCTTTAATTTGGGCGTCCAGATTTTGCACCACAGGCGTATCCCCATAGCCAAAAGTTACATGATCAAATGTTACATTTCCCTTAACCTGGCTCAGCTGAACCGGCGGGTCCGCTTCCGGCACTTCCTCTTCCTCCTCCAGCACCTCATAGATCCGGTTTAAGGCAGCAAAGGCCGCCTGGAGCTGTGTCGATAGCTGGGACACCTGGGACAGGGGATCGTTAATCTGCCAGATATAACGGATAAATGCCTGTAGGTTACCCACGGTAATTGTTCCGGATATCACCTGAAAACATCCAAGTACGGCGATGCTTCCAATACACAGGTACGTCGTCAGGGAAATCAGCGGATTCATCAAAGAAGATACGAACTGTGCTTTAAACGCATGTTTCTGCAGTTCATCATTGACCTCTTCAAACTGCCGGATCGAATCCTCCTGCCTTCCGAACAGCAGGATTTCATTGTAACCCCCATATAATTCCGTGATGGTTCCATTTAACGCTCCCATAGAATCCTGCTGCGCCTTAAACTGCTTCTGGCTGCGGCTTACCACGCCCCGGGTAATAAGCAGGCTGATCGGGATAATCAGAATCGAGATGCAGGCCATCAGCGGCTGAATGGTAAACATCATGGTGATAGCCAGGGCCAGCGTCAGAATTCCTGTCACAATCTGTATAAAGCTCTGCTGAAGCGCGTTGGATACCGTCTCCACATCGTTCGTGACGCGGCTTAAGATATCCCCGAATTTATGATTGTCAAAATAGCGTACCGGCAGACGGCGTATCTTGTTCTGAACCTCATTTCTCATATCATGCATGGCATTTTGAATCGAGTTCGTCAGCCAGAAAGTACCGATAATCTGGGCCAGCGTCTTGATCAGATAGATGACCAGCAGTACCGCCAGGATTCTTAAAATCACATCAAAATGCACCCCCGCGCCCGGCTCCCCCTTTAATATATGGGAGGTATCCTTCGCCAGCTGCGTCGTAATCATACCTTCCACCGTGGGCGCCAGCGTCATAGCACCCACGCCGAATACCGCCATGAACATAGCCCCTAAGAAGCTCCATTTATACGGAGCTATGAAGGGTTTGAGTTTCAGGACATTCTCAGCCATATGTTTGATTTTTTTAAGCATTGGCCAATTCCTCCTCACTTAACTGAGATAATGCAATTTCCCGATAAATCTGGCAGCCTTTCATCAGTTCCTGATGCGTTCCGATTCCTACCACACTGCCCTCGTTCAACACCACAATCCGGTCAGCGTCCACAATACTGGATATACGCTGTGCTACGATCATAACGATCGCTTCTTTCGTCTCTTTCTTAAGCTCCCCGCGAAGCTTTGCGTCCGTCTTAAAATCCAGCGCGGAGAAAGAGTCGTCAAAGATATAGACATCCGGCCGCCTTACAAGCGCCCGGGCGATGGACAATCTCTGCCTCTGACCTCCGGACACATTCGTGGCATTCTCCGTAATCAATTCCTCAAATCCACCTTTTTCCATGATAAAATCATAGGCATGGGCCACTTTGGCCGCATGGGCCACTTCTTCCATGGACGCGTCTTTTTTCCCGTAGCGGATATTCTCGGCTATGGTGCCTCCGAACAGCATAGCCTTCTGGGGAATAAAACCGATCGACTGCCTCAGCTCCTGGGCGGGCAGCTTGCGTATATCCTCACCGTTAATCAATATGCTGCCTTCCGTCACATCATAAGCCCGCGGAACCAGATTGATCAAAGTGCTTTTTCCCGACCCGGTGCTTCCTATAAAAGCAATCGTCTCGCCCCTGTTCACAGCGAAAGACACATCCTTTAGCACCGCTTCTTCCCCATCAGGATAGACGAAGGTAACATGTTCGAACCGAATCTCTTTGATATCTATTTTATTTAAATCACCGGAATCCCTATTCCCGCCTTCCGTTCCCTCTCCATGTTCGGTAATCTGCGTGGGGATGGAAGGGGTGGTTTTCAGGACCTTCGTAATTCGCCGGGCGCTGACCTGAGCCTTCGGATACATCATAAACACCAGGCAGAACAGCATTATCGAAAACATCACGTGGAACAGATAATCCATAAACGCGACCAGCTGGCCGACCTGAAGCGAATTCTGATTAATCAGAATACTGGAAATCCAGTAGATCAGCATACCGGCCAGATTCATCAGCAGGAAAAAGACCGGCTGAGTCACCGACATCAGTTTGAAAAGCCGTTTTGAAAACTTCATGTATGACAAATTCGCTTCATCAAATCTCTTCTTTTCGTAATTATCATTTGTGAATGCCCGGATTACCCGGATTCCGCTCAGATTTTCTCTTGAAATGCGGTTGATCCACTCCAGGGAATTCTGCTGGTTTTCGCTGATCGATTCCGATATTTTAGCCACGATGATTACTCCCAGAATAATAAGGGGAATCGTTGCCAGGATCACCATGGAAAGGCGCAGGGAGGCTTTCAGCACCAGAACGATACTGCTTACGATCATCACCGGCGTCATCAAAGCCGTACGCAGCAGAATATTCATAAACATCTGAATCTGGAACGCATCGTTATTGGTTCTGGTAATCAGAGAAGAGGTGCCAAACCGGTTAAACTCGCTGTGGGAAAATGTCTGAGTCTTTCGGAAAATATCATTTCGCAGATCTCTGACCACCGAAGTGGACAAATAGGCGCAGCAGTAACCCAACAGGATCGTCCCGGCCACGCCCACAAGGGAGATCACCAAAATCACTCCGCCCATCTTCCAGATATAAGCCGCATCCCGGCCCGATATGCCGCGGTCGATCATCCGGGCCACAATGGTAGGAATCCCCAGTTCCACCAGTGCAAAACCGAACACAGAGATCACATTTAACAAGAATATTTTCTTATAATTTTTCAGGTAATTCAAAATCAGCTTCATGTCATCCTACTCCCGTATCTATTGCAAATTTTACATGTATCTTATAGCATACACTATCGGGTTGGGCGATAGTCAAGTTATTTTTTCCTTGCCTCCCTAAAATGTAATAGTTAATTCTTGTTTCACCCTTTAAATTCGTGTTTGATGATTTTACTCTTACACGATTTGTGGTATGGTTTGATTGGTTAGTGGATTCCTCCATTGCAGGAGGATTCGTTTACAGCGTAAAGCGGCGCGGACTGCGAAGGTATTCCCTCCGGCAGTTCGCGCCGCAGCATGTTTCAGGATAGAGGACGTTTCCGGTCTGTGCAGACCGGCACTTCCCAGTTCCCGTTTTACATTTTTTCAACAAAATAATGAATCAGTAGAAAATGTGATTTCCAATAATCTGTCCGTCAATGCCGGGGATAACCGTTCGAAAATAAAGAGCGTCCCCTACCGTATTGGTTCCATTCATAGCATCCTGGGCTGCCTGGATGCAGCTTCCCGCCGCTCCACGCTCCAGCACCATATAGAAACGGCCGCTGGATACCGGGGTGAACTGCCGGGGCTGCGTAATGACCGCCATGACCGTATTGGGGTAAGAACTGCTGCGCACCCGGTTTAATACAACGTTGGCAACTCCGATTTTTCCTTCGTAGCTCTCCCCTCCGGCCTCGCACTCGATGATCGCAGCCAGGGCAGCCAGGTCGCTTCCCGGATCGATCACATAATCGTTATTCGGATTGTTTTTATCCTGTTCTCTGGCCCGCCGGGCTATTTCCAGTTCCTGCTCGTATTTTTGGCGAAGCTCGTCCAGCGTACCTTCCTGCTCACGGATCTGCTGCTCATACGCTTCGGCTTTCTGCTCCGCCTCCGTGATCATTCCTTTATATTGGGAGATCTTATTCGAAGTGCTGTCCACCAGTGTCTTGATTTTTTTCTGCTGTTGATCCGCCTCTTCTTTCAGGCTTTCCAGATCTGCCTGTTCCTGCGTTAGGTCGGCTTCTTTTTGGGCGATATCCGCCTTGGTCTGCTGGAATTTTTCCAGCATAGCCCGGTCGTAGGCAGCCATCTGCGTGTAATAATCCGCCCGGTTCAGAAGATCGGCCACGCCGTCCGCCTCTACGAGAATCTCCAGCATACTGGTATTTCTGTGCTCGTACATATACTGGATTCTCTTTTTCATGGCTTCGTACTGCTCTTCTTCCGTCTGTTTGGCGGCTTCCAGCTCTTCCCGGGTGATTCGGATTTCCTCTTCCTTGTCTGTAATCTGCCCGCTTAACTCCTCGATCCTATTGTTGACTTTGGACAACTCGCTGTTTAGATTATTCAGATCTGCTTCCAGACCGCCTTTCTGATTTTTCAGATCGTCGATCTGGTCCTTTGTATCCTGCAGGTCCGATTCCGTATCTTTCTTTTCCTTTTCCGTCTGCTCGATCTTATCGGATGTGCTGCTGGTCGCATATGCTGTCAGGGAGCTTATGATAAATAAAACGAATACGAGCAGCAGAGTCGCCGCCCTTTTCCATTTTTTCATTCGTTACCTCCAGTGGCTCATGAACTGCGCCATAAATTTAAGGGTTGGTGAACAATATCTGTTCCAATCCTATACTACTATAAAACAAGCGTTCTGACAAGTTTTCTGCTGAATTCTGCTCTTTGCGTACCATCCCTGAAAATGATCCGGCAGAATAAAATTCAGGAAAAATATTGGAATTCTTTCGGCTCCGGCGCTTCAAACACCCGACCGGACAGATAGGACAATTCTCCATTTATTTGCGGGAATTCCATCCTGGCGGAATGCAATAGCTGATGCGTAATCTTGTATTTTCTTTTATAAATTTGATTGATTCTGTCATCCCCATATTTGTAATCCCCGATGATCGGATGCCCGATGGAGGCCAGATGGGCGCGGATCTGATGGGAACGTCCGGTGATCAGCCGGACTTCCAGCCTGGTCCATTCTTTCGTATGAAGCAGGGGCCTGTACTCCGTCTGTATGTAGGCGGCCTGCGGCGTCTCCTGCCGCGTCACCCTGACCTGATTCGTCTGTCTGTCTTTGATCAGATACCCTTCCAGTCTGCTGGATTCAGACAGTTCCCCGCCTGTAATGCAGTGATAGAACTTGTGCAGGCTTCGGTCTTTTAAAACCAAGGACATGGCCTGCAGTCCCGGAATAGTCTTACCTGCCACGATCAGGCCGCTGGTATTTCGGTCCAAACGGTTGCAGACGGAGGGACGTACATGGCGCAGGCTCTCGATTGTGCATTGCCCGGTATCCGTCAGATAGGACAAGATATGCTCGTTCATGGAGATATCCTGGGGTTCCGCCTTCTGGGAGAGCATTCCGGCCGGTTTATTCAGTATCAGAATATGTTCATCCTCGTAAATGATGGATAGCTGGGGCTTGACATATAAAATATCCGACTTTGAAAATTTTTCCAGCGTTTCCTCGGAGAGAAACAGCTTTATTTCATCCCCTTCGGCCAGCCGCTCGCTGCCGTCCGCTTTTTTCCCGTTCAGGGTAATATTCTTTTTGCGGAGCATTTTATAGAAAAAGCTTTTCGGGGCCTGGTTCATATATTTGGCCAGCCATTTGTCAAACCGCTGCCCGGCCTCATTCGCTTTTATTTTCACTTCTCTCATATCTTCCCTATATGCCTCATAAGGAGACGGCCTTCATCGTATTTAAAACTGTATCCTGCAGCTCGGAAGGCTCTCCTTTCTCTTCCAATTGCGACAACCGTTCCAGAAAAGCGTCCAGGTCCCGGAATATTTTGATCGTCACCTTATATTTATTGCCGTTGCAGATATCCCGGATGTGTTTTTCCAACAGGGAGACATCCGCTTTTTCACTACCGGAATAACCGATCATCGTATTTCCCAGAACCGCCAGGCAGTCCAATGGCATGGTTTTCTCGTAGGATGTCATGACCATTTCATAAGCAACGGAAGACTTTTCCGCTACCGGGCTGATCTTCTCATACACTCCGGGCTCAAGGCCTTTTCTGGGCAGAATCATAATCAGGGATACCAGTTCCTTGCTGGCCGGCAGACAGCCCAGCACGGCAACCAGCGTAAACAGGTTAAGCCTGGACTTGGTTGTCACATAGCCCGCGGTAAATATTATGATGACCAGGGCGAACATAATGGACGTCTTTAGTATCTCTATCTTTTTTTGATGTTTAATATAACCGTAATCACCTTTTTGAATTTTCAATTGGAACTCCTCTTTCGTTTCAGTATTTCTGTCTATATTGTTCTATACTAAAATATAATTCCCATCAGGGATAAAAGCACTCTGTGCGGCAGGATCTTCGCAGCCAGGTGTGTGCCTTTCATCAGTGCTCCGTACACGGACATTTCTTTTCCGCAGGCGGCATCTTTTAATGCTTTGGCTACCACCTGGGGTGCCTTTGCCATCGCCAGTTTTTTTACATAAGCCGTCTGCCCTTTCTGCTCCGCCACATCGAAAAATTCCGTGTCCACCGGCCCAGGGCATACCGCAGTGACCGTAATCTTCTGGTCTCTTAACTCCCGCCCCAGCGCCCTGGAAAAACTGAGCACATAGGATTTGCTGGCCGCATAGACCGCAAAATTCGGCTGGGGCAAAAACGCTGCGGAGGAGGCCAGCTGGATAATCCGGCCGTTGGGAAGCATATAGGGCAGGCAGGCGTAGGTGACGGCCGTGAGCCCCCGGCAGTTTAACTCGATCATCCCTGCGTTATCCTGATAGGTGAGCTCCCGGAAATGCCCGATTTTTCCGTAACCTGCCGCGTTGACCAACAGCTTAATCTTCGGCTTCTTTTCATACAGGGCTCTCTCCAGGTCCCAGATCGAACGCTCTTTCGTCAAATCATAATCGAAAATACGAAGCCGTACCGGTGTCATCGATTTTAACTCCTCCAGCCGCTCCTTTCTTCTCGCAATCACCCAGATTTCCTGAAGCTTCGGATATTTTTCAGCAATCTGCCGTACGAATTCCCGTCCCATACCGGAAGACGCACCTGTTATTACCGCTATCGCCATATGAACACCTCCTGATTACTTTTTTTAGATTCCGCTTCACAGATTCAATACGCATTCATAAATTAATTAAAGTTTCCGCAATTAACTAAGTTCCACAAATTAACTACATTTTCACAGATTCATTACGCTTACATAGATTCCTTATGATTCCATAGATTCCTTGTTTAACCATAGTTCATTGCTTAACTATAGTTCATTGCTTAACCATAGTTCTTTGCTCAACTATAGTTCATTGCTTAACCATAGTTCATTACTTATTCATAGTTCCTTGCTTATTCATAGGTTATGAAATAACATATATATTATGGGGTAAATGAAATACATATTATACTGACCTATTGTTCTAAATATTTTTGTTAACCATAAATCCTATATCACACATGTAAACCATATCTATATTGACACGTAAACCAACATTACCAGCCTCATAAGTTGTCATAATATTATTATGTTAATCCATTTTCCTTATTCAGGATTTCTTTTTATGAACGTTCCGAATCGTCTTTTTATTCTGACTTTTCACCCCTTGTGTCTTTCCACCTTGGTGATCTGCTATCTGCACGTTCCCACCTGCAAGTTTACTACCAGCAGATTTACTACCAGCAGATTTACTACCGAAAGATTTACTTCCAGCAGATTTACTTCCCATACTATTACTTCCTGCAGTTCCATTTTTTGAAGCCTTCCCTGCCGAAGCTCTATTTCCCGGAGATTTCCTCCCGGAAGTATTTCTTCCCGGATTCCTTTCCCCAGCCCCCGCAGGCTTCCTGCCCTCCTGCCCGTACTTTCGCGGCCGGATCAGACAATGCTTCTCATATCCGATTAAATCGGTTCTCCCTGCAATTGTCAAGGCCTCTTCCACCAGATCGTAGTTTTTCGGGTTCCGATATTGAATCAAAGCTCTCTGCAGCGCCTTTTCATGGGGATTTACCGGCACATATACCGGTTCCTTCCTTCTGGGATCGATCCCTGTATAGTACATACAGGTGGACAGTGTGGACGGAGTCGGATAGAAATCCTGGACCTGCTCCGGCATATAGCCCAGATCCCGCAAGAATTCCGCCAGCTTCACCGCCTCCTTCATAGTACATCCCGGGTGGGAGGACATCAGATAGGGAACCAGATACTGCTTCTTCCCCAGCTTCTCGTTAATCCGGCGGTACCGGTCGGCGAAACGGACATAAACTTCATGGGACGGTTTCCCCATCTTCGCCAGCACCGCGTCGGACACGTGCTCCGGCGCCACTTTCAGCTGGCCGCTGACATGATATTCACACAGTTCCTTTAGAAAACCTTCGTCCCGGTCCGCCAGCACATAGTCAAAACGGATGCCTGAGCGAATAAACACCTTTTTCACACCTGGAATCTCACGAAGCTTACGCAAAAGCGTCCGGTAATCCGAATGATCGGCCTTCAGGTTCGGGCATGGTTTCGGGAACAGGCACTGGCGCTCCTTACAGACTCCCTTGGTCAGCTGTTTTTCACAGGAAGGCTGTCGAAAATCAGCGGTAGGGCCGCCCACATCATGGATATACCCTTTAAAATCCGGCTCCCGGGTCAGATCCTGCGCTTCCTTAAGAATGGATTCATGGCTTCTGGTCTGTACGATACGCCCCTGGTGAAAGGTCAGCGCGCAGAAATTACAGCCCCCGAAGCAGCCCCTGTTGCTGATCAGGCTGAACTTTACTTCCGCGATCGCCGGCACGCCGCCGTCTTTTTCATAAGAAGGATGATAGGATCTCATATAAGGCAGCGCGTAGATATCATCCATCTCCGTCTGGGACAGGGGCTTGGAGGGCGGATTCTGTACCACGTACAGATGATCGGAATATGGCTCCGCCAGCCGTTTTCCGGTAAACGGGTCTGTATTGCAGTATTGTGTATAAAAGCTTTCCGCATATTTCCTCTTATCCGCGGTCAGCTCCTCAAAGGAAGGCAGCAGCTCATAGTCATATACGCCGGACAGATCTTTGGTCCGGAAGACCGTCCCGTCGATATAAGTGATGTCCTTCACCGCGATTCCCGCGTTCAGGGCATCCGCGATTTCCACCACCGAGCGCTCCCCCATCCCGTAAGAGATGAGATCCGCGCCGGAATCCAGCAGTATGGAGCGCTTTAACCGGTTGGACCAGTAATCATAGTGAGCCAGCCTTCGAAGGCTCGCCTCGATCCCGCCGATGATCACAGGGGTTTTCTTATAGACCTGCCGGATCAGATTACAGTAGACCACCGCCGCATAGTCCGGCCTTTTTCCCATCACGCCGCCCGGCGTGTAGGAATCCGTGCTCCGCCGTTTTTTCGACACTGTGTAATGGTTCACCATGGAATCCATATTGCCGCCCGACACCAGGAATGCTAGCCTTGGCTCCCCGTAAACCGCGATGCTCTCTTTGTCTTTCCAGTCAGGCTGGGAAATGATACCCACCCGATAGCCGTGGGCCTCCAGAATCCGGCTGATAATCGCGGAACCAAAAGACGGGTGATCGATATAGGCGTCCCCGATAATATAGACAAAATCAAACTGCCGGATTCCTCTTGCCTCCATCTCGGCTCTGGAAACCGGCAGATAGTTCTTTTCATTGATCATGCGTTAGTACCTCATTCGTATTATGATGTGTCAGTACCTCATAGGTTTGATCAAAGATGTCGTCATAGGTGCGGATATAATAGTCGGCCAGCTGCTTTTTTTGGGTTCTTAAATGGGCGCTGAATTCATCCTCCACCGCACAAACCCGCATACCTGCATTTTTTCCGGCCAGAATCCCTTTGGGCACATCCTCGAATACCAGGCAGCTCTTTGTCTCCACCTTAAGCTCATCGGCCACCTTCAGATAGATGTCCGGAGCCGGCTTCCCCCGGGCCACGCTGCATCCGGTCAGGATCACGTCAAAAAACTCCCCCATCCGGTTCCCTTTCATCGCCGCATCTACCAGATCCATGGAATTGCTGGTGGCGATGCCGGTCCTGATATTGTGTTCTTTCAGATATTTCAGAAAGCGGAAAGCACCGTCCTTGGGCGGCACCTGGCTTTCATACTTACCCATAGCCATCCGGATCCAGTCCGCCTTAATCTCTTCCAGTGACAGCGGAATCCCGATTACCTCCTTAAAATATCCGGCTGTTTCCGTAAAACTCATACCCTCTATATCATCCTGAAGCCCTGGAGGCAGCGGAATACCGAAACGGTCCAGGTATTCGATATCTATTTCCTTCCACATCCACATGGAGTCGATCAGGGTTCCGTCCAGATCGAAAATAACCGCGTTTATTTCTTGTAGCAAAGCAATTCGTTCCTTTCCTCTTCCGTTAAATTCCGGTACTCGCCTGGCTTCAGCTCATGATCCAGCTGCAGGCTTCCCATCGAAAGTCTCTTTAAATATACCACAGTTCTTCCCACCGCTTCAAACATTCTTTTCACCTGGTGGAATTTACCTTCACAGATAGTCAGTTCCACCAGGGCACCCTGTTCTTCCGACTGAAGAATCCGCAGGCAGGCCGGAAGAGTCGGACGTTCTTCCCCTATATCGACGCCCTCCTGAAACAGCCGCGCATGTTCCTGCGTCACCGGCCCGTCGATCCTGGCCAAATAAGTCTTCGGCACATGATGTTTCGGCGACAGCAGCCGATGGGCCAGTTCGCCGTCATTGGTGATCAGCAGCAGCCCTTCCGTATCCTTGTCCAGTCTTCCTACCGGAAAGAGATCCCTGCGGCCGGAACCGGTAATCAGCCCAACCACGGTGGGATCTTTCGGGTCTTCTGTAGCCGAAACATAACCGGCCGGTTTGTTCAGCATATAATATTCAAACTCTTCATAGGCAAGCGGCAGGCCGTCCAGCGCCACCACGTCGGTTCCCGGCATCACTTTCCGGTCCGCGCCTTTTTCCACGGCTCCGTTTACCGCCACACGCCCCTGCCGTATGAAGCCCTTTACCTGGGAACGGGTCCCGCAGCCCAGGTCGGCCAGATATTTGTCCAGACGGAGCGCCTTCATGACTGCCATCTCCATCCCGGATGATATTTATTCTTCAGATTTCCGTTGGTCAGTTTTCCCCAGCCCAGCGGATAGCCGTCCACGCAGACCAGCTGCCAGGAGCCGGACGCTAAAATCGGCAGGCCGGACACATCGATGGTCTCCCCTTTCAGATATTTCCGGACCCGGATATCCTCCGACGGCAAAGAGATTATGGCCGGAAAGGCTTCCTTCTCAAGCGCCATGGCGAATGCCTGACTGGGTTCAAAACGTTTCTTTTTCAATTCGCCCAGATACAGCCCCGTTCTTAAATAGTGAAGCCCTTTTAAATCCCCCATTTCTGCGGGGAGGGCGGATATCTTCTCCTGGCGCGCTTCCAGACGTTCCAGATTAAGGCCGGTCCGCACCGGCTTTAAAAACTCTGCAAGCTCCGGGAATTCAAAGATCCTGCGGGCCTCCGAATTTTCCAAAGAAGCCTCCGAAGCGCCGGATTCATCCTTTTGCAGCAACGCCACAAAATGGCCTTCCCCGTTCATCCGGTGAGGCCAGATCCGTACGCAGCCCCGGATCTCCTCCCGTCCGCCGACCAGTTCCGGCTTGGCGGGCGCGAAACCTTCATACCGTCCGGCGATCGGTATCACATGGAAAGAGGGATCTTCCGACAGCAGATACTCGATAGTACCCTCGTCTTCTTCCGCGGAAAAGGTGCAGGTGGAATACAGCATCTGCCCGCCGGGCTTTAGCATAGCGGCCGCCTGCAGGATAATTTCCCGCTGGATCTTCGCATAGAATTCCGGCCCGTTTTTCTCCCAGCTCTTGATCATGGACGGATCCTTGCGGAACATTCCTTCCCCGGAACAGGGCGCGTCGATCAATATTTTATCAAAATAAGCGCCAAAATAACGCATCAGATTCACCGGCGGCTCGCTGGTAATCAATGCGTTCGGTATACCGAATAATTCGATATTTTTAAGCAGGGCTTTCGCCCTGGAGGCGCTGATGTCATTGGCCACCAGAAGGCCCTGACCCTTAAGCTTCACACCCAGTTCGGTCGACTTCCCGCCGGGTGCGGCGCACAGATCCAGCACCCGCTCCCCGGGGTTCACCGGCAGGATATTGGCCGGCGTCATGGCGCTTGGCTCCTGCAGGTAGTAAAGACCCGCCGAATAATAGGGATGTTTTCCCGGCTGGTCTTGCTCCTCATAATAAAACCCGTTTTCGATCCAGGGAATCCTGGTCAGATGAAACGGAGCAATTTTTAAAAACTGCTCCGTGCTGATCTTCCGGTTATTCACTCGCAAACCATACAGGCGTTTCTGTTCGTAGCTTCTCATAAATTCATCGTATTCCGTTCCCAGGATCTTCTCCATGCGCCCGGCAAACGTACTTGGTAACTGCATCCGCTTTGCTCCTATCTCATCGTAATCCCGATAATGCCTGTGCCCGGTAGCCCTCCGCCACCTGGTCCAGCTGCTTGTCAAAACGCTCCAGCTGGTTTAAGTCATTCATCGTGTAAATTTGGTAAAATTCATCTTGAATCTTTTTAATTTCCCGTTTATTCAATACTTTATATAAGTTTTCAATATTATTCAGGATATCCGCCACAATGTTCGCCTGGATCTGGAAAGAATTCTGGGCGTCCATAATCTCGCTGCGCACACTGGACATCTCGTTGTCCAGCATATCCACCGCGTCCGCTGCCGCGCTTAAGCGCTTACGGATGTGTTCCGGTATATTTTTCTCATATTTATACTGCAAAGAATGTTCAATAATAGCCCAGAAATTCATGGCCAGTGTCCTGATCTGGATCTCCACCTGTAATTTTTTCGGCCCATTTATGGTCTCCACCTGATAGTACACGATGACGTGATAACTTCTGTAACCGCTCTCTTTGCTGTGCGCCAGATAATTTTTTTCGCTCTTTATTTCCATATCGCCCCGGCCCCGGATCAGTTCCACTACCCGGTCGATATCTTCCACAAATTGGCAGATGATCCTGATCCCCGCGATATCCTCGATCTTCTCTTCGATATCTTCCAGCGGGATTCCTTTTTTCAAAGATTTTTCCAGGATGCTGGATATGGTTTTCACCCGGCCCTCCACCTGTTCGATGGGGGAATACCGGTTATTGTCTCTGTGTTCCTTGATCAGGTGCTTAAACTTAATCACCAGCTCCTTGACTGCCAGTTCATAAGGATCTAATATTTCTCTCCATAATTGTATTTCCATACTACCCTCTCCTTCAGCCTATAGTATAACATGGTTGCATAGCTTCCGCCACTGTTGGCGAAAAATTTGCATAAATAAGCATTAAAATGCATAGGAAAGCTTATGGCTTTCCAGGTACTTCAAAATCCAATAGGGATTCACACTCATCTCCGGTGAGTCTTTCGTTCGTATGTAAATTCCCACGTGCAGGTGGACATCAAAATTACCGGTGGTACCTTCGATTTCGCTGTAACCGGTATCTCCCATGTAGCCGATCAGCTCCCCGGCCCGGACCTGGGTCCCTTTGGGAAAATCCCTGGCGAATTCTGCCAGATGGGCGTAATAATAATACGCGCCATGGGGTCCCCTGATTCCGATCCGATAACCGCCCTTAGTCAGCCAGCCTATATTTTCGATCACGCCGTCCGTCATACTGACCACCGGGTAATAGCCTCTCTGATTTATACCGGCCATCACATCCGTTCCCTCATGCCCCCGCTTTCCGCCGAAGGTCCGCTCAAACATCCAGGAATTATCAAAAGCCACCGTCGCCTCCTCGTTCACGGTGGATTCCGGTACCGGAAAATATACCAGGTCATCCCAGATCGCTTCATAGCTTTCCCGAAGCGCCTGCAAAGCCTCCGGTTTTCGCCCCCATTGGCGGTTCAGGCTGTCGGAATACTGTTCTTTTCCGTAGTCTTTCAGATCCACGCCTGTCAAGTCAAACCGGTGGTCCAGCATGAGAACCGTCAGCAGATCCCCTCTGGATACCCCCTGTTCACCGCAAAATGTATCCAGTTCCCGGCTTACTTCTTCGCTGAGCCATTGGTTTCGGAAGCCTTCGCTTTCATTTACCGCGTCATGCAGAAGGGAAAGGGCCGCGTACTCGCGGAGGGAATTCGTGCCCATCACGGTCAGGATGCCCAGAAAAAAGATTCCAAGTAGGTACAACAGTAAAGATCGCTTCATGCATTTCCCTGATTTCGAAGTCCGTCCTTATTATTATATGTCGGGGCCTGTCCTGGTAGAACTATAGTAACACAGGATTTTTATTAAATGCTTAATAGCTTCCTATCCCGACAGATAAAAACAGCGGCGGCCCGGGCAGAATCTGTAGCACCCTGCCCGGGCCCGCCGCTGTTGAAGGGGAGAAACACTTCCCTCTGCTTACTTACGCACCGGTCTGATATACTTCCAAAACCTCTCCGGATCATGATAAAAATAAATAATCCGGCCAGGGGAAGTATCATAACAATAACCGGTGCCTTCGAAATCAAACTCCGCCATGGCCTTTTCCATCTTTTCTTCCACACTGCGGTTTTCCTGCTCATAATCAAAGGGCCCATGTTCAAACACAATATACTCGGCTTCCGGGACGTCCATCATGAGCATCTGCGGTGGTATCTCTCCTTTATAATCAAAAGGCAGACGCGCGCCATAACATTCCGTACGCGGAATCCCCCAATCACACAGCCGGCCCTCCGGGTCAAGAATGTATGCCATAATCTGTCCGCTGCTGCTGTTGGATTCACTTCCGCCATCGTCATCCAATTTTCCCTTGATGCTGTCCAGTAAGCCGCAGATGGTCTCGCAGTCCTGCCCGGGAATCAGGCTTTGCTTTTGCCAAAAATCCCAATATCCGTTACTCTCATAATTTTTAATATGCAAAAATTTGTGGGCGGGAATCGTTACAAAATAAATTTTAACATCGTCCGTAGATTTTACCATGCCTATCTCTCCAAATCCAAAAAAGTAGCGATCGAAAGGATTTATTTTTGTGCGAAGCACAACAGGCTTCGGTTTATTCCGGTATTCGCTCGGGGTGACGCCGTACGTTCCCTTGAAAGCTCTGGTAAAAGCCTCATGAGATGAAAATCCATAATCGAAGGCGATATCCAAAAAGCTTTTTTTACTGTCCCGCACCTCCTTAAGCGCAAACGCCAATTTTCTAAGCCTAAGATAATCCCGGAATGGCATCCCCGAAATCTCCTTAAATTTTCTCGTCGTATAAAATTCAGAATAACCCAGGCTTTGAGACAGCTGGCGCAGCGTCAGAGCCTCATCCTTATAATTCTTAATACAACAGTCAATTTCATCCACGATTATTTGAATTTGCTTCTGCCACTCGTACATTCGACTTTTTCCTCGTTTCGACCTCTCTGACCCTTATTATAGAGAAATAATGAAAGAAATGCTTGATTTTACTTGCTATCTTTAATGCCTATTTTGTTCAAAAATTAACATATTATGTTAATCATACGATATTTATAAATCCTAAACTGGTGGTGTAAACTATGTAATTATCATTGTATTTGCTTCTTCACCATGATAAAATATTTATGTATAGTTGAACAGAAGTCAGAGGATAGTCTGGTGGTTTCCTTCGGAAATAATCGAAAGAGGAAATGTAGCATGAATACACTTGAAGTGTTGACATTGGTGTTGGTAATTTTTGCAGCACTCGCTTACATAGATAATCATCAGAATAAAAAATAGCTATCCTCTACTCGCAATAGAGGATAGCTTGTAACTATAAATTATCCAGTTATCCGAAGTGCAATCATCAGACCGACGAAAGTCTTTTGATTACTTCTAAGTAAATTATACACAGAGGACTTGAATTTTTCAAGTCCTCTTTTTCAATTTCGTCAGTCGCCCGTTTCGGTTTATATATAATAAACAACCTGAGCGAACATTAAGCCAGTATTATTTGACACTGCTGTTGGAACATATTAAAATTGACTTTAGAACACTTATATTCAGTGTAAATTTTAATCAGTAATCGGTGCCCCCTCAGAATGAGAATACACTAAATTCCGACACACGATTTTCTCAATTAAATCGGGTTGCACCCAACGTAATTACTATTCATTGATAGCATCAATATCCGAGCACACGTTTCATTATAAAAATAGCATTATGCAAACTATGAAAAATTTTATGTCAACAGGTGGTGGTTTTATGTCAACAATCATTAAAAAGGTACTGCTATTCCTATTATTATGCACAATTTGTTTCTTATGTACCGCATGTGGCAGTAAGAGTTCGTCTGACAATATGGAAAAAACAGCAGAGGAAACACATCCTTATACAGAAGGAAAAGGCAGTTCCTGCCATGCAAAATTGGACCAGGAAGGAGAACAGCGTTATTACTTTAAAATGCAGGATCAAGATATATTTGTCATCGATTTGTCCGAAGTACAGGGAAACGTGGATATCCATATATATGATGAAGAAGAGGAATCTCTGTACACGGCAGAGAATATGAGCGCCGGATCAACGGATGAAAACACAAAAAAAATTCCCGTAGACAAGAGCGGAACTTATACCGTAGATCTGTCAGTAGTCAAATCTGGCGGCGCTATATCTATCGCGATCGAATAAACAAACCGTTAAAAAGGCGGGTACCAATCCTGGTTCTTCCTTGGGTTTGGGTATGCCCGCTGCTTCGGGCTGGGGTGAGCGCCGGTGTCCGGGGGTGCTTTCGGCGGCCGGGGGATTTTGTGTCTCCCCGGGAGCGCATAGGGCGGCTGTGCATACGCTTAGTGAAATTGAAAAGCCAGGTTCAGGATGCACGGCGGACTTCACGTCCGACGGGCAAGAGCCTCTGAACCGGGAACACATCATGTGTTCCTGGTGAATAGGCTCGGTTTCTGAACCCGGATTTTCAATTCCACTTAGCGTATGCCAGCGTAAGCCCTCCGCGCTCCCGGGGAGCCACAAAATCCCCCGGCCGCCGAAAGCACCCCCGGACACCGGCGCTCACCCCGGCCCGAAGCAGCGGGCATACCCAAACCCAAGGAAGAACATCCATATTACCTACAATTTTTCAAAACCTCGACCAGGAAATCCCACATCCGCTTTGTAGAAGAAATACTCAGTTTTTCCTGCGGGCTGTGCACGTGAAGCATATCCGGGCCCAGAGAAATGCAATCCATATCCGGAATTTTTCCGATAAACACACCGCATTCCAGACCGGCATGCACCGCCTCTACCGCCGGTTTCTTTCCAAAGAGATCTTCGTAGGTCCGAACCATCATATCCCGCAGCGGCGACTCTTTGCGGAATTCCCATCCCGGATAGTCTCCGGACTCCTCGTATACTCCGCCCAGGAATTCGATCAGATACTGGAGCTTTTGAGCCAGGAATATTTTTTCCGTCTCTACGGAACTGCGGACCGCGAAACTGAACTTACAGCACTCGCCGGTCAGCTCCATGATGCCCAGGTTCAGGGAGGTCTGCACCAGCCCCTCGATGTCCATGCTCCAGCGGATCACGCCGTTCGGCGCATGCATCAGGAAGAACACGACGCATTCCTGGTTCTTTAGGTTCAGGACTTTTTTCGTGTCGGTTCCGATTTTTTTGATCTCTATTTCGAGATCTGGATCGCTGGATTTGTATTCGTGCTGTACGATTTTCTCCAGTCTGGTGACGACGCTCTCCAGATGCTCGGCTTCCCCCTCTTCTATGACAAGGGTGGCACGTGCAGAGGAAGGAATCGCGTTATCTTTTACTCCGCCGTTTAAGGCGGCCAGAGAAAATTCCATCTCGTCTCCGACGGTGTAGAGTAACCGACCCATCAGCTTATTGGCATTCAGCCGTTCCTTGTGAATTTCGATTCCCGAATGGCCGCCCAGAAGCCCTTTGATTTTAAGTTCATAGACCAGGCCGGTCTGCTCCCTATACCGGACAGGAAGGCTGCAAGTCGCGGTCAGGCCTCCCGCGCAGCTGGTCAGGAAGATGCCCTCTTCCTCTGAATCCAGATTGATTAATTTTCTTCCCTGCAGGACAGAGGCGTCAAGGTCTGCCGCCCCAAGAAGCCCGATCTCTTCATCTGTGGTAAATACCGCCTCGATGGGGGGATGGGCCAGCGTGTTGTCGGCCAGCACTGCCAGGCAGTAAGCTACGGCAATACCGTCATCTCCGCCTAAAGTCGTCCCTTTTGCATAGACATAATCCCCGTCGATCTGTAGATCCAGTCCGTCTTTCTCCATATCGATATCGGCGTCGGCGTCTTTTACACATACCATGTCCAGATGCCCCTGCAGGACCACCGGCTTGGCGTCTTCGTATCCCGCGGACGCCTCTTTGAATATAATCACATTATTGCTCTCATCCTGTATATAGCGCAGGTTATGCTCCTTCGCAAATTCCACGCAGTAATCGCTGATGGCTTTGGTGTTTCCCGAACCGTGCGGTATTCCTGCTATTTTTTCAAAATAGTAAAAAACAGACTGCGGCTCTAATTGACTTAGCTTACTCATATGTTTTCCTCCAATTTCGTTTATTTTTAACTGTTATATTTTTAACTGTAATCCTTATAAAACCATATTAAGAAACAAAGGCATAATCCCTGAACGCCGTCCATAAAATGATAGTAACCAAAACCGCAAAATTATGGGGATGCTATGAAAAAAGCCTGCTATACCTTTCTCGTACTTTTACTGGTTCTATTTTTGTTCTTCCGCCCCATACAGGCGGTGGAGGCTTCCACCACCGGCCTGCTGCTGTGGTTTCATACCATTATTCCCACGCTGCTGCCTTTTATCATCCTGTCGAATATCATCATCCGGCTGGATGCCATGTCCTATCTGACCTGGTTTCTCTCTCCCGTCCTGACCAGACTGCTGGGGATCAGCAAAAATGGATGCTACGCCGTGATTACCGGCTTTCTCTGCGGTTATCCCATGGGCAGTAAGGTCACGGCGGACCTAGTCATGGAACAGCAGATCTCCGCCGTAGAAGGACAGTATCTTTTGAGCTTCTGTAATAATGTAAGCCCCATGTTTATCATCAGCTTCATCGTTACGGTCACATTGAAAGATCCAAGCCTTATTATCCCGTTTCTGGTCATTTTATATGCGGCCCCGTTATTTACCGCTTTTATTCTGAACCCATTTTACCGGCGCCGCATGCGTAACGCTTTGCGGCCGGATCAAAAGAAAAAGGCATCAAGACTTCAAATCAATTTCAAAATCATTGATACCTCTATTATGAATGGTTTCGAAACGGTCACCAAGTTAGGCGGCTATATCATTTTATTTGCGATCATCGCCGGTATGGTGTCCTCACTGCCGCTCTCGCCCGCCTGGATCAAATCCCTCTTTACCGGGATTTTTGAAATCACCAACGGCATTCAGGCCATCGCGTTAACTACTCTTCCCGTTCCGGTGCAATGCCTGATGATCCTGTGCGTCACCTCGTTCGGAGGACTGTCCAGTATCGCGCAGACCGAAAGCATGATCAAGGACTCCGGGCTCTCCATCTTACGTTATATCGGCGCGAAGATCTTATCCACCGGAATCACTCTTCTTCTGGCTGCTCTGTTTCTTCTTCCTCAGATGGGTGCAGTTCTACCCGGTTGGCATTGATAATATCGTAATTATCTTTCAGGGAATTGATAAAATTCTCATATTTTGCCCCGGAGGTATCCAGGGTATGGGCGATGATCTTCTGCAGATTCGCCAGCATCTCATCCGTATACTGGATCGCTCCCAGGCGGATGTTGTTGGCGTCCACAGTCGCGTTATCTAACAGCGCCTGGGCCTGATTCGTGGCGTTGGCGATGATCTCGTTGGCCTGGGTATAGGCCTGCTGCATAATCTCGTGTTCATTGATCAGCTCGTTGGTATGTACGGTCGCTTCCGCGATGATCGCGTTGGCTTTCTCCTGGGCGTCTGCGATAATCGCATCCCGGTTGCTGATAATCTTCTGGTATTTTTTGATCTCATCCGGCGTCTTCATCCGCAGCTCCCGAAGCAATTCCTCGATCTCGTCTTTGTTTACGATGATCTTGCTGTTGGACAACGCCTGGTATTTACAGCTGTCGATGTATTCTTCGATTTCTTCTATAATCTGTTCGATTCTGCTGCTCATATCGCATTCTCCTTTTCTAATTTCCGCATTTTTGTCTTTACTTTCTCTACCACCACCGACGGCACAAAACGGGTGATATCACCGCCGTAAGCGGCCACTTCGCGCACCGTGGTAGAGCTTAAATAGGCATATTCCAGACTGGTCGTCAGAAACATGGTGTCCACCTGCGGGCACATGATTTTATTCGTCTGGGCCAGCTGCAGCTCATAATCAAAATCGGTTACGGCCCGAAGGCCCCGAACCATCACGTTGGCCTTGCAGTCTCTGGCAAAATCCACGGATAATCCCTGAAATGCGGTAATCTCCACATTCGGAATCCCTGACGTTACTTCCCTTAACATCTCCACCCGCTCTTCGATCGTAAAGCTGGGGGATTTCGCCCGGTTGTTCAGGACTCCGACGATCAGCTCATCGACCAGCTTAGCCGACCTCTGGATAATATCCATATGCCCGAAGGTCACCGGATCAAAGCTTCCGGGATAAATCGCTCGAATCATATATTGTTCTCCTTATACCTGCTCCGCAAAAATATGCTTATTGGTTTTGTATCTTTTTTCTTTTATCATCTGAAATCCCAACGATTCCATGTAGGAAAAATCGGTCTCGAGCGACGCTTCGATCACAAGCAGCGTATCCGCATCCACCAGAGAAGAACCTTTTAACGCCTGCAATACCTGCTTTTCATATTCCTTACCATAGGGCGGGTCCATAAAGATCACGGTAAACGCCGGCTGTCCGTTAAGAGACCGGATTCCGGCAAGCACATCCATGGGCAGCACCCTGGCGCGCTTTGAAAGCCCCGTAAACAAAAGATTTTCCTGAATACAGGCAAGGGCCCGTCTGTTATTTTCCACAAACACAGCCTGCGCGGCCCCCCGGCTTAAAGCCTCGATTCCTATCGCCCCGCTTCCGCTGAACAGATCCAAAAAACGGCTGTCAACCAGAGACGGAGCTATCACATTAAACAGAGTCTCTTTGATTCTATCGGTGGTGGGCCTGGTATCCATGCCCGGCACCGTCTTTAACGGCAGCCTTTTCGCTGTTCCTGCTATCACTCGCATCGTTTCGGTTCCATTTCCAAAAATAAAAGTTGGCTTTTAGAAAACTTTTCGCCTGTTTCCATTATATGGTTGCCCATGGCCGCTGTCAAGTTTTTACACCGGTTCCCCCAGGTAATAAAATCCTCTGCACTCGGTCAGTTTCACGTCCAGGATCTTGCCGATCATGGAAGCATCCCCCGGCAGATGCACCACAGTGTTGTGGGAAAGCCGCCCGGTTACCAGGGAGGCGTCCTGACGGTTGATTTCTTCAACCAGAACCTGCTGTACGGTCCCCACATGTCTTGCCGTTACCTGGCGGGAAATTTCCTGCACTTCTTTTAACAGCCGGTCAAACCGTTCCTTCGCCACATCTTCCGGCACCTGGTCCGGCATGGAAGCCGCAGGCGTTCCGGTCCGCTTGGAATACAGGAAGGTAAAGGCGCTGTCATAGCGCACCTTCCGAACTACATCCATCGTTTCCAGGAAATCCTCTTGCGTCTCCCCCGGAAATCCCACGATAATATCCGTGGTCAGCGAGATATCCGGCACACCGGCCCGGATACGTTCCACCAGATCCAGATACTGTTCCTTCGTATATCGCCGGTTCATCTCTTTTAACACTCTGGTGCTGCCGGACTGAAGCGGCAGATGTAGATGCTTGCAGATTTTATCCGAACTCCCCATCACTTCGATCAGCTCATCCGACAGATCTTTTGGATGGGAGGTCATAAAGCGGATCCGTTTCAAACCGTCTATCTTTTCGATTTCCCGCAACAGGGCGGCGAACGTCATCGGCGTATCCAGGGTCTTCCCATAGGAATTCACATTTTGTCCCAGCAGCATGACTTCGGTCACGCCGTCTTGGGCCATCCGCCGGATTTCATTTAAGATATCCTCCGGCTCCCGGCTTCTCTCCCGCCCGCGTACGTAGGGCACGATACAGTAGCTGCAGAAATTATTACAGCCAAACATAATATTGATGCCCGATTTAAAGGAATATTTTCTCCGGTTGGGCAGATCTTCCACCACCAGGTCCGTGTCCTTCCAGATGTCGACGACCATGTCCGCCGCCTCGATCCTGGTTACCATCAGCTCCGCCAGCTTGAATATATTGTGCGTTCCAAACAAAATGTCCACAAAGCGGTAGCTCTTGCGGATCTTCTCCACGACCTCAGGCTCCTGCATCATACAGCCGCACAGGGCAATCATCATATGGGGATGGTCTTTTTTCCAGTGATTCAGGGTACCCAGTCTTCCGTATACCTTCTGATTCGCATTCTCTCTTACGGTACAGGTATTATATAATACAAAATCCGCTTCCTCCGAATCAATCTGCTCATATCCCGCTTCCCTTAGAATCCCGGCCAGTTTTTCCGAATCCCGGGCATTCATCTGACAGCCGAAAGTCTGGATCGACGCGGTAAGGGGCCGTCCAAGCGCAAGGCTCTTTTCCTCCACATACGCCCTAAGCCTTGCCATATAATAATATTGGCGCTGCGGCTCGCTCTGGGGCGGCTGTCCGCCGCCATTTTTCCATCCGCTATCGTTTCTATCATTGATATCCATCATTTTTCCTCCATTATGCAATACTGTCGTGTATGGTAAGGCCCAGCAGCCCCAGGGCATTCTCAGAAAATATCATCTGCTTCTCTTTCTCCGTCAAGGACAGTCCGTTTATAAAATCAACCGTATCTTTCTGTCCATTCCAGGGGCTGTCCGAAGCCATCAATATCCGGTCCGCCCCATGGGCCCGTATTAACATCTCCACCTGATCCGCCGGCATATGTCCGGCCACAAACCCGGTATCCAGCCAGACATTCTCACCGGCCAGATATTCCATGGTCTCCTCCCATTCCCGGAATCCGCCCAGATGGGCCAGCACCAGTTTCTTGGGCTGTACCTCATGGAGCATCCGGCGCGCCATTCTTGGAAGGCAGTGCAGCGTCTGTTCCCGGTCACTCTCCGAACCGCTGTGAATCACAATGACAAGCCCCAGCTCCGACGCGTAGGAAATCAGCCGCAGCATAGAAATATCATCGATATAGAGCTGCTGATATTCCGGGTGAAGCTTAATGCCTTTAAGCCCCAGCGCCTTCACCATCTTAAGCTCTTCTTTATAATGCTCGCTGAGTGGATGCACCGCCCCAAAGGACAGGATCTGCCCCACGGAATGATCGAAAGCCTCCGGCGTAACCTCCCGGGCAAACCGGTTAATCGACTGCACCTGTCCTGCCCTGGTGATCACAGGGAGCACCACCGATATGTGTACGCCCGCCTCTTCCATGGACGCCTTAAGTCCCGAAACCGTGGCATCCGTATACGGTTTTAATCCATAATTCCCCGCCAGCTTCTCCAGGGTACTCCCGGCAATCCGATCGGGATAAATATGTGTATGAAAATCTATCTTCATCATCCGGTACCACCTTTACAATTTCCTATTTTACACAGGAATGCCCTGCATTTCAATCAAAAAGGCGCTGATCCAGCCCTTTAATTTCTAATTTTTCCCGGTACATGTTCGCATCGGCTCTGCTGAACAGCCGGTTGAATTTAATTTCTTTTCCTTCTTCCATTGTTTCGAAGGCATACCCGCAGGCATATTTTAACTCAAACCTGGAATCTGGTTCCTGCTTCTCCACGGTTTCCCGCAGAATCCTGATCCCCTCCTGTATGGACTCTTCCCGCTGATTTACAAACCATACCGCGAATTCGTCACCGCCGATACGGTAAGTCTTTCCCAGGCCTTCAAAAGCCTCCATCAGGCATTTGGCAAAACCGATAATCATTTTATCGCCTACCCGATGCCCATAGGTATCGTTGGTGCTCTTCAGATCATTCAGATCACAGACAACGACCGCTACCGTTTCTATGCCCTCCTGCTCCTGTAAATCTTTTTCAGTCTGGACATCAAAAGCCGTCCGGTTTCCCAGCATCGTCATGGAATCCAGGTACGCCAGCTTCCGGTAAGCGGCCGCTTCCGCCCTGGTATTCACAAGCAGCAAACTCTTTTTCAAAGTTGAAAATCCCAGCACGACAATGAACCCTAACAGGCCGATTCTGAAATACAGGGAATTGTTATCGTGGGATGAAAAATAAAATTTTACAATACTGAAAATACCCGCCGCGCATAAAATCACCAGTCCGGTCAGCAATCCCCGGATCTCACGATTATGATACACCTTTTTCTCCCGATAACACAGAATCCCGATACAGCCGATACTGAACAGCATCAACAGATGGGTCATTAGATTGGTTTCAAACAGTTCCGCGGCCCCCAGAATATATATAATGGTTGACAGGACAAAGTTCAATACAAACAGCAGGCTCAGCACATTTAACAGACGCTTTCCGCCCACAAATATCTGGCGGATATACTGCAGAAACGGAATGGTCATCAGCATAAAAGCAAAGAAGGAACCGATATAGATGACCGGCGCTTTTCCGTACCACAGCTGCATAACATTGGAGTCGGTCAGAATCCAGGCCGCGGCCAGCAGGGAAAATACTCCCAGATAAAAGAAACTGCTTCCATTGGACGGATATTTCTTTGTATTCATATATACGCCGGCAACTATAAAGGTAATCCCCAGCAGGACGATGATAAAACAAAAACAAAGGGAACTGAAATTTTGCTGGAATAAGTTAAAAACCGCCGCGCTTTTGGTACCCAGGTACACCGGATAAAAATTGTAATTATAATGCCGGAATTTACCGGGACAGACCGCGCGGATACTGAGCTGTTTCCCCTGCGCGTCCTTGGGGACCGGAATTAGATTCGTCACCGATCCAAAGACATCCCCAAACGGCGTGTGATCCCGGTTTCCATATTCGTAAATCAGCCGCCCTTCCAGATACACCTGTATATTCTGGTGATCGGCGATATACATGATGACGCCTTCTGCCGGCAGTTCATCGGGCAGGAGGCAGGACAGCAGGACTTCTTCTCCTTCTTCCAGGGTTAAGGAAAAAGGAAACCGGGTAATAGCATGGGATTCTTCTCCCACGGTATAAGTCCAGCCTTTCGAAAGCGGCTCCACGCCGTCCTGTATCAGCTGCACATTCTGAGTCTGAAAATGGCCTGCCACCCACAACAGCACCGCTATGGCCGCTATACAGACAATTCCGATTAAGAAGGGCATGACCCGCTCTTTTTTATTTTTTATCATAGATGTCATCCCTTCAGAAGAACTTTTTCTTCTTAAATATCCAAATACAGATCAGAAGGATCAATGCGCTGACGAATATAACCAGCGGATATCCAAACCTCCAGCTGAGCTCCGGCATCCCCGCGAAATTCATTCCGTACCAGCCGGTAATCAAAGTCAACGGCAGGAAAATCGTCGTTACGCCGGTCAGGAACTTCATGATCGTGTTCTGTTTTACATCCACCTGGGCCTGGTAAAATTCCCGGACCTGCATGGAATATTCACGCAGCATCTGGCATTCGCCGTACAGACGGCTCATTTTGTCCGACAGATAGCGAAAGTAACGGTTTTCCGCGAAGAAATCGTTCTCACTGTCCTGAAAACAATCTGCCAGATCCTGAAACTGGGCATAATAATTATGCAGATATAGCAGTTCCTTGCGGATATGTACCATCTGATGGTTAAAATCCGCCACCTCCCCATCCATCGCACGCTCTTCCAGCTCCGTAATCCGGTCCTCCAGCTCTCCCAGATATTCCAGATCGTTTTGCACAAAGCTCTCCAGAAGTTCTGCCAGCAGTCGCTCCAGTGTCAGCGGCCGCCCGCCGTATCTGGGCGTGAAGGAGGAAAGCAGTACGGCCGCCGCCTCGTTTTGCACCACAATTACCAGGAGCTTCTGTCTGATCAGCATGGTAAGCTTGGCATACTCTTTCCGGATATTTTTCTGCAGGGGAATATGAAAGGTGCAGAACAAATAATCTTCATAATCCGTAAACTTTATAAAGCGGACCGCATTACCGGCTTCCAGCAGCTTTTGCTGTTCTCCCGTCATCACCTTTAACCGTTCCGCCTCCGGCTCGTCAACTACGGCGATGCTGACCGCCGCCTCCGGACTTGGAAAGCGCTCTGTCTCGTATATTTTATCTTTTATACCGTAATAATGGTTCGGCCGGAATACAGCCATACGATCCGCTCCTTTTTTGTGTCATCCTGTTTTTCCGCAAACAATACTATTTCAGTTTATCTCCTGGGCCTGTAAAAGTCAATTCCGCCTTACCGGTCAGATTTGTGAACCTTACCGGTCCAAACTTATGGAACCGGTAGCGGTGTGATCCAGAAACGTTTTATCGTGTTCCACCAAAATCATGGTCGGCTTGAATTTTAAAATCAGCTCCTCCAGTTGAATCCTGGACAGCACGTCGATATAATTAAGGGGTTCATCCCAAATATACAGATGCGCCGGCGTACACAGACTTTTGGCAAGGAGTATTTTCTTCTTCTGGCCCGCGCTGAATGATTCGATCCGTTTTTCGAACTGCCCCCTTGAAAAATCCAATTTACGCAGAACAGCTTTAAAAAGAGTTTCATCCAGATTATTTTGCTCCACAAAGTCCGCCAGTTCCCCCTTTAAAAAAGAAGTATCCTGCTCCACATAAGAGATGATAAGCCCGTTTGCTTCTGTCAGCTGTCCCCGGTGGGGAATCTCATAACCGGCCAGGAGCTTTAGTATGCTGGACTTTCCGGCTCCGTTGCGTCCGGTCAGCGCAATCCGGTCGCCGGCGTTTACGGTAAAATCCAAGGGCCCGCATACCTGCTTCTGAGAGTAGGCGATCTCAATCCCCGACGCTTCCATCAGCCTCCTGCTGTGATGCGGTAACGGATGAAGGATCAGCTCAGGAGCTTTCTCCACATTTTTCAGCAGGCCGGCCTTATCCTCCGCCGCTTTCTCCCTGCGGGCCTCCGCCGCCTTCGCCCGCTTCATCATCTTTTCCGCCTTGTGCCCGATAAATCCCCGGTCCGGCCGAAGCCCGGAATTCCGGGTACCGTACTTCGTCTTTTCCACCGCGTCAGACCAGCCTGCGCTTCGTCTGGACGCTTCGGTCAGATGGCGGATTTCTTTTTTCAGCTTCTCATTTTCCGCCAGCTCATAGTTGGTCTGATATTCCATATTCTGCCGCCAGCTGGAAAAATTCCCCTGCTGAATCTCAATATTCGTCTTGTTGATCGAGAGAATGTGATCGATACAGCGGTCCAGAAACGCCCTGTCATGGGATACCAGAATAAAGCCCTTCTTTTTATCCAAATAAGCGCTGACCACCTCCCGGGCATGCAGATCCAGATGATTGGTCGGTTCATCGATCAGCAGAAAATGATTTTCCCGCAGAAACAAAACGGCCAGCATGACCTTGGTCTGTTCCCCGTTGCTCAGAGTGCCAAAAGGACGGTACAACACATCCTCCTCCAGTTCCAGCAGCGAAAGCTCCCGGCTCAGTTTCCAGTACTCATAATCCGGCAGGATTTCCTCCACAAGCTCCAGCGTATCCATCCCATAATCCGTCACTTCAAATGGAAAATAATCGAACGCCACCGAAGTAGAAATCGTCCCCTGATATTCGTACTGCCCCATGAGCAGCCTCAGGAATGTGGTCTTTCCCCGGCCATTCCTGCCTGTGAAACCCAGCTTCCAATCCGTATCGATCTGAAACGACACATTCTCAAAAATGGGGTCGTAACTCCCCTCATATTCAAACGTTAAATTTGTCACACGTATCAATGACATCATATACCTCCGTTTCCTGCACCTGTGCGCATAACCCTAATTTTTACGCAAAAAAATGATGCAAGAAAGCCGCTTCCCGCATCCATACCAGCGCAGTCCGGGCCCGCCTGAAAAACTTCCCGGCGAACCGAACAGACCCATATGATATCGATCAATAAAAAAGAGGAAAAGAATACAGCCTTCTTGCCCGAAACAGCCAAAAACACCGGTTCTCACCGGTTCCTGACATATTCCGTTTATTCAACTACTTATTAGCAAGAAGTAATCCGCATCTTTCCACCCCGTTCTATTTTAGAATCTATCACGATTATAAACTCCCCTACTCCCCTTGTCAACTGCCTGTTTTCCTATACGTTTTCCATGCCTTCCCCAACCCCTGTCTTGTCATATTTCGCAAAATATGGTTTAATGGTCTATAAATTCAACGTTCTATATTCAGCGTTCTATATTCGCTCCAGAGCGTTCTACATTCACTACAGAAAAGAGGTCTCTATCATGTCTATTGAAATTGCCAGGGAATATCTGAAAAAATGGAATCTGGACAGCCGGATTCAGGAATTTGAGGTTAGCAGCGCTACCGTAGAGCTGGCCGCCGAAGCCGTTCACTGCATTCCGGCCAAAATTGCGAAAACCCTCTCCTTTCAAAAAGAAGACGGCTGCATCCTGGTGGTCACCGCCGGGGACGCCAAGATTGACAACCGTAAATTTAAGGACACGTTTGGACGGAAAGCCACAATGCTGAAACCGGAAGAAGTCGTTTTATACACCAATCATGCAATCGGCGGAGTCTGCCCCTTTGGCGTTGGACCCAAGGCGGAAATTTATACCGATATTTCCCTGAAGCGTTTTGATACCGTTTATCCCGCGGCCGGAAGCGCCAACAGCGCGGTTGGACTCACCTGCGACGAGCTTTTTGCCTGCGCCAACAGCATTAGCTGGGTCGATGTCTGTAAGAATTGGGATCCGTCATCCGATACAGCTGCTCCTCATCTATGACCTTTATTCCTCCCCGGAACAGCCGGACGACTCCCTCCTGCTGGAAATATTTCAGCATTCTGGTCACCACCTCCCGGGCGGACCCCAGATGAGACGCGATCTTTTCCTGGGTGATATGTAAGGTCAGGGAATCCTCGATGGCGATCTGTTCCATGAGAAAATTAGCCAGCCGTTTGTCAAAGCTGGTAAATAATACCTGCTCCATCACCCACATGACGTCCGAAAACCTGGAGGCCATCAGCTCGTTCAGGAAGCTTTTCACCGGAAGAAGCGTATCCGACATTCCTGATACAATGGTCATGGGAAGCAGATACGCCTGCGTATCCTTCTCCACCTCGATGTGCACTTCAAATGTGATATTTTTCATCATGCAGGAAGCGGTCATGATGCAGACGTCCCGCTCAAAGAGGCGGTACAGCGTAATCTCCCGTCCGGTCTCCGAGATAAAATAAGTCCGGATCTGGCCGCTCTTTAACAGGAATAAGCCGGAGCAATCCTGATCTCCCCGGTGGAGCCAGGTCCCGGCTTTGAATTCCTGCAGTTTCATAGCGTCAGCCAATTCTTTCTGATCCTGCCCGCTCAATTCTTCCCAGAAGGGAAGCGTATCCTTTACATATACAAGCTCTGCTTCCGACAGCATTTTTTCATCACACCTTTTACGAATTCCGGCAATCAATCTGTTACCTATTATATAACATATTCAGATACATTGCCAGAAAAACACTGTCAGAAGATATTTTTTTGCCATTCGCACATAAACGGCTGTTTTTAGCCGATCATATTTAAGATTGCTTTTTTGGAACGCACTCCCACGGATTTATCCACGTTTTTGCCGTTTTTAAATACCATAAGGGTGGGGATACTCATGATTCCCAGCGCCTCGGCCAATTCCGGCTGTTCATCGATATTGACTTTCGCCACCGTCGCTTTATCTTCCACTTCCTGCGCCACCTGATCCACGATAGGCGAAAGCATTCTGCAGGGGCCGCACCAGGTTGCCCAGAAATCCACCAGAACGGTTCCTTCCTTCTCCAGTACCTCTTCTTTAAAATTCTGTTTCGTAATATGTTTGATTGCCATAATCGTTCTCTCCTTTATGAATAAATTTATTTTACACTGTTATAATAGCGCAAAAGGAGAAAAAGGTTCTGTAACTAAGTCACATATCGCAATCCGCCCATACATCCAGCATTTTCATCGGGTCCATGGACTCTCTTGCCCATTCGCCGGCCATCTCATTTCCCTCGTTTTCCATCTGTTTTAAGAACTCAGCCGGCAGCACCGCTAACTGTTCGATTTCCTCCAGGAACGCCTTGGTATAATACCGGGGCTTCTGCAACACCGCCGTACATACCAGCTGCACGCAATTATCAAACATAAATTCCCGGACATCCCCGCTCCCCCGCCAGTCATCCGCAAACAGGCGCGCCGCAAACCCAAGAAGCCGCCCGGCCGCCTCCGCAAGCTTTTCATTCTCCGCCAGCTTCGTCATATACGTCTGATGCCCGTTCTCCAGATCCTCCTGCACATCCTGCAGATCATCCGCCAGCTGCAAGAAGAACCCAAACCCGGTCAAAAAATAAATATCCCGTCTGTCCATGCACCCATTTATCAGGCACTGATCCACATAGATGGAAGCGCCGCCTTTATAGACAGACACCCGCAGCAATTCTTCCTCCCCAAGCTTTTTTGCTTCGTGCTGCGAAAGGCTGCCCAACTGGGCGTCATAAATAATCATCAAAAAATCATACAGGTCTTCAAAATCCTTTCTGGGATATACTTCCTCAATCACATCGATAAGCCCGCACACCTTTTTTTCCAGCTCATCCTGTACCTGCACCTCTTCCCCCAGTAATTTTCTTACCAGCATATCATTGAACCTTTTTTTCTGCGCCGGGCTGTAATCTCCATCCAGGAAATTATCCGTATAGGGATAGAGAAGACTGTAGCTCCAGATGGCCCGCTGAAACCATTCCCCTTCCCCCGCCGCCAGCGCCAGCATAAAATAGACGAAATAATTCTTAAGCCCCTGCACCAGTTCTTCCATCCCCAGTTCCCGGTCATACCGCCGGGTCTGACGGAAATATTCCTTCGTCGCCTCCAGAAACTGTTTTCTTACCTCCGCCGGAAGCTTTCCCATCTGAAAGATCACATCATGCTCCATAGCCTCAAGCACCGTGCGCTCTCCCTGTTCCTTCCATTTCTTCTGAGCGGCCATCGCCTGGGGGAAATCCTTCACATGCTTCCTCATCCGGCCAAGGGCCGCCGCCCCCCTCTTCGCATTCTCTTCCCTCTGCTTTTCCGGGACCAGGCGGAATTTTTCTGTTCTTATCTGTGCCGGAATTCCTTTCCACAGCTCCAGCACCTGTTCCAAAGCCTCATTCACTCCAAATCCTTCATTTCCCAGCGCGCTCTTCCATCTCTCCATGCCGCTCTTATCTTCCATGCCGCTTTTATCCTCCTTACCAATCTTACTCCCGCATCCTGGCTGCCAAACCTCTGTATGCTCTCCATCATACCAGATTCTCCTCCCACATCCAACTCTTTTCTCCCCTGTCGATCATCCATTTATGCTGCTCCCGGTAGTAAAAAAGGGTGATCTGCTTTTTCAGGCCTCCGGTTATGATATCACAAAGGAATACCATCACCGGTATTCCCGCCCATTTTTCCTCTTTTGTATATTCCACCTGTTCCACCCGGAAAGTCCGTAATTGATGTTCTTCGTCTTCCAGGCGGATATAATTCGGTTTTATCTTCCCCAGTGTATTGAATGTGGCGATCACATCAATGGGGATTCTCACTCAACGTTCACCTCCTGATAATTTACACTCTTTTTTTCCCTGCTGATGCCGCCTGCCATATGGCAGATCGGGCTGTTCAGATATACGGCCCGCTTCAGGGAGTCTTCCCCGAACCGGTTCCGTATCTCATCGGCTGTGCGGTCAATATCCTGAAGCTTTTTCAAGCGCTCCCACCCAAACAACAGGATCTGCTGTTCCTCCGGCTTCGGAATGATCCCGGAGGTGTGTATGCCCAGATGCCGGACCGGCATACCGTTCCAGCTCTCCCGAAACAGCCGGGCGGCCGCCCGGACAAGGATGCGGGTCACGTCGGTCGGCTCCTCCAGGTGCATCTGATGGGAAATCCTTTCAAAATCCGCGTATACGATGTCCACCGCCACCACGCCGCAGAGCACCTTGTCTTTTCTGAGCCTGCTGCCCACGGTTTCACACAGCGCCTGCAGCACATGTTCCGCCATCTCATGGCTTTGTGCGTCAAAGGGCATCGTCATGCTGTTCCCGTATCCTTTGTTGGCCGGGATCTCCTCCAGCACCTCCGAGCTATCGATTCCGTTGGCGAACTGATGGATCAAAAGCCCGTGCTTTTTTAAATGTGCTTTCAGCAGACAGGGGTCCGCCTGCGCCAGTTCCCCGATCGTGCGGATTCCCAGAGAAAACAGCTTTCTCGTGGTGGCCCGGCCGACAAAAAAGAGCTCTGAGACAGGCAGCGGCCACATCTTCCGGCGGATCTCATCCGGGAACAGGGTGTGGACCATATCCGGCTTTTTCAGATCCGAGGCCATCTTCGCCAGCAATTTGTTGGAGGATACCCCCACATTTACGGTAAATCCCAGCTCGTCGCGGATCGTGCGCCGTATCAGCTGGGCGGCCGCTGCCGGCGAGCCGTACATCCCACAGGTCCCGGTCATATCACAGTAAGCTTCATCGATGGAATATTGTTCCACTATAGGCGAAAAGCGTCTCAGAATCTCCATGAAGGCCGCCGAGCAGGTGTCATAAAGATCATAGTGGGGAGGAACCAGCTCCAGTCCGGGACATTTCTTCAGCGCCTCTGCGACCAGCTCCCCGGTCTGAATGCCGTATCTTTTCGCCGGCGTTGATTTGGCCAGAATAATTCCATGGCGCTTTTTCACATCCCCCGCCACCGCGCAGGGGATCTCGCGCAGATCTTTCGTTCCTCCCAGTACCCGCAGACGGTAAACAGCCTCCCAGGAAAGGAAGGCTGCGTTGACATCGATATGGAAAATAATTTTTTCACACATATGTTCACTTCCTTTTTGCTATGAGCGTTACTATTTATAGCATAGCAAACATATGTTCTGTTGTGAAGTGGAAGATTCTGTTTATAGACGTTTCCGTTTATAAAAACGGAAGCCTGGCCTGTTCGAACTCGCAGAATTTCTCCAGCGGATAGGGTTCCTGGGCCAGCATGCCTCTCGCCCTGCGTTCATCCAGAATCCAGTCCTTTAACTCCTCTTTTCTAAGCAGCAGCGGCATCCGGTTATGCACATCCAGCATGGAAGCGTTTGCCTGGGTTGTCACGATAACGAAACGCACCTCCCGGTCAATTTGCTGGTAAAGCCCCGCCATATAGAGGACTTCTTCATGGGGATTCCTGAAATATATTTTGTTTTTTCCGGTATCCCACTCATAAAAACCGCTGGCCGGGATCACACAGCGGCGCTGTTCCATGCAGGCACGGAAGGTTTTCTTATCCGGCACGGTTTCCGCCCGGGCATTGATCAGGACGCCTTTGCCGCTGAAGCCGGGGAATCCCCAGACGGCGGCCTCCGGTTCCGGCTGTCCGTTTACCGGCATCCAGACCGGAACCAGATTCGTGGGATAGATCTCCCCTCTTTTCAGGGTGACTCCGGCTGTTTTCTGCTCTATTTTTTCAATCATACTGCGGATTTCCACCGAAACCTCGTCATCGATCTGATATCTGCCGCACATTTTGCACCGCCTCCTGCGCACCGCTATTTTTTCGTCCTGTTTTTCCCTGGCCTGTGTTCCATAACCCCTATTGACAAACCTTTTTTTTCTGTTAAGATGGTCATTGAGGTGTTAAGTATGTTTTTGATAATGGGTATATCAAACGGGGAGAAAAAACTGGATTTTTCTCAGACTATCATTTGTGAAACCTGCGGACAATACGGACATCTGGAAGTATTCATGACTTTCACATATTTCAGCCTCTTTTTTATTCCGATCCTGAAATGGAAGAAGCGGTTCTATGTAAAATCCCTATGCTGCAACCGGATTTACTCAATTCCGGAAGAGCTGGGAAAACAAATTTTACACGGACAGCAGGTAACTCTCCGGCCGGAAGATCTTCATTCGGAAGGCTATGCCTCTTCCTTCCACAATCACTGTCAGGCAGTGCGTTGTTCTAATTGTGGTTACGAAGCCGATACTTCATTTGTATATTGCCCAAAATGCGGAAATAAATTATAAATTATTCCGCATTTTTTATTTTATAAGCGCATACATACAGGAATCATACATCACCCCGTGTTTGCACACGCTGCTTCTCATAATCCCTTCCAGCGTAAATCCCGCCTTTTCCAGCACTCTTTGGGACCTCTGGTTGCAGGAATATGGTTCCGCAAAGATCCGCACGATATCATAGCGTTGAAAAGCTTCCTCGCAAAGCTGTACGACTGCTCTGCTCATTATCCCCTTTCCCCAGAACGGTTCCGCCAGCCAGTAGCCCAGCTCCGCGCTCCGGCGGTAGACGTCGTCCCCTAAAAATATTCCGATACTGCCCACCGCTTCCCCGTCCGCCTCAATCGCCCGGCAAAGCTGCGTCTCATCCCCCGCTTTTATACAGCTTTCTACATATTGCGTTGCATCTTCCCGGGTATAGGGATACGGAAAGACATCTCTTAAATAATCGGCAATCTTCGGATTATTTGCGTATTTCGCCACCGCCGTTACATCCTGAATCTTCCATTCTCTTAAAATAAAATCCATGGGTATCATCTCCCTATTCGAACTCATTCTTTTTAATAAAGTGGTTCCATTATACTCTCTGCGCTTCCACTATGCAATAAGATTCAAATAAACAGCGTCCCGCAGAAACTTCGCACATCCCGGAAGGTTTCTGTCATAGTATTTTGTAAATCTTGGATCTGCCAGATACATATCCACCACTCCCCGATGGGCCTCCAGCGTATAGGAGGTCCAGGGAAAGGACAGCCATTTCCGGTGCAGCAGGGCAATCTGCAGGCCTGCTTCACTCTTCGGGTCCTCGTGATTCCTGACTGCCTCCTCAAGCAGGCTTAAAATCTGTTCCGCCAGAAGATTCATCTCGTCATATTCTGCCTTGGTAAGATTCATCATTTTACGGTTGCTTTCCTCCACACATGCCTCTCCATAGGATTCCCGGATCTCTTCTCCGTACTTTTCTTCATTTTCCTCAAGAAGGCGTTTTTTCAGCCCTTCGAATTTTTCCTGATCTGTCATGGTTCTCTTTCCCTCTTCCCTTTCAATTGTTTTTTCCACATTAGCGATTACAAGCTCCAGTTGTTCCTGCTGCGCTTTCAGCGCTTTCAGATGCTCCTTTAAGGTCCCGGCCCGGTTATGGTCCGGCGCTGTCATAAGATCCCGGATCACGGCCAGCGGAAGATCCATTTCCCGGTAAAATAAAATCTCCTGGAGCTTATTTACCTCTTCCTCCTGATAAATCCGGTAACCGGACGGGCTTAACCTGGCTGGCGCCAGCAGGCCGATCTCATCATAATAACGCAGAGTCCTGGTTGTGATCCCGGCCAAACGGGCCAGTTTTTGAATGGTATATTCCATCTTTTTTTCCTCCTGCAGCCATCATAATCCTTTACGCGGCGTTAAGGTCAAGCGTTTTTTACAGAATCGGCCTAAAATGTAATAGTTAATTCTTGTTTCACCCTTTAAATTCGTGTTTGACGATTTTACTCTTACACGATTTGTGGTATGGTTTGATTGGTTAGTGGAT
>NZ_JAHQCW010000038.1:0-39129 GCF_019042275.1 Diplocloster agilis
GAACCGGGAACACATCACGTGTTCCTGGTGAATAGGCTCGGTTCCTGAACCCGGCTTTTCGATTTCACTTAGCGTATTCCAGCGCTAGCCCTCTGCGCTCCCAGGGAGATACAAAAGAACCCGGCCACCCGGAGCGTCCCCAGATACCGCCCACGGTTTCAAGTCCTAAGCAGCGGGCATAGGAAGCCCCGTGGAAGAACGCTAAGTCAGTGCGACAGCCCGCGGTTCAGAGGCTCTTGCCCGTCGGACGCGAAGTCCGCCGGTCATCCTGCCCCCGGCTTTCCGATTCCACTTAGCGGCTGCCAGCGCAAGCCCTCCGCGCTCCCGGGGAGGCACAAAAGAACCCGGCCGCCGAGAGCCTCCCCGAATACCGCCCTTGCCCCCCGGCCCCGGCCGGCGGGCCTGCCCCAACCCGGGGAAGAACCGGCCCGGTTGCTGCGAGGCTTCGCCCTCTCCTCCAGAATTATTTCTTCTGGACGTATTTCAGGCAGTCGAGTGTTACGGCTACTATGATGATGATGCCTTCGAAGACAAACTGGAGGTTCGTGTCGATGCCGAGGATGGTAAGGGAGTAGGTTAGGGCGGTGAAAATTAATACACCGACTACTACACCTGATATCTTGCCGATACCTCCGGTGAAGGATACGCCGCCTACTACGCAGGCCGCGATCGCGTCCATCTCCCAGCCCTGCCCGTAGGCTGCGGAACCGGAACCGACCATTCTGGCGCATTCCAGCCAGGCGCCGAAGCCGTAGAGAATACCTGCCAGAATGAAGGCTCCCACGGTTACACGGAATACGGAGATACCGGATACGGCTGCCGCCTCCGGGTTGCCTCCAACCGCATACAGGTTTTTACCAAAGGTTGTTTTGTTCCAAATGAACCATATTATGATAATGGCCGCCACTGCCCAAAGGATGATCGTCGGGAAATTGTTCAGTTTCGGAATAATCATGCTGGGGATGGTTGGTTCTATCGCGCCGAAGGACACGCCTTTTGTGGCGTAGGTAACCAAGCCGAAGATCACCAGCATATTTGCCATGGTCGATATGAAGGGGTGCATCTTAAATTTCGCAGTGAAGAAACCTGCGATCGCGGTAAAGCATGTACATAAAAGGGTACACATGATCAGAGCGAATACCACTCTTACTCCAATGGGCAGCCCTGTAAAGTCAAAAATATGTCCGAAAACGCCGCCGGTATTGATGCCCTGATGCATGATAATCGTTGCCGTCGTCATACCCATACCGATCATACGGCCTATGGAAAGGTCCGTACCGGTCAGGAGTATCAGGCCCGCTACGCCCAGCGCCAGAAACATTCGGGGCGAAGCCTGCTGGAGAATATTCAGAACGTTGTTATAGGTGAGCAGAGGTGAATTTTTCACCGCCGGGGTAATAATACACAGCATAATAAAAATCAGAACGATCGCAATATACAAACCATTCTGCAGGAGAAAAGTCCTGCGGTTGAAGACATATTTGTAATTTTCCCATTTCTGCGCTCTTGACTCCAGGAAGGTGAATTTTGACATCCGCAGCAGATCGATCAGATGAAATTTGTAGTTAAACGCCGCATGTCTTCTGTCTTTTATTTGCTGAAGATCCTTCTCCAGTTTCATTTTCGCGTCAAACAGCCGGTTTTTATAGACGTACTTTTCATCTTTTAATTCTTTATGGTCGGATATCTTGGATACGATTTCCTGATGCTCTTTTTGGAGTTCCTCAAGGTTCTTGCGGTATTGCTCCTTTACGCGTGCTTTTTCCAGATCGCAGCTTTCTTTTACCGGCCGGTAATATTCCTGGACAAAATGTGCCTTGAGATACGCTTCCGCATCTGCAATTAATTTTGCGATCTCATCTTTATTTTTATCTCTTATCTCTTTTGCTTTGTTCAGATCCTCCTGAACCTCAGCAATCCTGGCGTCCCGTTCTGCCCTGGTAAGGTTGCGGTCTCTTTTTATCCCATCAATTAGATTTTGACAAGAGAGTACCTTGTCTATCCCATCCACTCTGAGGCTGTCTATCTTTTCCTGTATCGCGCCGACATAAGCCTCAATTGGCTGACGCAGCTTCGTTTCCTGTTCAGCCGTTAGAATCTTACTGTTTTCATTCGCCATATCTATCGCTCCCCCATATTATTATAGGTATTTTGCACTGAGCCTTAAAAGCTCCTCCTGATCTGTCTCTTTTGTATTCACGATTCCGGAAAGGCGCCCGTTTGACATTACGCCGATACGGTTCGTAATTCCCAGAATTTCCGGCATTTCAGACGAAACCACAATGATCGTCTTTCCCTGCTTCGCCATATTGATAATCAAATCATATATCTCGTATTTCGCACCGACGTCGATTCCTCTGGTCGGTTCGTCCATCATAAAAATCTGTGGGCCCCGCTCCAGCCATTTTCCAAAAATGACTTTCTGCTGATTGCCTCCTGAAAGGCTTGACATCATATCTTCCGGCCCCATACATTTCGTATGCATGGTTTTGATTTCTTTTCCGGTTGCTTTTATCATCTTTGCATCTGAAAGCGCGAATCCGGACTTATACTGTTCCAGATTTGCGATCGTGGTATTAAATGTAATATTTCCTTTCAAAAAAAGCCCGTTGGCCTTGCGCTCCTCGGTAATCATGGCGAATCCGTGTTCCATCGCTTCCTTGGCGCTGCCAAAGTTCATCAGGCGGTTATTCAAGTAGACGCGTCCCGCCGCTCTGGTGCGCACGCCGAAGATCGTCTCCAAAAGCTCTGTACGCCCTGCGCCAACTAACCCATACAGCCCGAATATTTCTCCTTCCCTTACGTCAAAGGAGATATCCTGCAGATGAGGTTCAAATTTTGTGGACAGATTCTGCACAGAGAAAATCACATCTTTTGGCGTATTGTCGACCGGAGGGAAGCGGTTTTCAAGGGAACGCCCAACCATGGCCGCGATCAGCTCGTTCATGTCCGTGTCTGCGGTCTGTTTTGTCATAACGAGATTTCCGTCCCGGAGCACCGATATCTCATCACAAATTTCAAATACTTCATCCATTTTATGAGAAATATAAATCAGGGAGATCCCCTGTGCCTTTAACATTCTCATCATCTCAAAAAGCTTATCCACTTCCTGTACGGTCAGGGAAGAGGTCGGCTCATCCAGCACAATCACTTTGGAATTATAGGAGATCGCTTTGGCGATTTCACACATCTGCCTCTGGGATACAGACATGTTCCGCATAGGCTGGGTAACATTCACGGTCATGCCCAGTTTTCGAAAAAGTTCCGAAGCTTCCTTTTTCATCCTGCCTTCATCCACTACGCCCATGGAATTCACCGGATAACGTCCAAGGAACAGATTGTCAATGACATTTCTTTCCAGACACTGATTCAATTCCTGATGCACCATTGCGATACCGTTTTCAAGAGCATCTTTCGGCCCGGAAAAGCTTACTTCCTTTCCCTCAAGGAAGATTTTGCCCTCATCCTTTTGATAGGTACCAAAAAGACATTTCATCATCGTCGACTTACCGGCACCATTTTCTCCCATAAGTCCCATAACGGTTCCGCGTTTTACGTCCAGACTGATATGATCCAGGACTCTATTCCGGCCAAAGGACTTACTCATGCCGCTTATCGATAAGACAACATCAGCTTTCTTATCTTCCATATTTTTATATGCATGATGTTTATCGGAGCAAACATCATTTTCCTTTCTTTCAATAATATCGTGGTTAAAAATAAGGTGTTAGGGAGAATGATATCCTCCCTAACAACCCACCCTTATCTGACTTATCACTATTACTGGCTAAGCAAAGATGTATAAGAAGCCGCATTATCTGTCTTAACCATATTTATGGCAAACGCATCATACTGGCCTGGATTTCCAAGACGGTTTGTGATATTGGATTCCGTCTGTCCGTCACCGCCGATGTAATCTACCTCAAGATTCAAAAGAGCGTCATAGTTCTGAAGAAGCGGCTGATAGGTGGAGCTTAAGAAGTTATCCGCTGCATTGTAGATATCCAGCCATACCTTCTTGGAAGGATGTGCGCCTGCATCGAGCTGTTTTGATACCGGCTCATAAACTTTCGTGGAATCTGAAAAATCCTGGTAATTATCGCTGGTAACCGCCACATTCAACGCGTAGTAGGAACGCTCTGCCTCTTTGTACACGTATACGTCTGACGACAGAACATTGCCTGCCTCGTCCGCTGTGCCGATACCGGTATCAATATCTACTCCGTCAAGAGCATTCCGCAGAACACGCAGAGTCAAATATGCCTGTACATCCGCATGCTGGCTGATGGTTCCGCCGTAGCCTTCCGCGATAGCGGCCACTGCATCGTTGTTTGCATCATAACCAAAGGTAGGAACCTTGTTATCTTTGGACCATGCATTGAACATGGACATTCCCATACCATCGTTATTCGAAACAACTACATCGATCTGATCGCCAAAAGAGGAGGACCATGTACCAATCGTGTTGCCTGCTGTAGCTGCATCCCATGTTGCGCCCGCAGAGTTCTTCATTTCCTGAGAAGCAAGTTCGCGGACCACATAGGTCTTGCCGCCTACTTCAATGCTTCCATCCTGTACGGCGGAGGCGGAACCGTCTGTGTTCGTACCGATCGGCTCACTATTGACATTGCCGTCTTTATCGACCGCTGTGCCAAGGGCCTTGCGGACGCCTCTCGTACGCGCGATGGAATCGTTATGGCCGATGTCGCCGATTGCCAGCACATAACCGATGGTTCCATCTCCATTGCGGTCAATCTTGTCGATATTTTTCTCAATGTAATCTTTGACCATTGTGCCCTGAAGTTCAGCACCCTGATTTGCGTCGAAGCCCACATAGTATGTATTGTCATTGAAGCTCAAAGCTGCCATGTCAAGCTCTCCGGTAGAACTGTTGGACGGCTGACGGTTAAACCAAACCAAAGGTTTGTCCTTGTTCGCCACCTCTGCTCCGGTGTCTGCCGCCGGCGCCGACTGATCAGCCTGTTCTGCCTGCTGGGTCTGTTCCGGCTGTTTTGCTGTGTCTCCCTCACCTGTCGAAGAATTGTCTGAGCCGCACGCGGTCATGGAAAATGTAAGCAGTGCCGCCATCATCATTAATACTACTTTTTTCTTCATAAACTTTTTCTCCCTTTCTACACTCTTGATTAATGTGTTTTGGTGATGTTTCCAGTATATTGAATTCAGCCGGAAGAAAACATAGAATATTTTTCGCTTTCCATTGAAATTTTTAAGATAGAATTGGTCATATATAGCAAAACCAAAAGCAATTCCTCGCATTTTTGCGTCTACTTTCCCAAACGCGAAGTAATAAACCAGTTACTCCCGCTCCAAATTTATCCCTGTAAATAAGCCTTCCGCAAAAAAACACAGCGGCCCAATGGCCGCTGTGCTTCTAACTTTAACGCTTCTCTTCTTATATACCAAACTCTTCAAATAAAAGTTGCTGATACTGCTTATCCTTGGATGCACGAATAATATCTTCGGTCCTTCCGGACTCAGCCAGCTTCGCATTCAGTGTGTTTACCCTGTCCAGTCCTTGTTCTACCCCTCTCTCCATTCCTTTCTCAATTCCATCTTCCATCAGCATCTGCCCTAATCTGGTCATAGCCATAACCTCCTTTATTTCCTGCAAATCCATATCATCCAGCAATTTATTTGCCAAAGCATAAAGGACCGCCTGCATTTTTATCAGCTCTTCCTTGTCCACTTCCGCGCCGGGCTTACTTAAGATAACTATACTTTCCCTGATTCTTTCCTTATTCGGCATAGTCCCTCCCATCAGCGGGCTTAAAAGCATCGGCAGCAAATCCTCCTTTTTAAGAGTTTCCCTTTTCCCGATTTTTTCATAAAGTCCGTCAAAAATCACATCCGCATCTTCTTCTTTTAAATGGACTGTCTTCACCCGGTATGTATTCAGTCCCTCCGTCAGTTCGGAACGGATCTGCCCTACCCTTGCCGTGCAGATCACACAGGTGATCACCGGTACCTGATACGTTCTGCTGGTCGCCGCCTCATACTCCCGGAATCTCTTTAAATCCGCGATCTGAATCGGATCGCTCTCGAACTCCAGATGAAGCCAAGTCCCGTCCTCCAGTTCATAATTAAAATCCTGGAACATTTTCCTGGCCTCTAAATGAACGCTTTCCGTAGGTACGATGGCCACGGCTTTCTGTTCCACGCCCAAATAGTACAGCAATTCCTCTCCAAAATACTGAGCCGCCGTCTTCATCGCCAGATCCTCCAGATGAAAATAATCCTCCGTGGGCTCATGTCTTTGGTTTTCCTTCATATAGCCTGCCTTTCCGAAGCCATATGAGAACCGTCTCTCATTCATTCCTATATAATATTATTATAGTATGAAACCATGTATGGCACAACAGTCAGCTTTCTTTTGTTATCATAATGAAATATAAACGTGAAATACAAATCATATTGTTATCCTGGAATCTTTTGCCTGAATTGGCTGATGTCTATAACTGATACCTTTAACTAAATAGAATATTCTTCCTGATTAGAGATTGTTCTCATATTACACTGCCGGCCATACACGCAATACCAGACAGACAAAATACACTCCATGCCTGGTATTATGAAACATAGCATATCACAAGACCCCTTCATCCTGCAACCGAAACATCTGTTCCGTGACCTGAACAGCTGTGACGTTCCAAACTTAACATTCCAAATTTAATGTTCCAAACGATTATGATATCTCCTCAGCGTAAAAAAGAATTTCGCTTGTGGAGGGCAACGTAAGCGCATCTTCCTTTCCGCCGCTGCGCGCTCCACCCGGAGGGCCTTTTCTTCCATAGGAACACTTTCCTCCGGAACAAAAAAGCCCGGCAGCCTTCACGGCCGACGGGCAAAAGCAACATAACGCATTCTATTTGAAGACAAAATGTTTACGCAAACGGCTCCTTCGTCACCCGATGAACCTCAATCTCATCAATCACCGCGTTCGTATGCCGATGATCCAGATAAAAGAGCACGATTTCCGCCATATCCTCCGGCAGGATCATGCCTTCCGGGCTCAGATCCGGCCGCACCGACGCAATCATATCCGTAAAAACACTCCCCGGACTGATAACATGCACCCGGATATTCTCTTGAAACACCTCGTTCGCCAAAGACTTAGAAAAACCTAACAGCGCATGTTTGCTGGCCGCATAAACACTTTGCAGCGGATACCCCTTATGAGAAACGACAGAGCCGATATTGATAATCGTAGCAAAGTCAGAAGTTCTAAGATAAGGAACCGCCTTCTGGCACAGAAAATACGGCGCCTGCACATTCACCCTCATAATACTTTCAAACAGCTCCGGCATCATCTCCTCCACAGAACACCTATGAGAAAGTCCCGCATTATTAATGAGCACATCCACTCCCCCAAAAACGGACTCCGACCGTGCAAGCAGCTCATCCAAAAACCCTATATCCGCCAGATCCCCGGCACAGACACAGGCCTTTCCCCCCACCTGTTCCACCTTAGCAGCCACTGCCTCCAACGCCTCTTTCCGTCGTCCGGTCAACACCACATTCATTCCGCGCTCCGCAAGCTTCACACACAGTACCTCGCCGATCCCCCCAGCCGCGCCCGTAACAATAACCGTCTTCCCTTCTAACCTGTTATTCATAATAACCTCCATTCCTGCGTTTACCCGCACATAACCGATCCCTACAGATGAACATTCTATTCAACCACAACCACCCCAGTAATCCAATAATCCTTACCCTTCCATTACATTTCCCATTATAATCCAAAATCCATCTTTTGCGAACTCAAAAATCAAATGAATCTCCCTAACCACTCTCAACACCCTCCCCCCACCAACCAAAACCACCTCTTCTAATTCCTCCCCCCCATACCCCTGAACAGCCCCATCTCATCAATCAGTCCACCGCACCATCACACTCGGCCTGAATTAGAGCAGGGAGGAGAGGGAACGGGCGCAAAGCCTGACGGGACGGGCACAATAGCAGCCTGGAGTTCGGAGGACAAAAGGAACGGGGGAAGAATCGCTTGAGACCGTGCCTTAGAACGGGTTACGCAGAAGAGGCCGAAACCTCGCAGGACCCGGGGCACTGTCTGAGCCGTCCTCTGGCGAGTTTGCCCCGGGTCCTGCCAATCGGAGGTTTCAGCCTCTTCGGAGTTACCCGTTCTTAGGCACGGTCGAAGCGATTCGTCCCCCGTTCCTTTTGTCCCCCGAACTCCAGGCTGCTATTGTGCCCGTCCCGTCAGACTTTGCGCCCGTTCCCTCTCCTCCCGTCCCTAAATCCCGTCCCTAAATCCCGCCCCTAAAACTGCTGCTCAGTCCTAGCAATAATATCGTTCTGCGTCTGCGGGGACAAAACATGGAAGAAAGCGGAATACCCGGCCACCCGCACGATCAGGTCCGGATACTTATCCGGATGCTTCTGCGCATCCAGCAGTGTTTCCCTTGACACCACATTATACTGGACATGCCAGCCCTTTAACACATCGAAGAAGGTCCGGATCAGCAGATCCAGCTTCTGTCTGTCCTCCGCCCGTGTTAGAATCGCCGGAGTCACCTTCTGGTTTAACAGCACCCCGCCGAAGATCTGGGATGTCTCAAGCTTGGACACAGATTTGAACACACTGGTGGGCCCGCTTAAGTCCACCGCATGGGACGGAGAACACCCCTCCGCCAGAGGTTCCCCAAAATGCCGTCCGTCCGGGGTGGCGCAGGTGCCCGCGCCCTGGGGAACATTGGCCGCTACCGAGGAAGTCCCGGCATAATAGGTTCCGCCGATAGGGCCTCTCCCGTAGCGGGTATTCTTATATTTCTTGATTTCATCCAGATAGGTCTCATAGCCTCTCTTAACCAGGTCGTCCACATAGTCGTTATCGTTTCCATATTTGGGCGCCAGCATCAGGATCCGGCGGATTCTCTTCCCATCCTCATCTGCAAAATCATTCATCAGGGCATCCCACAACTCCTTCCGGGTGAGCTGCTCCTCCTCGTAGACGCATTTCTTCAGCGCGGCCAGGGAATCACCCAGGTTCGCCACGCCTACCTGCAGCTGGCTGATGATATCATAGTGGGCGCCGCCCTCTTTCAAATGTTTTCCCCGCTCGATGCAATCGTCCACCAATGCCGAACACAGGATGTCCGGGACTTCCTGCTCTACCACCATATCCGCGCAGTTGTCCAGGATCACTCCGGTATGGATCAGCTGCCTGGCCGTATAATCCCAGGCTTTCATTACATCTTCAAAGCGTTCCATATCCAGGAAATGCCCAAGGCCCTTGCAGATCTTCTTTCCCGTATTTACATCCACACCATCGTTCAGCGCAGTCATCAACGTTTTCGGGAAGTTCAGATAGCTCATGCCGGTACAGCGGTAACCCCAGCGTCCGGGGACTCCCACCTCCACACAGCCGATCGCGCTGTAGTTATAAGCGTCCTCTTTACTGACTCCCTTATCCATCAGGGAGGGAATGATGATTTCGTCGTTGTTAAAGGCCGGCATACCGAAGCCCAGCCGTATACATTCGATACAGGCGTCCATAAACTCCGGGCTCATCTTGCTGAAATAGCGGACCGTCATGTTTGGCTGGGGCAGGTGGGTGCGGGCCACACTGCGCAGTACCGCCCAGGTCAGCGGGTTTACCGCGTCCTCCCCGTCCACCGTCTGACCGCCGATCGTGATATTCTGATACATGGGGCTGCCGGCCGCGAAGCGGGTGTGGCCCCAGCTGCGGATCTTGTTGATCGTAAGAGTCTTTAACCAGAGATTCTCCAGAAGTTCTTCCGCTTCCTCCGGCTTCATTCCGTCCCGGATACTCTTTTCATAATAAGGAAAACAGTACTGGTCAAAACGGCCGAAGGAGAGTGAATGGCCATTGGACTCAATCTGCAGGATCAGATGGATAAACCAGACGCTCTGCAGGGCTTCCTGGAAAGTCCGGGCCGGTTCCATGGGCACTCTTTCACAGATCTGTGCGATCTGTTCCAATTCCTGTTTTCTCTGAGCCCCCGCCGTTTTCGCCTGCTCCTTAGCCAGCCGGGCGTAACGGTGCGCAAACGTCTCCACCGCGTCGATTACGATCAGGATAGCCCGGTAGAAATAGCCGGCTTTCATATCCTCAAACTCCGCATAATCCAGGGCATCCAGCTTCTCCTGCGTGCGCTGCCGGTAAGAACGGAGCCCTTTCTGCAAAACGGTCTGATAGTCTACTGCCAGATGGGCGTCGCCGGAGGTAATGTTTCCCTCATTTCGTATGATTCCCAGGTCATAGATTACCTTTGCCTCATCCGGAAACGCCGCATAGCCCTTATCCTGCAGAGTCCGCCCCTTCCAGTAGGGGTATATATCCCGCAGGATCTTTTTATTTACCTCGGAAATGAGAAAACGGTCCCCATTTCTTTTATCGAATTCGTCCAGCTCCTCGATGACCCAGTCCATGGCGTATTCCGGGAAAATAGGGGCAAAGCGGTTTTCCTTCGCCTGGTTTCCGACGATCAGAGTCTCCGGCTCGATAAAAATGCTCATATTCTCCAGAATTTCCTTGACCATGTAAGCGCGCTTTAACACCACCTGGTCCATCTCGTGTTCCTGATAGGCTTTGGTGGTCAGCACCGCCCGCTCCGTGCAGACAGCCGGTGTAACCGCCAGAAGTTTTTCCCGGAACTCCTTTATTCTCTGGGTGGATGTTCCAAAATACGATTCCATCATGTTTTGACTCTCCTTCTATGCCCCGACTTGGGCTTTGATGTGATATTTTTCAAATATGTCCCGGTAAGTCTCCAGATCCTCCGGATGCAGCTGCGGTTTCCCCCGGTATGTATATTCCCGGCCCAACAGTTCATATTTTCGTTCTCCCATCTGATGAAAAGGGAGAAGCTGAACCTCCGGCACACCCAGACGGTTCAGAACCTCCGCGAAACCTGCCGCGTCCTTTGCAGAGTCGTTAAAACCCGGGATCACCGGAATGCGAATCCGGAAGGGTTTCTTACTGTCCCTCAGCACCTCGATATTTTTGAGCACCAGTTCGTTTAAAACCCCGGTTCCCTCTCTGTGTTTCCCGCTGTCGTAATGCTTCAGGTCCACGAACAGATAATCCACTTCCCTTAACAGCTCCTGAAACTGTTCCGCGGGAACCGCGGCAGCCGTCTCCACCGCCACATGGATGCCGTTCCCGCGAAGTTTCCTGCACAGGCTGACCGCAAACTCCCGCTGCATCAGCACTTCTCCGCCGGATAAGGTTACCCCGCCGCCGGAATGGTCGTAGAATGGTTTATCTTTCAGTGCCTCCGCCACTACCTCGTCTGCGGTGACCTGCCTCCCCTCACAGCCGATCGCCATCTGCGGGCAGGACTGCTCACAGGCCAGGCACATGGTACATCCGGCCGGGTCGGCTGCCGGATAGCCCTGCGGCCCTGTAACCGTACGGGCCTTCTGATCGCAAATTTCCATACAGCGGCCGCACCGGATACACTTGAGCCGGTCCAGTGTGAATTCCGGCCGGCTACGCTGGGATTCCGGATTCGCGCACCATTTACACCGCAGGTTACAGCCTTTAAAAAATACGGTGGTGCGGATCCCTGGTCCGTCGTGAATACTGAATTTCTGTATCTGCAGGATGTATCCCTTCCCGCCGGTCTCCATGATCTTATCTTCCATGAGCTCTTGTTCCATGTCCTCTCTATTATGTATAACAGAACTGTATAACAGACTTACCTCTGCGCTTCTTGACTTTTTGCCTTGCTCATTGTATGATTCCCTTAAGATTTTGTCAATATCCTGCGTTTTATTCGTTTATTTAACATTTATAAACATATATGGAGAAGCTTATGAACAATTATGAACACTCCGATCTGACTCCCAGCCAGCGGAGAAATCTGATCTTAGATATGATGAAAAAGAAAAAGTCCGTATCGGTACACCAGCTTTCCAAAGAGCTCTACCTTCACGAAGCGACGGTCCGCAGGGATCTGAATTATCTGGCGGACAGCGGAGCCATCTCCAGAGTGCACGGCGGAGCCGTCCTGCGGGAGGGTATGGACGCGGAAATTCCTCTGTTCATCCGGGAGACATCCTTTAAGGAAATTAAAAAAGAGCTGGCCCGGACTGCGGCGGAAACGGTAAAAGACGGGGAATCTATTTTTCTGGACTCCTCTTCCACCACCAGCTTTATGATCCCTTTTCTGACGGACCGCAAGCAGTTAAAGATCGTTACCAACGGAGCGCAGGCGGTGTTGTACCTTACCAGGTTGCACGATGCCAGAATCTTCTGTACCGGCGGCCGTTTACGGGAAAACAGCCTGTCTTATATCGGCCACTCCGCGTTAGAAGCTGTATCCCACTATCACTTTGACCGTGCCTTTTTCTCCTGCCGGGGTGTCTGTCTGGAAAATGGACTGTCGGATACCAGCGAAGAAGAAGCTGTGTTAAGACAGGCCGTGATCCGCCGTTCGGAGCAGTCCGTCCTGCTGGCCGACCACAGTAAGCTGGGACAGATGTCCTTCTACTCGATCTGCCCGCTGTCTGATATCCAGATGTTGATCACAGACGCGCAGCTGTCACCGGAATGGCAGTTGGAAGGGCTGACCATAGCCGGAGGGACTGAACTCAGCCAGAGGAACTGAACTTAGCTTGGAAGTGCTTTGCTTAGCCGGATGGGCTGATCTTATGGCGCGGCTTCTGCGTCAAAGGAGGAGAATATGGAACAAATATATACCGCCGCTTTTCCCGACGGGTTTCCATTTGAAATGAACAATGCGAAAGGCAACATGGTGCTGCCCCCGGTTCTGCACCGGCATGACTGCCTGGAGTTAAACTACATAATCTCAGGAAATGGAACCAATTATATAGAAAATAAAAAGTATGAGATGAAAGCCGGTGAGCTCTATCTCATCAATAACCTGGAACATCACATAGCCGTGTCGGGGGGCGATCTGAAGATGAAAATCGTCTTATTCGATCCTGCACTGCTGTTTCAGAATACCGCGGAAAATCTTGACCTGCTGGCCCCTTTTTACAGTAAAAATTCTTATTTCAGCAATAAACTGGAACTGGGCGAAGCGGCGATGGGGAAGATCCGCCGGATTTTCGGGGATCTGGAAGAGGAATGGACTCAGAAAGAACCCGGTTACCGCCTTTTGATCAAGGCCAAACTGATGGAATTAACCGGTATCCTGTACCGCTATTTAAAAAGAGAGGATACTTTAAAAAGCACCCTCTCCTATCAAAACCAATATGAAAAAATCCGTCCGTCCATCCAATATATCAATGAGAATTTTGAACAGGAGCTGACGCTGGAGGTATTAGCCGGGCTATCCTTTATGAGCAAGTCTTATTTCAGCACCTATTTCAAAAAGGTTACCAACATGACGCTCTGGGAATATATCGAATTGATCAGAATCCGCCAGGCCCAGCTCATGTTAGCCACGGAGAACCAGTCGATTACGGACATCTCCCTCTCCTGCGGCTTTCATTCCGTCTCTTCCTTTAATACTTCTTTTAAGAAAATAACAGGGCTCACGCCTTCTATGTACCGCAAGAGCCTGCTATCTCCCTGACCGCCTCCACAAACGCGTTGACCTCCTCCCACCTGGTCATAAGGGAGATACTGACCCGCACCGTCCCCTCCCCCGTTGTCTCCAGGTCTTCGTGGATCAAAGGGGCGCAGTGCAGACCGGTCCTCACGATGATCCCGTAGCTGTATTCCAGAATATAGCCTATGTCGGATACGGACAGCCCCCGGATTCTGAAGGACAGAACCGGCCCTTTGGGTTTTGAGGTATCACCGTACAGTGTTACCGGCTCCAGGTTCCTTAACTCCCCCGCCATATAGCGCATCATCTCCTCCTCCCGGCGCTGTACCGCTTCCGGCGTTATCCGCAGCAATACCTGAAGCGACGCATCCAAAGCGGCGATAGCAGGCTCATTTTGTGTCCCCACCTCAAAAGCCGCCCCGCGTCCATCCGGAAACGTTAAAATTTGGCTGTCTTTTCCGGTTCCCCCGAATTTGACCGGCCGGATCAGGCCCGGTTTTCTCATATAGAAACCGCCCAGCCCTTGTATGCCCAGGAGACTTTTATGGGCCGTGAAGATCAGTCCGTCGGCCTGCCATTCTTCCATATTGACCGGAAGGCAGCCTGCCGACTGGGACACATCGACTAATACCAGTGTGCCGTATCTTTTTGCCAAAGCGCACACTCTTCCGATATCCGTAAGAATTCCGGTGACATTGGAGCAGTGATTGACAAATAAGGCATAAGCGCCTTTCTTTAGCTCTTCCTCTAGGATACCCAAATCCAGTTCACCGGAAGAATCAAGCGGTATCTTTTTCAGGGCCGGGCGCTTATCGCTGTTATAAAGCGGCCGCAGGATACAGTTATGGGTATCGGCGGCTATCAGTACCGTTTTGCCCTCCAGAGGAAGCCCGTTTATAATCAGATTGGCCGCTTCGGTGGCTCCCGATGTAAATATGATCCGCTCACCATCCCTTATATGGAACAACGTTCCAAGCTTTTCCCGGCAGGCCGGCGCCAAAGAGGCGCTCTTAGCGGCATTGCTCCGGAATTCGGACGAAGGAAGCCGGTCCATACAATGCAGAACCGCTTCCTTCACCTCCGGCAGCCTGGGATAGGATGTGGCGGCATGATTCAGATAAATCATAAGCCCTCCTCTTTTAGACTGCTATACTATCGCTGTGAATCCCCAAGGGACCCCTAATTGCCCTCTACGACTTCAAAGTCCAGTAACCAGGCCAGCTCTTTCAGCTTCTTTTTATAATCTCCGAAAATCAATACCTGATGGTGGCCAAAATTCATGATGCTATGTATAAATTTCCTGGAATCCCCCACCTGCAGGAAGTAATATGGACTGCAGTAGGTATCCGTGTACTTGGAGGACAGGACATCCCCCACGGTTACCAGAAGCTTTTCCCCGGACGGGTCAAAACGTCCCAGCGTTACCTTTTTGTCCTCATTCTGGGAGAAATCGATCTGAAGCTTTCCGCCGAATCCCTGACCGGTAAAATGATAAATGCTGTAATCCAGCTTCGGTTTGTCAAATCCATTCATGTGCAGGCAGGGCACGGAATGGTGCAGGGAGATGATTTCCTCCGACTCGAACAGCGGATTACCCATAAACGCGGGTTTTTCCGCGGTATACATCATCAGGATCATGGCCAGCAGCGCGTTCAGATCCTCCTCGCAGCCGCTGGGTATCCCGCTGTCCTTGAACAGGGAATGGGCGATGCAGGGAACGAATTTTTTCTCCTGGGGAATTCTGGAACGGCACAGTTCCACGCAGGCGGTGGAGAACGCGTTGCAGTCGTATTGTTCCAGCATCCGTTCCGCCGCCATGTAGTATTTTACATCATTGATCAGATACTGATAGGCCACTTTATTCTCTTTGGCATTTTCCATCAGCTCCTTTGTCTTTGCCTCCGCCTCGTCATCGCTGATCTTTTCCATGATGGCGAAGATATCGGTAAATGGCTTCTTCACCACTTCAAAACCGTATTTAGCCCGCAGCTTCTCCAGATCCCGGATATTGCTCTGCAGCCCCCAGGTCGGCGCTTCACCGGCGGTCAGGATCAGGGCTCTGGTATTTTGCACCGCCTTTCTTACCCAGAGCATATGCAGCAGGTCGTTTAATTCCGGCAGGTCAATGGCGTAATAGGCTTCCCGGCCGATACTGCGCAGATAGGCGGACACATCCGCTCCGCTGACGGCATGGGTATATGAGATGACCGGTTTTTTGAAACGCTCGATCTTCGGTATCCGCTGATTCAGAATCATAATACAGTCTGTTTCGCCCATATCTTTATTGACTTCGTTTACGATCTCTTCTTCCTGCAGGAACGATTCCGTATAGGGGAAGAATACCGGCTCCAGTACCCGGACCTGAGGGATTAAATGTTCCAGCACCTCCTTGCATTTCTCAAATTTTTCCCGGGCGGTCCGCCGCTCCGCATCCGGCATCATCTCTTCCCGGATTCCCGCGCAGCACGGGCCCTCCCAGAAATCCGTATGGACTAAGATGCCCATCAAAGGTTTTACATTCAGCGTTACATCCATGGCTCTTCTTATCATAGCTTTCTCCTCTTTTCTACAGGCCGTCCTTTCCCGGTCTCCGGTTCGGGAAAGGCGCTGTCTGATGTTTTGGTATACCTTGATTATAAGAGATTGCTATGCATATTTCTTTCGGGATATTTCGAAATACTTTCGGGATAATTCTAAGAGAGGGGACTGGCTCTTTTCGGAGAATGACCCGGCCGGCAAGGCTTCCGGGCGAGAAAGGTGCCTGTCCCCGGAAGCAGGCCGGTCTAGATATGTTCTCACCGCCGGCATCCTGGGACAGGCACCTTTCTCTTTTTGTTTCTGACTGTTCTGTTTTACCTCCGAAAGGAGCCAGTCCCCTCCCTTCCGGCGGTATTTTGTTCCGGCGGTATTCTCCTATCTGCCGGCGATGTTTTCAAATAAGGTCCGGTAACGGCTGGCCTTCCGGTAGAATACGGGAATCTCCCCCATCTTCGCAGCCACCTTTATTTTCCCCTTCCGGTATTCTCTCCCGGACCACAGATGGACCCACGCATCCTCCGGCAGGTACGCTTCCCACTCATCCTTCCCGGATAAATATACCGGCGCCACCAGCAGGTCTTCTCCCAGCAAATATTCCGTCTGGATCTGATAGGTCTGGGGATCATTTTCATAATGGAAGAACAGCGGGCGCTGGACCGGAATTCCCCGGACTGCATTTTCTTCCACCAGGTCTTTCAGATACGGCGTCAATGCCACATGGATTCTGGTCAGCCTGGCGAATTCCCTCATGGTATCTTCATCGTCATAATACTGAAAATTCGTATCCGGCCGGTTTCCTTCATGGGTCCGCATCACCGGTGTGAAGGCGGCCATCTCCGCCCAGCGCAGGAATACTTCCTTCGTCCTGACATTTTCATACAGAGATGTGTAGCCGCCGATATCGCTGTGGTGCAGCCCGTTTCCCATGACCGCTGCGCTCAAAGCCGCGCAGATCACGGAAGCCAGCCCATCGTGGATGGAAAAGTCCACACACTGATCTCCTGCCCACAACAGCGGACAGTACCTCTGGCTGCCCGTACCTCCCGCCCGCATGAAGTACACCAGTTCCGATAATTTTCCCGTCTCTTCCAGGGCCTCATAATTGCATTTCGCCCAGAGGACCGGCCAATGGTTATGTTCCACCATGGCGGACTCTCCGTTAAATAAAGATACATCGGTGGGCAGGTATTCTCCAAAATCAGCCATCCAGCCGGACAAGCCGAAATCAATCAGATTCTTCTTTATCATCCCTTTAAACCATTCATAGGCGTCCGGATTTGTGAAATCCACTACCCCGCAGTCAAACTCGCCAAAATCCACTAAATAATCGCCGCCCCGGCCGTCCACCGCAAAATAACCGTTCTCTTTCCCCTCCCGGTAAAGCGGCGTGTCCTTTACCAGATACGGGTTGATATACCCCAGAAAGCGTATTCCCTTCTTTTCATATTCCGCGATCTTCTCAGGCAGGCCGGGATACCATTTTTCATCCCATCGCCATTCCCACTGCAGGCGCTTTCCAAAGGAGGTCTCTCTCTTTCCCTCCCAGTCCTGGCACCAGATACCGGCAACCGGAATCCCCTTCTCCAATGATTGTTCCACCAGGTCAAACACCCGTTTTGTTCCGCCCTGCAGGCCCAATATCGCCCCGCGATAGATCCATTCCGGAAGCCTGGGCTGCCTTCCGAAATAAGCCGTCACCTTTTCCATCAGCGACAGGAAATCATCAGCCTCCTGAATCCGGATCTGACCCGGAATGCCCCAGAAGGACAGTTCATGATATGCTTCATGCCGGAAATCAAAGTCGGCATAGACCGTTGTATCGGCGTGCAGAAAATATCTGCGGCTGGATACATAGGTCGGCTGCGGATAATTCGTATTAAAATAATCGCCGCCGGACTTGTTCTCCACATCGCACCGCCAGGTCATATAGGTACTTTTATCCCGTCCCACGCCGGGCTCAGACGACCACAGCGGAAAATGCCTTCCCCGCAGATTAAAATAAGACATCTGCTCCCCGCAGCCGTATACCGCTTCCTCCTTCTCCCCGTTGATACGAATCCAAAGCCGGTTCCCGGCATCCGCTTGCCCGGAGATATGAAGCGTAGCCGTATCCCCGCAGACCGCTATCTCAACCAGAAGACGGTCCTGAAAACGATAGCGGCATACACCCGGTTGTGCTGTTTCTTCCTTTACAGCCTCCCGAAGGGGAATCTTCTCCGTCAGATAATCCTCCATCTGAAAATTCCCCCGGTACATCTCAACGGTTTCTTCCCCGCGTCCCACATAAAAACACGGATTCTTCGGAGAATGGACCAGCAGAATCCGATTCCCCTGCCATATCTCAAACCCGTCTTTCTTCTCTACTAATTGCATATACCTCTCCCATCCGCCACCCGGCCGGCGGCCCGCAAAGTGATAAATTTTCTACGTCCCTTTATATCCAATCCCCTTAAGCGCCACCCATGCGGTAAGGACTGGTCAGGACAGCTTCTCCAAAACCTCCTGCAAAAGCTGTGTATCATTGCCTTCCACTCCAATCCGCAGATGATCGTTCCCCTGGACTCCCTTGATCAGAAATCCCGGACCCTGTACCCGGAAAAACGGAGCCTTCAAACGGTCCATGTACAGCAGCTCCCCAAGGGATGCCAGTGCCCGGATGAACGCTTCCCCTGTCTTTTCGTCAAAATAAACATTATAACCATACCAGCCGGCTTCCGCACACAATTCAAAGGATTTCTCCACTTTAATGATCTTCATCCTGTACTTCCTTCCGTCCTGATAGCCCCTTTGATTCCCGCTCCCGTCAGGATTCCCCGCCGTAGGAAATCCCATACGCTTCTTCCATCTCCTGAATCGTCACGATCCGCTGCTCATGGGCTGATGTCTCCGCCGCCAACGCAAGCAACGCGCTCTGCAGGCCTGTTCGTACATCTGTAAGCGGCTGCCTCTTCTCCCGGATGCAGCGGGCCAGTTCCCTTAAAGAGGGAAGAATGTCCTCACTGTGAGCCTCAAAATTATCGCGCAGATAAGCGTAATGCTCTTCCCGCTTGGCCTCCCGGTCCCATACATAAAGATCATCGTCCCGGATTTCCAGCCGGCCCCGGTCGCCTATAACCCCGATCTCCAGCGCGTGCATATGTTTCTGTCCCTTTAACTCCGGACAGAACATACACAGGGACAGATTCGCCCGCATCCCGTTTTCATAATCCACAGTGACAAAAGCGTGGTCCAGCACATCCGTGTCCCGGTACTCCACGGAATTATCCCCGGCAGCATAGACCCGCAGCGGTTTCGCATCCGCGATCATGTTAAACAGGTCGAAGTGATGGCAGTTTTTTTCCAGCAGCGTCCCGCCGGAATACTCCTTTTTCCGGATCCAGTCCGGGATCAGTCCTTCTTTTTTTAAGAAGGGATGCCGGAATTCGTGGCACCAGATCATTTTCGGGCTGCCGATCTGGGGAAGACTGTTCCGCATCTTCACAATGACGTCGGCATAGCGCAGCTCATAGCCGATCTGCACGATACACTCCGGATGTTCCCGGCAGGCATCCATGACATTCTTTAGCCCTTCCACCGTGGTGGCCATGGGCTTTTCCAGACGGATATGTTTTCCCGCCCGAAGGCAGGCGACCGCGATCTCCTCGTGCAGATAATCCGGGGTGACGATGACGGCCAGGGAAAATTCTTCCTTTTCCAACAGTTCCCGGTAGTCCCGATACACCGGAACAGTTTTGCCCTTTCCCGTAAAATAATCGTTTATTCTTCTGATATTCGGTTCATAAACCTCACAGACGGCTGTGATATCGTAATCTGTAAGCGGCTCCAGACAATTCCGGATCTGTGAATATCCCATCATCCCTACGCCGATCACAACTGTTTTTATCGCTTCCAAATGATACTCCTCTCCTGCTGCCTTTATGGCTTTTCCGATATACTTTTATTCCGCTTCCCAGACAAAGCCCGGTATTCCAACCTAACGCAGCTTTCCAACCGGCGGTTCCGCTACATAAGAAGTGATCGTAAGCTTTGCGTCCGGGTGGTTCTGGAACAGGGAAGCCGGCACACGGGAAGTTACCTCTCCGTGCAGGATCTTCCTGACTATTCCCTTCTGCCACATACGGTTCATATAAAAACGGATCTGTCTGGCGGACAGGATCTCTTTCATCCCAACCGTGATACAGCGGGCGGGTATATAATCGATATAACCGTTGGCCGCAGTGATGGCGTTCACGGTCCGGGTTTCTCTGGTAAGGCTTAACACCCGGGTCTTATATTCCCGGAATTCCCCGGCCGGCACCTCTATTTCCGGCGGTTCGTTAAACGCGATATGCCCGTTGATCCCAATCCCGCCGTAAGCCACATCCACGCCGCCGGCTTCCTGCATCAGCCTGAAAATCTCGTCCTCCCTCCCCGGTTTCGGAAAGATGCGCTGTTCGGCCGGAATGTTTAATTCCTCCTCCATCACATCATAAAATTCCCGGTTCATAAATCCCTCGAAACTCAGGGGATGGGACGGCGGAATCGGCCGGTCCTGGTCATCCAGATACTCATCCATATTAAAAAACCAGACATTTTTTAAGCTCACCCTGTTTTTATTACAGAGCCACGCAAGCTTTTTATACTGTCCCACCGGCCCTACCGGCACGATAAATACGGTATTCCTGCCTGCCTGATTATTTGCCGTGATATGTTCAAACATGTCAAGCGCCATATGATAATAGATATCTTCTTCCGTATCCACGATCTCCAGCGCGATGGGGCTGCCGTTCCCTAACTCTTCCTTTGTAATCTCTTCCAATGGTTTCAACTCTTACTCCTCCCTTTTCTTCCAAAAAAGTCATTCCGCTTTTACGCTTCTGTGCTTCACCCGTTCCTATCTTCCTTTACGGTTCTGCGCAGGCCGCCTTCCCGATCCAGAATATTAAAATGAGCGGCGCAGCCTACGCGGATATGCCCCCGGTCTTTTAAGCCCAGCAGTTCCGCCGGCGCGGAGGAAGCCATATAACACGCCTGCTCAATCGGGACAGTCCCCGCTTTCACCAGCCGCTCCACCATCCGGCGGATCGGTGTCACGCTCCCGGCATATGCGGTCTCACTCTTTAACAAGGCGATACCATCTTTTACGTTAACCGGAACTCCATGTTTCCCGCTGCCCAGCATGAACTCTCCGTCCCCAAGGCCGGCCGCCCGGATTTCATCGGAGACGAGACACATCTTCCGGTACCCTTTGCATTTATAGATCAGCCGGAATAGGGCCGCCGGTATATGATGTCCGTCCGCTACCACCTCCGCGTACAACCGGTCGTCCTCCAGGCCGATTTCCGTAAGCCCGATGTGCTTCACGGCGTCCTGTCTTCTGGAAATAGAGGAACTGCAGCAGTACAGATGCGTCACGCTTTTCATACCGCCTTGTATTGCCCGGTAGATTTCCTCATCAATGGCTCCGTCATGTCCGCCCGAGACCGTAATCCCATTCTCTTTGCAGTATTTGAGAAGCAACCCGATGCGTGGTACATCCGGCGATACCGTTATCAGACGAATCCACGGTTTCATCTCATCCAGTATCCTCAAATGTTCCTCTTTCGGGCTCAAAAGATACTGCCCGGGCTGCGCTCCCCTGTTCCTTTCCGACAGAAACGGCCCTTCCATATGGATACCCAGGATATCCGCCTCTGTCTTAATCCCCCTCTCCAACAGACCCGCCAGGTTTTTAACCTGTTCTAACGGGGCGGTCATGGTTGTCGCCAGAAAGGAGGTCACCCCGTTCCGAAAATGAAAACCTGCGATCCCGGCCAACGCTTCCTCCGTCCCGTCCATCGCGTCATATCCAACTGCCCCATGATTATGTATATCGATAAAACCGGGACACAGGAAATGGTGTTCCCCGTCAAGAACCTCTTCCTGCTTCCTCCGGTAATGATCCATGGTATCTATATTTTGAATCCATCCGTTTTCTGTTCTGATAAAATAATTTTCCAGTATTTCTCCATCTTCCAGTATATTTACATGAACAAGTTCCATTCCTCTAACCTTTCACCGCACCGCTGGTAAGACCCGATATGATCTGCTCCTGGAACAGCATGTACCCGATAATACTCGGTATAATTGCGATCACGATCGCCGCGTACATGGAGACATAATCGGTTGTAAACTGATTGGTAAAATACCGGATTCCGATCTGGATCGTCTTGGTTGCCGGGGAGGAGGTCAGCAGATTGGCATAGACGAATTCATTCCAGCAGGTCAGAAACTGGAAGGTGGCGGCGGTCACAAGCCCTGTCTTGGTCAGCGGCAGCACGATGCGCAGGAACCTCCCGTAAAATCCGCAGCCATCCACATAGGCGGCCTCCTCGATCTCCCTCGGAAAGGAATCCATAAACCCGCGGACGATAAAGACCGACATCGGCAGTCCGATGGCCGCGTACAGGATGCGAAGGGAATTCAGGGAATCCAGTAAGCCTGCTCTGCTGAAAATCGTAAAATAAGGAACCATCAGCGCGTTAAGCGGCACCATGACGCCGGCGGAAAACATGGCAAATATAGCTTCTTTTCCCTTGAACTGAAAACGGGAGATAGCGTAGGAGGCCATGGCGGCGGCCATGATATTGATAAACGTGGCAATCACGGAAACCGTGATGGAATTGATAATCATCCGCCCCAGATTTGCCTGGGAAAACGCGTTCACGTAATTCTGAAACTGGATCACGGCCGGCAGGGAAAACGGATTGTCAAAATATTCCGCGTTCGTCTTAAGCGACGTGACAAAGAGCCAGACCAGGGGAAACAGGGTATATATCCCAAAGAACAGGATCAAAAACCATTTGGCGATTTTTATTACCACGGTCTTCGGCGTCAGCTGCTCATGTATTTTATTTTTCTTTGCTGTTTTTACCATCTGATCTTCCTCCTACTCATCCCTGGATGAAAACATTTTCCGTATGCATACGATGACCAAAGCGCCGGTCAGGATCAGCATCACGCTGGACGCATTGGCCCCGCCGTAGTTGTTGTTGCGCATCTGATTATATAAATAGAGCACCAGGACGGAAGTCCGGTTGGCCGGCCCCCCGTTTGTGAGCAGGTAAACCTGTTCAAACGTACGCAGGCCGAATACCGCGGCCAGAGTCACACAGGTGGACAGCGAATATTTGATCAATGGTATGGTGATATGGATATCCGTCTGGAACACATTGGCTCCGTCGATCCGGGCCGCCTCGTAATAGGTCTGGTCGATCCCCGTGATACCGGCCATCATAATCACCATATAATATCCTATGTAAAACAGCCCATAGATCAGGACGCAGATAAATGCGGTGCTTGGATTACCCAGCCAGTTTTTCGCCTGATCTCCCAGTCCTACGGCTCTTAATATCCCGTTCAGCAGACCGAATTCACTGTTGTAGACCGCCGACCACAGCGTTGCAATGGCGATACCGGATATGACCTGGGGAAGAAAGTAGACGGTTCGGAAGAACTTCCAGAACTTTGGCTTTTTGGAAAGGATCAGCGCCATCAATAATGCCAGCGGCACCTGAATAAAGCAGGCGGATAACGCCCAGATGACATTGTTCCTGAGGCTGCGCCAAAATACCTTATCACTGAATATTTTTGCATAATTTTGCAATCCGGCAAATCCGGCGTCCGTAATACCATTCCAGTCAAACAAGCTCATGATGCCGACGAAAAATATAGGAAAAACGAAAAAAACAATAAACAGGAACAAAGCCGGAAGTAAAAACAGTACAATACCCACCGTGTTTTGTCTCTTATGCTTCATAATAGACCCCCTTTATATACCCCGCCTGTCCGGCGGCACAGGCCGCCGGCAGGCGGGGTATGATGACGCATCTTTATTATTTTTACTGGGCGCTCTTTAACATATCCACAAAGCCCTGCGCATCCACATCACCCAATACCAGGGATTCCAAAGCGCTGGGGAATGCATTGGCCACTGCGGTAGGCATAGCCGCGTTAAAATAGGGAATCATAAACGGCGCCGCTTTGCTCTGGTCCATAATCTCAGACATCAACGGGTCGGTAATCTTGCTGGCATCATAGCTGATTGCGAACATAGCTCCTGAGGAATTAGACAGTTCCAGAACCCGGTCGGGATCGGTTATGTACTCTAAGAACGCTTCCGCAGCCGCCTGTTTGTTGGGGTCATCCTGTTTTCCCAGTACGATGTAAGCCAATACCGAGTTCACATAGGCTCCGCCGTTTTTCCCGTCTACGGATAATCCGGGGCTGATCGACAGATTGTCGTAAAGTCCTTCTGCTCCTTCTGTTTTGATCCGGCCAAGAATCCAGCTTCCGTTTGTATAAATAGCAGCTCTCTCATTGAAGAAATGACCGTTGACGACACTTGCATCCGCTCCCACAGCGTCGGAGGAGGTGTAGTCAAACATTTTTTTCAGGATTTCCGCCGCCTTTACAAATGCTTCATCATCCAGTCCTTTTTCATAGACATCCACTCCGCCGCAGGCTGCAAGCGCATAGGAATACCAAAGCATGGAAGTCCAGGCATTATCGTTGGTCATCTGGGTAGTCGGGAAAACTCCGCTGGCCTTTAACTTCTCACAATCATCAAAGAAATCTTCAAAGGAAGCGGGCAGCTCCGTAATCCCCGCCGCATCCAGAAGTTTCTGGTTGTACATAAACGGAACCACTGCCATCTCATACGGCACGCCGTAACATACGCCGTCTATTTTCGCATTGTCAATGGCGCTCTCCACAAACCGGTCGGCCAGATTCCCTTCCACATAGGAAGTGGTATCCATTATTTTTCCGGATTCCGCAAACAGGGTCAGGTCGGCCATACTGTCAACCGTAAAAATATCCGGTGCGTCTCCGGTGGATATCAGGGTACGGATCTTATCGCGGTAAGCGTCGTAATCGGTCTGTTCCTCCACCTTCACTTCATACTGTCCTTTATACTGTTCGTTAAAGCCTGTGATCATCTTGCCGAAAACTTCCGCCTTGCTGTCCGTGCCCACCCAGATATTCGGAAAATTCAAAGTGACCATTTCCCCTGAGCCGGTCTGTTCCGTTCCGGCCGGAGTATCTGCCGGTGTTTCTTTCTCCTCTGTTCCGACATCACTCTTCGCACTACTGTCCGCCGGTTCTTCTTTTGCCCCGCATCCTGTCAGCGAGGTAATCCCCAATACTACCGTCAACGCCAATGCCAGAAATCTTTTTTTCATAAAGCAATACCTTCCTTTCTCACTTTCCTTTTTCTTGATTTTCCTTTTAATTAAATGTTTTAATTTAATAGGTAAAATTTTAGGGAAGTCATATAACATTGAACAATTCATCCCTATTTTCTCTGACCATGCTGTACAATTCGTTATACGTTTTCCCTTACAAACATGATTATATAGTATTTATATCCAATTGTAAATAGACATTTTGATTTTTCATTAAATATTTTAATCAATTTTGCCTGACAGCGATATTTTCTCATTTTCAATTGCAAAAGCAACTTGAATTTGATATGATTAATTTAATATTATATCTGCTGTCAGTCATTTTTTCTGTATCATTTAAAATCTTTAATTATTTATAGAGAGGATAAGATGAATATGAATTTTGAACGTCTAAAAGAAAAAAATCCGGATATTCCCTTCTATCCGGTTACGGACGCAGCCTTTCAAACATACGGCCGTATTATCACCAGTTATCCGTTGGAGGAAGTTCTGGCGGTCATGGAAAAGAAGGACATTCCGGAAAGCGGAAACAAATATACCGCATCCGATCCGGATTTGATGGACACGGAATTCGCGTCGCTCATGACCTCGCATTTTTATGCGGGAATTCCGTCCCAGGTTGGCTACTGCAACGGCACTACCGACCGTTTGAACGCCTTGGAGTACCACAAATGCTCCGAACTTGATATCGCGGTCACGGATCTTGTCCTTCTTTTGAGCGATGTGCGGTTGATCCGCAGCAATCAGCTCTCCTCCGATCAGGTCACGGCTTTTTATGTACCGCGCGGGACAGCGGTCGAGCTCTACGCCACCACTCTTCACTTTGCACCCTGCCGGGTAAGTCCGGAAGGCTTTAAAAGTATTATTGTCCTGACGGCCGGCACCAACGAACCGCTTGCTTCTCTCCCCGAAGCAGTCACTTTGGAGGATCGGCTTATATGGATGAAAAACAAATGGCTGATTGCCCATCCGGACAGCATCCCCGCCTCCAAAGGCGCTTACGCCGGAATACAAGGGGAAAATCTCCAGATTCAGATTTAAATAAATATATTTACAAGAAGAGGGTATGTACTATGGCGGAAACAAACGGAATTAATATGCTGGATGTGAAAAAAAAGAACCGTGGTTCCATTCTCCGGCTGATTTATCAAAATGGCAGTATCTCCAGAAAGGAGATCGCCACCGCATTGGGACTTACTCCGGCAGCCATCACACTAATAACCAACGACCTGATCGAGGAAGGGCTTTTGGAAGAAAGCAGCTTTGAGTCCTCCAATGTCGGACGTAAAGGACGAAAAGAAATACTGTTGGAAATACGAGGAAAAAAATTCGCGGCAATCGGCGTTTATATCAGCAAACACAAATTCCGCATTATGTGTATGGATCTGAAAAACACGATTCTGTTTGAGGATACCGTTTTAACGGCGGACTGCTATTATGACTCTTCAAAAATACTTGCGAAGCTCTGCCAAAGCGTTACAAACTTATTGGCAGATGACAAAATCCTGCACGGACGCACTCTCCTGGGGATGGGCGTCTGCGTAAATGGCATTGTAAAATCCCGCCAGGGAATCAGCGTGAAATCCTACGGTATCTGGGAAGAAAATGTACAGGTCATCGCCTATCTGGAGGAAGCCCTGCAGATACCGATTATCCTGACCAACAATATATGCGCGTTGGCCCACGGCGAAGCATTTTTATCCCGGCGGGAATATCTGGACAATATGCTTTTTATAAAATACGGTCCTGGCGTCGGGGCGGCCAGGCTGAATTACCGGCACACCACTCATGATTTCGACTATAAAGCCATTGAGCTGGGCCATCTGATCGTGGAACCCGATGGTCTTGCCTGCATATGCGGAAATCATGGATGTCTGGAAACCATAGCCAGCTACTCTTCCATAGAGCGCTCCATTTCGGAAGCCTTTTCCAAAGAAAACACACCGATCCTCTACGAGCTTCTGGAGGGAAATCCTGAGAAATTCACAATCGAAGCGCTTGTAGAGGCATATGAACAGAATGATCCCCCCATTGTCAAAGCCCTGGAGAAGGTGATCCGTTATCTGTCTCTTGCCATCAAGAATTCGATCTGTATTCTGGAGCCCTCCTCCGTCATTTTATACGGAGAGCTTTTCGAGAGCGCCCGGTTCCGCGAAGTGCTGAATCAAAACCTAAAACTCTTTTCCGTCAGCGAGCGTGTTTCGTTCAGCCACTTCAACCTGGAGCTAGAGACCATCGGGCCGGCCTATACAATCATTAACCGCTTCTTTGAGTTGGGGGGGCATTTGCTTTAGCGGGGTGTTTTTACTAAGGGCCGGAGAGGGAAGGCGGGGAGGACGGCACCGGGAGATGGGATCGGGGGAACGGTATCGGGCGTCAAATCGCTTCGGCCAGGCCTAAGAACGGGTAACTCCGATGTCGGGAGAACCTCTTATTGGCAGGGCCTGGAACAAACTCGCCAAAGGGCGGCTCGGACAGTGTTCCAGGCCCTGCGAGGTTCTCCCGGCATCTGCGTAACCCGTTCTAAGGCCTGACCTCAAGCGATTTGACGCCCGATACCGTTCCCCCGATCCCATCTCCCGGTGCCGCCCTCCCCGCCTTCCCTCCCCTACTTTGGTGAAATATGGGGCTCGCTGTTGTTTTTTTACAGTAGGCGGTATTTTTACCTTGTTGCATTTGGGTGATTAGGCGATTACTGGGAGTCTCGTAATAAAAGGGCACACGGTTTCAGTATTATAGTTCTAAATTTTTCTTACTCCGGGTTCGTTTTCGTTTGAGGATGGATAGGATTGTTCTGGTACGAAATCAGAGACTCGGCATTGGAAGTCATATCTTCTATGGAGTAGTGAATATTCACTGACGTCTGCAAACATAAATCCAAGCGGAATCGAGTATTTGTATGGGTATTTTAATCAGCATATTTTTTAGGCAGGGACACAGGTAACGGTGGCGCCCCTCTGCGGCCAGACCTTAGAAAGGGTCACTCCGAAGAGATGGAAACCTCGCGGGAGCCGGGATGCTCTTCCTCGGGGGTGGGTATGTCCGCCGGCTGGGGCTGGGAACCGGGGCGGTGTCCGGGGATGCTCCCGGCGGATGGGTTCTTTTGTGTCTCCCCGGCAGCGCATAGGGCGGCTGTGCTGCTGCTTAGCGGAATCGGAAAGCCGGGTTCAGGATGACCGGCGGACTTCACGTCCGACGGGCAAGGGCCACTGAACCGGGAACGCATCATGCGTTCCTGGTGAATTGGCCCGGTTCCTGAACCCGGCTTTCCGATTCCACTTAGCAGCAGCCAGCGCAAGCCCTCCGCGCTGCCGGAGAGACACAAAAGAACCCATCCGCCGGGAGCATCCCCGGACACCGCCCCGGTTCCCAGCCCCAGCCGGCGGACATACCCACCCCCGAGGAAGAGCATCCCGGCTCCCGCGAGGTTTCCATCTCTTCGGAGTGACCCGCCCCCCCAAGGCCTCACCCCCCCGAGGTACCATCATTCCCCTGCGCAGCGCGCTTTCTTTTTTTGTTCCATCAGGATTCCGAAGGCGCCGGCCAGTACGACTGTGATTCCCAGAAGCTGCATGGTAGCCAGCTTTTCTTTGAAGAGAAGAAAACAGATCAGGGTGGAGACGATCGGCATCAGGAGGAGGAAGACTTTTACGATCCAGACAGGGAACCGCCGCAGGTTATAGTAGTAGACAATGTAGACCAGGGTCTGGCCCAGTCCGGCCAGGAGCGCTGCGGTTAACGTGGATTTGTCCTGGATCAGGATTTTGAGTTCCCCGAGCCGTCCCATCAGGATTGTCGCGATGGTAAACAGGATCATGGTGACGATGTTGTTGTAGTAGGCTATCACATTGTCGGCGACGGGATTTTTTTTGTCCAGCTGGACGCTCTTTATGACGAACGCGTTGATGGATACGAACAGGGCGCTCAGGATAAAGAAGATGTCACCCCGGCCTCCCAGGCTGAAGCTGCCGAAATCGACGCCCATGACCAGGAATACGCCGAAGAGCATGACAAAGGTGTAGGCCCAGTCGAATTTTGTGAAGCGCTCTTTGTAAATGATGACGGAAATCAGGTTTACAAAGATAATATCGCATTTTAACAGGGCGGTACCGATTCCGGCTGCCGACAGGGACAGGCCGATAAAGGCGGTCAGATCCAGAAGGAAGCCAAGGCAGCCGATCAGGATGAGGCGGGCAGTTACCCCCTTTGTATGTAACAGCAGTTTGAGTTCCCCTTTTTTCCACATAAGGAGGGTTAAAAGTATCAGGGTGATAAAACGGATTACGATACCGACGGAAAATACGCTTAGGCCCTGTACCGCTTTCTGGCTGGCCACATAGTAGCTGCCCCATATGAGAGCCAGCAGCAGTAGCGGCAGGGTTTGCTTTGGTTTTATCATATCTGTTGGCGCGTTTTAAGCTGCGCCTCGGCTTGGGTTGCCGCAGCTGCCTTGGTCAGGGACGGCTCGGGGGCCGGCAGCGGGTATATCATGTAGCCGCGGATCAGTCTGCACAGATCATCGTATCCGGCAATGAAGGTGTCAAGGGTCGCCTGGAACGCTCCGTAGGTCTCGAACTCACAGGGACGCATTCCTTTTTCATCGAAGGCTTTGTGGAATTCTTCCAGACGGTTTAATTCCTGGAGGTATTCTTCTTTTACGGGATCGTGGATCCGGTCTTTTACTTCCACCTGACAGGCGTTTAAGCGTTTGTGCCAGGAATAGTTGATCGTCTGGGCCAGATCTCCCCCGATAAATTCGGACCAGTGATATTGGTTGCGGTTCGCCGCGGTCAGAAGGCGGGTGGCGTATCCGCGTTCCCGGAAGATCCGGTACGCTTCTTTCATGACTGCCACACCGGCCCATTCCAAGGCTTCCGGTTCTATGACTATGCCCGTCTTTTTTATATATTCTTTCATCCAGTCGTCGGTTCTTCCGATCATGATGGTGCAGATGGGCGCCATTTGGTCAACGGGAAGCCCTTCTGCTTTTCTGCGTTTTAACCCTCGCTCTACGGCTTCGGCTACGCAGACTGCCTGGGCTACGGTGAAGGAGACGGTCGCATTGATACTAACCCCCTGGTATGTGACTTCTTCCATTGCCGCTATCCCCGCCTCGCAGGCCGGCATCTTTATCTGCATGTTCTCACCCAGAGAGTTCAGGTGTAATGCCTGTTTTACCATTTTTCCGGTATTGCGGTAGTATTTGGCATTTGTCTGGATGGACAGACGGCCTTTTTTCCCTTGGAACTCACGGAAAATGGGAAGCAGCTTTTTGCTTCTCAAGGCTCCGATTTCATCGATCAGCTTCCATGCGATCTCATCCTCGTCCGCTTCCGGATTCTCATCAATCAATGCACATATCCTGGGCTCCCATGTGGCAAGCTCATTTTTGATCACGCTGCCGACAATGATCGGATTGCTGGTTGCTCCCACGATCCCCCGTTCCAGTCCGTAATTCAACTCTTCTTCCCCGCAGGAATCCATCCAGATGTCCGTATCCGGGAAACGTATGGCTGTTTCATGTAATTTTCCTAAGTATTCGCTCATCCTTTACCTCGTTTCTGCGCGGCTGTAAAATTTAAATTTCTCTTGTAAAGCCTTCCGCCTTCGGGAGAACACCCGGCGCATCATCTTCTCAGCCGCCGGATAATCCTCCTGAGGGCTTATTCTCCAATCGGATGTATTATCATTTTAGATGGGAGTATGGCGGCGCCGCACAGCCCCATATCCTTTCTGTTTTTATGCAATCACCTGGTCATTCCCGGACGGTGTTGTCCCAGGCATCCCGAAAGACTTCCAGACCATAGGTAGTAAAGGGATGTTCGAAACTGGCCTTATAGACGTCCAGGCCACAGGTTACGATATCCGCTCCCATCGCCGCAAAATCTCCGATCTGCCTGCCGTTGCGGACGGCCGCGACGATTATCTCTGTTTGGAAATTGAATTTTTTGTAAACTTCGATAATATTCCGTATGTAGTCCGCACTGTCGCCGCTGTTTTCTTTCCAGCCCACGAAAGGGGATACGAACTTCGCGTTCAGTTTGCCGGCCGGAATGGCCTGGGATGTGCTGAATACCAGTGTAACGTTGGTACGAATCCCGGCTTCCTCCAGCTTTTTCGCCGCGATCAGTCCCTGTTCGCAGCACGGAATCTTAATCGCATAGTTCGGAGAATAGGAGGACACTTCTTTCGCGGCTGTTACCATTTCTTCCCATGTATCCAGATGGGGATTGATCTCAAAGGATACCGGGAACCGGTCTATGCCCTGAAGCCCCTTTTTTTCGATCCAGGCTGCGATATCCCGTACCACCTGCATAAAAGGTTTTCCGCTCATTTTAATGTGCTTCGGGTTCGTGGTCACCCCGTCGATACAATAATTCTCAAAGGCGTATTCGATTTCCTCTAATCTGGCGCTGTCTAAAAAATATTTCATAACTGCTCCTTTCTATCTGCCGTCTTTCTATACACTATACGTTTCCACTCACTATATCTTTTTACCCACCATATCTTTTCCCACTATATCTTTCTATCCGCTATATCTTTTTATCCGCTATATCTTTCTGTTCACAATATCTTTTCATCCAACTTATTCGCAATAGGTCAGCCAAAATATCCGCCAGGCCTTTCGTAATAAGCCGTTAATCCGCATAGATTTGTTTTTCCAGTGAAAATACTTCCTCTCTCGCATTTCGAAGAAATTCCTGCCTCCACTCTTCCAGCCCCTGGGTAAATCCGGTGTTTAAGAATACGTCCGCCATCTCACAGCCCAGCACGTCGGCAGTCACCCAGCCGCCCATGGTCAGCACGTTAGCGTCGTTCACCGCGCGGCACATTCTGGCCGCGTAGGTGCTTTCACAGACAGCGGCATAGACACCTCTAAATTTGTTGGCCACCACCGCCATTCCCATTCCTGTGCCGCAGATGAGGATGCCTTTTTCATATTCCTGATCCTGTATTTTTTTAGCCAGGATGGGGGCCACCTGAAAATAGGGCATCGGCTCATCCACGTTTTTTGTCCCGCAGTCTTCCACTTCATATCCCGCTTCGGCCAGATGTACTTTGACCGCCTCTTTTAGAAAAAATCCTGATTTGTCTGATCCGATCACAATCTTTTTCATGCCTGTTCCCTCCTGATTTGGATTGCCTGCTTTGCGGCGGCAACGATCTCTTTTTTTGTCAATCCGTACTTCTCCTGCAGAAATCCCGTGAATCCGACTTCTCCGAAGTGATCCTGCACGCCGACCCTGATCACCGGGACCGGGAAAGTTCCGGACAGGAATTCGCTGACCGCTCCCCCCAGCGCCCCAATCACGCTATGATTTTCGGCGGTTACGACGGCTTTCGTCTTTTTCGCGCTTTTTAATACCAAGTCTTCGTCCAGGGGCTTCAGTGTATGAATATTGATAATTTCCGCATCGATCCCTTCTTTTTTTAGTTCCTTTTCCGCTTCCACCGCTTCCGCCACCATGATCCCGGTCGCCAGTATCGTGACGTCGGCGCCTTCTTTGAGCACAGTGCCTTTACCAAGTGTGAATTCCTGGTCCTCATTAAAGATAGATACGGCGTTTCTGCGGAGCAGACGGATATAGACCGGCCCATAGTGGGAGACGATCTGCGGAAATATTTTACGAAGCTGAGCGCTGTCTACCGGCTCGTAGATGACCATTCCCGGAATGTTTCTCATAACCGCCATGTCCTCCATGCTCATATGAGTACCGCCGTTTAATTCAGCCGTGACGCCGGGGTCGCTTCCCATCATTTTTACGTTCAGCCCCGCGTAGGCTATGGATAACGTCACCTGGTCGCAGGCTCTTCTGGTGGTAAACGGCGTAAAGGTATGGGTAAAAGGAATTTTTCCCATAGCGGACATTCCGGCCGCCACCGACATCATATTGGCCTCTGCGATTCCCACATTGATGGTGCGTTCCGGGAACCGTTCTTTAAAACGTATGGTACCTGCCGCCTTCATAAGATCGGCTTCCAGAATGACGATATCCGGATTTTGCTCACCCGCCTCGATCAGCAGATCCACATAGGTCTCCCTCAGCCACCGTTCTTCCTTGCTTCCTGTCGCCATTGTTTCCTTTATCGCTGTCATCGCCTCATCCCTCCTTCTCCAGTAATGCTACTGCTTTTTGCCACATGTCTTCCGTAATATTCATATTGTGGGAAGCGACCTGGTTCTCACAGAAATAAGCGCCTTTCCCCTTGATCGTGTTCAATAGGATCATCGAAGGTTTTCCCTTTATTTTCTTCGCATTGTCGATGGCGTACAGAATCTCTCCGATATCGTGCCCATTGATGCTTTGTACATGGAAACCAAATGCCTCCCATTTTTTGTCCAGGGGCTCCAGCCCGTTGACCTCTTCGATATAACCGTCGATCTGCATTTTGTTGTAATCCGTAAACGCTATGAGATGATCCAGTTTCCGGCTGCCGGCCAGCATGGCCGCTTCCCAGACCTGCCCTTCCTGGCTTTCCCCGTCCCCGATGATGGAGTATACATACAGGTCCTTTTGATCCAGCTGAGCCGCCAGCGCCATGCCAACCGACGCGGAGAATCCCTGCCCCAGGGAGCCGGTGGACATGTCGATTCCATTGGTAAGGCGCATATCGCAGTGGCTGGGCAGATGAGTGTTCGGACGGTTCAAGGTGTCCAGTTCCTCCTCTGCAAGAAATCCTCTGAGAGCTAGCGCGGCGTAGACTGCGGGTCCCCCGTGGCCTTTCGATAAGACGAAGCGGTCTCTGTCCGGCTTTTTGGAATCCTCCGGATCAATATGCATCACGTCAAAATACAGCGCCGCCAGTACCTCGCACAGGGAAAGTGCCCCTCCAATATGGCCGGTTCCCAGACTTCCGATCGACCGGATGGTAAGCTTTCGGATCTCATCCGCACGGTTTTTGAGCATTTCTATTCTGTTCTCTGGCATTTCCTCTCCTCCTGAATTTTTATGTTTTCTTTATCTTCCCAGATCATTTCTATGATCTTTTATTTTATAAGATCTTTTATTTTGTTAAATCTTTTAAATAATTCATCAAAAAAAAGAAACAAATCACTTATAAAATAGATCTGAGTAATTCAGTTACTGTCTGTTCATTCATAACAGCCGGTGTCAGCCGGATAATCGCCGCAGATAAACCCACCTGCGCAATATGTGTAAGATTCTCCTCCCTGACGCCGATCTGGGACAGTCTTACCGGCATTCCCATACTCTTCATTAACTCTTCCACTCCATCCGCAAGCGCTTCCGCATCCGGATACCCAAGATAATTGCAGAGCTGCTGCATTTTCTCGCCGGCCTGTTCCCTGCTTTTTCGTATAAACGCCGGAAGAGTAATCGAGCATGCCGTGCCGTGGCTCGCGCCGAACTCCGTCGTAAGGGGGAAGCTCAGCGCATGGATACCGGTCGTCCTGGTCTGGCTGAAGGATATGCCGGCGATCAGACTGGCCGTGATCATTGCCCCGCGGGCATTCAGATCATCCGGATGGTCATAGGCGGTCTTAATATGCTCCAATATACTCTTCAGCGCTCCCATGGAGAGCATGTCACAGACCGGCTGGGATTCCTTGTTCCAATATGCCTCAATGGCATGGCAAAATGCGTCCATCCCCGTAGAGGCCGTGACGCACGGCGGCAGACTGACCGTCAGTTCCCCGTCGATTAACGCGTAGTCCGGCCAGAATTCCTGGTTGACCATGGGCATTTTGATTCCCGCCTTTTTGTTCGTATAAACGCCCACATTGGTCACTTCACTTCCTGTGCCGGCAGTGGTGGGAATACAGATTAACTGCGTCTTTCTTTTTTTAAGAGTTTTACTCCCGCCTCCGTAATAATCATAGATACTTCCTTCATTATCTCCCAGGCAAGCCGCCATCTTGGATACATCCAGGGAACTTCCCCCGCCAAGCCCGATCACGCAGTCCGCTTTGGCTTCCCTGATGCACGCCGCCGCTTCGTCTACACTCTCGCAGGAAGGATTTGGCTCAATTCTGCTGAAATACACAACCTTCTTGCCCTCCATTGCCGCGCCGAGGGCCTGTGCCGTTCCATTTTCAAACAGAAAAGGATCGGAAATAATACAGACATTTTCTCCCGTTATGTAATCTTTTACCTTTTTCGCTATTCCGTTTTCAAAACACACCGTTGTAGGCATGTGGAATGTGAATTTGTCAACCATACTGCCGCCTTTCCCCCGTCATTCGGGATACCATCTGATTAACAGTTTTAATTTTACTATTTTCCACTATTTATCTCTGCATATTCACATTATATTTGAGTTATTGGGGAGTGTCAATAGTATTTATTAAATGTTTTAATTAATTATTGAAAATATGTGGGTCAAATGTTATACTTTAATAAACCCACTATTAATTTCTCTATACTTTTATTATTTTAAATATTTTAAAAAATTAATTAACCGAGGAGGGTATTTAACATGACTGATTTCCAGGTAGCGTACATTCCGATTGGTGTTCCCACCTTTCATCTGGAAAGTGCTCAAAAAGAATTTGAAAAATCCGTAAAGGTCATCTCTTCCTTTACAAACAGCGGGGTTTATCCGGACAAAATGTTATTGTCTCTGGAGGATCTGTGTGAATTCGCAGACCGGATCTCTCCCCATCTCCTGATCTTACAGAACATTACTTTTGCAAACTCAGCCTATGCCAGCGAAATTCTGAAGCGTTTCGACTGTCCGGTGCTACTATGGACACTGCGGGAACCGGCGATCGATGGGGGGCGGCTCCGATTGAATTCCCTGACCGGCGCCTATTCGGCGGCCAATGCCATGGCAGAGCTGGGAGACCGTAGTTTTGAGTATCTCTACGGATCACCGGAAGAAGAAGAGGTCAAACGCCAACTATCTGTCTGTATTCGCGCGGCGGAAGTTCTACATTCCATGAACTCTCTGAAAATGGCCGCTATCGGCCATACGCCTCAGGGTTTTGGCTTCGGGCGCGCACTGGATCTGGAGCTGCTTAAGGTATTTGGTGTGACTTTAGAATCTATAGAGGCGAGAGAACTGATCGGCATGGCGAAAAGTTATAAGGAGGAAGAATGTCTTCCTTATCTGGAAGAGGCCTACCGGCGTATGTGCGGCCTGGAAAAAACACCGGCGGAAAACAGGATGGGGTTCGCCAGGCTTTATAAAGCTTATAAGGAATACGTCTCTGCTCACGGGATTGGAGCGCTTGCCTCCCGCTGCTGGCCGGATTTCTTTACCAGCTACGGCACACCGGTCTGTTCCGTTTTATCCCTGCTCAACGATGAACATATCGCCGCCAGCTGCGAGGCGGATATCTATGGCGCGCTCTCCATGTACATAGGAATGGAGCTTTCCGGCCAGGCGGTATTCTTCGGCGACCCGGTATCCCTGGATGAGTCGGAGAATACGCTCACTTACTGGCACTGCGGTATGGCGGCCTGCTCTCTGGCCAGCGAAAAAACCGGCGCCTGCGTTGGTGTGCATCCCAACCGGAAGATCGGTCCCTGCCAGGACTTCGGCTGTAAAGAGTGCGAAGCGGTTACCGTATTTCGGATCGGGCGGAAGCCGGACGGCTCCTTCCGTTTCTTTTTGTTAAACGGTTCTGCCCTTCCTAAGGCAAAGCAATTTACCGGAACCAGTGTGGTAGTCAAAGCGGATTCCCCCGTGAAGGAAGTGGTAACCCGGAGTGTGAAAGCAGGCTTCGAACCGCATTTTGTGGTGATATACCAGGATGTGAGAGCGGAATTGACTGCCCTTGGCAATATGTTGGGAATCGAGATTCTCGAATACTAAAGGGTATTTATGATAGTTCTTCGCTTTCCGGCTGACCGTATTATTGGTCTGAGGTATCGTTTTCGATTGGGGCATCGTCTTCTGCTGTGGAACGCCCCTATCGGCAGCGGAGCGGAGGGCTCCTTGGAGCCCTGCCGCGCTTATCCGCGGCGCTTGGTGCAGCGGCATTTCCGATAGAGCAGCAGGGCCGCGCCGCCTGTCAGGGCTGCCAGCATTGCCAGCAGCCAGGGCAGCGGATTTGCCGTGTCGCCCGTCTGCGGGATAGTGGATTCGTTGATAGTGACCGTGAAGGGCGCGCCGTCCACGGTGATGTCGGTCGGCCCTGTGGGGGCGATGCTTTCGGTCTGCATTACATAATGGCAAACCGTACATTCCTTGTGCCGACTGCCCGCTTCGGTTTTAGCAGCCGCCTTGTCGGTGATCCACTCGCTTGCGGTGTGGGCAGCTTCGTCCGCTCTGGCCCCGTCGCCTGCCGTACACTCGTGCCAGTGATTGTTATTGTCGTACCTCCAGGCCGAATCAAAGAAATGGGTGTGGCCGGGAGGCGGGGTGTCATCCTTATAGGTCGCCGTCACAGTGGCGTGGGCGGCGGGCATGATGAAGGTGGTGGTGGCGCTGTTCGCGTTGTCAAATCTGCCTCCCGATGACACCCACTTGTCAAACACCTGACCGGAGGGTGGCGTATCCGCTTTGACGGTTACCCGGACGTCCGCCCCGTACGTACCGTCCCCTGCGCCGTGTTCCACCTTCAGCCGGTAAGCGGGCGCAAGTTTCCAGTCAGGGCCGAGGACAAGCTTATCCTTTTTCCAAGCCTCCGTGTACTTCTCCGACCCGGCAGGGTAATAGATAACGCCGGCGGAAGCTATCCCGGTGAAGGCGCTGAAATGAGAAAACGCGGGCGCATCCCTCAAAAAGGTCAGGGACGAAAGGTTTCCGCAGTAGGCAAACGTCTCAACCCCAATAGCGCTCAGACTTGCCGGGAAAGTAATCTCCTCAAGGCTGCTGCAGGAGGCGAATGCAGAGGCCCCAATAGTTTGGAGTTGTGCATTGGCTGGGAAGATTACGCTTGTAAGGCTGGTGCAGGATTCGAACGCAGAGAACCCAATGCTTTGCAGGCTCTCTGGGAACCTCACGCTTGTAAGGCTGGCGCAGGATTCGAACACAGAGCTCCCAATAGTCTGCAGGCTCTCTGGGAGGCTCACGCTGGTAAGGCTGCCGCAGGAGGCGAACGCATTATTCCCAATAGTCTGCAGACTCTCTGGGAAGCTCACGCTGGTAAGGCTGCCGCAGGAGGCGAACGCATTATTCCCAATAGTCTGCAGACTCTCTGGGAAGCTCACGCTGGTAAGGCTGCCGCAGGAGTCAAACGCATAGTCTCCAATAGCGGTCACGCCGTCCGGCACGTTGAAAGACGTTCCGCTCTTTGCTATAGGATATTGTAGCAGCGTATTGTTGACTTTGTTGTACAGCACGCCGTCTTTGCTCAAAAAATACAGATTATCAGTTTCGACTTCAAAGGCTTTAAGGCTGCCGCAGTTGGAAAACGACTGGGCCTCAATGGTTTCCAGGCCCTCCGGTAAGCTTACGCTGGTAAGGCCGGCGCAGCCGTTAAACGCATATTTCCCAATGGTTTGAATGTTTGCGGGAAAGCTCACGTCCGTAAGGCTGACGCAACCGTAAAACACAGATTTCTCAATGATTTTCAGGCCCTCAGGGAAGCTCACGTCCGTAAGACTAACGCAATTATTAAACGTATTATTCTCAATGGTTTCCAGCTTGGCATTGGCTGGGAAGCTCACACTTTCAAGGCTGCCGCAGCTCTGAAACGCAGAGCTCCCAATGGTTTTCAGATTCTCAGGGAAGCTCACGCTTTCAAGGCCGTCGCAGCCCTGAAACGCAGAGAATCCAATAGTTTGCAGGCTCTCGGGAAAGCTCAGCTTTGTAAGACCGTCGCAGCCGTTAAACGCAGAGGATTCGATGGTTTGCAGGCCCTCAGGGAAGCTCACGCTTTCAAGGCCGTCGCAGCCCTGAAACGCAGAGAATCCAATAGTTTGCAGGCTCTCGGGAAAGCTCAGCTTTGTAAGACCGTC